>JAGYMZ010000049.1 GCA_018400295.1 Bacteroidales bacterium | reverse complement strand
AAAACATTGAAATTCCCGACAAGACCTTTACTAATGAACAGGAAACCGTTGTTTTCGTGATGGTTGATGATCATTTGACTGGTTTTATCGCAATGGCAGACGAAATCAGGCAGGAATCGTATGAAGCTGTAAAAATATTGAAAGACAACGGACTAAAAGTATTTATGATGACCGGTGACAATGAAAAAGTAGCCAAAAGTGTCAGTGATGAATTGGAGCTTGATGGATATTTTGCCGGGATCCTGCCCGACCAGAAACTTGAAAAAATTAAAGAATTTCAACAAAACGGAGAATTTGTTGCCATGACAGGAGATGGAATCAACGATGCGCCTGCACTGGCAACGGCAGATGTAGGTATCGCAGTGGGTTCAGGCACTGATATAGCAGCCGAAACAGCGGATATCATACTGGTAAACAGCAATCCTAAAGATATTGCGTCGCTGATAGTGTTTGGAAAAGAAACCTATAAAAAAATGATACAAAACTTTGTCTGGGCAACGGGTTACAACGTAGTTGCCATTCCATTGGCTGCCGGCGTGCTTTTCAGCGCAGGAATATTGATTAATCCAGCATTGGGGGCGCTATTAATGAGCCTGAGTACAGTTATTGTCGCTGTTAATGCACAATTCTTGAAACGAAAACTGAATGTAAACCATTAAATACATGAACCATGAAGTATTATATTCAAAAAACCCTGAACACCGATTTTGAATCAGCCATATCAAAAACGAAGGAAGCTTTACAACAAGAAGGTTTTGGTGTATTGTCTGAAATAGATATCCACGAAAAGCTAAATGAAAAAATGAATATTGATTTTAGGAAATATAAAATACTCGGTGCATGTAACCCGCCTTTGGCTTACCAGGCCTTACAAATAGAAGATAAAATCGGCACAATGCTTCCTTGCAACGTTATTGTGCAACAACTTGATGATGAAAAAATTGAAATTGCCGCCGTTGATCCTTTCGCATCCATGCAGGCAGTGGATAACGAAGAATTGACAGAAGTGGCAAAAACTGTCAGAGGGAAATTGGAAAAAGTAATTTCAATTTTAACCTAATGATATACAGGAAATAATATTATGATGGTATTTTCAAAATCATCCGGCATATACCATCAATACCTATGTGCCCGCCCAAAACGTCTTCGTTTTGTAAATTAATAATTGATTTAGAAAAACCTGACATTTTAAAAGAAATAACAGGAAACCAGAGGCAGCATATGTGGTTGAGTACCCTGAATTGGTTTTAACCCTGCATGAAGGTGGTATACTTTTGAAGTGAAATGGTGGTATGGTTTTCAAATGAAGGAAACAGGCTATGGCTGTGCCAATAGCCCTTTGGGGAGTTGCATTGCAGACTTCCTCCTTTGACCAGGGCGGCATTTCATTCAACAGGGGAATGGATTCTTCCTGCCTGAGCATCTTAAAATTCAGGAAAAACTTGCAAATCATGGATAAATGTTGTTACTTTGTTAGTGAATACTAACTAACTATATTGAAAATGTTATCAGCAAGACAGCAGCAGATCCTGGAGGCCTCAATCGAATTGATTGATAAGCACGGAATACAGGGATTCACCATTAAGAATTTGTCGAAAAAGATCCAAATATCAGAGCCCGGCATATACCGGCATTTTGAAAGTAAATTCGACATTCTGGATACCATCATGGATATTTTTAAGCAGCGGATACAGGATTATCACAAATTCCTTAACGATCCCAATAACAAACCTGAAGTGCGTATCAGAAATTTTTTTGATACGGTTTTAAAAGCATTTTGCAAAAATCCTGCTTTTGCTTCGGTAATTTTTTCCGAAGAAATTTTCCAGAACGAAGAAAAGATCATTCAAAAAATACGTGAAATCCAGGAAATGAATGCCGGTATCATGAGGGAACTTATTCTGGAAATCCAGGCCGGGAATGGTCAGCATAACAACATTGATCCGGATCTTATAAATTCTGTGCTGTTCGGATCGGTACGTTTCCTGGTCAGGCAATGGAAAGCCAATAAGTATGACTTCGACCTCCGGGCTAAAGGAAATGAGCTTATTGGTGTTATCACCAACACCATGATCATCAGACCAGCCAATCAATAATTCTACAATAACCGACAATGAAACAAACAGCTTGGTAAATAAAAACTAAAATGATCATGGAGAAATTATTTCAGAAAATCATCAAAGCCCACTGGCCACTGCTGATTGGCACCCTGATACTCAGTGCTGTGTTTTTCTGGTTCATGTTGCAAAACTCAGAAATGGAAACCGATCTGGACGAATATATGCCCCAGGATCATCCGGCCTTTATATATAGCGATGAAGCAGAAGAATGGTTCGGCATCAAAGACGGGATCATTGTAGCAATCGAGAACCCGGATGGAATATACAATGCAGAAACTCTGGACACCCTGAAACAACTTACCCGTACCCTGCAGAAAATGGATGAGATACGCAAAGCAGATGTCACATCCCTTTACACTGCTGACAATATCACCGGAACAGAGTTGGGCCTGGATGTTAAAGAATTTTACAAGCAGGTACCTTCCTCACCCGAAGCGCTCAACAGACTAAAGCAACATGTGGAAACCAATGAAATGGCCCACGGACGTCTGGTTTCAACTGACGGCAGAGTGGCCATTATCATTGCGGAAATTGAAGATGATGTTTTTACCCAGGAATTTTATGAGCGGATTCTGTCAACCACCGCTCAATATGAAACGGACAAGATCAACATTCACGTTGCGGGACGCCCCATCGTGGAAGGGACCATGGCCCTGCTTGGCCCGAAAGACATGAAGAAAATGGTGCCCATCGTATTGCTGGTCATCGTCATTGTGCTTTACTTCATGTTGAGAAGTATTAAAAGCACCCTGCTTACCATGTCGGTGGTATTTTTCAGTGTGCTCTGGGCATTTGGCCTGATGGCCGTGCTAAACATACCCATCTATGCCGTAACCACCATGATGCCGGTGATGTTGATCGCCATCGGTGTGGCCGACGGTATCCACCTGTACAGTCACCTGCAGTTGTTTCTGAGAAAAAATCTGATGGCTTCCAAAAAAGAAGCCACCCTTGAAATGCTCAGGAAAATGTGGAAACCCGTGGCCATGACTTCGGTTACAACATCCGTGGGATTTATTTCCCTGCTTACCTCAGAAGTGCTTCCGATCAAATATTTTGGCGTATTTACGGCTTTCGGAGTAATGGCCGCGATGTTTTTCTCACTGGTGATCATCCCGGCCGGTATCATGATATTCGGGCTTCCGAAAATCAAAAAGCAGAAAACCTACAAAAAAGACACAACACACAAGCTGGCCGATGTTTTTGCAATGAAAGTGATCCGCAACAAATCCTGGTCCATGATCATCACAGCCATTATAATTGTATTATCCGTAACCGGAATGCAAAAGATATGGATCAATTCCAGCTTTCTGGAAAAATTTGAAAAAGACAGCGACATCGTACGCACCGATAAATTCATCAATGAACACTTTGGCGGAACCACAACCTTAAACCTGGTGCTGGATGCAGGCAGCGAAAATGCCGATGTCTTCAAAGAGCCCGGTGTACTGAGATTGGTGGAAAAAATGCAGAAGCATGTTGAAGACAGTCTGCAAATTGTCGGAAATTCATTTTCGCTGGTTGATTATGTGAACAGAATGAACAAGGTAATGAATGCCGATAAAGAGGAATTCAACAGGGTACCCGGGAGCAAAGACATGGTGGCGCAATACCTCCTGCTTTATGAAATGTCGGGCGACCCGGAAAACCTGAACAGGGTGGTGGATTACAATTATTCGAAGATGAATGTAACCTACCAGTTGAAAAGCGACAACTCCAAAGCCATCAATGCCACCCTGGGCATAATTGATGACTACGCAAATGACTTTAAAAAGAAAGGTATAGAAATAAACTATGCCGGCAGCGGATACAAAGGTCTGGTTTTCACCGATCTCATCCTGGAAGGACAGATCAAAAGCCTGATACTTTCCCTGCTGATCGTGGTCATCCTGTTATCCATTATGTTCAAAAAAATAAAAATAGGGCTGATCGGCGCCGTTCCCATTACCATCACTGCATTGATCAGCTTTGGCGTGATGGGTTTCCTGAACATACCATTGAATACAACCACAGCGCTGCTGTCGAGCATTGCCATTGGAATTGGTATTGACTATGCCGTTCACTTCATAGAGCAGTATCGTGTTAACGCCAGGATTACCGGCGACAAATTGCTAACTGCACAAAAAACCATGAACCACTCAGGAAGAGCCATTACCTACAATGCCATTGTAGTGATTGCCGGTTTTATGGTTTTGCTGTTTTCGGTATTCCCCCCAAACAGGGAACTGGGTGCACTGGTATCATTGAACATGTTCACCAGTTTTGCCGGAACCCTCACCATCATGCTTGTATTGTTAAACAAATCAAATGCATACATAAAAAATATAAAGGAGAAAATAAAATGAAAAAATCAAAAATTTCCATAATGCTTATCAGCTTACTGGTCTTAAGCGGAGCGTTTCAAAATGCAAACACACAAAGCCTTACGGGCAAAGAGATCATTGACAAGACCTATAACCGTCCAACGGGCGAAGATCAGGAGTCCGATCTCAAAATGACATTGATCAACAGCGCAGGCGATACCCGCATCAGGGAAATCAAGCAATTTACCAAGGACATGGGTGAGGTGGAAAAAAGCATCATGTTTTTTATATCCCCGGCCGACGTGCGGAATACTTCTTTTATGAACTGGTCGTACGACGATGACAGGGCTGACGACCAGTGGATCTATCTGCCGGCACTTAATAAAGTAAAGAGGATTTCGAGCGACAGCAAAAGCGATTATTTCATGGGATCCGATTTTACCTATGATGACCTGGGCGACCGCAAACTTGAAGAAGACACCCATGAACTCCTGCGCGAAGAGAACATCAACGGCAAGGCCTGTTATGTGGTTCAAAGCATCCCCGTAGACAAAGATTATATGTACGCCAAAACCATCACCTGGTTAGAAAAAGAAACTTTTATCGGGGTGAAGAAGGAATTTTACGATGAAGACGGCGACCTGCTGAAGATCCTCAGCATCAAAGAGTATAATAACATTGATGGCTTCGACATCATTACTTTTTCGGAGATGAAAAACATTCAGAAAGACCATCGTACGGAAATGAAACTGAGTAAAATAAAGATCAACACCGGTGTTTCTGACCTGAAATTCAGTGAGAGAATGATGACCCGGGGATTGTAAAAAGGATAAAGCAATGAACAACAAGGTCTTTTTAACAATAATGCTTCTGCTCTTCCTGAAAGGACTTTCAGCTCAAAATATAGATATCCGGGGCTATGCAAGAACTTACGAGGGAATATTAACGGAAACGGGCAATCTCGCCATTGCGCAACAAACACTCGACCTGTCATTCGAAAAGATGGGAAACAAATCAGCCTTCAAAGTCAATCCTGTTATATATCTATATGATGTCGACAGCCTGAATCTGAAGTTGCGGGAGTTATATATGGACTTCTTCTTCAAGCGTTTTGATCTGCGCATCGGAAAACAGCAGGTAGTCTGGGGAAAAGCCGATGGGGTATTTATAACGGACATCGTTTCCCCATTGGATTTAAGAGAATTCCTATTGCCGGATTTTTATGAGATCAGGCGGGGGATCATCGCATCCAAACTAAACTATTATACCGGGAACAGCACCATCGAACTTATCTGGGTACCGGTCTTCACTCCCAATGAATGGCCGCAACCCGGTTCTATTTGGTACATTGAACCCGCTTTCCCCGTAAAACCCGAATTCAATTACTCAAGATCCGACATAACAGCAGGCATTAAGAACAGCGAGGTTTTTCTGAAGTATGCGTCCCTGGGTCCCAAAATAGACTTTGAGCTGATGGGCGCATACACCTGGGATGACAATCCTTCCTTGTTTACCATTAAAGAATTTGATACCCTGGGGGGACACCCTGCATTGAACAAACTGGAAATATTTCCCGAATACAACAGGCTGGTCGTTGGGGGCGGATCGTTCAGCACGGAAATAAAAGGAGTCATTTTAAGGGGTGAAGGAGCTTATTATTATGGCAAATATTTTCAAACCACCGATGCGCTGGCCGATGGCAGCCTGACTGAAAAAGATTACCTGCATTATCTGATTGGGGCGGACTTCAGTATTGGTGATGTCAAACTCAGCAGCCAGGTCATTCAGGAAACCATCCTGGATTATGATGACCCTATTTTGCGAAAGCAGAACATCACCACCATGACTTTCCTGGCACAATACGATCTTTTCAGGGAGACTCTGCACCTTGAATTATTCACCTACCTGGGAATAACCAACGAGGATGCCCTGATCCGTCCTAAAATAACCTATGATCTCGATGACGGTTTTTCCGTTTTAGTAGGGGCCAACGTTTTCACAGGTAATACTGATGGAAGATTCGGACAATACAAAGATAATTCGATGATATACACCAAGCTGAAATATTCTTTCTGATGCTTAACAAACAAATCCCGGGGAGCGGATTTGGTGTGAACGGACAAGCAGGCCACCGGATCCGGTCGCACATAAAAGGCCCTGTTTGACGACAGGGTAGTAACCTGGTGTCATAAAACCATCGGTAGACAATGGATTGCAAAACATGACCTTCACCAACCCTTAAGATCTCCTTGATTCAATCAGGATCTCCAGCAGTTTGATCCCTGCATCGGAGATCACCGTTCCGGGCCCGAAGATGGCCACGGCCCCGGCATTGTATAGGAATTCGTAATCCCTGGCCGGGATCACCCCGCCCACGATCACCATAATGTCTTCCCTGCCCAGCTTTTTCAGCTCCCCGATCAACTGCGGCACCAGGGTCTTGTGTCCGGCAGCAAGGCTGGACACACCCACTATGTGTACATCGTTTTCCACGGCCTGTTTGGCGGTTTCCGAGGGGATCTGGAACAGCGGGCCCACGTCCACATCAAAGCCGATGTCGGCAAAACCGGTGGCCACCACCTTCTCACCGCGGTCATGTCCGTCCTGACCCATCTTAGCGACCATGATCCGCGGGCGCCGCCCTTCCAGCGCTGCGAACGCATCGGCCAGTTCGGTGGCTTTCCTGAAGCTGCTGTCGTTCTTCGACTCCGAGGAATAGATGCCGGAAATGGACCGGATCACGGCCTTGTACCGGCCAAACACCTTTTCGCAGGCCATGGAGATCTCTCCCAGGGAGGCCCTTTTCTTTGCAGCTTCCACGGCCAGCTCCAACAGGTTTCCGTCGCCGGTTTCGGCGGATCTTTCAATGGCATCCAGGGCCTGCCTAACCTGGGCATCGTTGCGCTCCTCCCGGAGTTTTTTCAATCTCCTGCGCTGCGACTCCATCACGGTGGTGTTGTCCACTTCCAGGGTCTCAATGGGATCCTCATGGTCTCTGCGATACTTATTCACGCCTACGATGATGTCTTTGTGCGAATCGATGCGCGCCTGCTTGCGGGCGGCCGCCTCCTCGATCCGCATTTTGGGCAGGCCTGTCTCGATGGCCCTGGCCATGCCCCCCAGCTCCTCGACTTCCCCGATCAGATCCCAGGCCTTCCGGGCGATCTCATGGGTCAGGTATTCCACGTAATACGAACCACCCCAGGGGTCGACGTTCCGGGTGATCTCGGTCTCTTCCTGCAAGTATATCTGGGTATTGCGTGCAATACGCGCAGAAAAATCCGTGGGCAAGGCAATGGCCTCGTCCAGGGCATTGGTATGCAGGCTTTGGGTATGTCCCAGGGCAGCCGCCGTGGCCTCGATGCAGGTCCGCGCCACATTGTTGAAGGGATCCTGCTCGGTCAGGCTCCATCCGGAGGTCTGGCAGTGGGTCCGCAGCGCCATGGACTTGGGATTTTTCGGGTCGAACTTTTTCACGATGCGGGCCCAGAGCATGCGCGCCGCCCTCATCTTGGCGATCTCCATAAAATGGTTCATGCCGATGCCCCAGAAGAAAGACAAGCGGGGGGCGAATTTATCAATGTCGATCCCGGCATCCAGACCCGTACGGATGTATTCCATTCCATCGGCCAGGGTATAGGCCAGCTCAAGGTCGGCCGTGGCCCCGGCTTCCTGCATGTGATACCCGGAAATGCTGATGGAATTGAACCGGGGCATGTATTTGGAAGTGTACTCGAAAATATCGGCAATGATTCGCATGGAAGGCTGGGGCGGATAGATATAGGTGTTCCTGACCATGAATTCCTTCAGGATGTCGTTCTGAATGGTCCCTTTCAGCGCTTCCAGCTCCACGCCCTGCTCCAGGGCAGCCACAATGTAAAATGCCATAACGGGAAGCACGGCACCGTTCATGGTCATGGACACGGACATTTCATCCAGGGGTATGCCATCGAATAGCACTTCCATGTCGAGGATGGAATCCACAGCCACCCCGGCCTTGCCCACATCGCCCATCACACGTTCATGATCGGAATCGTATCCGCGATGCGTGGCCAGATCGAACGCAATGGAGAGGCCTTTCTGGCCGGCGGCCAGGTTGCGGCGGTAAAAGGCATTGGAATCCTCGGCCGTGGAAAAGCCGGCATACTGCCGGATGGTCCAGGGCCTGGTCACGTACATGGTCGAATAGGGGCCACGCAAAAAAGGCGGTATACCGGCCGCATAACCCAGGTGTTCCATGTTTTCCAGATCTTCAGCAGAAAACACCTGTTTTACCGGTATGTGTTCCGGTGTAGTCCATCCCGCCTGGATACGCTTGTCTTTTTCCCATTGCCGCAACGCTGTTTTTTTCTGATGTGTCTTGAAATCAATATGTTGAAAGTTCGGCTTCATGTCTCTTTCACTTTAATGGTTCGCTACACCCAGTTCTTTTTGGAATCCTTGCAGGGATTCCAGTACATTGGAACGCAAATGAATAAAATGCTTTACCCCGGCCTTTTCCAGGTCTCCGATCTGTTTTTCCGGGTATCCTGCCACCACTGGTATGGCTTTGTTTCCAATGGCTTTGACAATCTCCGGTACGATTTCCGGGTATTCTTCATCCGAGCTGCAGATCACAATGATGTCCGCTTCCTGTTCAAAGGCTGCCTGCACGCCATGGGCAGGTGTATCGAAGCCCAAATTGTCGATGATATCGTACCCGGCGCATGCAAAGAAATTACCCGAAAAGCGCGCCCGGGCTAAGCGCATGGCCAGGTTGCCATGGGTAAGCATAAAAGCCCGCGGCCGTTTTTGTTCAAGTGCATACTGATCGGTCTGATAGCGGAGCCGTTCAAAAGCCTGGGAACCCCGGTAGGGCTTCAGGGTTTCGGCCAGGGGATTATCTGTGCTGAGGTCCATGGGCTGAAAAACGCCGGCATCCACCATGCGTTCAATGCGATCGTCACAATCCGGGTACTGGTTTGTCCCCAGGATGCTTTCCCTGCGGCGGGCAATGGCCTCATCGCGGCGGGCAGCGGTTTGTTTTATCTTTTCCTGGATGAAGCCCTGTTTGAACGCCTCGATAAAGCCACCTTCAGACTCGGTTTCCAGAAAAAGCTTCCAGGCTTCCGAAGCAATGCTGTCGGTCAGGCTCTCGATGTAATAGGAACCACCTGCCGGGTCCGTCACTTTATCAAGGTAGGATTCCTCTTTCAGCAACAATTGCTGGTTGCGGGCGATGCGTTCAGAAAACTCCGAAGGTTTTTCGAACACCGCATTGAAGGGCTTCACCGTGAGGGAGTCGATGCCGGCGATCACCGCCGACATGGCTTCGGTGGTGGTGCGAAGCATGTTCACGTATGGGTCGTACAGGGTCTTGTTCCAGTCGGAGGTGACCGCATGGATGTTCATGCGGGTATGTTCTTCCTTGCTCGGGCCGTAGGCTTTCACTATGTTTGCCCATAGCATGCGTGCGGCCCGGAACTTGGCGATCTCCATGAAATAATTGGAACCGGTGCCGAAGTTGAACTTCAAGTTTGGTGCGACCCGGTCGATCGAAAAATTACGTTCGGTCAGCTGGGTCAAATATTCCGTACCCTCTGCAAGACTGAACGCCAGCTCTTCCACGATGGAAGCCCCGGAATTATGGTAGTGATAGCCGTTCACAGATACCACTGTAAACCCCGGGAAATGGTGGACGATGTCGATCAGTTCCCCGGCCAGATCGAAGCTTTCCTTCATGGACCGGAAAAATTCGCCGCGAAGGACCAGGTATCCCAGGGGCTCGTAATTGACCGATCCGTGTATCTTCTGAAAATCCCGGTTGTATTGAACCACCAGGTCATAAAAGATCTGTGTGATGTTTTTGGCCAGGCCAGGCAGGCAATCAAAGTTCAGCTCCACGATCTCGGCAAAGATGTTTTTCAACAGCCGGTCAATGTCCTGTTTGGCATATTCCTTTCTCCCGTTCAGAGTGAAGCCCAGGGAATCGATCCCTTTCATCAAAATGTCCAGGGCTTTTTTATTGGCCTCTCCGATGTCATCCACGCGGATGTCCTGGCGCACGTACCAGTTGTTGTTGGGATGGTTCCCCCGGACAAACGGAAAGGCCCCGGGCACCACTTCCAGGTATTTTTTGTCCTGCAGGTCTTCAGCCCGGTAATAGGGCTTCACCTGGAAGCCTTCCCCGGTTTTCCAGACCAGCTTTTTCTCATAATCGGCGCCTTTGAGGTCCTGCCTGATCTTTTCTTCCCATTGTTCGGCGGGTACCGCAGGAAAGTCCTCAAACAGTTTTCGTTTCTTTTCAGCCATAGCGGGTTATGTTTTTATCCTGTAAAATCGCGTTGCGCTGACCCACACATAACTGCCTTTAAACCAAATCATCATTCCGTCACCAAATCCATCTCCTCCACCAAATGTGTAGCGCCGGCGAATTTATCGATGATGAACAGGCAGTAGCGGATATCCAGGGAAATGTTGCGACAGCGGTCGGGGTCGAAGACGATATCGCTCATGGTCCCTTCCCAGCACCGGTCGAAATTGATACCGATCAGTTCCCCTTCTGCGTTGATCACCGGACTGCCGGAGTTTCCGCCGGAAGTGTGGTTGTCAGCGATGAAACACACGTGCAGGGTGCCGTCCTTGTCCACGTACCTGCCGAAATCTTTCTCCCTGTAAAGCTCCTTCAGTTTTTCTTCCACCACGTAATCATATACTTCCGGATCCTCTTTCTCCATGATTCCTTGCAGGGTTGTATAATAATCATACCGGACCGCATCCCTGGGATAATAATCACCGATATTACCATACGCAACGCGCAGCGTAAAGTTGGCATCCGGGTAAAAGCGCCGCTCCGGCTCAAACGTCATCTGGGCCCGCATGTAAATGCGCTGCAGACTATCTTTTTGGGCATCCAGATCACTTATTTGGGGTTGTATATCGTTGTAATACTTGTCGTACAGGCCTGTAACGAGCTCAAAAGCAGGGTCTTTTTTGATCTTCTTATATTTCCTGGCTTTGTATTTATCCAAAAAATCCACAACATCCTCTTCGGAAGTCATGAATGATTTATCATAGATATCATTGGCATATTCCTGCACATTTCCGTCATATTTTTTCCGGAGGGTTTCAAAAATTTCGGGTTGATCTTCTTCAGGGATTTCCTGGTAATATTCACGGATCATCTTCACGAAGATCTCCTTATCAATTTCCACCTGGTAATTTTTGAAATGATTTTTTGCCCGCTTTATGAATTTATCCGTCAATTCCTCTACCTGCTCCTTTTCCGGGTCATTGTTGCTGACATCCACGAGTTCCCGGAAACTTCCTGCATATCTCAAAAGCTCCACTCCCAGGCCCCCTTCAATCAGGTAAGTCCTGGACAATTCAAGCGGTTCAAGCTGGTCATAAACTTCACTGAACTCCGCCAGGATACCACCGTATTTTTTGCGCCTTTCCGGGTCAGCATCCGCCCATTGCTGGAAGTTCTTTTCCTTTTCCTTTTTGCGTTCTATGGTATTCAGCCGTTGTATCCCTTTGTTTTCCCCGATCCACTTCTTCCATCCGTTGGCCACTCTGGCAACCTTAGCGGCGTATTGAAGGCGGATCAGGTCATCCTGTTCCATATAACGCTTCATCACATCGAGTTTTAAGCCACGGAGTTTTATGCGGACCGGGTTTTTCACCCGGGTAAGCAATTCCACTGCATCCGATGGTATATACTGTTGGGTAGACCCCGGATAACCGAATACCAGTGTAAAATCATCCGGTTCATAACCTTTCAGTGAGATTGGAAAATAATATTTCGGTTTGTAGGGTATATTGTCCGGGGAATATTCCACCGGATTGTTATTGGAGTCCGCATACACACGAAAAAGCGAAAAATCCCCGGTATGGCGCGGCCACATCCAGTTATCCGTATCGCCTCCAAATTTACCGATGTTGGAAGGGGGGGCACCAACCAAGCGCACGTCCTTATAGACTTTATTTATAAAAAGCAGGTACTGGTTTCCGTGGTAAAAGGGCTTAACCCTAGCAGAAAGGAATTCCGAAGTATCCGTAATACTGTTTACGATCTCTTCGATGCGGCTGTCGATAATGGAGTCCCGGATCTTTTCCGTCATGTTGCTGCCGACATCCTGGAGCACTTTTCCGGTCACGTCCTGCATACTTATCAGAAAGGTCACGCTAAGTCCTGGGTTTTGAAGTTCCTCCGATCTGTCCATGGCCCAGAAACCATCGGTGAGGTAATCATTTTCCAGGCTGCTGTGCCGCTGTATCTGACCATATCCACAATGATGGTTGGTCAGCAGCAGTCCCTGATCCGAGACCAGCTCGGCTGTGCAACCGCCTCCAAATATGACGATGCCGTCCTTTAGACTGGTATGGTTGATGCTATAAATATCTTCAGCCGACAGCTTCATACCCATGTCCCGCATTTCTTCCTCATTGTATTTTTCAAGCAGCAACGGTATCCACATACCTTCGTCAGCATGGGTAATAGCTGGCATCAGGAATGTATACAAAAAAATGAACGTCAGTGATAAACTTTGGAATTTCATCGTGTATAGGAATTAATTACTGATTGTTTTATTTAACCGCGATCGTTTCGATTTCAATAAGCGCACCAAGAGGAAGCTTAACCACTCCATAGGCAGCCCGGGCTGGGGGATTTTCCGGATAATATTCCGCATATACTGCATTCATTGCCGCAAAATTGTCCATATCACTGAGCAGGCAAGTGGATTTCACCACATCGTCAAAGGCATACCCGGCTTCTTTGAGAAGGGCGCCAATATTTTCCATCACCTGTCGAGTCTGTTCCTTAATGCCTTCGGGTATTTTTTTGGTTTCCGGGTTTACCGGTACCTGTCCGGAAATAAACAACATTCCGTTTGCCTCCACAGCCTGGCTGTATGGGCCAAGTGCCTCAGGGGCCATTGGTGTGTAAATTATTTTTTTCATGGTTGAGGGTTTGGGGGCAAAGGTACGAAAATTCAGATGTCATCCAGATGTCATCCGGATGACATCTGGATGACATCTGGAACAAAACCCAATTAAAGGTATTAACAAATAAAACCCAATAATCAACTTTGCCATGCCTGGAAAAAGACATTTACAACCAATTTTTAGCGACAGCTATTA
>JAGYMZ010000048.1 GCA_018400295.1 Bacteroidales bacterium | reverse complement strand
CATCGCATCGACACCTTCCTGGCATACGGCACGGATACCATCCGTATCCGGGAAACCGATACCATGCAGCAAATGGTATACGATACCCTGCCTTTTGACCCGGACAGACTGGTGGAGATCATAAAGAAGGTCACGGAAATACAGGAGATAGATATTGAAAATAATTACGCCATCCACAGCCTGCAACCCCTGAGCAAACTTACCCGGCTGCGCCGGTTAAATTGTGCCGGCACCATGGTCCACGACCTGTTGCCGGTCAGGAACCTCTCCGGACTGGAATTTCTTGACTGCAGCCATACCCTGGTGGAGGACCTTTCCATGTTGAGATATTCCGACAATTTGCTGGACCTGGCCATCAGCGGGACAAAGATCCGCGACCTGTCGCCTGTTTCCAATTTCACCCGGCTGAAGCTGCTTTACCTTCAAAACACTTCCGTAACCGACCCAGGCCCGGTTTCTTTCCTGCCGGAGCTGGAAGACCTGCGCTTTGGAGAAACACAGATCCACGACCTGGAGGCATTGAGGTCTCTGGAAAAGTTGAAGATCCTTGACTGCTCCAATACCCAGATCACCAATCTGGAACCCCTGAAAAACCTGAACAACCTGGAAAGGATATTTATTTCCAATACAGGCACACAGGACCTGTCCCCATTGGGAAAGCTTACCGCACTGCAGATCATACATGCCGACAACACGGAAATCAGCAGCCTTGAACCCCTTAACGGACTGACTTCCCTGACAAAGATCTATTGCGACAACAGCAGGGTCACCAGCCGCGAAGCCAACAGGTTCATGTCGAAGAATCCCGGGGCCCTGGTCATTTTTGAATCTCAGACCCTCCAGGAATGGTGGCAGCAGATACCCTCCGAATGGAAAAGGGTGTTCGGCGGATATATTGAGGTTTCCTACGTACCCACCAAAGAACAGCTGCACCTGATCGCCAACCTCAAAGAGATCGATATCGCACATAATAAAAGGATCCGCAGACTCCAGCCCCTGGAAAAGCTGGGGGAGCTGCAAAAGCTGAATGTTGCCCATACACCGGTCGATGATCTGGAACCCCTGACCGATCTGATCAACCTGAAAGAGATCCGTGCACCCCATTCAAAAATACGATCGGTCAAACCGCTGGGAAACCTGATCAACCTGATCCTGATCGACATCTCCAACACAGAAGTGAGCACGATCGCCAAACTGTCCGGATTAAAAAACCTGCGTGAGATCCGTATGGATAACACCCTGGTTTCCATGCTATACCCACTGGAAGACCTGCCCAATTTAACACTCATCTATTGTGAAAACACCAGGATAACAAGCAGGCAGGTCCTGGAGTTTTATGGATCCAAGCCCCGCAGCCTGGTCGTATTCCAGACCGATACCCTGAAGGATTGGTGGAGCACACTGTCCCAATCCTGGAAAAACATTTTTTTACGGGCCGTATCCGCTACGGAGCCCCTGACACGGGAGGAACTGCATAAAGTGACCAATATCCGTGAGCTGGACATGAATGAAAGCCGGAACATTGAAAATTTCAGGCCATTGCCGATGTTGCCGCGACTAACAAAGCTCATTGCCAACAGCCTGCGCATCACCAGCCTCAATCCACTCAGTCAACTGACATCCCTGGAACACCTGGAAATAGCCGATAATCCCGTGGAGTCCCTTCAGCCATTGTCGGGCCTTAGCAGCCTGCGATACCTCAATCTGAAAAACGTACCGGCCGAGGACCTGGATCCCCTGGAAAACCTGACTTCCATGGAAACACTGATCATTGCCGGGATGCCGGTCAAAAAACTTGGCTTTGCCGAAGCAATGAAAAACCTGAAAAAATTATCCCTGTACAATACGAGGGTCAGAAAATTAAAAGAACTTGAAGAACTCAAAGAACTGCGGCTGCTCGAATGCTATAATACACGGATCTCCGAACGAAGAATAGAGAAGTTCAGGGAATCACATCCGCAGTGCGAGATCATTCATTATTAAAATGATCCGCCCGGGGGCCTGAAAACACATGACAGGGCCGCAGAATTCACATACATGCATGTATGAACGCAGGAATTATTGTTGACAATGAATTTACCCATGATGAGCGCGTCAGGCGCGAGGCAGATATCCTGAAAGAAAAATATCCGGTATATGTCCTCTGTTTCGATTTTGGCAGGGCCGCCCATCCCCTCCCGGAAGGCATGACCGTTGAACGGATACGCATTCCGAGAAAAATAAAAAATGCATTGTTTTTCCTGGCAAACCTGTTGCCCGTGTATGAATGGTTTTGGGCCCGCAAAACAGCCGCGTTTATCCGGCGGTACGACCCGGGCATTATCCATACACACGACCTCTACATGGCCCGGGCTGTCAGGTCGGGCATCCGGAAATCAGGCAAAAAGATACCGCTGATCCTGGACCTGCATGAGCATTATGCAGCGGTGGCCGGTTCTTATTCCTGGACCAAAGGCATTTTGCGAAGGGCCATATCCAGGCCCTCCGCCTGGAAACGAAAAGAAAAAAAGTACCTTTCCTGTGCAGACCACATCATCGTGCTTAGCAAGGTCTTCAGAGACAAGCTTATGCAGGAGCACGCCCTGGAAAACCCGGACCGCTTTACGGTTTTACCCAATATACCGGACATATCCCGTTTCGACCGCTATCCGAGAAATATAGAAACGGGCCTGCCCGCCGGGAAACCCATTTTTTTCTATTTTGGCATCATTGCGCAGCGCAGGGGCATTTTTACCACATTGCATGCCTTTAAAAAGATCATCCAGGAAGGGTACGACAGTTTTCTCCTGCTGATCGGGCCTGTGGACAAATCCGACCGCCCATCCTTTTTCCGGCAGATCAACGACCCGGTGATCGCCGGCCATATCATATACAAACCCTGGATCGATCTGAGCCATCTACCCTCCTACCTGGATTCCGCCGACATCTGCCTTGCCCCCTTTATTAAAAACCCCCAGCACGATTCCGGCGTTTCCAATAAGATATTCCAGTACATGTACGGGAAAAAACCCATCATTGCATCCAATTGCGGACCCCAGCAGGAGCTGCTGAAAAAATACGAATGCGGGCTTGTCTTCCGCAACATTGACGACATGACCGCAGCCATGAAAAAATTACTTCAGGATAAAGGCCTCCGTCAACGCATGGGCGAAAACGGCTATCGGGCACTGGTCGACGACCTGAACCCGGATTCGATCAGGGAAACCCTTTTGGGGCTCTATGAGCGGTTGGAAAAATGATGGGGATTTTGTACTTTCGTCCACGGATTGCATGCCGCCGTCAAAGTGCAACCCGGCACCCGGCATCCCGGCACTGATTTGTTCACCCACCGGGCGGATCACCTTAACAACAGATCTTGATGAAAAACATACGCCTCATCATCCTGCTCCTCTTGCCTGTCATGCTCATGGGGCAGGAAAGCGAGCCGCCGGCCCTTCCGGAGGCGGAACTTTTTCAGCTTACGAAACTGCCGGAACTGACCCTACCCCGGCACTACCGCAACCGTGAGCTGCCTGTTTCGGTGGACAATTCCACACAGCCCTATTTCCGCCCCATCTTCAACCAGGCAGGCTACAGCTGCGGACAAGCCAGCGGCATTGCCTATAATTTCACCTATGAGATCAACCGGGAACGCAACCTTCCGGCCAATCAACCATCCAACCAGTACCCGACACACTTTACCTGGAACTGGTACAACAGTGGTTATGGCTATTACGGGGTCAGCTACCTGCACAGCTTCCAGGTGGTCAAACATTGTGGCACCCCCAATGTAACGGATTATGGCGGCTCCCTTTCCTATGGCGGCCCCGAACGTTGGATGTCAGGATACGATGCATATTACAACGGCATGCACAACCGGATCAACAGGGCCATGCAAATACAGGCCGGAACCCCTGAAGGATTGCTCACCCTAAAGCACTGGCTCAATGATCATCTTGACAGTTCCGCCACAGGCGGGGTAGCCAGCTTTTACGCGCAATATATGAGTCCCCAGGTGACCCTTCCCGCCGGCACACCCGAAGCAGGCAAGTGGGCCATTACACATTTCGGCGGCAACCCCAACCACGCCATGACCATCGTGGGATACCACGATTCGATACGGTACGATTACAACGGGGACGGACAATATACCAATGATCTGGATATTAATAACGACGGGGTGATAGACATGAGAGACTGGGAGATAGGGGGCGCCAAGATCGCCCAGAGCTATGGGGGCGCCCCTTCCTGGGGAGATGAGGGATTTTGTTACATCATGTACAAGACCCTGGCCGATGAACTGGGCAACGGCGGCATATGGAACCACGCGGTGCATGTGCTGGACGTAAAGCCAGCATATGACCCCCAACTCACCATGAAGGTCGTGATGAACCATGATTGCCGCAATACATTGAAGGTCACAGCCGGTGTATCGCGCGACCTGTCCTCTGCACAGCCGGAAACCATGCTTGAATTTCCCATTTTGAAGTACCAGGGAGCCTGTATGTACATGCAGGGCGGCACCACGGAACCGGAAAATAAAACCATCGAATTCGGACTCGACCTCTCGCCCCTGCTCAGCTATGTGAACAGCCAGGATACTGTCTTGTTTTTCCTGCAACTATTGGAAGATGACCCCGGCGGCCAGGGCAGCGGGGAGATCATTTCCTGCTCTGTGATCGATTATACCGGGGTTATGCAGGAAACCCCATGCAATCAAACAAACCTGCCCATCGTAAACAACGGCACCACTACCCTGCAGGTGCAAACCGGACTGGATTTTGATAAAACTACCGTCGTCACCAGCTCATTGCCCCCGGCACCTGCCGGACAATATTTTTCTCACCAGCTCATAGCCGCGAACGGCGCCCCACCCTACTCCTGGAACCTGGTAAAAAAATACGATGAGGAAAACAGTCCTTCCAGTTTCCCGGTGATCAGCCAGGAAAAACTGACCCCCGGAAACAATGCAAGCGGTTTTGCCATCAAAGAACTGGACTTTGATTTTCCCTTCTACGACAGCTCCTATTCGAGGGTAGCCGTGCATGTTGACGGGTACCTGATGTTCGATGAGCAGCTTTTCCCATACCCGTATTTCAACGACGACATGGTCTTGTTCACCACCACACGAAACATATCGCCATTCATGAGCTCCGGACTCTTCATCGATGCCTCACAAAACGGCGGCATATGGTATGAGGGAAATGCCCTTTCCGCCTCCTTCCGTTGGAAATGCCACCTGGAAGATGACCCTTCTCAACAGGCAAATGCAGCAGTGACCCTGTATCCGTCTGGAAAGATCGTTTTCCATTACGGTACCCTGACCATCCAGGATCATATACCCTGGATACCCGGCATATCCGATGGCAACGACCGGGATTACCAGCTGACCGGCCATTATAACGGGGAATTGCCGGACCCTGATTCCAGGACCGTACTGTATCCTTACGATCATCCGGAAGAAATCACCCTGTCAAAAGACGGCCTCCTCTCCGGGACACCACAACAACCCTATGGCCTCCTGGATCTGACTGTACGCGCTACCGATAATCACTTCATATACGATGAAAAGACCCTGCCGTTCTCCTCCAGCGGCATCATCCTCCGGGATTCCATTTCCGCCGGGGGTGATGAAATGGTGGATTATGGCGATACGGTGAAGATAAGCATTGAAGTGACCAACATAGAAGATGACACGGTCCATGATGCATCAACAAGCCTTACTTCCGCCCATCCCCATATCCTCCTTACCGACAGCACCGAATATCTGGGCACCTTGCCCGCGGGGACAGCGTTGACCTTTGCCGATGCCTTTGAGTATATTGTCTCACCGGACATACCGGATATGGAGCTCATTGAGCTGCAGACAACCATCAGCGGTAACCGGGAGACCTGGCACAGTGATCTCATCCACAGGGCCCATGCACCGGTACCGTACATCAGTGATCATATCATTGACGACATCAACGGGCGCCTGGACCCCGGCGACACATCCGTCCTCATCCTGGAATTGCACAACAGCGGATCTTCCCCGGCTTCAGACATGCAGATAGAACTTACCTGCCACGATCCCTGGCTGCAGATCCTGCAACCGTACGATACCCTGGCAAATTTTCTGCAGGATTCCCTCTATATGCCGGATTTTCTTCTGGCGGTTTCCGAAGATGCACCCGTTGGCCATGTGCTTGAATTGAGGCTGGATTATGCGGCAAACAAAGGCTATACATTCACCGACAGCATCAGCCTGAGTGTTGGATTAACGCTGGAAGATTTTGAAACCGGCGATTTCAGCGCATTTGCCTGGGGTGAAGGAGGCCGGCAACCATGGTTCATAGGCAATAACTTCCCTTACGAAGGGCAGTATTGCAGTCGTTCAGGACATATAAGCCACGGGCAGGGATCCAGCCTGTTTTTGGACATTATGGTTTATCAAAGCGGTGAGATCCGTTTTTACAAAAAAGTGAGCTGTGAAGACGATGAGAACAATGATCATTACGATTACCTCTCCTTCCGGATCGATGGAGAAGAACAGGGGCGCTGGGACGGTGACCTGGACTGGTCGGAGTCGGTGTACCCCATTGAAACAGGCTACCACCGCCTGGAATGGAAGTACCAGAAGGACAACACGGTCAGCAGGCTTTTTGATGCAGCCTGGATAGACCTGATATCCCTTCCTTCCTGCTCAGACATCCTGAACCAGCTCTCTTACGATACGGATGCCATTGAAAAGACCATGCTACCGGACGATACCGGCACGGACACATTGATCATGACCAATCCGGACCCGGGCCCGGTGGATTACGACATCCTGATCTCATACCATCCGAACACCACCAGTCATGCGGGAAGGAGCATACTGGGCTCTTACCTTACCTGCGATGTTGAAGCTACCTACCTGAACCTTGAGCAAAGCATAACATTCACGGTATATAATGCAAGCGACGACAACGAATGGATCCGGGATATTGAGATCAGCGTTCCGGAAGGCATGAACCTTCTTTCAGCCACCGACTTCACCGGGGGATCCGGCGGTGACCTGGAATACGATGGTACTGCCGGATACGGGGCCACGGCACACTGGCACGGTGAAGATCCCAGCGGCTGGGGGCTGATCAAAGGCGGCGAAACCGCAACAGCCGAAATGACGGTTTTTATCGGAGAGGTCCCTTCGGAAAATATCGAGCTGCCTTACCTGGTAAGGGGTGATATATACGGCAACAATCCTCATGAGATCAGCGGGGAGCTGTCTGTCAGGAACCTGGGGTATAATTACGGGTGGCTTGCACTGGATACCATCCAGGGCAGCATCGCAGGCAACCACTCTGTGATCCGCCAAATATATTTCAATACCCAGGGGCTCCCGGACGACACCTACCCTGCTTTCCTGATCATCCGGGAACAATTTATGAGGGAAACGGTCATACCGGTCACCCTGACCGTAGATCAGTTCATGCACAGGAACCTGGATCCCGGACGGGCAGGCAGGCTTTCCGCATTCCCAAATCCCTTCACACGGCAAACCGTTGTTTCCTGGTCGCAGGAACATGAAGAAAAAACCAGTCTTCACATCATCAGCCTCTCCGGTAAATCCGTACGCCAATTATTCCCCCGCCGGCAAACCACCCCCGGGTACCACCGGGTCGTATGGGACGGAAAAAATGATGAAGGCCACTCCGTTGACCCTGGCGTATACTTCTTTGTGCTCAAAACTGGAGAAACCCTTCAAACACAAAAGGTCATAAAGATATCCCCTTAGCAGGCATCTTTTTCTGACGGACGCAACCGGCGAAATTAATATCCCGGGCCATGCATTTTTGCAGCAAAAGGTTAAATTTGCAAACCCGTTCGTGATGAAACGGATGCAGAGCCCTTACAAATGGAGGGGGACAAAAACACAAACATGAAAATAAATATATAAACGATATATCAATGAAAGAAACAGAAGAATTGACTGCACTGTGGAAACAGGCACTGGAATCCGGTGATCCTGACAGGGTACTTGCCCTTTACAGGAAAGACGCGGTTTTGTGGGGTACCTTATCCAGCACAAGGCGGGATAATCCCGGCAGGATCCGGGAATATTTTGTGGATTTTGCAAGCCGTGAGAACATTTCCGTGATCTTCACCAATGAAAACATTAGGGAATACGGGGATTTTGCCGTAAATTCAGGGTATTATACCTTTTACTGGATAGAGGAAGGCAAAAAGCTGACGGTTCCGGCACGGTATTCTTTCGCTTATCTTAAAGAAGGCGGGCAATGGTTTATCCTTGACCACCACTCTTCGCTCGTACCGGAAACACCACTGGATATTTCCAAATACATCGGATGAATGAGCTTACGGATATCCATAGCCGACAACCCAACCCATGAGCCTGCATAACACCAAATCCATAGGGCGGACATTGCAAAAAAGGAACAATTAACCAAGGCGGAAATTATGGTATTCAGCAGCAGCTTATTCCTGTTATACTTCTTCCCGGCCTTCCTGATCATATATTTTTTGCTGGGCAGGAAATACAGGAATATTTTCGCCCTGTTGGCAAGCATCTTCTTTTATTCCTGGGGCGCACCGGACTTTATTTTCATTGTGCTGGGTTCCATCGTCCTTGATTTTTATATCGTGCAAAAGATGGACCGCTCCACGGGCAGCATGAAGAAATGGCTGATATCCCTTTCCGTGATGCTCAACGTGGGACTGCTGCTGTACTTCAAGTACGCCAATTTTTTTGCCGCCAACATCAACGTTATGCTGGAATCCCTGGGTTACAAGGAAGTGGGATGGGTACACGTAGCCCTGCCCATTGGGATTTCCTTTTTCACCTTTCAGAAGCTGACCTATTCGGCAGACGTTTACCGAAAGGTGCATGCCCCCCTGAAAAAGATCACCGATTATGCATTGTATATTTTGATGTTCCCCCAGCTTATCGCCGGGCCCATCGTCCGGTACAACGAGATCGCCGACCAGTTGGTGGACCGCTCCGCGCGGGAAAACATCGACAACCGTCTGACAGGCTTTTTCCGCTTTGTCATCGGCCTGTCCAAGAAAGTACTCATAGCCAATGTCCTGGGGGAAGAGGTGGACCGCATCTTTGCCATGCAGGGCGGGGACATTCCCACTTACACTGCCTGGATGGGCATTATCGCCTACTCCTTCCAGATCTACTTTGATTTCTCGGGATATTCCGACATGGCCATCGGCATAGGCCGGATGATCGGATTCCGTTTCCCGGAGAACTTCAACAACCCATACATTTCACGGAGCATCACCGAATTCTGGCGGCGCTGGCACATTACCCTGGGGCGTTTTATGAAGAATTACCTGTACATACCCCTGGGAGGCAACCGGGTATCCACAGCACGCTTGTTTTTCAACCTCTGGGTGGTTTTTCTCATCTCCGGGCTATGGCACGGGGCCGCCTGGAATTTTGTTTTCTGGGGCGCCTTCCACGGCCTTTTCCTGATCCTGGACCGGCTCTTTTTGCTAAGGTTTTACAAGCGCATCGGCAAGGCCCCCAGCATCGTGGTCAACTACCTGATCGTATTGGTGGGATGGGTCTTTTTCAGGGCGGAGGACACCGGATCCGCCTGGAACTACCTGGGCAACATGTTCTCCTTCAACGGGTGTACGGGTGAAGCAGCCTTCGACAGCAAATTTTATGTGATGATGGGCGTTGCCGTTTTCTTTTCCTTTTTCGGTGCCGTCAGGGGCGTGGAACGCTGGCAGGAAAAAGTATTGGCTGAAGCGCAGAAAACCCGCAATATTTACCTAATGACGGCCTTTTCCGTTGTTTTCCTGGTCATTTGTGTTTCGGCCATCACATCCACCGGGTTTAACCCCTTTATATATTTCAGGTTCTGATGACAACAAAGATCAAATACGGCCTCATGATACTGCTGATCCTGCTGATGGTAATGCCTGCCCTGCAGAAGGCGCTGCATTTGGTTCAGGTAAAGCCCCTGAGCGGCGATTTCAGGGAAATGCCCGCACCCCGGCTGACCTGGGAAAGCTGGCTGAGCGGCCAGTACCAGTCACAGGCCGATGCTTACATCGAACAACACACCGGATTCCGTCCCTGGCTGGTGCGCCTGAACAACCAGCTCGACTACAGCCTGTTCAGGAAAGCCAATGCAGAGGGGGTAGTTATCGGTAAGGAAGGGTACCTGTTCGAATCGGATTATATCCGGGAATACCTGGGAGAGGATTATACCGGCCGGAAGTTCGTGCATAAAAACATGCGGCACCTGCGTTTTCTGCAGGAATACCTGAAGGATGCATACGGCACCGACCTGCTGCTGGTCTTTGAGCCCGGCAAGGCCCGGTATTACCCCGAATACCTGCCTTCCACCACCGCCACTTCAAAACAAGGCATGACCAATTTCAAAGCATACAAACATGCGGCCGATTCACTGGGGGTGAGATATCTGGACCTGAATGCTTTTTACCTTTCCCAAAAAGGGAAACACAAGTATCCCCTGTATACCCGGAACGGCATACACTGGAGCGAATACGGGGCAGTCCTGGCCGCCGACACGCTGATCAGGTTTCTGGAAGACTTCCGGGGCATCGACATGCCTGAAATGTGGGTGGACACCATCGAATACGCTGCCCGGCCACGATCGACCGACAACGACGTCAGCAAGACCATGAACCTGCTGCATGAACCACCCATGGATACCATGGCTTACCCGCAGCTGGCCTTCGGGGATACGGCAGGAAAGGATCGCCCGAACGTTTTGGTGGTGGGCGACAGCTATTACTGGAACATATTCAATACCCGGTTGCCGCGGCATTTGTTCAAAAACGAAGCGTTCTGGTACTTTTATCATTTGGTATACCCCGATACATATTCCGGGGAAAAGACCGTTGCAGAGGTCCATCTCCGGGAAGAAACCGAAAAGCAGGACATCATCCTGCTGATGGTCACACACCGTTTTCTGTTCAAGTTCGACTGGGGATTTGTCAATGACCTGTATCGCTTGTATGCACCCACCTCTGACCTGGACCGCCTTCATGACAATAAGATAACCATAACCAAAGACAACCACTGGTTTACGCAGGTCATCCAAAAAGCCAGGGAAAGGGATGTTCCCGTGGGCAAAATGCTGGAGCTGGATGCCCTGTATATGCTGGAGACATACAAGCTCCCCGTTTACCTGTCGCTGTATGGTCCCGCCCATTACGGGAAAAAGATCCGCCAGGATGAAGACTGGTTGAGGCAGGTCCGGGAAAAAGCCAAAAGCCGGGGTATAGCATTCGAAGAAATGATCGCCATGGATGCCGCCTACATGTTCCGGAAGCAGCACCCCAAACTGTACGAAAAATACCAGTACATCCAGGACGTAAGTCGCCGCATCCGTTCCGACAGCATCTGGATGAAGGACATCCTGCGTAAGGCCCGGCATTATCAGATGACCCCGGAGGAAATGATACGCTGCGATGCGGAGTGGATGTGGGAACAGAAAGCAAATAAATAATTGCCATCTCTTATGCCGGCCGATGGGCCATGCCTGCCCCTGAGCAAGGATATTTCGGGGAAGTCTGTTCGCAAAGCATCATAAAGAAACCGGCAACCCCCCCGGCTACCGGTTTCAATGCATCATGGCGAACAAGTTCGCCATAATGTCTGGTAAAAGTAACAAAAAAACCTTTTCCCATCACATAAACCATGCAAATATACGGTTATGCAACAGAAAAAGGTCTCCGATAACAATGGCCAGCCAGTGAAAACTACTCCTGCTCAGCAAGTTTTTCATCCACCTTTTTCTGGATCCTTGGATCCGTATTATAGGCGCTGACCATCTCCTGATAAACCTGAGGATCCATTCCCTCACCGGTTATGGTTTCATTGACCTCCGCCTGAATGCCCTGCTGAATGGCATCAATCTCTCCGGAGATCTTCTGAAACTTTTTCATTTCCGCTTCTGTAATGCCTTCAGTATTTCCGGTGGTCTGGACCTGATTGGATATCTGATTGAACGCTTCTACGGTCATATCATTTTCCTGAATTTTATTTACCATATCCTGTTGGGCTTTCTGCTGGATAGGTATGACCTTTACAACCGTGCTGGCAAACAAATCGATTTCCTCATCCGAATACTCCTTTTGTTGAGCCGGCTGTTGCTCGAATCCCTGAGCGATCAGCGAACCTCCGAAAAAGATAAGTGTAAACACGAGCAATAACCTGCATAAACTTTTTCTGACTAATTTCATACTGTTTGTTTTTTTACTTAGGGCATAATCAGCGTTGTTCAACACCGGCAACCTGTCTGCGATTACCCCCTAATGATTGATTTATAAAAAATTCCGGTTGCCAATGCACAGCCGCAAATAAATCCTGTTGCAACTTCATTGAATCAATCACAAACTTAAGCATCATAATACGCAAGACCAAACAATTAACATTTTTTAACGGTTGGGAAACCCCGTTATGGAAGGCAAGCCGTTCATAATTCATGCCGGAATTCCAACGGTATGCACATAGCCACCCTGAAGACCGATCCCTGGAACAAGGTCCTGACCGGCCGGGTAAAGCGCTGCCTGCAGGATGGCATCGCAGAAAATCAGTTCCATACCCATGCAATGGCCGGCGTTAAAAAAAATGATGAAATTATTTGGCCATGTTGAAATCATTTCGTTATTTTGCGAAACATAAAAATCAATTGCTTTGACCATGGAGCAAAAAATTGAATTGTCGCAGGAAATAAGGGAGTTGGCTAACATTTATAAAGCCATGGGGCACCCTGTGCGTTTGTACATTTTGCAAAAACTGTCTCAGATGAATTCCTGCTGCTACAGCGGGGATCTGGTGGATGAACTCCCTGTTGGGCGTTCTACCCTGTCACAGCATTTGAAAGAACTTAAATATGCCGGGTTAATACAGGGAGAAATTGAACCACCCTATATCAAATATTGCCTGAACCGTAAAAACTGGGAAAAAGTAAAAACCTCGTTTCATAAATTATTTAAAGAGGATATTGCCATTTAAAAATTATGAGAATATTGATCCTATGCACCGGAAATACTTGCAGGAGCCAAATGGCCGAAGGGTATTTGAGGTCTTTCGACAATGTTTTGAAAGTATACTCAGCCGGGACAGAGCCGGGCAAAAAGATACATCCCAAAACGGTACAGGTGATGCAGGAAGAAGGCATTGATCTGAGCCGGCATTCGCCCAAATCTGTAACAGGATTCTTAAACGATGAATTCGACTATGTCATCACGGTTTGCGGTGGAGCCAGGGAAAGTTGCCCGGTGTTTACCGGAAAGGTAAAAAATCGCTTGCATATGGGTTTTGAAGACCCCGCGGAAGTCAAAGGTTCCGAAAAATTTATTTTATCAGCGTTTCGCAGGATACGCGATGAAATAAAAAAAGATTTTCTGAAATTCTATAATGAAAGGATAAAACCAACACGCTGATGGCTGCAAGAAAAAAATTGTCTTTTCTCGACAGGTATCTGACTTTGTGGATATTCCTGGCCATGGGTTCCGGTATCGCTTCCGGAAGGCTGGTACCGGGAATGGCGGATTTCTGGAACGATCTGAGCAGCGGAACAACCAACATCCCAATTGCCATCGGACTGATCGTTATGATGTATCCCCCGCTGGCCAAAGTAAAGTACGAAGAGCTGAAAGATGTATTCAAAAACCGTAAAATATTGCTGCTCTCGTTGGTGCAAAACTGGATTATCGGCCCGGTACTG
>JAGYMZ010000047.1 GCA_018400295.1 Bacteroidales bacterium | reverse complement strand
CCACGATCATTTGTTTCGTCGCAGATTTATCATTGGTCCTGACGGTGTATAAATACACACCGGCTTCCAGGTCGGCAGCATTCAGTGTTAAGGTATGCCGCCCGCTGTTACGATATCCGTAATCCTGGCTACGGACAGTTTGACCGAGCAAGTTGGTCACGTCGATCCTGACATTGGCCGGCTCGTCCAGGTAAATGCCCACGTTGGTCTGTTCCCGGAAGGGATTGGGATAGTTCTGGTTTACCGTAATGCCAGGCATTTCAATTTCATGGTCGGAAACCACCACAGAAAGATCGGCATCCGTCAGCCTGAATTCATCAATATAATGGAAAGTGACCGGGTCGATGTTGTTCTGGGGGTTCATGACCTGATAGGTGAAGGGGATTTCGTATTCGCCACCGTAATCGAAGACATAATACGAAGCATTGCCCATCCACGACTGCCACATAGCGGAGGTAAACCTTGTAACATTGTAAACCTCGGAATAGGTACGGTCGGCAATGTTATGCCCGATGCAATAAATATCCGGCGCTATGTTGGTTTCTTCGATGGTTGTATTGATCCAGGAGAAAAACATCTTGGTGCCGTCCGGGGTCACGGAAATATACGGACGGGTATCCTCGTTCAACGTGGATCCTGTAGAACCCTCAAAGGTACCGCGGAACGTATACGGCGTATTCAGGGTATCCGCATACCAGTCTTCCAGGTTCTCATCGTAAGAGGTTGCATGGATCATGGCGATCATGCCGCCGGTCCCCGGCAATCCTTCAATGGAAGTATAGATGCTCCAATCGCCGCTGCCCAGTCCGACAATAAATGCAAGATGCGGGTTGCCCCAGGCATCCACAGCCACATCCATATCAAAAGCGGTGGTGAACAAAAGTTCGGTCCGGTCCGGAATGGGTGGTTCATAAAGCATTTCAAGCAACTCATCGGAAAGGTAATTCAGCACTGCGGGCAATCCGTCCGGGCCTCCGAGCTGAACCGTATAAGGTCCGTCCCAGGATTCCCCTCCGTTGGTGGTCTTAAACAGGATCGGATAATACGCCCCTTCCGCCAGGGTATTCTCTCCGTTATTGCTCAGGAGGGCAAGATAACCCGTTTGACCGTCCGGGCCAAACGCGACTTTATTGTTGGAAATGCTTGCCCCGTCAACAATCTCAAACTCCATCAATTCCTGGGTATAATCAAACAAACCGCTGCCGTCATCGTAATATCCGGATGTCAGGACGAGGTCCCCGGTATATTCCGCGAACAAACCATCCACAAGCACCGGTTCATAACCAAAAGCAAGTCCCTCGGAAGTCACATGAAAGGCATCGGGTACGCTTTGGAGGATATCACCACCTGGCGAGGGATGCCCCATCATATTCGGATTTGTGGGGTTTACAGCATTGAGCACGTTGGTGCCCCAACCATAACCGCCCCAGCTATCACCGTTGGTTGCATCCAGGATGGGTGCAAAATAGGTCATGACAGCATCTTCAGGGGCTGTGTTGCCTTCCGGATTATAGATGGCGACCTGGGGGTAACGGGCATTGCCCGAACCTGCACCCAATGGGTACTCTGCGGGGTCCCATACCTGCTGGTCCACAGCCCATGTTTCCCCGTTATCGGTCGATACGTCATAAGCCAGATAACCTGATCCGGGAGGACTTTCCATCCTGTGGATAAATACCACGCTTCCGAGATCATTGTCGGCCCACATGTAGGTCCGGCCACCTGAGGACAAGCCCCATGCATTGGCTGATCCTCCAAGGTCGCGAACGACCACATCCCGGGCCGGTGTTCCGGCGGTATGATCCGGGGTGGGGATCGAAACGGGCAAAATCTCGCCCTGCCCGCGGGTGGAATATTCATCCTGGGCGAACTGGGGGGCTTTATCATCGTAAACCCCGACCTTGAATTGTTGTTGTGCTGTAAGGGTGAAAACAAACCCGGCAGCAATGATCAAACATAGAATTCTTTTCATAATAATCAGATTTTAATTTGTAAAAAAACAAAAACGTCAAATGTTATGCACATCATATGCCCACCATTGATCATTCAATGATCAGCTTTTTGGATACCTTCCCGTTGCCTCCTGTCACGGTATAAAAATACATTCCCGGCTGCAGGCCGCTTACATCAACCCTGTAAAGGTTCTTGCCCATGGAAGCACTTTCAAGCGGTTTTTCAAAGATGATCTGCCCTGCCGGATTCATGATCCCGAGGATCAGGTCATCCTGCTGTGTGGTATTTACCGCAAAACTAAATTCATCCCGGCAGGGATTGGGCATCGGACCGGATAGTTCAAACGTGTTTGCACCGGGCTGATCGCCGGTCCCATAAAAGATGATCAAATCACTTTTGGACAGTTCTGCAAAAATGAGGCGGTTGTCCTGGTACCCATGTTCCTCATCCAGTGCCAGTCCGGGAGTTACGTCGGCATTATACGTGTAATAAATATGATCGTCCGAGGTTTCCGCAAGCAAGGGGTAAATGCACTCGTCAAAAATATGGGTTATATCGCTGGTCAGGTCGTGAAATTCACCCCAGGTCCCATCGGCATACGTACGGGCCCAGATATGTTTGTAGTTCACCTGGTCGTTCACATACGTTTCGGTAGTAGAAGCAAAGAGCAAATACCGGAACCCGTTTTCATCCACGTGAACCGTGGGCATGGTCGATGGCCCCAGCTCCCTGTAAGACATAATGTTATCAATGGTAGTGTTTGGCCATCCGGCGAGATGTATTTCGCCGTCACCATCCACATCCTGCATATAGCCGATATAATTCACATCCTCGATCATCTCCGAATTGCCATACCCGTATTGCGGGGGTGCCAGCGCATTGTGGTCATCACTGAAGGGGTCCATATCCTCATTCCAGTAACCGATGCCATCCACAAAGGGAAAATACTGATACGTAGTACCCAGGTCTTCATGCATTACCCGGCTGATACCGAATACCACATGGGCCTTGCCATCATTGTCGAGTGTGATGCTGGCCGAATTGTCCACACAGAAAAACGTATCGGCAATGGTCGTATTCCAATCGAAAAAGGGGTAGGGGTGTTCCCAGATCACGGTTTTTTCCCAATTTTCACCGTTATCGGTGGATTTCATCATGAACATGTCGTGCCATGCACCGGCACACAGGAAGGCAATGGTCCCGTTTTTGGGTTCTGCCCATACATATTCATCAGCGGATATTTCGGTGTAATAATCCGAATCCATACCCTCGATCAAAGCATTTTCAATATCCCAGGTCTGGGCTCCGTCGGTAGAGCGGGAATATACCACAGCAGTAGTCATGCCCTGATATTCTTCAAAGGAATTGGCCAGAAGGTGTACCTGGTTATGATCCGGGCCTGAAGTTACCAGCCGGGCCCATGCCAGTGCATCCGGACCTTCCCCGTAGGTATAGGTCGTTCCGGCCCAGTCACCCGTCCCCTTCACAGCACGGGTATAATAATTCAGGGTATGCTCCCCAAAGTCATGGCTGATCACAATTTCACCGCTTTCACCCAGGGGTGCATAGCTGGGCCAGCCGGTCCGCACGCCCTCAATCCGCTCATCCGGTGCCGGACCCCATCCGGTGCCATCGTAATAATTATACCCCGTTCCCCGGTCCGGAAAGGTGGCATCCTGCAGGCCCATGGTCCAGACAAAACCAAACGTCCCGTCTTCAAAACGGTACAAACGGTCTGAAAGCATCTTGTTTGTCTGAAGGTCATAAAGCGTGAGCCCGATTTCGGTTTCACCGGGGGCAATGCCCCGGCTCTTCATCCCGGGGGTTTTCCAGGCATCCATGAAAACAACCCGGTCGGTACTTGCCCCGTAGGTTGCTTCAGCAGAAATGCATGCATATTCCTTGGAAAGAAATGCCCGGTTCTGTGCAACAGAAACGGAAATAAAAACAATAAACAAACCGGTCAGCAGAAACTTCTTCATATCTCTAAAGTTTTAAATATAACACCATCGGGATACCGCTAATTTACAAAAAAAACCCTCCCGGGAACCGGGAGGGTTTGAAATATTTCCATAAAAACGGATTATTCGATGATCATCTTCCTGGTTACCCTGCTGTTTCCGGCACTTACGGTATAGAAGTACACTCCGGAATCGAGGCCGGTGCCATCGATGGTGACCGGATGTGTTCCGGCAGGAACATTGCCGAGGTCGACTTCATATACTTTCTGGCCCATCAGGTTTGTTACTTCAAGCGAGAGGTCTGCAGACTGTTCCAGCGTAACCTCTACAACAGAAGTTCCCGTGAACGGATTCGGCCTGTTCTGCGTAACGTTGGATTCGGAAACAAGTTCCGGTTCTTCAACGCCCGTGAGCAGGTCGGTCTTCGGAAGTGAAGCGTAGATAAACCTGTTTTCCTGGTAACCATGGTCCTCGTCAAGTGCGAGGCCCGGAGTTACGTCAGCCATGTACATGTAATGAATGTTGTCGTCGGATGTACTGGCCAGTATGGGATAAATACATTCATCGAAGATATGAACGATATCAGATGACAGGTCCACAAAAGGTCCCCACATTCCATTGTCGTATGCACGGGCCCATACATGTTTGTAGTTCACCTGGTCGTTTACATACGTTTCGGTAGTAGAGGCAAAGAGAACGAACCTTCTGCCCTGGTCATCCACGGTGATCGTAGGCATGGTGGAGGGTCCCAGCTCTCTGTAAGACATGATGTTATCAATGGTTGTGTTGGGCCATCCGGCGAGGTGTATCTCTCCGTCGCCATCCACATCCTGCATGTATCCAATGTAATTCTCGTCTTCGATCATTTCGGAATTGGCATAACCATACTGGGGTGGGGCAAGGGCATTCAGGTCATCGCTGAACGGATCCATATCGTCGTTCCAGTAACCAACACCATCAATAAAGGGGTAGAACTGATACGTAGTACCAACTTCTTCATGCGCAACCCGGCTGATCCCGAAGACAACATGGGCTTTGCCCTGGTTGTCGAAGGTCATGAATCCGGAATTATCGGTGCAATAAAATGTATCCGCAATGGTCGTGTTCCAGTCGAAGAACGGATACGGATGTTCATTTATCATGATCTTATCCCAGGTTTCCCCGTTGTCGTCCGAGCGCATGTAGAACATATCGATCCAGGCACCTCCAACAAGGATACCCACGGTATTCCCCTGGGCAGCCATCATGTATTGATCAGCACCGATCTCGAAGTAATAATCATCACCGGTACCTTCCAGGATCTCATCCCTGGGGTCCCAGGTAGCACCGCCGTCATCTGAACGTGAATACAGCATCGCCTGAGGCTGTCCGGCATACTCTACATAAGAATTGTAGATCATGTGGACATATTCATTGTCGGCGCCCGTGGTGATCACTCGGGGCCAGGTCGGATCGTTTTCGATGCCTGAAGGCCCGAGGTAGTTCATCTGGGTCCAGTCGCCGGTTCCCTTTGTGTCGCGCCACATAAACGTCAGTCCTTCGACACCATTATGTGCCAGGTTAACCTCACCGTCCGCTCCCCAGGCACTGATGTTTGGCCATCCGCAATGTCTGTTTTCAAGACGTTCGGTCGGAATGGGGCCCCATTCGGTGCCATCATAGAAATTATATCCGGTGCCCCTGTCAGGGAAGGAAGTGGCTTCTTCACCATAGATCCAGACAGCAGCCATGGTGCCGTCATCCCATCTATACAGGCGGTTACCGATAATTGTATTTGACCAGAGGTCGTAATAGCTTAAACCTATCTGTACTTCATTCGGAGCCAATGCCTTGCTGCTGTTTGCATAATTGACAGGAAGGGTAAAATTGGTGGGATTATCAACCGGGTCTTGTTTTTCCGTTTTGATAGCAACATCCCTCAGTGATTTGGATACTGTTGGAATATTCTGTGAAAATCCCGTCAGCCCAATAATTAAAACCAGGCTTAGCAGTAAAATTCTTTTCATAACAAGTTTTTTTTAAAAAGTTAAACAATATTGAATTGCTGGTGAATTGCAAAGATATAAAAAAAAATATGTAGATATGCAATTTATAAACCAGTTTTTTGCATATGTCTACTAAAAGACAAGTGGGAACAGGATAGCGTTGCATGCAGATACAAGGCAAAGGGTGAATACCTCCATAATGGCAAAGGGACCGGCCGGCTGAAGGGATCCGCCTGGATAAAATTTATCTACCTTTGCTGCGTTATTCAAGCAATATGAAAAAGATCCACAATCTGGTGCTGAAGTCATACCTGGGGCCATTGTTCATGACATTTTTCATTGCCCTTTTCATATTGCTGATGCAATTCCTGTGGAAATACATCGACGACCTTGTGGGAAAAGGCCTGGAATGGTATGTCATTGGAGAGCTTCTGTTTTACGCCTCTTCCACCTTTGTCCCGCTGGCCCTGCCCCTGGCCATCCTGCTTTCATCCCTGATGACCTTTGGAAACCTGGGCGAACATTATGAGCTGGTAGCCATGAAATCTGCCGGCATCAGTCTCTGGAACATCATGAAACCCCTCATATTCCTTACCGTCATCATCAGCGGCTTTGCTTTTTATTTTTCCAACAACGTATTGCCCGTCGCCAATCTGAAGTTCAAATCCCTGCTGTACGACGTCCGGAAACAAAAGTTGGCCTTTGACATTCATCCCGGCATTTTTTACAAGGGACTGGAAGGATATGTCATCCGTGCAGGCAGAAAAGGGAACGACGACAAGACCATATACGACATCATGATCTATAATCACTCGGAAAAGAAAGGCAACACGGACCTGACGGTGGCCAGATCCGGCACCATGGAATCAACACCGGACAGCAGGTACCTTATTTTCACATTGTTTGACGGCTATAATTACAGGGAAAATACGGATCAGAAAGAATATCACAAAAACAGATCCTTCCAGCGGATAAATTTTGACAAGGAAGTGAGGATATTCGACCTTTCCGCCTTTGAAATGACCCGGACGGATGAAAACCTGTTCAAAAATAATTACCACATGCTCAACCTGACCCAGCTCAACCAGGCCATCGACTCTCTCAGCACCCTTTACAATGAACGCTTGAATGCCTTTTCTGAAAATTACCTGCGCTTCCCCGATTACCGTAAGATCGATTCAATTGACCGCAAAAAATACGACACCCTGCATACGGGTGCCCTGAGCATCATCAACAATATTGATTCGGCAGACCGGAAAAAAGTCATTGGCACCGCCCTGAACCAGGCCAGAAACATGAAACGGAATCTGGAATTCACACAGGAAGATCTGAAAAGCCGGATAACATGGATCCGTAAGCACATGATCGCCTGGCACAAGAAGTTCACCCTTTCCTTTGCCTGCCTGGTGCTGTTCTTTATCGGTGCCCCGCTGGGTGCCATCATCCGTAAAGGTGGGTTCGGATTGCCGGTGGTTCTTTCCGTGATCTTCTTCGTCATCTTCCATATCATTTCCATCACCGGGGAAAAATCCGCCAAAGCGGGCGCACTATCCATTGCCCAGGGCATGTGGATCGCCAGTTTTGTATTGTTGCCCCTGGGCATCTTCCTGACATACAAAGCCACATCGGATTCACCCCTTCTCGATACAGATGCATGGAGCAAGGCTATTAAAAGGATCACAGGAAAAAAGAAAAAAGATCATTGATTTCTGCGGGTCCGGTCCCAAACCCCCGACCGCACCGGCCTCAAAAACTTAAAGAAACCAATGAGCAGGGCCAGGTTCATGGCATAAAAATGTGTGGCCAGCCTCAGAAAGCGATGGTGTATCCCCATGCTTTTCAATAATACATCCAACAGGGGCATGAGAAACAGCAACACATGCAAGCCCAGCAAAACCAGATAAAAGACGGAAGCAAATGCAAGAAAAATATTGGCGGTCAATGCGGCCAGGATAAAGAACGGCCCCAGCCACCGGAGTACCTTGTGCGAAAAGAAACAAAAGCCCACATAAGGCCGGAAAAGCAATGGGGCAAAAGTTTTCAGGTTCTGGAAATTCCCGGTGGCAATGCGGACTTTCCTGCGGAATTCATCGCGTATGGCGTTGGAAACATCCTCATATACTTTTGCCTCCAGATCGTTTATGGCTTTTTTCCCTTTGGTGAAGACATGCATGTTGATGTAGAAATCATCGACAAGATAATTGGCCGGGACCCGGGAATAATCCTCCTTCCGTATGGCATAGCACCCGCCGAAAGGGCCCATCATGGCACCCCATAAACGGCCTTCCATGTTTTTAATGTGAACCTCCCTGGAAATATACGTGCTCTCCTGAATGGAAATGCCTTCCTTCTTCATGCCGCGGTTTATCATGTTGGTATCCACCAGGCCAATGCAGGGATTCTTGAAATGCCTGACCATATTCCTCAGTGTGTGCTGGTCGAAGATCACATTCGCATCCGTCAGTACCAGTATCTCAGCATCGGTTCCGCTTACCAGGTCGTTGATCACGTTCTGCTTGCCCCTTCTTTCATGATACAGGAATATTTTCAGCTGCGGGTAGGTTGCGGCGCATTCCCGGAGTATTTCATTGGTACGGTCGTTGGAACAATCCGAACCGATCCTTACCTCGAGTTTGCCGGGAGGATAACTGCCCCGGAATATGCTGTCGATCTTTTCCCCGATCACTGCTTCCTCGTTATATGCCGAAACCAGCACGGCTACGCGGGGAAATTCCTCTTCTTTTGAATAGACGGTGGCATTGTTTTTCCTGTTGCGGGATAATAAGGTCAGCAAGGCAGGATATAACAGGTATGAATGCAATATCAACAGGACGGAAAGCCAGAATATACTATCTAACAGCATATCTATTCTCCTCGTAGAATTTTAAAAGTGAAGCGCTTATCTTTTCATTGTTGAACCTGTCGCGAATGAACCGGGTCGCCTCCTGCCCCATCTGTTCAAATGTATCAAAATTCTCCAACAACAACCGTATGCCCGCTGTGAATTCTTGCGGGGTATCGGCAATAATGATGTTCTTTCCGTTGCAGGTTGGAATGCCTTCCGTACCAACAGACGTTGTAACGATGCTTTTGCCCAGTGCCATGCCTTCAATGATCTTGATGCGCATACCGCTGCCGGAGAGCAGGGGGACAACCATAATGGCCCCGGAGCGCATGAAATCATAAGCATCTTCCACTTCCCCGGCAAACCTGATATTCTTTCCGCTCAGGGAACGGATCCACCGGGGAGCATTTCTTCCGGCAATATAGAATTTCAGGTTGGGAAATTGCATGGTTATTTCCGGCCAGACCTTTTCGACAAACCACAGGATGCCTTCCTGGTTAGGGCCCCAGTCGAGGGCGCCGATATGGAACACGGAAGGGTACGCCCGTGTTGAATGATCGGGCTTCAACGCATCCGGGAAAATACCTGTCGGGGCCACATGTGCCGGGATATGGCAGCCCATGTCCCTGAGCTTGTTCAGGTCGCGCAGGGTTATCGGGACCACAGCATCGAACCGGTTCATGAAATGGTATTCCATCCTTCGTATCCTGCCGGCCAAATCATGCAAATACCGTTTTTTCATTCCTTTGCACTGAGCAGCGGTCCGCTGCCATATCTCATGCTCAATATTGTGTGCCCGCATGGAAACCAGGGCCTCACTGTGTTTCCGTATCACAGGCAAATAGGGGGCAAGGTACAATCCCTCCAGCTGGATCACATCAAAAGTCTCCGATCGCAACAGCTCCTCCAGCCGGGATTTAAAGGCAGCCGTGACAAAACGCTGCGCATTGTAAGGCTTTCTTGAAAAAACCAGGTTGGCCAGTGCGTTCAAAGGACGTATGCGTGTGTTGGTATATACCGGGATAAAACGTATCCTCTCACGGTGATGTGCCGGGATGCTATGGGGATCACAATAATGCTTGGAGGTATTCATGGCCAGGACCGTGATGTCATGCCCCAGATCCGCAAACGAACGTGTCATGCTCCAGGTTGCAATAGCACCGCCATCTTTTGGAGGATAGGGCATTTTATTGCATACCTGTAAAATTTTCATGGCAACCAGTGATTGGCTGGCAAATATAACCGGAAAATATGATATTTCAATGAATAACCCGCAAAAAGGGATGCCTGCGGATTGTTTCTTACATTTGCAAAAAACCCTTATGATCCGGATCGATACCGCCTTGTTGAATGCCCTGTCCCGCAAAGCAACACATAGCAGCAGAAAAAGAAAGAACCACAATTTCCACAGCGATATGGAGGACCCCCTGCAACGCATGCTTAACGCCATAGAACCGGGATCATACATCCGGCCGCACAAGCATGAAAACCCGGATAAAAGGGAAGCCTTCCTGATCATACGCGGACGTCTCCTCCTACTGGAATTTGATGACAGCGGGGCCCTCACGGACCACATCCTCCTCGACCCCGGCGGGAAAAATCATGGTGCGGAAATTGCCCCGGGACGTTGGCATTCCATGATCGCACTGGAAGAAGGAACGGTGGTCTTCGAACTGAAAGACGGCCCCTATGACCCGGAAACGGACAAAAAATTCGCCGGGTGGTCGCCCCCGGAGGGAGCTCCGGGATCGGCAGATTTCATCGAAGGCATACGGAAAACCCTGAATTTATAATTACCTTTGCAGCATAAAACCGGATAACCATGCAAAAACCATCCATTCCCAAGGGTACCAGAGACTTTTCACCCGAAGAGATGGTCAGAAGGGACCACATCTTTGACACCATAAAAAATGTGTTCCGGCTATTCGGCTACCAGCCGGTCGAAACGCCCGCCATGGAGAATTTGGCCACCCTGACGGGCAAATACGGTGAGGAAGGAGACAAGCTGTTGTTCAGGATCCTGAACTCGGGCAATTTCCTTTCGAAGGTCAGTACAGACGAACTGGAACATATGCCTCCGGCAGCGCTGGCAACCCGCATCTCGGAAAAAGGACTGCGCTATGACCTGACGGTCCCCTTTGCAAGATACGTTGTGCAGCACCGGAACGAGATCACCTTCCCGTTTAAAAGATATCAGATCCAGCCTGTCTGGAGGGCCGATAAACCCCAGCGTGGCAGGTACCGGGAATTTTACCAGTGCGATGCGGATGTCATCGGAAGCCGGTCTATGCTCAATGAAGTGGAACTCATCCAGATCATTGATGAGGTGTTTGCCCGACTGGGCATAAAGGTAAGCGTACATGTCAACAACCGGAAAATACTCACCGGTATAGCGGAATACATCGGTGAAGCCGGAAATATGATGATCATGACCATGGCCATCGATAAGCTGGATAAGATCGGACTGGAAGGTGTTGTCCGGGAAATGCGCGCGGGGGGCCTTTCCGGTGAAGCCATTGAAAAACTCCAACCCATCCTCACCATGAAAGGGAAACTCAAGGAACGCTTCCCTGCCCTTCAGGAAATGCTGAAAAACTCACCCACCGGCCTGGAAGGCATCCAGGACACCATGACCATATTAAAGTATCTCAAAGACCTGGGCATGAAGGCCAGGTTCGACCTGGACCTTACACTGGCCAGGGGGCTGGATTATTATACAGGGGCCATCATTGAGGTGCTGGCGGAAGATGTCCCAATGGGAAGCATTTGCGGAGGGGGCCGCTACGATGACCTAACAGGCATCTTCGGCATGAAGGATGTTTCCGGAGTGGGCATCTCTTTCGGTGCCGACCGGATATATGACGTCATGAATGAAATGGGCCTGTTTGAAAACCTCGGCGTAGCGTCATCACAGGTCATGTTCGTGAATTTCGGCCCGGAAGAGGAGCGCTATTGCATGAACATCCTTCAAAAACTCAGGCAGGAAAGGATCACAGCAGAAATATATCCCGAAGCGGCAAAAATGAAGAAACAGATGACCTACGCCAACAATAAGAACATACCTTTTGTTGTGCTGATCGGCAGTGAAGAAATGAAAAACGGGCGGGCCGGACTGAAAAATATGAAAACGGGAGAACAACATACCATAGATACAGAGGAGCTGCCAGACGAATTCAAAAAAAATTCCCGGGCAGCCGGCGGTTGACCACGCATTTTTATAATTTTGAACCATAAACACGTTCCAACATTACCAATTTGATAAAAGGAGGATTTTACCATGACGTTAATCATAAAAGGGGCAGGCCTGACTGTCGAAGATGTTGTAAAGGTTGCCCGCCATAATGAACAAGTAGTTTTGCACCCCGATGCTATGGAACGGATCCGGAAATGCCGTGCCATGCTGGAAGATAAGATCCGGGCCGGGGAGATCATGTACGGTGTGAACACCGGCATCGGGGAGTTTTCCGAGGTGGTGCTGAACGATGAACAGGTGCAGGATTTTCAAAAATACCTGATATACAACCACGCTGCGGGCATCGGCGACCCTATGCCGTTGGAATGGGTGCGCGGGGCAATGCTTAGCCGGATCAATGTACATGCCCACGGGAATTCCGGATGCCGTCCGGAAATTACCCAAACCCTGGTTGAAATGCTGAATAAAGGGGTGACCCCCCAGGTATGCACCAAGGGGTCGGTCGGTGCCTGCGGAGACCTCGCCCCCATGTCACAGATCGCATTGTTATTGCTGGGAGAAGGAAAAGCTTACTATGAAGGGGAAGTGTATCCGGGGGCGGAAGCATTAGAAAAAGCAGGCATTCCTGTTCCCGGACTAAAAGCCAGGGACGGACTGGCCACCATCAACGGTTCCAATTTCATGACCGCAATGAGCGCCCTGTTCCTATACGACGCGGAACGCTGGCTCAGTCAGGCGGAAATAGCCGCAGCCATGTCGCTGGAAGCATTGAAAGCCAACATGAAGCCTTATACTTCTAAACTTCATGAAGCCCGGGGGTTTCCCGGAGCCGTGCGCAGCGCCCGGGCCATTTCCAGACTGGTTGCGGGCGGCGACCTCAAAGAGAACAAAATCCAATGCAAGGTGCAGGATGCCTATTCCATGCGTTCCACGCCACAGGTGATCGGGACCGCCCATGATGCCATGGCATATGCACGCGAACAGGTGGAAATTGAACTGAATGGTGTCGGCGACAACCCGGTCTTCTTTCCGGAGGAAAACCTGCAACTGTCCGGCGCCAACTTCCAGGGAACGCCTGTTTCCCTCCCCATGGATATGGCCGGAGCATCCATCACCATGATCAGCGTAATGTCGGAACGGAGAATGAACCGCTTGAACAATCCGGCACTCAGCGTAGGCTTGCCGGCATTTTTGACCAAAGGGGCTGGCATGTTCTCGGGATTGATGCTCAGCCAGTATACGGCCGACATGCAGATCGTGGAGCAACGCATTCTTTCAACCCCTGCCTCCATCCAATCCATACCGGCAGCCGCCGACCAGGAGGATTTCGTTTCCATGGGCATGAATACGGCACTGAAAAACTTCCAGATCCTGGATAATGCATACGGTGTGCTCGGCATTGAGTTCATGGCTGCAGCACAAGCCCTGGATTTCAGGGAATACAACTTTGGAAAGGGCGTTTCCAGAGCCAGGGAAGTGATCCGAAAATACGTAGAATTCCTGGATGTGGACAGGCCCCTTTATGATGACCATAATAATATGAAAGCACTGGTCCGTTCCTGTGAGATCCTGGAAGAAGTTGAAAAAGTAACCGGCAAGCTGGATGGAACCAACGGATAATACCCCTCAGGAAAATACCGGCCGGAAAAGACCGGACCTGCTTACGGTGCTGTGTGTCCTTACTTTTATCGGCAGCGGGACCGGTGCTTTTTCCAACCTTATGATCACCATGAATTACGATGAGACCATGGATTATCTGAAGCAGGAAGCTTTTGAATGGCCGTTAATGGAGCTGTTATCCCGTGCAGGGTATGGATTTTTCCTGACCGGGACACTGCTGTATTCAACATCCCTGGCAGGCGCCATACAAATGTGGAAGATGAGAAAGATCGGATTTCACCTTTACCTGGTGGCACAGATCCTCCTGCTTTTGCTCCCGCTGATCTATATCGGCGATTACCCTTTTCCATGGTTCGATCTGCTGATCACAACAGTTTTTGTATATTTATACTGGAAACACGTAAGGCTGATGAAATGAATGAAGGTTCAAACACTGCTTTCCCATACCGTCCGCTCGGCCTGCGCCTGCTATGCCTGGTTTCGTTCGTGTATTATGGTTTGCTGACGGGCATCACTGCCCTGGGACTTGTCCTGTCTGCGACCGGCAACTCCCTGATCGAAACCTACACAGGACAATACGGAATATCCGGTGGGCGGCTGCTGCTTTTTCTGATCATTGCTTTTCTCGCAAATGCAACGATCCTGACAGGATGCATCAAATTATGGATGCTGAAGAAAAGCGGACTGTTGCTGTTTTTAATCCCGGCTGTCATTCTGTTTGCCCTGCAGCTGTTCATGGGTGAGATCAACTGGATCAATACCTCGGTGAACGGAATTCTTTTTTTGTTGTTGACTTCATATTTAAAATTCATGGAATGAATTATTTATGTGTCCAAACAGAGGGAATTTATCAGGGGTATGATCATATTCGTTCTAAAATTAATTTG
>JAGYMZ010000046.1 GCA_018400295.1 Bacteroidales bacterium | reverse complement strand
CCCCGGCACCCGTAAACAAGTTTCCGGATGCCGGGGGCAAAATAAAACCCCCACAATGCAGGGCATTGTGGGGGTTTTGATGTAGCCCGTAGGGGATTCGAACCCCTGTTACCAGGATGAAAACCTGGCGTCCTGACCTGGCTAGACGAACGGGCCCTCAAAATGAGTGTGCAAAATTAATACAATTTTTATATTCCGCAAAAAAACCCCGTAAAATTATTCTTCGCCCCGGCCTTCTGCATCTCCTTGAAATTTAAACCCCAGGCGTTTTCCGGTTTTCAGGGACATGGTATCGCGTGCGAATATGATCTCGCCCACGCTGGCTTCCTTGACCTTGTTGTAAGGGGGGGTCAGCAGGTCGAAATCAATGGTGTACCTGATGGAGGAACGGATGATCTCACGGGCTTTTTCTTCATCCATTTTCATGTCGGCAAAATTATTGGGGAACAGGCGGAGCTCTTTTTTACCGTCAATATAGAAATGATTGTCCTTGTTAATGAATATTCGCCCGATAAGGTATCCGATGTCGTTTACCCTGCGGTACTTCAGGGAGTCGCTGAGGAAATTGTAAATGCTGATCATCCCGCTGAACGAACGGTCGGGGTCTTCCTTGATATAGGAGTTCTGTTGGATAAAATGGTCCCTGGGGAATTCAAACACGTTGGTGTGCATCAGGAAAATGAGCACATCCCCGGCAAACTTGAGCTCGATCTCAAATTCACTTTTTTCTTTGTATTCAAAGGCAATATCATCTTCACAGGACTTATCCATGCTGTTGTATTCTTCGGTCAGTTCCCGGAAGATCTCTTTAAAGAGCCGGAGGGTTTGGAAAGTATTCCGGTAAACCTTTTGCTTGAGGCATCCTTTTTCGATCAGGTGGCGAAAAATGGGCAATTGTTTTTCTTTATCTGCCATGGGGCTGTTTTTAATGGTCTGTTATTCAAACGTAAAAGAGATCTGGAAGATCTTGGAGGATAGTTTATCGATCCCATCGGTGTATATATTGTTCTCCCTTTTCAGAAGGCCTGTCAGGCCATAGGACATTTTGATCTCCGTTCCGAATTTGAACCATGCATTGTAGAAATCAAAACCCACCCCGACTTCAGCCAGGACATCGTTCCGGTTCAGTTTGACCAGGGTATTGTTTTTTTCCTCTTCTTTGTCTGATTTGGTTGAGGCCAGGTCGATCACATATTTTCCGCCGGCCAGCACATAAGCCCTGACGTTATTCAGTCTTTTGGATTTATATTTTATATGCAAGGGGAATTCCACATATGTGGAGGTAATGTTTTTTTCAAACTCAACGATGTTTGTATTGTCATCTTTGTAACGGAGAAAGGTGTAGTTTAACCGGCGTTCTCCAAACGAAAGGGAGGGGATGAACCGGAGGTCGAAATATTTGCCAAGGCGCAGGTTGGAAATGATACCGATCGTAAACCCCAGGGTGGGGGAGGCATTGATGCCCAGGATCCTGACCGAATCTGCAAAAAAATCGGGAGACCGCAGAGAGTCTAAGGTCATCAGCGACATGTTGTCGTTGATCTTTACCGTGAAGTTCATTTGGTTTATGGCGAGCACAAAACCGAAGTGATATTTCGCGTAATCGTAGGTTGGCAGGTTCATGGGCCGTTTCTGCCCGGAGGATTGCAGGCACGTGATCAGGAAAGCAAGCATGATTGCTGTCCGGATGGTCTGTTTCCTGAAATTCGATTGGTTCCTCATGATCAATTTAGCTAACGAGAAATGCACCAAATTATTTCTGGTATGCGTTTTTTACGGGGTGCAAACTTAGGGATTTTTTTCGACCTTTCCGGGTACGCTTGAATGGCGGGGGATGATTTTTCATTATTTTTGATCGGGCCCCGGGCGCCCGGATGACCTGCGGAAGGTCTTCCCTGATAAGGGCAGGCGGAAAAAACCATGGTCCGTTTCGGCGGAACCTGCGCAACGGGAGGGTGGCATACTGTTCTGTTAAAGCGGGTCAGGCCGGATCGTATTTTTTAATTTCCTCGGCAAATTTATGCTTGTTTACCGGCACTACCCCGACCTCTTCACATACAAGTCCCCCGGCAAGATTGGAAAGGGTGGCGATTTCATAAGGGGATAATTTCAATGCAAGGCACATGGAAGCAACGCCGAGTACTGTGTCACCGGCGCCGCTGACATCTGCAATGGAACGGTGGTGTGCCGGGATGGAATGTATGACGCGTTGATTTCCCGTTCTGGATGAAATGTATATCCCGTCTTCCGAAAGCGTCACGAGGGCGTTTTTGATGTTCTGGCCCTCCTGCATTTTCAGCACGACTTCGTTAAGTTCTTTAATGTCTTTATGATTGAAGTCTGTTTTCATCCCCGATTTGAGCTCTTTGAGGTTTGGCTTGAAAAGGGTGATGTTCTTGTACATACTGAAATTTTTGATCTTGGGATCCACGGCTGTGGGGATCCCTTTCTCTTCGCCAATCTGGATTATTTTCCGGATGATCTTGTGGGTTAGGATCCCTTTATTGTAATCCTGGAAAATAATCGCATCGATCTTTTTGCTTTCGGTGATATCCTTCACGGCCTGGATCAGGGTTTTTGTGTCTTCGTTGTTCAGGTCAGATGTCAGTTCTTCGTCTACCCGCAGGAGTTGGGAATTGTTGCCGATGATCCGGAATTTTGTTGTGGTGATGCGGTTTTTACTTTGTACAACACCGGGTGACTCAATGCCTTGCTCCTTCAGGAGGCCGGTAAAGATCGCTCCCTTGGGATCTTTGCCGATCACAGAACATAACCAGGGGGTCCCTCCCAGTGATTTGATGTTTAACGCCACATTGGCGGCGCCGCCAAGCCTTTCTTCTCTTTTGTGCACGGAAACAATAGGGACGGGGGCTTCGGGGGATATCCTGTCGACCCTGCCAAAAAGGTATGCATCGATCATAACATCCCCCAGGATTAAAATGTTCAGGTCCTGAAAATCCCGGAATATCCTGGAATACTTATCCTGATTTGCCATAGTATGAAAAATTGATCAAGACAAAGTTACGATAGTTTCTTTAATGCTTTATCCATACGCTTAACCGCTTCTTCCAGAAGCTCTCTGGAAGAAGCATAGGAAATCCTGATGCATCCGGGTGCACCGAAGGCATCGCCGGGCACCATTGCCACGCCGGCTTCTTCCAGCAGGTACATACAAAGGTCCTTGGAATTGCGTATGGACGTATTTCCAAATGAAGTGCCGAAATAAGCATGGATATCCGGGAAAATATAAAAAGCACCCTTGGGCTGGTTGGTTTTCATTCCGGGGATGCTCTGCAGCAGATCCAGGACCATGTCCCTTCTTTCCCGGAAAGTGCTGACCATTTCAATGATTTCCGGTGTTTTGGATGGGTCGGCCCGGAGTGCGGCTATTGCTGCATATTGCGAAAGGGTGGTTATGCCGGAGGTCATCTGCCCCTGAAGTTTCTCGCAGGCTTTGGCTATGGCCGGCGGAGCCGCCATGTACCCGAGCCTCCAGCCGGTCATGGCGAATCCTTTGGAAACCCCGTTGATAAGGATCACCTGGTCTTTCAGACATTCGTATGCTGCAATGGTATAATGCTTATCAACAAAATTGATCAATTCATAGATCTCATCCGAAATAACATACAGGTTTTTATAATTTGTCAGCACAGCGGCCAGCCCCTTGAGTTCTTCCTTTCCATACACAGAGCCGCTGGGGTTACAAGGGCTGGAATACAGCAGCGCCTTTGTTTTGGCGTTGATGGCTTTTTCAAGTTGCCCCGGGGTGATCTTGAAATCATTTTCAATGGATGTTTCCATAACCACGGGAACCCCTTGTGCCAGCTTGATGATCTCTTTGTATGAAACCCAATAGGGGGCGGGAACAAGGACCTCATCGCCGGGATCAACAATGCTCAGGATGGCATTTGTTATGGAATGTTTGGCCCCGGCTGAAACAACGATCTGGCCGGGATCGAACAGAAGGTTGTTGTCCCTTTGAAGTTTCTCTGCAATGGCCCTGCGCAGTTCCGGATAACCGGCTACCGGGGGATAATGCGTGTGGTTATCATCGATGGCCTGTTTGGCCGCTTCTTTAATGAATGCGGGCGTGTTGAAATCGGGTTCGCCAATGCTGAGATTAATGATATCCTGGCCTTTTTCCTTGAGCTCCCTGCTTTTTTGGCTCATGGCCAGGGTCTCGGACTCAGACATGTTTTTCAGTCTGTTGGATAATGCGTTGTTCATCGTACGGTTGGTAATGTTAAAAGAATAACAAAAGTAGTAATTTTCACACATTCCCTGATGTTGGGTGGGAAGATTGTAGTAAATTTGTTTTTTATTAAGATCCCTGCCTATGAATGAAGTATTTGAAATCCTGAAGTATATATTGCCCTCCCTGGTCATGTTGATCCTGACATACTTGCTGATCAAGCTATTTTTGGAGGGTGATCTCCGGAAAAAGATGCTGGAGATCAGATCTGCCCGGAAGGATATTGCCACCCCGTTGCGTTTGCAGGCCTATGAACGCATGGCCCTGTTTTTGGAGCGGATCAGGCTGACCGGACTGGTCATGCGGATAAATAAGCCGGGGTACTCTGCCGATCAGATGCGCAATGCGTTGCTTTCTTCGATACGGGAGGAGTTTGATCATAATCTTTCGCAGCAGATATATATTTCGTCCCAGGCATGGGAGCGTATTAAAAACGCCAAGGAGAGCGCAATAAAACAAGTAAATACCGAAGCCGCCAATTTGAGCGATGCTTCTTCAGGGAACGATCTGGCCACCGCCATCCTGGAACGCTCCATGAATAAAGATAAGAATCCGGTGGACCAGGCCTTGGGCTTTCTGAAGCAAGAAGCGAGGGAATTGTTCTGACCGTATGGGTTCAGCATTCAGTATCGAAAATATAAAGGGATGCCCTTTTTCCCGGGTAGTTCCCTGGCCGGTTTGTTGAACGGATCTGGCAGCGTCAATATATCAGTTCTTATAGTCTTTGAGCGATTCCATTAATTTTTTCCTGCCAAAGAAAATACGGCTCTTGACCGTACCAATGGATATGTCAAGCTTTTCCGCAATTTCTTTATACTTAAATCCGCGGGTATGCATTTCAAAGGGGATCCTGTGATCATCTTCCAGTTGCGCGATGCCTTTCCGGATCTCTTTCTCTGAAAACTTATTTTCAGGTGTAAGCGGGGAACTGTCGGGTGAATTGTTGATATGGTATAGATTGTCGGTTGTATCGATGATGGTTTTGGCCCTGACATTTCTCCGGTAATTGTTGATGAAGATGTTTTTCATGATCGTGAACAGCCAGGCTTTGAAATTCGTGGTTTGCACAAACTTGTCCTGAAACGTTATGGCTTTCAGGTAGGTTTCCTGCAGCAGGTCCTGTGCATCATGGTCATTGTTTGTCAATCTTCTGGCAAAATACTCCAGGTGCTTTTGCATCCCTGTTAACATATAATTGAATTCGGTTGCTGTCATGGCTTGATGGATTTTCTGGGTTTATTTATTGTTTAACCAATCAAGACGCAAAGTTAAACATATTTTCCTATGCTTGTCAAGTTTTTTATAAAATATTTTTATAATAAATCTAAATAAGCAACAGAATAAACAGTAAATCAATCATATATATATAATTAAAATCAATCTAAATAGTCGGTTTTGATATTACCGTGAAAAATATAACAATGGAATGTTAAAATAATGTTAAACAAATGTTGATTAAATGTTAACAGAAATGCGGGCTTTATTTCAGGATCTCTTCACAAAATTCCGCGGCATTTTTGAACTGTTTAACATTGGCCGGAAGTGGAAAGCTGATGTTTTGGGTTATGTATCCTGAGATAAAAACGGTCGTATCCGGAAAATTCCTGGAGATCTCATGTATGTATTTTTTAAAATCCTCTTTTGGGACCGGGGAGGAAAATACCGACATGATGTGGTCGGGTTTCCGGATCTTGGCAACGGCGATTAGATCTTCCAGTGGCAGGCTCTGTCCGAGGTAAAAAACCCTGAAGCCATTCTTTCTTAGGAGGTATTCATACAGCAGCAGGCCGATCTCATGAAATTCCCATTCGGGAAGGTACAGAATGATGGTTTTGGAATCCGGGCTGGTTACCGCCGGCAGATCGTCAATGGCCACCAGCATCTTTCTGCGGATCAGGTTGGAGATAAAATGTTCCTGGGCAGGGTTTATGGAGCCGGTTTGCCATAATATACCGATCTTTTCGAAAAGCGGATAAATGATCTCAAAAACGGTCCTTTCAAAACCAATTTTGATGATCATGGTATTCAACGTCTTTTCGAATTTAAACTCATCCAGCTCGATCATGGATACGATGAGGCTTTCGACCTGGCTGATGTAATTGTTGTTCAATCTGGATATATCCAGGATTTTGTCATTGATCTCTTTGTTATCAAGATTGGCGATGCGGGATATTTTATATCCGTTCTTGACCAGGATGGAAATGTTCAGGAGACGTTTCAGGTTTTCATCCGTGTAACACCGGATGTTCGATTCGGTCCTTTCCGGTTTTACGATGTTGTATCGCTTTTCCCAGATCCTGATGGTATGCGCCTTGATCCCTGTAACCCTTTCTAAATCTTTAATGGAGTAAAAGCCTGACATGGAGTAGTGTGCTGGTGTTTATAGTATTGTCTTTCCCGTTAAACAAACTGAGCACCTAAAAAGTTTAAAAGTGCCGGATGCCGAATTTTCGTATTTTCGCAGTTGACATTCCTATGGAAAAGAACGCAATTAAAAATATTGTCATCCTGGGTACGGGAAATGTGGCTTATCATCTTTCCCGGGCTTTTCACCTTGCAGGGTACAATATCCGGCAGATATACGGCCGTGATCCCGGGAAAGCGGGGGCTTTGGCCCGGACTGTGTCGTCGGATCCTGTCAGTGACCTGCACCAGATGTATATGGATGCGGATGCTTATTTTTTTTGTGTTACCGATGCCGGTCTTGCCGATCTCACCGGTAAGACCTGGCTGGGAGAAAAAATGGCGGTCCATGTTTCCGGATCTATGGACATGCAGATCATGTCGCGGGTGTCTGAGAATTATGGTGTTTTTTATCCGCTTCAGACCCTGTCTGAAAATACGCCGGTTGATTTCAGCACGGTCCCGGTTTTCCTGGAGGCCAATAATAAAAATAATGCCAGAAGGTTAACACAGTTGGCCAGGGGGCTCACAAGCCTGGTCTTTGAAGCCGGCTCGGAACAACGGCTTATTATGCATATCTCGGCTGTTTTTGCTTGCAATTTCACCAATTACTTGTATGGCATTGCTGAAACCCTGATGGAGTCCCACAACATGGATTTCCAACATTTAATGCCCCTGATCATGGAAACCGCCGGTAAAGCCCGGGAAATAAGTCCGAAGAAGGCACAGACCGGCCCGGCAAAACGGAAAGATATGCACATTATTGATAAACATCTGGAGCGGCTTGATGCATATCCTGAGTACAAAAGGATCTATGAAATGCTGTCCGGACAAATACAAGATCTGTACGACGTATGAGCAATTACAAGGAGCTGTTAAAACAGGTGAATACTTTTATTCTGGATTACGACGGGGTTCTTACCGATGGGACGATCATCCTTTTGCATGAGGGGGAGCCGCTCAGGACAGCCAACGTAAAGGATGGCTACGCATTGCAACTGGCGAATAAGAAAGGATACCGCGTTGCCATTATTTCCGGCGCCAAATCGCAATCCATGTACAACCGTTTTTCGGCTTTGAACATTACGGATATTTTTCTGGGAATAGAAAAAAAACTGGAAATATTCCACGATTACATCCGGAAATTTGATATCCGGCCCGAGGAGGTTTTGTATATGGGGGATGACATCCCGGATTATGAGATCATGAAAGAAGTGGGTGTGCCGACCTGTCCTTCTGATGCCTGCGAGGAGATACGGAGCATTTCAAAATACATATCGCACAACCGGGGCGGGGAGGGATGCGTCAGGGACGTGATCGAACAGGTATTAAAAGTACAGGGTAAATGGATGAACGATGATGCGTACCATTGGTAAAAGACTGGCAGATCATTATTTTTTACTGCGGATCCCCAATCTGGCCCTCATTATGCTGGCCCAGTTTCTGCTGTGGTTTTGCATTGGCGGGAATTTATATACGGGCACTTCCTTGCCCCGGCCTTTTGGACTGGCAGATCTAATTATGCTGACCCTGGCCACCATCCTGGTCGCTGCGGGGGGATACGTGATCAACGACCTGTATGATGTGGACATCGATGCGCTGAACGGCAAAAAGCGGAACCGTGTGGGGGTCGCTTTTTCTGAAAAGCAGGTATGGACCCTTTACATCATCCTGAACCTGAGTGCCACGGCCCTGGGATTTATATTGGGATACCGGGTGGAAGCTTTTCAGCTGGGTTTTATTTTTCCCGTGGTTGCCGGATTGCTCTGGTTTTATTCTACCCGTTACAAGGGCATGCTATTCTGGGGGAACATCATCATCGCCTTGTTGTCTGCCCTGGTGATCCTCCTCGTCTGGCTTTTTGAATACATGAAATTACGCAGCGATGCATTGGTATATATCGATGTATTCAAAGGGATACCTTTTGTGGGCCATTTCATCTGGGGCTATGCCCTGTTTGCTTTCCTGACCACCTTGCTCAGGGAATGGATCAAGGATGTCCAGGATATGCGCGGTGACGAGCGTTATGGCAGCCGGACCCTGCCTGTGGTGACCGGCATGGGGAACATGAAGGTCGTGCTGATCATCCTGACCTTCCTGATCATGGGGCTGATAGCATGGGTACAGTATGTTCTTTGGCAGCATGGTTTTATGTATACGGCGATCTATGTGCTGCTTGCCGTGCAATTATTGTTCGTTTATTTGCTTGTGCGCCTTTTCCGGGCCGGGGAACCTGCTGAAATGTCCCTGCCCAGCATGATCGTCAAGATGATATATTTTGCGGGCATCCTTTCCATGGAATTGATATACATAGACCTGTCCTGATGGCACTGCTCGAAGAAAAACTTAAAAACCGCCGGATCATCCTGGCTTCACAGTCGCCACGGAGACAATACCTCATGCGTGCGCTGGGGATCCGCTTTGAGGTCCGGCAGGTGCAGACCGATGAGCGCTACCCGTCCGGAATGGCGGTTCATGAGGTCCCCGGATACATAAGTCGCCGCAAGGCATTGGCTTTTCCGGGCGGGGATCTGCGGGCCAATACCCTGCTCATAACCGCCGATACCCTGGTGAGCCTGGATGGAAAAATCCTGGGCAAGCCATCGACCCGCGAAGCGGCCATAGAAACCCTGGAGATGCTGTCGGGAAGGGATCATAATGTGATCACCGGGGTCTGTCTCCGTTCCAGGGCCAAAATTCATACCTTCAGTGTGGATACCCGGGTGTATTTCAGGGCGCTGAGGGAGGAGGAGATCCATCACTATGTGGATTGTTATATGCCGTACGACAAGGCCGGTTCCTATGGCATCCAGGAATGGATAGGATATGTTGGCATTGAAAGGATCAATGGGTCTTTTTACAACGTCATGGGCCTGCCCGTGACGGCATTGTACGAGGAACTGTTGCGGTTCTGAGGCTTGTTTTGATCCTTCATCCTGCCTGTTGATTTTATTGGTAATTTTGTTCTTAAAATACTCCGGACCATGAAAAGGCGCAAATTTTTCACCATTACATTTGGATATTTTTTTCAGGGACTGCTGTTTTTGGCCCCCATTGGAATAACGGTGTATATTATTTATGTAGCATTCTTATACGTCGATGGGTTGCTGGATCATTATATCAGGGACGTGCTGGGGTTCCCGGTTCCCGGACTGGGCATCGTGATCATTTTGCTGTCCATAACACTGATCGGTTTTATCGGCTCGTCCTTTATATTCCGGCCTTTATTGTCGTTCCTGGAAAGCTTTGTTACCCGGACCCCCCTGGTCAAGATCATATACACATCTGTGAAAGATCTGCTGGAAGCTTTTGTAGGGAAGAAAAAACGCTTTAACGAGCCGGTGTTGGTCAGGATCAACCCCGATTCAGAACTGCGGAAGATCGGCTTCATAACCAACAAGGACTTGCGGATGATCGGGGTGGAAGGAGAGGAAGTGGCGGTTTATTTACCCCATTCCTATGCATGGTCGGGCAACCTTTTTGTGGTGCCTGCCAAAAATGTGACGCCCATCCATGCCCAGCCGTCTGAGGTGATGAAGTTTATTATTTCGGCGGGCGTGACAAATATCTGATCACAGGACACGGATCCTCGGGATGGAAGCCGGGAAGGTGTCTAAAGGCACGATTGGGCAGGAAAGCGATGGGGGAATGTTCATGGAATTATAAAATAGCGAATAAACAATACAAGCCTATGCAAAACAAGCCATTGATCTTCGTAAGCAATGATGATGGATTTGATGCCCCCGGACTTGAGGCACTGGTGCGGGTGGCCAGGGAATTCGGGGATGTGAAGGTGGTGGCACCGGAAAACCCCATGTCTGGGGTCGGCCATTCGGTGACATCCAGAGAACCTCTGAGGATCAAAATGATCGAGCGTGAGGATGGGTATGAGCGTTATGCCTGCAGCGGGACACCGGTAGACTGTGTGAAGCTTGGGGAGCAGACGATACTGAAACGCAAGCCCGATCTTATGGTATCGGGGATCAACCATGGTTCCAATGCAGCGGTGAACATATTTTATTCGGGAACCATGGCTGCCGCTCTGGAAAGTGCCATCGGCGGGGTCCCGTCCATCGGGTTTTCGCTGATGAATTTTCGCCTTGATGCGGATTTTTCGATTTGCGATGCGTACGTGCGCACGATCATTCAAAAGGTAATGGAAAAGGGAATGCCCCGTGGTATTTGCCTGAACGTGAACATCCCTTCCATACCGCAGGAAGAGATCAGGGGGATCAAAATATGCAGGCAGGCCCGTTCAAAATGGGTGGAGGATTATGAAAAACGCATAGACCCGTCAAAAAATGAGTATTACTGGTTGCGGGGCAAGTTTGAGTTGATGGATGAAGGCAGGGATACGGACGATTGGGCCCTGAGGAATAATTTTGTTTCCGTTGTACCGGTACATTTTGATTTTACGGCCCACCATGCACTGGATGCATTGTCTGCCTGGGAAATGGATGCGGTGAAGGAAAAGCAAAGAACATGAGGTATTACATCATAGCCGGTGAAGCTTCGGGGGACCTGCATGCATCCAATCTGATGCGGGAGATCAGTGCCCGGGACCCGCAAGCTGAGTTCCGCTGCTGGGGCGGGGATTTGATGGAGCAGGCAGGGGGTGTGCTGGTAAAGCATTATAAGGACCTTGCGTTCATGGGATTTGTTGAAGTTCTTATGAACATCCGCACGGTTCTGGGGAACCTGAAATTTTGCAAAAAGGATATCAGCGGTTACCGTCCGGATGTGGTCATTTTGGTGGATTATCCCGGTTTTAACCTCAGAATGGCGGCGTATGCGCACAAAGCCGGATTTCCTGTGTATTATTACATCTCCCCCCAGGCCTGGGCCTGGAAAAAATCACGCGTGAAGAAGATCCGGCGGTATGTGGACCATATGTTTGTCATTCTGCCGTTTGAAAAGGCATTTTATGCACGGTATGATCATGACGTGGATTTTGTTGGCCACCCCCTGCTCGATGTACTCCCGGAGATCGCTGAAAATACGGACCGGGATGCATTCCTGCGGAAAAACGGTTTGCCCGCAAAGCCGGTGATCGCCCTTCTGCCCGGCAGCCGGAAACAAGAGATATCCATCATGCTGCGCATCATGTTGCAGGTGATCAAGTCCTTTCAGGATCACCAGTTCGTGATCGCCGGTGCACCGTCCGTACCGGAAGAATTCTATCAAAAGATCACAAAGGGTTATCCGGTGAAATTGATATACGGTCAAATGCATGGCTTGCTGGCATGTTCCAGAGCCGCCCTGGTCACTTCAGGAACTGCGACACTGGAAACGGCCCTGATGGAAGTGCCGGAGGTGGTTTGTTACAAGAGCAGCTTCCTTTCTTATTATATTGCCAGGAATGTGGTGGACATAGCGTATATTTCCCTGGTCAACCTTATCATGGACAAGCCGGTTGTAAGGGAACTCATTCAGCAGGAACTGACCGCAGAGAACCTGAAGGAAGCGCTGATGTCATTGTTGTATGATGCCAATTACCGCAGCAGGATGATCGCCGACTTCAGGGAGCTCAAGATGAAACTTGGGGGGAAAGGGGCTTCGCGGGTGGCTGCGGAAAAAATGCTTACATATTTAAAGAAAAAAAAGTCGCGGGAATAATATCCTAATGATGTTTTTTTAATTTTGCCGTATAACTTGAAATAACTCTTATAACATTGGATTCCGGCTTTTTCTCTGAGATATTGTTACCCCTTTCGTTAGGCTTGCTCATGTTTGGGATGGGCCTGTCGCTCTCGGTGCATGACTTTGAAAAGATCCTGATCTTTCCCAGGGCACTCATTGTCGGCTTGTCATGTCAAATGCTCCTTCTTCCGGTAATCGCTTTTGTCATTGCTTTGTTGTCCGGTTTCCCTCCGGAGATCAAAGTGGGGTTTATGATCATCGCTGCCTGTCCCGGAGGCGCCACCTCCAATCTGATCACCTATCTGTTGAGGGGCAATGTGGCCCTGTCCATTTCCATGACCATGATAAACAGTTTTCTGACCCTGTTTTCCGTGCCTCTTATTCTCTTCCTGGCGCTTAGCTGGTTTACCGGAACGAGTGAGATCGTTACGCTACCGGTCTGGAATACCGTCAGGAACATTTTCCTGATCACCATTCTGCCTGTTTCCACGGGTGTGGTACTGCGATACTTTTTCCCCATCCTGGCCCGCACCCTGGAACGTCCCGGCCGGGTCATTTTACCGCTGCTCTTTGCACTGATATATGTAATGGCCGTGGCAAGCAGCGGTGAAACCCGGATGGCCGATATTTTCAATATCATGCTTAGTGTCGCCCCCTTGGCTTTCCTGCTGAACCTGCTGGGAATGCTGACGGGTTATACAGCGGCCCGCTGGTTGCGTTACGGCAAAAAAGTACAGATCACCCTGTCGGTGGAAGTGGGGATACAGAACAGCGCCCTGGCCATCACCATTGCCAGCAGCGTAATTTTCCTGAATAACCCCATCATGGCCATTCCTGCTATGGTTTATGGGCTTTTTACGTTTATCACTGCCATCCTTTTTGGCATTCTTATCAAAAGGAAGTTCCGGTTTCAATCCAGATAATTGCATCCCGACCCGTCACAAATATGGTTTCCGGTAATTAATATATAAAACCGGAAGATCATGAGTGATGACAAGGCGGTCCCCTGCGTAAGGATAGCCCTGCCGCTTATGGCAGGCATATTGGCCGGCAGGTATGTGCCCCTGGCAACGGGCATGCATGCTGCGTTGTTTTTTATTTCCGGGGCCGTGTATATTTTTTCCCTGCTTGCTTTCCTGGGGTATCGTCACCGGTATGTTCCCGGGTTCGTGCTGAACCTGGTCCTGATCCTATTCGGGATGCAATGGGCTGCACCATTGCAAAACGGTTGCGACAGCATCGGCAGCCCGTTGGAGGATCCGTCTTTTTTGGTGGTGAGCCTGCCGGAGCCTGTACTGGAGAAGGAGCGGTCGTACGGAACGGTGGCCCTGGTTGCTGAGGATCTTTCTTCCGGTGACGGACTTAGTGGGAAAAAGATCCTGATATATTTTGAGAAGGACTCCCTGGCCGGCAGGCTGGAACATGGGGATATCCTTATTATCCATGTGGTGCCCCGGCGGATATTGGCGGCAAGAAATCCCGGGGAGTTTGATTATGCTGAATACATGGCCCTGCAGCATGTATTTTACCAGGCATACGTGCCGGCGGGTACGTGGCAGTTGCTGGGAAGGAAGTCCAACAGGGGGATCCGGGGCTTTGCGTGGGATCTCAGGAACTATTTTACAAAACGTTTGGAGCAGGTCATTACCAGTGAGGACCGCCTGGGTGTTGCCCGGGCCATCCTGCTTGGTGACGATGCGTTGATGAACGAGGATATTAGAAATTCATACACCGGCGCCGGGGCCATGCATATCCTTTGTGTGAGCGGGTTGCATGTGGGGGTGGTTTACCTGCTGCTGAACTCTTTGTTGTTTTTTCTCAGGGGGAGGCCGGCGTTACGGGTGGCCAGGGTCGTGTTGCTACTGGGGTTTATATGGTTATATGCCATGGTCACCGGATTGTCGCCTTCGGTGATGCGGGCCTCCACCATGCTGACCTTCATTATATCCGGACAGCTGATGAGCCGGAAGCCGAACATATACAACTCCCTGGCGGCTTCCGTCATTTTCCTCCTGCTCATCGACCCTGCCTATTTGTTTTCGCTGGGTTTCCGGTTATCCTACCTTGCCGTGCTCAGCATCGTGTCGGTCCAGCCTTTATTGTATACATTGGTCCATTTCCGTTACCATTTGCCGGACAGGATCTGGGCCCTGATCACCGTGTCCATTGCGGCACAGTTTGGCACGGCACCACTGGCCGCCTTGTATTTCCATCAGTTCCCGGTGTATTTCATCGTAACCAACCTGGTTGCCATACCCTTGTCGGCCGTGGTCATATATTCCGGATTTGCCTTTCTTATGTTGTCTTTTTCTGCCTGGGGTGCCCTGGTTCCGGGGTATTTACTGGATAAGGGACTGGCTGTGCTGAATTACTCCATGGATATGATTATGGGCTGGCCCGGTTCGGCCGTAACAGGCATCAACCTGACGGGTGGCATGTGTTTTTTTATTTACGGCATATTTTTCCTGGTTGTGTTGTGGGTGTATTCAGGAAAGCGTTGCCTGCGCCCCTGCATACTGGTTTGCATCATTGCCTTCATGGTTGTCTTCACCCATCGCAGGCACTCGGGTTTTAAACAGCAGAAAGCCATCATATATGCCGTCCGGGGCCATACAGCCGTTGATGTTCTTTCCGGCCGCGCCCATACGGTCTTTGCCGACAGTTTGTTATTCCATCAGGAAGCGCTGGTCCGGCGCAATCTCAAACCTTCCTGGAGGCAGCATTTATTGAAGGACCCGGAATGGGTTGTTTTGACGCAGGAAGGTGCATCATCTGAAACCATGCCCGGTGTGCTTTTCAAAAACGGTGTGATCTGCGCCGGCCGGCAACGGATTTTTTCCGGCCCGGTCTGGACCCGGTACCATCCCGTTTCCCCGAAGCCGGTGGCGGATTACCTCCTCGCGGGCAACTTACCGGTATATTCACTGGCGCGTCTTACAAAAACCCTCCGTTTGAAAACCGTGATCCTGGACGGAAGCATGCCCGGTTACCGCCGCAGCGAATGGCGGCAGGCCTGCGACAGTCTGGGCATTACATGCCGCGATGTAATGGAAGAAGGGGCGGTGGTGGTGGAATTCTAAAAATGCCGCTTGGATTGGCCCTGTCCCGGCTTTTCTACGCAAGGGCGGGGTAATGCGGCGCGGGGGGTGCTGCCAATTTATGGTTTTCCCGAGCGTTTATTTTGGGAATGGCGTGGCACATGACAGGATCTAAATTTTTTTTTGCATTATGGAAAAATTAATGTACTTTTGCGTTCCCTTTTGAGGGGAAACGGTTCGGTAGTTCAGTTTGGTTAGAATGCCGGCCTGTCACGCCGGAGGTCGCGGGTTCGAGTCCCGTCCGGACCGCCAAAGCC
>JAGYMZ010000045.1 GCA_018400295.1 Bacteroidales bacterium | reverse complement strand
GGGGTAAGGATGGTTTTTTCCCGGCGACAGGATCCCTTTCGGTGATTTCACCGTTTTTTTCGCATATTGGTGGCGGTTCCCTGCCATCCCGGATCTCTCCCACCCAAATGGAGGCGTATCCTTCATACATGCCTATACCAATGGCTTTCCAGTTGTATTTCTCCCATTTTCCCTGATTCATCAGAAATTCCCGGGTAGCTTGCATTTCTTCCCAAAAAGCAAATACAGAATCGGCGGTTGCTTTGACAGGCGCCCAGTAAGCCAGTTCATGACCTTTGTTCCAGTAGTCTGTCAGTTCTCTGGGTTTTAACCAAATACACTCCGATTTTGGGGCAACTTCCGAATGACAGCATGGGGTCCAGCTGCCCTTGTCAGACCAGCTGTTCAAATTACAAATGCCGGTATCCGGCGAATTTTCATGGAGGTCATGTGTATGGGTTTTGGCCACGTATGAAAGTGACCGGGATAATTGCAAGGTGGGGGCATCGTGCCGGGACCTGAAGTTATTGATCAGGTCATATAATTTATGCTCCTGTGTATCAATGCAAAAAGTATCTGGAATGTTCTGCTGCCCCGGGGCCATCCCGGAACATAAAAGCAACAGTGACAGAATCAGGATTTTTTGGCCGTGCGTTTCATTCATGTGGGAAAGCTTTGTTTATTCAAATGTAAGAATTTTTTTTTGTCCCGGTTAATGCGGCCGGCACACCGTTTTTTTTATTTTTCAACAGTTCCGGCGATAAATAAACAAACCGGATCAGATCCAGCCTTTTAATTTGTAGTAAGCCAATGCCATATATTCACGCATGATGAGGATCTCGTAATGAAGGTGGTTCCAGAATTGGTACCGTAGCTGTATGCTTTTCCCTACGGGAGGGACATAGGTCCTTCCCCCCAGGCTGTCGTCTTCAAAATGTATGTCGGATTCGATGGCTTTTTCAAATGCGGGAACTCCGCCAATGTTTTCAAAACCGGCTTTCCGGAAAGTACGTATGGACCGGTACATATGTTCCGGCGCAGTGACCAGCAGGGTACCGGAATGGAGCATCCCCGGATACTTCTTTTTCAGTTGCAGGCATTGCCCGCGTGTATTGCGTCCTTCATGTTCCAGGCGTATCCGTGCCGTGTCGGTACCCCGGATGCAGAGTTCCTGCTTCATTTCGCGCAAGGAACTACCCGCATCTTCCGGATCTCCGGGCAGGGCTATGATAATGGAAGCATCCGGATACCGTTCTGCGAGCTGATGCGTATAATATGTGCGCATGAGCGCAGATTTTCCGGGCATTCCGCTGCCACCCAGTAACACGATGTAGCCGGTGGAGTCCACCATGCCCGAATTCTTCGTCCCCAAACTGTAATACAACCAAAAAGGCCCGGTGGTAAAAGAAAAGATCAGCAGAAAGAGGCAATAAAAGGCAAAGATCAGGAACAGGCAACGAAGCAGCCTGTACGGAATACGCAAGCATCGTGAACTGAGTGCCAAGGTTTTCATAGCTTATCGTTGATGTTGGTGAAGACAAATTTTATTTGCCGGGTCACAGACCCCGGATCACTGCGTTGGTTTATTCGCAATCTTTTCCCTGTCGATCAGCAACCTGGCCATGATGGTGTCCCAAATGTAGTTGGAAGGGCAGTTTAGCACGTCGTTATCCGGACTGTAGGATTCCCAGAAGTTGTGGTTCTTGGATAGCTGTGTTTTCACCGCAAGCAGCATTTTGTTCGACAGTTCCAAAGCCAGGTCATCGTAACCGTAATTGATCAGTCCCCTAAAAACCATATAATCCCATAAAAGCCATACCGGTCCGTTCCATTTGCAGCAATAATCAACATAAGGGCTATACCATGGGTCCTTTGCTGAAAGGGTGGGCACCCCGTATTTTCTCCAGAACTTATCCGTGTTTGTCAGGGTGGCAACAAGCGTATCCGCCCTCCCGGGATCGACTGCCTTAGCCCACAAAGGCAAAAAACCGATGATCTCCTGCCTTTTCAGGTTTCGTGTCATGAACCTGAAGGAATGGTCGTTTTTATCCACATGATAAAAAAATCCACTGCTGTCGTCCCACATCACCTCATTGATGCGTATTGAAAGGGCATCCGCTTTCTTTTCCCAGCGTGTTGCTTCTTCGATCTTGCCCAGCTCCCCGGCCATGAACGAAAGGCTGCGCATTTCGTTCACAACCATCAGGCTCAGGTCCAGGCATTCCAGCTCATCGGAAATATCCTCCTTGTCCACATCCAGGTAACGTTCCGCCGAAACCTGGAAAACAGCGTTGTACCAGTCTCTCACATTTTCAATAATTCCATAAGGCCCCCATTCATACAAGCCATCCTGATCCCGGTCCCGGTTTTTCTCAAGCCATGTTGCATATTTTTTTCCCGAGGCATAAGCATCCTCCAGGAAATCCTTGTCTTTGCTTACCGAATATATTTCCCGGTTTATCCAGGAATAGAATGGGGCGGATGTTGTGGCCATGCCCTTATGCGGATAGGTCTGTGCTCCCCTGGGTCCGTGCCTGTATGCGATCAGGCCGTCCGCCCTTTGCTGTTCCATGTAAACACGCTGGGAACCCTGGGCTGATATGGGATCCAGATATGCATACGCCAGCATGCTGAGGGATTCATGAAGGACCTGGTGGCCATGTCCCCAGCCCCATAAAGGCTCCCGGGAGAAAACGTAAAAATTATGCTTGGTTTTCCCTGCCGGGGGGAGCATGCATCCTCTGGCCAGGTTAAAGGCACTGAGGTAAACCAGCTTGTCGTCCTTATCCTGAAAGGAAATGCGGGGTATGGAGGAAAACAGCCGAATGTTTTGGTCGATAAAAGGTTGTACCCGGATATGTTTGACCACTTCAATCTCTTTCAGGAATGCATCCTCATCCATCTCCTCATCCTGCATTCCCCGGATATACCGTATGTTTTTCTGTCCGCCGGGAGAAAGTTCGAAACCGGCATGGAGTGAAACGAATCGTACAAAACCTTCATCCAGGAGATTGAGCGAATCCCTCCGGTCATCGGAATAAAAATCCGTTTTGATGATGGTATAGAAATCATCCATATTCCCAATATATCCTCCGTGGGACCGGGGACTGACATTGGTTGTCAGTATATCCTGCCAGTAACGGGGATACCGGCCACCGCCGTAAAGGTCGCTGATCAGCCGCTTATGGGTTTCCCTGTGCCTCAAAAAATACGTGCCGTTTGTTTCATTGTATGACCGGATGTCCAGCGAATCCTTATCAAACAGTATTACCGGATAAAGCGCGATGGTATGGGGAATGTTGCTTTTATTTTCAATAAACATGTCCACCAGGGCAATTCCGGAATTGTATACCAAAAAGGTTTCCTGAACATGTATGCCTTCCCAGGGTTCATATTCCAGGATGGCCATATCGGGGAAGGAAGCGGTGATCACCGGCTTCTGGCAATATTCATTCAGGTTCTTTACCACAACATCGTTGATCTTCCACAGGCAGAACATATCGCCTGAATGATCCGAGTGATAATGATGGGGAAGGCATCCGGTATAATGATCCAGCTTGTAGCCTTTATCGCTGTATAGCCTTGCACGGTCCATGGAAGCTGTATAGGTTGTATAGAGAGGATCATCGCTTTCAGCATGCAATAAAAGGTAGGGATCGGTGATCCTTGCCTGTGCAGCGGAGCATAAGGAAATACAAAGGCAGGAGATCAATAAGAATGCGATCCTGGTTCTTTTCATGGCAGGAAAGTATTTGAATGGCTAAGTTAGGAAATAATTGTAAATTTGAAAGGATGCAAAACGGGTACATCATGAAGAACACCGCTCGAATGTTGGTATTTGTCCTGATCTCTCTCAGCGCATTGTCGTGTGTCGGGCCCATTACCGGGGAGGATAAGGGCAAAACCTATGAATTCCCTTTAAATACTCCTTTCACGGTAGCGCTAAAGGGCATGGCGGGCAGCCCCCTGGTATGGAAACCTTACAGCTTCGATTCAACGGTGATCAGACAAAAGGGAGCGCCGGAGATCCGCTGCAGCCAGGAAAATGGCAGGGAATACCGTACATTTCGCTATACATTTCAAACCGTTGCAGCAGGTAAGACCCAGTTGCAGATGGCGTATACGTTCCCGGATGACCGGGAAGCCATTCCGGCAAAAATGTTCAGGATACATATTATTGCAGGAACCTTTGGAAGGATTGAATCACATGAATAGGGAATTTTTTACCGGTACGCTTGGCATCATGATCCTTTTTTTATCTTTCTCCGGTTGCCGGAAGGACGATGGACCGGATGCCTTCAACCTTATATTTCCTCCGGCTTTTTCAGTTTACCATGCGGAAGGCAATATTGGGCATATTTTTGCCCGGTGCCTGGATCAGGACATTATCCTGGATACGGTTGAGGTGACTGATCCAATCAACCAGAAATATACCCGTTTCTTTAATGGGCAAAAGTTCAATGCCGGCGATGAGATTGATCTGGGAGATACTTTTGTGCCTTCACCGGGCAGGTGGACTTTTATTTTCAGGGGTAGAAGACAGCCGGATCTGAGCAGTTTCGACACCTATAAGGAAGCTGAATTCTGAAGAAAGGCCTTGTCCCATCCACTGTTTGCTTCTAAGTCTTTCCGGACCAAACATTCATAATCCTTTTGCAATTTCCTGACAACCGGATGGTCCGGGTCATAGGAAACCCCATCCATGCTTCTTACCGGAAGGACCATGGGAGAGGTCCCGGTAATGAATGCCGCATCATAATGTGTAAGCTCTTCCAGTCTTATAGGCGTTTCCCGGAGTGTGATGCCAGATGCCAGGCAGAGCCCGATGATTTTTTCACGGGTTATCCCTGGCAAGACATCTTCGATGGGAGGGGTATAACATGCATCCTTGCGAACAAAAAACAGGTTTGAACGGCTGCCCTCCGTAACACAGCCCCCGGAATTCACCAGGATCAGTTCGTAATATCCGGTTTCCCTTTTTGTTTCCCGGACCTGCGACCGGAGTTCCATATTCAGGAATTTTATATTCGGGGATTTCCGGATGGCGTGATGCATTCCTGTCTTGATGCCTTTCCGGTACTCCGTTTTGGTTGGATAACGGTGATTGTCAAAATACGTGAGCAGGTCTTCTTTCCCGCCGCTTACCCGGTAAAGGATCTTGACATTTCCGTTGTCAATGCCATTCGCTTCACGCAGCGCAGCCATGGAGCGGATGAGCTCATCGTCCGGTGGCAATTCATCCATGCCGGAAAGCCGGGCAGATTGGCGAAACCTACGTAAATGTCCGGACAGGAAAAGGGGGGTCCCGTCTATGAGGCGGACAACTTCATACAGAGATGTGCCCCGGTAAAGAAATGCATTTTGAAATTTGCTTACGGGAATGGGCTTTCCGTTAAGTATATATTCTTTACCGGTATACTCGGTTGTTTTTTTCCACTGCCGCATGATGGCGCATCCATTCCTTTTTTAGCAAACTATAAACTTTCAGGTCGACAAAACGATTTTGAAGCAATTCACCTTCCCGTTCAATTCCTTCAAAGCTGAACTTCAATTGTTTGGGTATGTTACACGAACGTATGTTCTCAACGCTGCATTTGATTTGTATCTTATTAAGCTCAAGCATCTCAAATGCATAATCCAGGATGACTTCACAGGAGCGTATCATCAGTCCTTTGCCTTCATATTCCTTAATAAGCCAATATCCCAATTCGGATTTCCGGTTCATCTGATCAACTTCCTTCAGGGTGATGATCCCGGCGAAATCATTTTTATACCATATTTCGAAGGGATGATCTTTCTTTGGACACACGCTATCGGTGGTCTGTTTGATGTAATCTTCAACCTCTTCCACAGCGGTGAGCTGCCTAACCCATGGAAGCCATTGTCCGAGATGTTCCTTCGAGGTACGGATCTTATTGAAAATAATTTCCGCGGAATGTATGCTCAGTTTCCTCAGGGATATTTCATTATCAACTTTCATACCTGTAGTGCATTGTTCTTTGTTCCTAAAATGCTCATATCCATTTTTTCCCAGGCCAATGAGCCCTATGCTGGTCATATTTTTCCTGGAGCCGTGGGATCCGGTTTTCGCAGACGCCGTGGCACCGGATTGTGCTCAGGAGTTACCCTCTGTTTCTTTTGTGTTTTTATAATCCTCCACTATTTTCAGGGCTTTTTCGAGGTTTTCTTCCGAAACAAAAACCCTGCTGCTGTCGCCCTGGGCTCCGGAAACCCATCCGGCCTTCAGGCTTTCAGAAAGGGTGTTCCTGACCAGGGCCCCGATGCCATTTTCTTCCAGGATGGACTTTACGTAATTGGCGTTGATGGAAGAACCGGTGTATACCAATTTTAAGTCATCATCATGTTCTGTCATGTTCGTAAGATTTAATTTGGTTCTAAGATACTACTTTTTTGGGATTTTTTCGTGTATTTCGGATATTCAGGTTGACAATGGCAAAAATTAACAAGGCTGCACTGATCCATTGGACCGGGGTTAAAAACTGGTCATTGAACAAATAATCAAAAATAATCGCCGAGACCGGGAAAAACAGCTCACAAATGGTTGCAATAATGGCCTTTACCTTTTTTAGTCCGTAATAATATAAAAAGATGGCCCCGGATCCTGAAGTTATTGCAATGATCATAAAAAACAGCCAGTTGAGGGGGGTGGTCACCGATATCTGGCTGATCAACCCGGTGAACAGGACATAGATCAGCAAAAGTGCAGAAGTAAAGCCATAACGGTAGAAGGTCACGGTATGAAAGGAATACTTTTCCAATATTTTTTTGCTCAAGACGGTTGAGGAGCCAAACGATAAGGCGGCCAGCAGGGAGAACAGTGCCGCATAAATTGTGTTGGAACCGGTCCCGATATTGGGGAGCCTGGTTCCGAAGGTCAGAAAATAACTGGCAACGATGGCAACGGAAGCCCAAATCAGGTAATACTTCTTCAGTTTCTCTTTGAGAATGATGGTAGCAAGGGCAATGGCAAAAACGGGCTGCAGTTTCTGGAGAAGTATGACCACCGTGAGCTTTTTGAATTCAACCAGGAAAAGGGCTTTCACCACGGAAAGTGTGCCCAAAGCGCCCCCGAAAAGCGCCACTAAAAACAGCAGCAAATAGTCAGATGCGGAAAAGGAATGAATGTATTTGTACTGCCTGAACAAAAAGGCATTCATGATTGCAAACGGGATCATATGGAGCATAAAGACCACGTAGGCTACATTGAGATTGTATAGCCTCGGTGTAAGCACTACTCCGTCAAGTCCCCACAGGATAGCCGAAAAGCTGATCGCGGTGGCTCCAATGATCTTTGACCGGTGTTCGGCAAGCTGATGCATGCAGACATTTTTATCAGATTGCAAATATCGTGAATTCGCATCAATTGCAATGGTATTTATTGAAAATGTACATGCGGGCTGCCGGCCTGACGTAAGATCCCGGCAGGCAGCATGCGTGACCCGCAGGGCCCGGGGGATAGAATTGTGTCCCGGGGTTTCAAAGGATCTTCATTATTGTTGAAAACATTTAATTGTTCAGGATTGTTGAACCTTTGCCGGCATTTGGACCGTTCAACTATTTTTTTTGGTTCTTTTCGATCGTATCGTTAACTTTTTTATCTTGGTTCCTGGTTCCTTCACCCTGTTTTTATTAAATATGCTTTAACCAAATAAAAACCAACAGTTCACACACCATGCGTCATAACCATATCCTGAAAATGAAATTATTTTTTATTGCATTGCCTGTCATCCTGATGGTTTCCTGTGCTGTTGACCGGGATCAAAGGGACAAAGAGAAGATCATTGCTGTCAGCATTCTTCCTCAAAAATATGTCGTTGAAAAAATTGCCGGCGATCGTTTTGACGTCATGGTCATGATACCTCCGGGAAGCAGCCCGGCTACCTATGACCCTTCTTCCCGGCAAATTGCCGGCCTTTCTGGCGCCCAGACATATTTAAAAATGGGTTGCCTGGGTTTTGAAAATGCGTGGATGGAGAGGATACAGGATGCGCATCCGGATTTGAGGGTGCTGAACATCTCGGAGGGGATCGATCTGATCCGGAAAGACCATGATCATGACGGCCGCCGTTCAGGCATAGATCCGCATACATGGATGTCGGTCAGGAACATGCGCATCCTTGCTTTGAATACGTATAAAGCCATACTGGAAGCTGACCCGGAACACCAGCTGGAATATATATCCAGGTATAATCAATGGCAGAAAGCGCTGATACGGCTTGATGATTCTATCGGGCGGGTATTTAATGGATACGATCAACGGTCTTTCATTATTTACCATCCGGCCTTATCCTATTATGCCCGGGATTATCATCTTGACCAGATCGCGATTGAGCGGGAAGGGAAGGAGCCTTCAATGAAGCATATGGCCAGGGTTTTATCGTATGCAAAAAGCAGCGGGATCGATAGGATCTTCGTACAGCGGGAATTTGATAAAGCCCATGCCGATTCCTTTGTGAAAGAACTGGATGGCCGGATGGTTACCATCGACCCGCTGGCCTTTGATTGGGGTTCGCAAATACGTTATATAACTTCACAACTGACACAATTGTTTAAACAGACCAATGGCAGATAAACTTATTGAGATGCGGTCGGTTTACGCCGGTTATGGCAATGCGGTCATACTCCGTGACGTTGACCTGGATATCTATTCCGATGATTTCATCGGCGTGATCGGGCCCAACGGCGGAGGGAAGACTACCCTGATCAAGACCATTCTGGGCCTGATCAAACCCCGGAAGGGCAAAGTTTCGTATATGTTCGACCGTGACAGGCATGCTATCGGCTACTTGCCTCAACTGCATAAATTTGATCCCCGTTTTCCAATCAAGGTTTGCGAGGTTGTCCTTTCGGGCTTGTATGACAACCGGCTCAGGCCCTCTATATACCGCCGCAAGGATCGTATGAAGGCTATGGAATTGCTGGAAAGCATGAACATACAGGATCTGGCGAAAATGCCCATTGGAGAATTGTCCGGCGGGCAAATGCAGCGTACTTTTCTCTGCCGGGCCATCATTTCCGATCCCATACTGCTTATTTTGGATGAGCCCAATACATACGTGGACAACAAATTTGAACATGATCTTTATGACCGGCTGAAAGACTTGAATAAAAGAATGGCCATCTTGCTCGTTTCCCATGATATAGGAACCATTTCCTATTATATTAAGAGCATTGCATGTGTAAACCATAAGGTGCATTATCATGGATCCGGCAAAATAACACAGGATCAACTGGCGGCCTACGATTGTCCCATTCAGATCATTACCCATGGGGCCGTACCGCATACCGTATTGAAAACCCATCAGGATGAACTGGATACTGAGTGATCTCTGGCAATTTGATTTTTTCAGGAATGCTATGCTGACGGCTTTTCTGGCGGCTGTTTCCTGCGGACTGGCCGGAACGTATATTGTTTCCCGGCGCATGGTTTTTATAAGCGGGGGACTTACCCATGCTTCTTTCGGTGGCATCGGAATTGGATATTTCTTCGGGTTCAATCCCATCCTCGGTGCTGCCCTGTTTGCCGTATTATCCGCTCTCGGCATTGAGTATGCATCAAAAAGAATATCTGTCCGGGAGGATTCGGCCATAGCAATTTTATGGTCCTTTGGCATGGCGGTGGGCATTATTTTTGTCTTCCTCACGCCCGGATATGCCCCGAATTTGATGAATTACCTTTTTGGGAGCATTCTTACGGTTTCACGGGAAGATATATGTTTTTTGCTGGGCCTGACGATCATTATGTTGGTCTTTTTTATATTTTTCTTCCGCTTGATCCTTTTTACGGCTTTTGATGAAAATTTTGCCATTACGCGCCGCATGCCTGTGCAGTTCATCAATTATTCCATGATGATCCTGATCGCTCTGACCATGGTGTTCAATATCCGCGTTGCCGGGATCATCCTGGTCTTATCGCTGCTGACCATACCCCAGACCATAGCCAGCATCTTCACGCATGATTTTTTCCGCATGGCCGTTATTTCTATGGTTGCCGGATGGGTGGGCATCTTTGGAGGGCTTATGTTCTCCTATTCCCTGGATATACCCTCGGGGGCATCCATCATTTTCTTGCTTGTCATACTCTTCTTCATAGCCCGGTTGATTTCATACTTTCTGCACCGGAAAGCCGGATGACTTCTCTGTGTTTTTTTCATATTTTGATATATTTGCAGGCATTGCTTCCGGTCTAAAAATGCACTGCGTATGGAACATCAAACCCAGATCCTGATCGTAATGGTCGCATACCTTTCCCTTTTGATCATATGGGGGTTGTACCAGGGGCACAAGGTGAAAACCGACCGTGATTATGCCATTGCCGGCAGGAAATTGCCCGGTTGGGCTGCCGCACTCTCCGAAAGGGCCACGGGTGAGTCTTCCTGGGCCTTGCTTGGTTTGCCCGGCGCTGCTTATGCAACCGGACTGACGGAGGTATGGACCGCCCTTGGCTGCGTGGCGGGGATCATCACTGCCTGGACCGTTATTGCCTGGCGATTGCGGGATGAAGCGGAAAAGTACGATGTGAATACGTTCACGGAATTTATTTCAAAAAGGCATAGCGACCTTTCCGGGTGGATACGTGTGGTGGGTAGTTCTACCATTGTTTTCTTCTTTTTCTTTTATGTCGGGGCACAATTCCTCGGAGGGGGAAAAACCCTGCATGCCATGTTCGATATCGATGTAAACCTGGCCATGCTGATCACTGCCGCCATCATTGTCCCGTACACCATCTACGGAGGATTCCGGAGTGTTGTGTATACCGATGTTATCCAGGCCATTGTCATGATCATCGCCCTTGTTGCCGGTCCCATTGTTGGTATTGTATACCTTTCCAATCATCCGGAGCTTTATGCGCAGAGCATTCCGGAAGCACTTACTACCGCCGGTCCAGGATACAGCTCTATGGTGAATGCGGTGTCGGGGTTTGGAATGGGGGTGGTTATTGTCGGTGGCCTTTCCTGGTTTTTCGGATACCTGGGTGGCCAGCCACAGCTCAGTATGCGCTTTATGGCAATAAGCAACGTTAAGCAGGCCAAGAAGGCCCGAAACATCGGGATCGTCTGGACGATCTTTGCATACATCGGCGCATTGTCCATCGGCTGGATCGGGATCGCTATTTTTGGCCCGAACGGACTGGAAGACCAGGAATTTGTCATGCCCGAAGTCCTCATGCGCATATTCCCACCTGCCATAGCTTCCATCCTGATCACGGGCGCCATTGCCGCCATGATATCTACGGCCGATTCCCTGCTGATCCTCTCAGCCACGGAACTTTCGGAAAATTTGCTAAAACCTGCCTTGAAAGTGAACCTGGATAAGCGCAGGAACCTGGCCCGTTCACGCCTCGTGACTGCCATGCTGGCGGTCATTGCTCTTTTGCTCGCGTATATTTCACCGTCGGACCTGATCTATACCCTGGTAGGGTACGTATGGGCCGGTATTGGTGCGAATTTTTCCGTCGTGATACTGCTGACCCTGTTCTGGAAGAAATATCATGGACGGGCTGCCCTGATAACGATCGTTGCGGGGGTGGTGTTTACCATCGCATGGATCAGCACAGGCATGGATCAGGTTATCACAGCCCGATTCATGACATTCGTGGTGGCGCTCGTGGCAGCAGTCCTTGCAACGTTTCTGGTCCCGGACAAAAGAACCATATAGGTTTCGGAGATAAGATGCTGGCCCGCCGGGTGTTTTTCATTTCTTTTCGTTCATTTCTCCGGGCATATCCAGGTCGATCAGGAAACGGGCAATGATGCCGGTCCAGATATACGTATGGTTCCAGCCTGCCTGGTAATCGTCGGCACTGTATAATTCCCAGAAGGTATGGTCGGTTTCCAGATGATGGATGATGTTATCAATTACCTTGTTTGCAAGCGCTTCGGCCTCTTTCCGGTACCCATATTGCAAGAGGCCCCGGAAGATCAGATACTGCCATTGCACCCAAATGGGTCCGTTCCAGTACCCGATGGGATTGTAGTACGCGTGGGATGCCGAAAGGGAAGGTATGCCGAATTTCCTCCAGAAGGAAGACGGGTCGGTCAGATGCATCAGGAGGGTATCTGCTTTTCCTTTGTCGGGGATCCCGGCCCAGAGCGGTAGGAAACCGGTGATTTCTTTGATCTTAAGATCGGAAGGCTTATGGAAGGTGAAATCGTTGTCCTTTTTGTCTACATGGTAATAAAATCCATCGACGGGATCCCATAAATATTTGTTGATAAGCTTTTTACGTTCCATGGCCTTTTGCATCCAATGTTTCCCCTCATCCTTGTATCCCAGCTCAAAGGCCATATCGGAGAGGGCTTGTGCTTCCATGACCAGCATGGAATTAAGGTCGGGCGCTTCAAAGTTTGACGGCCAGCCGACCTTGTCCCAGGTGGCTACCCGTGCATCCCGGACACTTTCCAGCATGGCATGGGCACCCCATTCGCAGAGCCCGTCCCCGTCCTTGTCCCGGTTGGATACCATATAATCATAATAGGCTTTCCCTGTTTTATATGCATGTGCGAGAAACTGGATGTCCCCGGAGATCCGGTATATTTCCATATTCTGGTAATTGAACCAGGGGGCAGCGCTGGTGTATTCCCCGCCGCGGGGTATTTGTTCGTTCAGATACGGTCCGGTGCGATAATTGATGTATCCGTCAGGCCATTGCCGTTCCATATAAACACGCTGGGAATTCATAGCGCTCAAAGGGTCCATGTAAGCATAGGCCATCATGGCCAGGCTTTCGTGAAATACCTGTCCGCCATAACCCCATCCCCACTTGGGCTCTCTTGAAAATACGTAATAATTATGGGAACATGCGCCTTCCGGGGGCATCATGCATTGCCTCATTAAATTGAAAGCGTTCCAGTAAACCGCTTCATGATCGCGGTTGGAAAATTCAAGCTTGGGGATCCCCGAATACAGGGCCTCGTTCTTTGCCACGAGCGCCGAAGGGTCGAGGGCAAGTACATTGGTGGTCAGATCATGCAGGGATGCCGGGTCGATGGATATCTTATCAAGCCCCCTGGCGATCCTGAGTGTCCGCGAAGCACCGGGGTCAAGGGATATGTTGAACCCGAGCGCAATGCCCCTGAATCTCCTGCGGCTTTTTGCAGAAATTCCGGGGGCATTGCACAGGGCTTTTGGATCCTGTTGCATGATCAACAGGGAATCCGGCGTAACATTGGACAGAAAAATATCCCTCAGGTGTTCGGCGTAAGGGATGTTATGACTTTTCATCCAGTCGTCGCGTTCGATGTGATGTATGCAACCCGATCCCTTTCGGTTTTCAAGAACGGCCGGCTTTTCTGCATTGCCTTTGCTGAAGTGCAGCCAGGACCAGAAATACAGATCCTCCGGGTTTTTGCTTTCATTAAGTATGCGGACTTCCTGCCAGGCGATGCCCGAGGAATACACATTGAAAAAAACTTCCACCCTCAGGTTTCTGTATGGATAGAAATAATACCGGCAAAGGTCTGCATAGGAAGTGGTGATCACGGGGCCTTTATGGTATGTTTCTGTGCCGGAACGGCAAAGGCCGTCTTTTCGGAAGGTCAGGCCCCATTCCCCTCCCTGTTGGGAAACCATTTTCAGTGCGGAAAAATCAAAACGGTACCCCTGGTCAATGGTGTATCGGGAACGTTCCACCGGGGCTGCATACGTGCAAAAAACCGGGTCGTTCCTGCCTGCATGGAGGTTTGAGAGATACTGGCCCGTGCTGTGCTGCGTAGCCAGGGCCAAGATCAGCACGAGGAATGAGCGCAGGATGGTGTGCCGCGTTTTCATGAGCGTTTGTTATTTTAGTCTGATAAGGATCGTTTTCCTTGAATACCCTTCTTCTGTTCCTTTAAATGCGACCGAAAGTTCTTTCAGCGGTCCGGTGCCGGCTCCGGTCTCCGCCTGTGTTATCCTGTCAATGTTGTTGTTTCTCATCCACAGGGGCAGGGCATAGGTTTCTCCGTTTTTCCCTTCCAGGGTGATCTCATAAACCGCATCGTTCAATTGTGAAGAAATGATGCGTAGCCCATCAGAGGGATATCCGGCTTTCAGGCGGGGGTTGACCGGGACAACGGAGATCCCTCCCGTGTAGAAGATCTCCAGTGTATTGGAATGTTCTGTGGAAAGCTCTGTATCAATCCGGATCCCCTGGGGGAATGTGTGGATCGTATGATCCGCCGGCCTTCCGTTCAGGATTACGTCCAGGATCTGCGTGCCCGGCGGCAGGACAGGCCGGAAAAACACATGCACCGCCTTTCCGGAACTTCCTGTGATCTTATAGATATACCGTGCACTGTCCCGGGTAAATTCCAGATCAAGATACAGTTCACCCGTCCGTATATTCTGCACCCGGAGACTGTCCCAATGGGCCGGAAGAAAAGGTGCCAGGGCCACCTTGCCGTTTACTGCATCCGGACGGAAACCGAGCATGCCTTCGATGACCGGTTGCAGGGCCATGGCCTCTGACCAGCACTGATGGAAACAAACACCGGAGGGTTTATATTCCGTGCCGTGCAATACTTCTTCAATGTATCCCAGGCTCCAGTCATCATACACGTTCAATGTGCCATGCAGGTGGGTAAAGCCCTGAATTCCACGTCCGTAAGCATATTCAGCCAGGGATGCCCAACCGGTAAAAAGGGGCCAGACACTGCCGGTATGATATCCGGATGGATTGAAAGCCGGATGGGATCTGCCAACGATCCTGGTCCCCCAGTCGGACGAAAAATCATCCGAAGAAAAGACTTTCAGCATGTGGGTCGTGCAGGTTGTGTCCACCTGACGAAAAAGCATGGGAATGGCCGGCATGATGGTCCTGGATCCGATGAAGGATCCGTCTTTCAGCATACCGTGCCGGAAAAACCGGTTTTTACGGTTCCAGAATTTCCGGATGAGAAGCTTCTTTACCCGCCGGGCGTCCCGCCCATAGGTATGGGCCAGGTCTGTTTTGCCTGTGCTGCCGGCCATGTAGGCGGCATTTTCCAGGGCTTCAAGCCAGCATGAGGTAAGGTACAGGGACGAATGAGACCCGAACAGGTGTCCCCCTTCCACCCATCCATGGCCCGCATTTGTGTTCTCTATGAGACCATCCTCGTCTGTATCCGTTGAATAGCAATATTCCATAGCTCGTTCAATATGTTCCCAGGAATCCATTATAAATGTGGTGTCGCCGGAATGTTTCAGATATCGGCCGGCAAGGACCACATACAGGGGGGTGGCATCGGATGCGTCGTAATGAACAAATCCGGAGGTGCTTAGTTCGTGGAATATTTTTCCGTTGAGATCCTGAAAATCCTGGTAAAGGCGCAATACATCCTTTACACCGTCAAAATCGCCATAACCCAGCACTGCCATTCCACTCCATTGCCCATCCCGTCCAAAATACCAGGAATATCCCGGTCGTCCGTTAACCGCATGGCCACCATCCCATCCATGGCTGGTGGTGGCATAACCTGCCACCAGCGAAGTACCCAGTCCGGGCGTTTTCACGAAGCACTGGTCTGTGGCCATCATTGCCAGGGTGAAGGCCTGGTTGAAGCGGGGGTCGGGACTTACGACCTTCAGGTGTGCATCGCTGAAACGGGCGTGGTATCGCCCTGCATTCCGGTAAACCCTCCGGGGGTCATGGATGGTTCTGACATAAAGGGGAAACAGCTCGTCATAAGGATTCCTGCCCGCCGCAAGGACAACATCCATGGTATCGTTCATGTTCAGGGAAAATCGGGCCATGGCAGTAAGCTGGAGCATATCTGTGCCGGTA
>JAGYMZ010000044.1 GCA_018400295.1 Bacteroidales bacterium | reverse complement strand
TTGTTTCCCATGATGGCCTTCTTTACCCTGCTTACTTTTTATGATGCCCTTTTTGAGCCTGTGCCGGATTGTGGATGTTTCGGTGATGCCATCACCCTTTCAAACTGGGAAACATTCTATAAGAATATTGTGCTGATCCTCCTGGTCTCTGTCATATTCTTTCAGCGGAAAAAATATCATCCTCCCTATCCGGGGCTTGTTCAGGTGATCCTTGGCCTTATTTTCGGACTGGGGTTTGGCGGATATTCTTATTATAATTATAACCATCTCCCGGTCATTGATTTTCGCAACTGGACGGTGGGAAGCAACATGAACCCCGACAAACAGGGGGAGGTAAAGATCTATCTGACATACCAGAACAAAGAAACGGGAGAGACCCGGGAGTATCTTTCTCCGGATTATCCATGGAATGATTCTATCTGGATGTCCAACTGGGAATTTGTATCCCAACGCATTGATGATTCAGAGGTGGTCAAAGGCCATCAATTGGTCATTGAAACAGAAGAAGGAGCAGATGTTACGGATGATTTTATCAACAACCCCGCGCCTCAGCTCCTGGTGATCGCCCATGATCTGACGGAAACCCACCGCCCGGCCTTCGGGGAAATAAATGAATTGTATAAAAAGGCTGAGAATGAAGGTATTTCCATGATCGTTATCACAAGCTCCCTGCCCGGGATTGTGGAGCAGTTCAAAAAAGACATGAAACTGGATCCTTACCTTGAATTCTACCATGCGGACGATGTTGTTCTTAAGACCATGATACGGGCAAATCCCGGCCTCATGCTTCTTGAGGATGCTTACGTACTGGGAAAGTGGCATTATAACGATATTCCGGATTTCAACGAAATTCAAAAGAAGTATCTTTCAGAATAATATATGATACGGTTTGTCCTGAAACGGCTTTTTTACGGTTTCCTGGTGCTTATTGGTGTGGTAACGCTTGTGTTCATACTTTTTAATGTACTACCCGGCGACCCGGCCCGGATGATCATGGGCCAGCGTTCGGATGTCGCTTCCCTGGAAGCCATTAACAAGGACCTTGGCCGGGATAAGCCCCTGTTGGTCAGGTATGTGGGTTTTCTCAACGACCTGTCGCCCGTTTCCTGTCATAACGAAATGGATCCAAACAGCTTCTGGTACCTGGACCCGGGTAAATATGCCTCTGCCCTTAAATTTATGTCCCTTCCCGGAGATCAGGTGCTGGTGTTGAAAAAGCCTTATCTGCGCAGGTCATACCAATCGCAGCGAAAAGTTTCAGAGATACTTTTCGAAGCCCTGCCAAAGACCATCCTCCTGGCTACTGTTTCCATCTTGTTTGCCATGGTCCTGGGTGTTTTGACCGGAATATTCTGTGCTGTGAAAAGAAACCGGATCATTGACCGGATAAGCCTGGTATTCTCTGTTTTGGGAATGTCGCTTCCTTCTTTTTTCGCCGCCATTTTGAATGCATGGATCTTTGCCTTTGTGCTGGCCGGGTATACCGGCCTGGACATGACGGGAAGCCTCTATTCGGTCGATGACCTGGGCGAAGGCCGGTACCTGGACCTCAAAAACCTTATTTTGCCGGCCCTTACCCTGGGGATCCGGCCACTGGCCATTGTGGTGGAATTGACCAGGAGTTCCCTGAGCGAGGTGTTGTCTCAGGATTATATACGCACCGCTGCAGCCAAGGGGCTGAGCCGGACCCGCATCATAGCCAAACATGCTTTGAAAAATGCTTTGAACCCGGTTATAACAGCCGTTTCAGGATGGTTTGCCTCCTTGATGGCGGGTGCGGTCTTTGTAGAGTATGTTTTCGACTGGAAAGGCATTGGTGTGGTTATTGTTGAGGCACTTGAAAAATACGATTTTCCCCTGATCATGGGAGCGGTCCTCATCATTTCCGTCCTCCTGGTGCTGATCAATATCCTGGTGGATATCGTATACGCAATTCTTGACCCCAGGGTGCGCCTGGCTTGATTATATCGTATATTTGCATTGGAAAACGGATAGGTTTCAAAACATTAGAACCATGAGAAAGAAAATAGTTGCAGGAAACTGGAAGATGAACAAGACCTTCGAAGAAGCGGAAGACCTGGTGTATGAAATAGCCGATGGTATCGAAAGCATGAGCCTGGATGATACGGAGATCATTGTATGCCCCCCTTACGTTTTTTTGGAATTAACTTCGGATGCTGTCAACGACAAGAAGTTGAAAATTGGTGCACAAAACGTCCATCATGAACGATCCGGGTCTTATACCGGTGAGGTTTCTGCCGCCATGTTGCAATCCATGGACATAAAATATGTGATCGTGGGGCACTCAGAACGCAGAAAGTATTTTCATGAATCCGGAGAGATGTTGTTCCAAAAGGTCCGCATTGCACGGGAACACGAACTGACCCCCATTTTTTGCTGCGGGGAGCAACTGGAGGACCGGAAGTCGGGTAAGCATTTTGATGTCGTCAAAGCGCAGCTGGAAGAAACGGTTTTCCGTCTTGATGAAGAACATTTCGCCAGGGTGATCATAGCCTATGAACCGGTATGGGCTATTGGGACAGGGGAAACAGCCAGCCCTGAGCAGGCGCAGGAAATGCATGCCTGCATCCGCGACCTCATCGGGAAAGCTTATACGGATCAAACCGCTGCCGACACCACCATTTTATACGGTGGAAGCTGTAATCCAGGCAATGCAGCCTCCCTGTTCAACAATCCGGATGTGGACGGCGGACTGATCGGCGGAGCTTCCCTGAAATCTGCAGACTTTCTGGAAATTATCAAGCACAGGTTAAATACCTGATCTGGCAATTGCGCTTTTATGGAGTATCTGGAACTGATCATTCGGGGGCGGGACCTTTCGCAACTGGAGCGGGAAATTATTATTTCTGCCCTTGATCATCTGGGATATGATGGAATCCTGGAAGATGAGGACGACATCAGGGCGTATGCACCCCTGGCGGGCATGGAAAAAAAGCCGTCGGAGGAAATGCTGAAGATATTGATCCCCCGGGTACGTTTCCGTTGGAACACCATTCCGGAGGTAAACTGGAACGAACGCTGGGAGCAGCAGTTTCAACCGGTCATCATTTCGGACAAGCTTTACATAAGGGCGCCTTTTCATCCTCCCATCCCGGAAATACCCATAGAGATCATCATCCAGCCAAAGATGTCGTTTGGAACAGGGCATCACGAAACCACCGCCATGCTGCTTGAATTGATGACAGACCTGGATATGGCAGGAAAGCAGGTGCTGGATATGGGGTGTGGTACGGGTATTTTATCTGTTGCTGCTTCAAAGCTGGGCGCGGGACATGTTTTGGCCGTGGATAATGACCGCCGGGCATGGGAAAATGCACAGGAAAATTGCCGGGGGAACAAAATCCGCGGAATTACCGTAGAACACGGTGATGTTGCTGCGATAAAAAACCGGTCTTATGATATAATATTTGCAAACATCAACCGTAATATCCTGTTAAGAGACATGACCACCTATGTTCAATGCCTCAGCAATGACGGAATTTTGGCCCTGAGTGGTTTCTATGAATCCGATCTTGACGATATCAAAGGAGAAGCAGAAAAACTACATTTGAAACATACCGCAACCCTGGAGCGACATAAGTGGGTGGCGCTTGCTTTCAGGAAGTGAAAAATGATGTCATGAAGTACCTTTGCTGTTTTATCATATTCTTGCTTATCCCTTGCACGCTGCCGGCACAGCAACAGAATGCATTCAGCCATGACCGTGAGGCGTACCCCGGTGAAATCATCCTGCTCATGGAAGATGTCCGGAACAAAACGATGAAGGATCAGGCTGATGATGCCGTGGAGGAGTTTTCTGAAACATGGCATGCAGGATATTTTAATAAGGAGATCCGGGGAAAAATATACCGCGTTTCTGATGTGATGCTGGAAAAACGCATGTATCCTTACCCTCATTTTTACCAGTTTATCGATTGTCTGAATGCATTTTATTCCGGAAGACAATCCCTGGAAAGTCTGAATGCATGGTTGCTTCGATTATATGATATGGGGAAGCAGGCCCGCTTTAATAATATGTCGGATTTCCTGGAATACTCCCATGCGTTGATGAGACAGAATATTCTGAACAGGATGCGGAACCGGGAATGGTTTTTCAGAGAAGGGGAATACAGGTTTCAGTACGATACCGCCCTGGTCATTGTGTTTGAAAAGCTGGATTTGCATTGCAAAACAAGGAACGACAGCATGGTGATCCGTTCTGCTTCGGGGGTATACCATCCGGATGGAACCTTTTGGACGGGCTCCGGGGGGCGGATATTCTGGACACGGGTTAAATTGCCTCCCAATGAAGTGTATGCCGATCTGAAGGATTATGAGATCAATACATCTCAGGTGCGTTTTGCTGCCGATTCGGTGGCTTTTTATCATAAAAGATACTTTGACAAGCCCATTATGGGTGTTCTGGAAGATATGGTCTCTTCCAGCCCGGTTTCAAAGCGATCTACATTTCCCCGCTTTGAATCCTATTTCAAGGATTTCCACATGGAAAATTTTTTTGATGGCATTCATTATGAAGGTGGTATCGGGATGAAGGGTGCCCGGCTAATAGGGTCGGGGGGGCGCAGGCCGGCTTTGCTGGAGATCGTGCAGCCCGGGCAAAAAAATGCGGTGATCACTTCCGGCGAGTTTGTCGTCACCGAAAAAAACATTGCTTCCGAAAAGGCAGAGTTTGTTATTTATTATGATGCGGATTCTCTGTATCATCCTAAATTGCATTTGAAATTCGATCTGGAGGAAAATGAACTGAGCTTGTTTCAAATGTCGAAAAAAAATCATGTTCCGTTTTATGATTCCTATCATCAGATCGATATCTATGCAGAGGCCATGTACTGGAAAAGGGATTCCGGCGAGATTTCCTTTCAAAGCCTGAGAAGTTTTAACAATCAGAGTTCTGCCAACTTTGAGTCTGATAATTATTTTTCAATACAGGATTATTATACCCTTCAGGGACTGGATGCGCAAAACCCCCTGGTGGTCATTGATTCCTATACCCGGAATTTCGGCACACAGACCGTCCGGCCTGCATTGCTGGCGGAATTTGTCAAGCTTCCCGAGGAGCAGGTGATATCAATGCTGTTAACCCTGGAAAGCCGGGGGTTCCTGGTATATGATCCGGATAAGCGGGAGGCCCGTGTAAAGGACCGCCTGCATGATTACCTGGATGCCAAGGCAGGCCGCAAGGATTTTGATGTTATGAAATTTAAATCACTGACCCATCTCGAACGTAATGCAATTATTGATCTCAGGGATTTTGATATTACCATCAACGGCGTGAAGGAGATCTTTCTCAGCGATCCCCAAAAGGTGTTCATTTATCCGGAAGATCAACAGATCGTCATGAAAAAAGACCGGGATTTTACATTTACCGGAAGGGTTAAAGCCGGATTGTTTGAATTTTATTCGGGGGAATGTTCCTTTGAATACGACACTTTTAAGATCAACCTGCCCAGCATCGATTCCCTGAACTTCCTGGTTAAGCGCTTTAAGGATGATACACTTGACCATGGGCCTGCCGATGCCGGTTACAGCCGGTTGCCCTCCCTGGTCAGGATCAGGTCCGTGATCGAAGGTCTCAGCGGCCATATACAGATCGACAAACCCGATAATAAATCCGGGTTGGTCGCTTATCCGGATTATCCCATATTTACGAGCAACAGCAATGCTTTTGTATATTACGACAGCAAGCATATACGCGAAGGCGCGTACACACGGGACGGTTTTTATTTTGAGATGGAACCTTTCACCATCGACAGCCTGGATGATTTCTCCACAGACGGCATAGCCTTTCACGGGTATCTGGCCTCTGCCGGCATCTTTCCCACCCTGGACAAACCCCTGAAGGTACAGGATGATTATTATCTGGGTTTCAATATTGCTTCCCCCGATACAGGATACCGCATTTATGAGGGGAAGGCATTGTTTACCGACTCGATCCGGCTGAGTGGGGAGGGACTGACAGGCAAGGGTTCGATGGAATATTTGAATTCCATGAGTTATGCGGATGATTTTATTTTTTATCCGGATTCCCTGACGGCCCTTGCCAGTACCATGGAAATGGAACCTGTATCGGCGGAGATCGAATATCCGCATGTCCGCGGGGAAAACATTGAGGAATTGTTTTTACCCGGGGAAGACAAACTCCTGTGCCGCCATACGGCAGATCCATTTGAGATCTACGGCCGGGCCGAGTTTTCCGGACGTATTGCCCTTTCTCCGGACCGTGCCGTCGGCCGGGGGGTTTTTGCTTTTGAAAAGGCTATGATCGAATCCTATCTTTTTGCGTTCGGCCATCACAGCATGTATGCCGACACCTCCGACTTTAATCTGTATACCGATACAACCTTTTCACGCCTTGCCTTCCTGGCCGATGATTACCAGAGCCATATGGACTTCGATCAGCGTACAGGTGAATTTAAATCCAACGGCCTGTCTTCCCTGCTTGAGTTTCCTTTCAATCAGTATGTTTGTAACATGGACGGGTTTCGCTGGGATATGGACAGGAATGAAATGATGCTCACCAACCGGGTTGCTGATATCCCGAATTATCAGGATCTTGGACAGGAGGCGCTGATGGATATTGACCTCACCGGCTCAGAGTTTGTTTCCGTTCACCCCGGCCAGGACAGCCTGCGTTTCTTTTCTTTGAATGCCCGTTATGACGTGAACGACAACATCATCAATGCGGAGGATGTGAAGATCATCAAAGTAGCGGATGCCGGAATATTCCCAAGGGACGGCAAGGTTACCATACTCAAGGATGCGGAGCTGGAAACACTTACCGGTGCCGATATTATTGCCGACACAGCGACAAAATATCATAGGATGTACGGTTCGAATGTTAACATTTATTCCAGCGACCGATACGTTGCCAAGGGGTATTACGACTATGTGGACCGCGATGGCATCCCGGAGATGATCAAGTTGCATACCATTACCGTGGATACGAACGGAAGGACATACGGTTTGGCCCGGCTGTCTGATACGGTGGACTTCATGCTCAGTCCGGAGTTTCACTTCAAAGGGAATGCCACCCTTTTTGCCCCTTACGAACACCTTAGTTTCGATGGGGGCTTCCGGGTGAAGCAGGATTGCTATAATATGCCCTATGCATGGGTGGGTTTTGATACCCTGGTGGACCCTGAAAATGTGGTTTTGCCCGTTCCCAAAGCATTGTACAGCCTGGATGGTGATCCGCTTGATCTGTCCCTGAACCATTCGGGAAACAAAAACGGTTATTATCCTGCGTTCTTTGAACGCCCCTGGAACGCCGGTGACATTCAGGTTGCGTCCGGTCACGGAAACATACGCTACGACCAGGGGACACATTCCTATTATATTGCCCCGGATTCTGCTGTTTTTGATGTGCCCCCTGCCGGGCAATATTTCAGTCTGGATACCAAAAACTGCAAACTTAAAGGCCGTGGCCCGGTTGACCCGGGTGTGGACTTTTCATACCTGGATCTGTTTGCATTTGGTGAGACCGAATACTTTATCATACCGGATTCTTTGAAGTTGAAGCTGGCGGCCGGCATCAATTTTTTCCTGGATGAACAGCTGCTGGAAATGATGGCGGATGAACTGCAGGAGGCCAATCTTCTGGGGATCGGTTTGGATAACCCTATTTACAAAGGAGCCGTTGAAGAAATGCTTGGACAGAAAGCGTCTGACAGGATACTGGAAGAAGTTTCGCTCTATGGTGCCGGCAGAAGAATACCCCAGGAAATGCGCTATACTTTGTTTTTCTCTGACCTGACCCTGATATGGGACCCCGGAACATCCGCGTTTATTTCACGGGGAGATCTGGGGATCAGTAGTATCGATAATACCCCCATCAATAAATATGTAAAAGGCCATGTTTCCATTGAAATGCGCAGGACAGCCCCGGTGTTTACGATGTACATCGAGATCAGCTCCCAGAACTGGTTTTTCTTCAGTTACCGGAGCAACATCCTTCAGACCATATCTTCGCACGATCGCTACAACGAATTGTTGATGAACCTGAAACCCGAACGCAGAACAGTAAAGCGTGACGATGAGGCAGAGCCCTATGAATTTCTCATATCCAGCAAACGCAAGCGCATCCGGTTCCTGCGGGATATGCAGGAGTTCCTCAAGAAGTGAGGCAATGTGTTTTCCCGGCCCTGTTTTGCATCGCGGAACATTGTGGTGCATTGTTCATAAGTTTTTCCCCTTTGTTGCAATTTTATTCCCCTGCTGCTGAAAACCATACTCCATTTTTTTATATTTTTACGTTCTCGGATCCGGAATGCGTATGGCACATGACGGGTAATGGAACCCTTTCCGTGTGCCACATGTTGCATGAAAAGTTATCTGAACAGTCAAAAACAAAACACAGGTATATGAAATTTATCGTTTCGAGCTCGGTATTGCTTAAGAATTTGTCGGCCTTAAGCGGGGTGTTGAATTCCAGCAACACGCTCCCAATTTTGGATGATTTTCTTTTTGATTTAAAGGAGGATATGTTGCATATCACGGCTTCAGACCTTGAAACGACCATGACGGTCACCATACCGGTCACAAAGTCCGAAGAACCGGGCCTGGTGACCATACCCGCCAGGATGCTTCTGGATACCCTGAAGACCTTCTCGGACATTCCGGTGAGTTTCACCATCAATATGGAAACACTGAGTGTGGAGATTTCTGCCGGGGAAGGAAAGTACAAGTTATCCGGGCATAAAAGCGATGAATTTCCCCAGGCACCTGTTCTGGAAGAAAAGTCTACCCTGAAACTCACATCCGAGTTGCTGATCTCCGCCTTTCACAGGACCCTCTTTGCCACCGGCAGCGATGACCTGCGTGCCGTTCTTTCCGGAGTGTTTTGTGAATTCACTCCCGACGGCCTCATCTTTGTGGCTACCGATGCCCATAAGTTGGTTAAATACCGGCGCATGGATGCCCATTCGGATGATTCCGTGTCTTTTATCCTGCCCAAAAAACCCCTGAACCATTTGAGGAATATCCTTCCGGACGATGATGAATCAGAAGTTGAGATCGAGCACAACCCTACCAATGCTTCTTTCACGTTTTCCAATGTCCGGATGATCTGCCGCCTGATCGACGGCAAGTATCCCAATTACGAAGCTGTGATCCCGGCGGACAATCCGAATACCCTCATCATTGACCGTTCCTCCCTGCTGACCTCTATGAAGCGTGTTTCTATATTTGCCAATCAAAGTACCCATCAGGTCCGTCTCAAACTTTCCGGAAAGGAGTTGATCCTCACCTCCGAAGATGTGGATTTTGCCAATGAGGCCCGCGAACGGCTTACCTGCAACTATGAAGGGGAGGACATGGAGATCGGCTTTAATTCCAAGTTCATTCAGGAAATGCTCAACAATCTGGATGTAGAGGAGGTTAAAATGGAAATGTCTGCACCGAACCGTGCCGGTCTGATCCTCCCCGTTGAAAACAAAAACGAGCATGAGGAAATATTGATGCTGGTCATGCCGGTGATGCTGAACCAGTAAACCAACCTGAGATTTTCTTAACAATATTTTATCATTTCCTTAACAGGCAATGGGTTTATTGCATGTACTTTCGCCGGTATAAACCGGAAGAAATATACGGCATGGAATTCAGGCATATTGCAGCAGTTGTGTTTTTCTTTTTCATGGCATTGATGGGGCTGATTATGTATTTCCGGACCGGCCGGACCGGCCGGAAAAACACAGATCATGAATGAATGCCGGCAGAAGCGGCAACTGCATGGCAGATCCATTATGCCGGTTGCCGCTGGGCGCTTGTTTGGTCTTATTTCCCCGGGCACTGGCGGACAATGCTGTACTTGATGTTCTTCTTCCCGTATGCTTTGTCGAAGGCTTTTGAGAATTCTTTTGCCAGGATACCGGCCTGCTTTTCGTAGGCTATTTTATCTTCCCAGGTGTTTTTGGGATTGAGCATGCCGGTGGGTACGCCGGGACAGCTTTTGGGGACATTCAGATGGAACAGTGTGTTCTCCTCGTATTCCACATCCCTGAGATCCCCTGACAGGGCTGCATTGACCATGGCGCGGGTAAGGGTGATGTCAATTCTATTGCCAACACCGTAGGCTCCGCCGCTCCATCCCGTATTGATAAGATAGACGCTGGTATGGTGTTTTTCCATTTTATCGCCCAGCATGGTTGCATACACATCCGGGTTGGCCGGCATGAACGGTTGCCCGAAGAAACGTGAAAAGGTGGCCTGGGGGGTGGTTACTCCTGTTTCGGTGCCTGCCAGCTTACTGGTATATCCCATCATGAACCACAACATGGCCTGTTCCGGGTCCAGCCTGGAAACCGGTGGCAACACACCGTATGCATCTGCCGTAAGAAAGAGGATTGTGTGGGGGTGCCCTGAAACGGAGGCTTCTTTGATATTCTTCAGGTAGCGGAGAGGATAGGAGGCACGGGAGTTTGGCGTGAAGCGGTCGTCAAAGAAATCAAAGTTCCCGTTGGGATAGATCATGGCATTTTCAACGATGGAACCATGCCGGAGGTGTTCGTCCTCATGCATGACCGCGTCATAGATGTCCGGTTCCTTGGCCGGATCTATATCGATCATTTTGGCATAGCAACCGTATTCAAAATTTGCAATGCCCTTATCTCCCCAGCCGTGTTCATCATCGCCCAGCAGCGAACGTGCCGGATCGGCGGAGAGGGTGGTTTTGCCGGTTCCGGACAAGCCCAGGAGCAGTGCCGAATCACCGTGAACCCCTTCATTGGCGCTGCAATGCAGGGGTAAAATGCCATTTACCGGGAGCAGGTAATTCATTACCGTGAACATGAGCTTTTTAACGCTTCCCATGTATGCCGATCCGAAAACTACCCCTATTTTACGGTCAAAGTCCATAGCCACGGCCATATCCGAGGTGTTCCCCCCGGGCATCTTTCTCAGCTTGCCTTCGTACTTTTTGCTTTCCAGTTTTTCATAAGGCAGGGTGAGCAGGTAAAAATCCTGCCCGTAAAATATGCTTTGATCAATATCCCCGGGGATGGGCCGGAACATATTGTCCGTAAAAAGGGCGGTCAGGGCATGGTTGGTGATTGTTTTCACAGGCAGGGCATAGGAAGCATCCGCTCCGATCACCCGGTCGGTAACATAGATCTTATCTTCTTTCCCCAATATTTCCATGGCATCCCGTACGATCTGGTCAAAGGTATCTTCATCAACCGGGATGTTGTTTGGTGAGGACCAGTCTATGGTATCGCGGCTTTCCGGCCTCATCACGATCATGGTGTCTTTTGGACTGCGGCCCGTGGATTCGGGTGGGGTCCAGGTGGCCAGGGCCCCGCAGCGGGCAACAATGGCTTCTTTGTTCGCGACAACTTCACAGATCATTTCTTCCCTTGGGATGTTGTCCTTGACATATTGATGCTGTGCTGCAAGCGTGGATATTTTATGTTTGAGGTCCATGGAAATGATTATTTGTTGTTTTTTTGTTTTATTTCACCCTGCGCAGCGGCCAGGCGGGCGATGGGCACTCTGTAAGGGGAACAGCTTACATAATCGAATCCGGCCGAATTGCAGAATTCTACGGAGGAAGGTTCTCCGCCATGTTCTCCGCAGATCCCGATCTTGATATCCGGACGTGTTGCACGTCCTTTTTCCACGGCCATCTCAACCAATTGTCCAACCCCGCTCTGATCAAGCACCTGGAAGGGGTCGTCCTTCAGGATCCCTTTTTTCAGGTATACCGGCAGGAACCTGCCGGCATCGTCCCGGGAGTAACCGAAGGTCATCTGGGTCAGGTCGTTGGTCCCGAAAGAGAAGAATTCCGCCGATTCGGCAATTTCATTGGCGGTCAGGGCTGCCCTGGGTACTTCGATCATGGTACCGACCAGATAATCGATCCGTTTTCCGCGTTCTTCGAAGACTTTTTCAACGGTTGACCGCACGATGTCTTCCTGCATTTTCATTTCGTTCAGGGTGCCGGTCAGCGGGATCATGATCTCAGGCTTGGTTTTGATCCCTCTTTCCTTCAAATTCAGGGCTGCTTCAATGATGGCCCGGGCCTGCATTTCGGATATTTCAGGATAGGTATTGCCGAGCCGGCATCCCCGGTGGCCCAGCATTGGGTTTACCTCGCTCAGGTCTTCTACTTTTTGTTTGATCTCTTCCGGCGATATGCCAAGTTCATCGGCGAGTTCTTTCTGATTTTCTTCCTCATGGGGGACAAATTCGTGCAGTGGCGGGTCGAGCAGCCGGACGGTCACCGGCAGGTCCTGCATGGCTTCGAAAATGCCTTCGAAGTCTTCCCGCTGGATGGGCAGCAGTTTGTCCAGTGCTTTTCTGCGTCCTTGTTCATCCGATGAGAGGATCATTTCGCGCATGTCACGGATGCGGTTCCCTTCGAAGAACATGTGTTCTGTGCGGCAGAGGCCAATGCCTCTGGCTCCGAAGTTCCGGGCCACGGTGGAATCTTTGGGGGTGTCCGCATTGGTGCGTACATGCATGCGTGAATGTTTGTCTGCCAAATCCATCAGTTGGGCAAAATGACCATGGAGTTCGGGTTCCACGGTGATGACTTTACCATCGTAAACTTCCCCTGTTGTCCCGTTGAGGGAGATCCAGTCGCCTTCCCTGAACTCGCGTTCGCCTGTGGTCATGGTTTTTCCGCGGTAGTTGATCTTAACGGCACCGGCTCCGGAGACACAGCATTTGCCCATTCCCCGGGCTACAACGGCGGCATGGGATGTCATGCCCCCGCGGGCAGTCAGGATGCCCACGGCTGAGTTCATCCCTTTCAGGTCCTCCGGCGAGGTTTCAATCCTCACCAGGATAACTTTCTTGCCTTTTTCCGCCCATTCCTCTGCTTCGTCGGCGTGAAATACGATCTGGCCGGTGGCGGCACCGGGGGAGGCAGGCAGTCCCTTGGCAATGGTATGGGCCGTTTCCAGTTCTTTCAGGTCAAAAACCGGATGAAGCAGCTCGTCCAGCTTATTGGGCTCCATGCGCAGCAGGGTGGTCTCTTCATCGATCTTGCCTTTTTCCAGCATATCCATGGCTATTTCTACCATGGCAGCACCGGTCCTTTTGCCGTTGCGTGTCTGCAGCAGCCAGAGCTTGCCTTCCTGGATGGTAAATTCCAGGTCCTGCATATCCTTGTAATGTTCTTCCAGCTTTTCCTGGATGTTGAATAATTCCTGATAGATTTCCGGCATGGCTTCTTCCAGGGATGGATAGTTCTTTTTACGCTCTTCTTCCGGCACTTCGGCCAGCCTGGCCCAGCGGACGGAACCTTCTTTGGTGATCTGCTGGGGGGTACGGGTTCCGGCTACCACGTCTTCGCCCTGGGCGTTGATCAGGTATTCTCCGTTGAACAGGTCTTCACCGGTGGCGGCATCGCGTGTGAAGGCAACCCCGGTGGCGGAACTTTCGCCCATGTTCCCGAAGACCATCGCCTGAACATTCACTGCCGTACCCCATTCTTTCGGGATGTTGTTCAGTTTGCGGTAAAATGTAGCGCGGTCGTTCATCCAGCTGTTGAAAACGGCAAGGACCGATCCCCAGAGCTGTTCCCAGGGGTCATTGGGGAATGCCTTCCCGGTTTTGTCTTTGATGGCTTTCTTAAAACGGGCCACCAGCTCCTGCAGATCTTCTGTGGTCAGCTGCGTATCGTTGTCCACGCCCTTTTCTTCTTTCATTTTTTCAATGATCTCTTCAAAGGGGTCGATGTCGTCTTTGGATTCCGGCTTGAGACCCATGACCACATCTCCGTACATTTGAACGAATCGCCGGTAAGAGTCCCAGGCAAAGCGTGAGTTCCCGGTCTTTTTGGCAATGCCTTCCACGGCCTCATCGTTCATGCCGAGGTTCAATATGGTGTCCATCATGCCCGGCATGGAAGCGCGTGATCCTGAACGGACAGATATAAGGCATGGATTTTCTTTGTCACCGAATTTGGTGCCCATGATCTTTTCAATATGTCTGATCCCTGCTTCTACATCAGGCTTCAGCTTTTTTACGGTCGTATCTTTTCCTTCCCTGAAGAAGGCGTTACATACATCGGTCGTGATGGTGAACCCCGGCGGTACCGGTACACCGATAAGGTTCATCTCTGCGAGGTTTGCTCCTTTACCGCCCAGCAGGTTCTTCATTTGGGCATTTCCTTCAGCTTTTTTGTTTCCAAATAAGTAAACACTCTTTTCCTGTGCCATAACAATTGTCCGTTTATCAGTTTGTATATTGTTGATTTTTAATCCTTTAGTTTTTTAAAACCGGAACTGCGAAAATACAAAAAAAACCCGAAGAATGTATTAAATAAATGTTAAACCGGTTTCCGGGACTGGATCTCAGATAGGGGATGCGGGGTTGCGGCCCGGAGATTTTTCACGCCCATAATCATTTTCCTGAAGCTTTTTTGTAAGTTTGCTACCTGTTTCGTATGATACAAAATTGTTCAGTATGAAAAACATCCTTGGAATCCGGCATGAGGATAAATATGCCATGGAGCGTCGGGTACCGCTTATTCCCGGACAAGTCCGGCAAATGATCGAAGCGGAAGGTATGGAAGTGCTGGTTCAGAAATCCCCCAGGCGGGTTTTTACGGACCGGGAATACATGAAGGCAGGTGCCCGTGTGGTGGATTCCCTTGAGGAAGCCCGTGTGATCTTCGGGGTGAAAGAGATGCCCGTGGATTTTTTTGAGCGGGATAAGGCGTATGTTTTCTTTTCACATGTGATCAAGGGGCAGTCCTACAACATGCCCATGCTCAGGAAAATGATGGATATGGGCTGTACGCTGATCGATTATGAAAAGGTGACCGATGATATGGGACGGCGGCTTATCTTTTTCGGGCGCTTTGCCGGGCTTGCCGGCATGATCAATTCCCTGTGGTCGCTCGGGCAGCGGTACCTGGTACTGGGGCGGGAAACCCCGTTTTTAAGGGTACGACAGTCACATACCTACAACTCCCTGGAGGAAGCCAAAAAGGATGTCATGGCGGCAGGCATGGAGATAGCCATGAAGGGGCTTCCCAACGACATCATCCCGGCAGTCATTGGGTTCACGGGATACGGCCAGGTATCCGGCGGTGCCCGGGAGATAGCTTCCCTGTTGCCTTCCATTGAGATCACCCCGGAGGAGCTGCTGACGTCAGGGGACCGGAAAGACCTGCCCGGCAATGTGATCCTGAAGGTTGTGTTCAAGGAATGGCATTTGTCGGAACATAACGATAAGCCCGGGGATTTCGACCTGCAGCATTATTATGCGCATCCGGAAGAATACCATAACGTGTTTGAAAGGTATGTACCCTTTCTGACCGTGCTTATGAATTGCATGTACTGGGACGACCGCTACCCCCGGATCGTAACCAAAGATCATCTGGAAAAATTATTTTCAGGCGGTGTACCCAGGCTGACCGTGATCGGCGATGTTACCTGCGATCCCGGTGGCTCGGTGGAATGTACGCATGCAGGCACGCATATTGAAGACCCGGTCTTTGTCTATGACCCCATAACACGCAGGCATACCATGGGCTTCGAAGGAAGGGGCATCCTGGATATGGCGGTGGACATTTTGCCAAGCGAATTGCCCCGGGAGTCTTCCATTGCCTTCAGCAATGCGCTCAAGCCCTATGTAAAGGGCATAGCAGAGGCGGATTATTCCAGGCCCTTCGATGAACTGGAACTCCCCATGCCGGTCAAAAGGGCCACGATCCTTCACCGGGGTGCACTGACACCGGATTATACATATATTGAGAAATATCTTTGATTCACCAGATAAAAACGCATTGCTATGAAGAATGTACTGATCCTGGGTGCCGGAATGGTCGTTAAGCCGATCGTACAGTACCTCCTGAAAAAAGGGTATGGTGTTACGGTTGCCACCCGCACGAAGTCCAAAGCCGATGCCATGATCGGGGGCCACCCGAACGGGACTTCCCTGGCCTGGACGGTGGATGATGAAAGAACCCTGGACCGGCTCATAGGCGAGCATGACCTTACCGTGAGCCTGTTGCCTTATGCTTACCATGTAATGGTGGCCAACATTTGCATTAAGCACAGAAAGAATATGGTCACCACCTCCTATGTCAAACCGGAAATGAGATCCCTGGACCGCCAGGCAAAGGATGCCGGCATCATCATACTCAATGAGCTGGGGCTGGATCCGGGCATAGATCATATGTCGGCCATGCGGGTCATTGACCACATACATGACAAAGGCGGAAAAGTGGAGGAATTTTACTCGTTCTGCGGTGCACTGGTGGCCCCGGAAGTGGAAACGAACCCCTTCAATTACAAATTTACCTGGGCACCCAGGGGGGTGGTCATGGCCGGGAACAACGACGGAAAGTACCTGAAGGACGGGGAGGTGAAGTATGTTCCTACCGAAGACCTGTTCAAGGATGTAATCGGGCTGGACTTTCCCGGGGTGGGAACCCTGGAGGTGTATCCCAACCGGGATTCCCTGCCCTATATTGATCTCTATGGCATACCCGAAGTCCGTACCATGATGCGCGGGACCTTTCGTTACGAAAAATGGTGCGGGGTGCTGGATGCCATGAAAGCACTGGGACTGCTATCGTACGATAAAATGGACATGCGTGGCATGACTTATGCCGGCTTCATGGCCCGGCTGGCAGGTCT
>JAGYMZ010000043.1 GCA_018400295.1 Bacteroidales bacterium | reverse complement strand
TTCCGATGCAGAGCATCGGGGAATTAAACCATATTTTCTCGTCCGCCGCAGCGAACGCGAAGGCGGATTAAAATAAAAAATAGTATCTTGCACGACACATCAATAAAGCAGTAAGAACATGTCAAAAATCATTTCACTGATCGGTGTATTCTTTTTTTCTGCATTTTGTTCGATGTCTCAGGATACCACTGGAACGATGATCATACAGGTAAGTGGCGCGCTGTCCGATTCCGGAAATGTGAAAATAGCCCTTTCGAATAACAAAAAAGAATATGCATCGCCGGATATGGCTTTCAGGGCTGGAATTGCAGATATTGATCAAGGAAGTGCAACACTTCGGCTCGACAGTATTCCCTACGGATCATATGCCATTAAAGTATTTCACGACAAGAACAATAACGGCATTCTGGATACAAAGCTAATGGGTGTTCCCACCGAGGCCTACGGATTTTCCAACAATCCCAAAGCCTCCTTCGGACCGGCCAAATGGGATAAGGCAAGGTTTGAATTTGAAGAGGACGGCCAGGTGATAAACATACTGCTGCAGTAAGACCAACCATCTTTCCCTATCACCAACCTCTTTTTTTGTAAGAAATAAAATAGTTTTTGAATGATCATTCATTTTTGACGTCAACAATATGAAAATATTGATAGCTCCGGATTCTTTCAAGCATTCCCTTACTGCCCGTGAAATATGCAACTCATTGAGAAAAGGATTGCTTCAATCGCCGGGGGTTAAGGACATCCGGCTGCTCCCAATGGGTGATGGTGGCGAGGGAACAATAGAAGCGATTTTTGATGTTGCCGGCGGCCAAAAGATCACCATTGAAGTGCACGACCCCCTCATGCGCAAAATCCGGGCAGAATACCTGGTATTTGAAAATGGATCAACCGCTTTTATTGAAATGGCTAATGCTTCCGGCATTGAACTGCTCAGGGAGGAAGAAAGGGACCCCTGGCTGACCACAACCTATGGCACGGGCGAATTTATCAAAGATGCACTGGATAGAGGCATCCGGAAGTTTATTATTGGCGTGGGGGGCAGTGCAACCAATGACGGGGGAATGGGTATGGCCAGAGCGCTTGGAGCCCGTTTTCTGAATGAGTACGGTCAGGAAGTAAATCAAGGGGGTGGAAATCTTGGAAAAATAAAAGAGATCCGTCTTGATGGGTTCGATCCCCGGGTCAAGCATTGTGAAATGCGTGTGGCATGTGATGTGGAAAACATCCTGACCGGGATGAACGGAGCCTCTATCGCATATTCCAAGCAAAAAGGAGCAAATGACCTCATGGCTGAAAAACTTGATAAACGAATGTGGAAGTTTTATCAGTTATGCAGCGATCCAACACATAAGCATATCCCGGATACGCCGGGTGCAGGGGCAGCAGGCGGACTGGCAGCCGGACTGGCCGAATTTTGCCAGGCCGGATTATACAAAGGATTTGACCTTATCGCTGAATACCTTGGACTTGAAGAGAAAATTACGGAAGCGGATATTGTCATAACGGGTGAAGGGAAAGTCGACCAACAAACGCTGCAAGGTAAAGTGCCTGCAGGCATTGCAAAGTTGGCGCGAAAACATGGCAGGATATCCATTTGTATTGCAGGAATGCTTGGGAAAGACTGGGAAAAATTATACGATCACGGAATGGACCTCATTTTACCTATCCAGGAGAATCCTTCGAACCTGGATAAGGCCCTCGATAAAACACCGGAATTGCTTGAGAAAACGGGATTTCGCATCGGAAAGATCATTGAATTGATCGCCCGCTAAACCAGGCGCTTTCAGTTACCATATCCCGACATAATGCACCACGACACGATTGGCAATCCCTATCCGTTCTATTGGTTCCCCAAGTACTATTATGACGGCTTCTCCCTTTTCGGCCCATCCATTATCCAGCAGGACATGATCCAGGGTATTCAGAAATTTGCTGCCGCTTTCAGGCAGTTCCATAAAAGCCGGATGAAGTCCATACAGTAAAGACATTTGCCGCAAGGTACGTTCCCGGTTACTGAAAGCCAGAATGGGCCTGGTCATTCGCTGCTGGGACAATAAAACGGCCTCACTGCCAAAATGTGTCCACATTACGATCAACACTGCATCCACATCCTTTGCCATTACCCTTACGCCATGTGCAATGGCGGATCTGCGAACATTTATATCCCTGAGCTGCCCTTTCATTATGGCGTCAAACCCAAGACTGCGTATGTATTTGTTTGTCTTTCTGGCGATACGGTTCATCATAGCAACCGAATCCACAGGCCACTTGCCTACAGCAGTTTCTCCGGAAAGCATGACAGCATCGGCCCCGTCGAAAATAGCATTGGCCACATCCGATACCTCCGCACGTGTTGGTACCGGGGAATCGATCATGCTCTGAAGCATTTGTGTGGCCACAATGACCGGAATATTAAAGCTATGGCATAACCGAATGATGTTTTTTTGATGAACAGCTACTTCAGCCAGATCCATCTCCACACCCAGATCTCCCCTTGCGATCATGACCCCGTCGGTCTCTTCCAGAATATCTTCCAGATTATCGATGGCCTGTGGCTTTTCTATTTTACTTATAACAGGAATAAATCCCTGCATCTCCTCAACCGTCAAATTATAAGAATGCTCATGGTTTTTATAGGCCCAGGATACCCTGGGCCTGGCATTCAGATCAGATAATCTGTCTTTCAGGATGCGCACATCTTCTCCGGCCCTCACAAAACTCAGGGCCAGCATATCGAATCCCAAATCCACCGCCACATCAATGCACCGGTAATCCTTATCCGTCAGCACTGGCACGGTAAGTTCCGTATCCGGAAGATTAACCCCTTTGTGTGAAGTAATGAACCCCCCTTCAATAACTTCACAAAGGATGCCCTTTCGGGGATCAACCAAGAGGCATACCATGGACACATTCCCATCGTCCAGCAGGACACGCTGCCCTTCCTTTACCTCTTTGACAAAATCCGGATAATTCGTGCCAAAAACAAAACTGCCATCTCCCTCAGGAATGCAAACAAGCTTTTCCTTACTGAAAAGGACCCGGTCACCCACGTTCAGGTTCAACCCACCACCCGCAACCTCGCCAATGCGGATCTTGGGCCCCGGAAGATCACCCATCACCGCCGTATGAACACCCATGCTTTTACTCACAGCACGAATATTCCGGTAAACCCGTTTATGATCTTCCTCACTTCCATGGGAAAAATTGATCCTGAAGACCCTGGTCCCGGCATTGATCAGCTTTCTTAATACCTCCGGGGATTCAGATGCCGGACCGGTTGTGGCAATGATCTTTGTCAATAAAAAAATATCATTTGGCTTCCTCATGCAAAAAAAGAATAATTCGTATTTGGTGCTTATGAAAATACATAAAATCTGAAATGCCAAAACAAATATCCGTCATTGTTATCAACAGGTACCGTTCAATTATTCATCCCAGGGTGCCCATAACAGATTTTGTTTTATTGGTCACATACCCATGCATTTTCAAAAAAGAATGCCTAAATTTACGCGATTTCTTATCAGATCTGACCTGCTGTTTAATCAATTCTTATCTAAAATGGGACGAGTAACTTTTATTTTATTGATTGTTTCCCTGTTTCTTTCCTGCAGCCATAAGCAACAAACCGGTGCGCCGGTACCGGACATCCCTGTGGTAAAAGTGCTTCAGAAAAAAGTATCTGTTCAGGAAGAGTTTGTTGGCCAAACGTATGGTTTTTTTGACATATCTATCCGTGCACGGGTGGATGGTTTTCTGGAAGGATTATACTTTCGTGAAGGAACGCAGGTAAAAAAAGGCCAGCTTTTATATAAAATTGACCCCCAGCCCTTTGAGGCCCAGGTTGCCCAGGCCCGAAGCATCGTTGCAGAAGCAAAAACCAGACTGACAAAAGCCGAAAGTGATCTGAAAAGGATAAAACCACTGGCAGAGATCAATGCGGTTAGCCAGCGTGATCTGGATGCGGCCGTTGCCCAGCGTGATGCAGCCAAAGCCTCGGTTGATGCGTCCAAAGCAGCGCTCAGGCAATCGCAGATACAATTGGGCTATACAAAAATCTACGCGCCGATCACCGGATTGATCGGAAGATCAGAAGCACAGCAAGGGGATTATGTTGGAAGGGCCCCCAATCCGGTCGTCCTGAACACGGTTTCAGAAATTGATACCATCAATGTAAGGTTTTCCATCACGGAAAACGAATATCTCCGTTTGCGAAGGTTCCTGCGTGACAACAAAGAAAAACTGGACAGCATTCCAGCAGGGGGAAATTCGGGACTGCAACTGATCCTTTCAGACGGATCCGTCCATGAGGAAAAAGGCTACCTGGATTTTGCCGACCGGCAAATCGATCCTTCCACAGGAACACTGCTCCTGCAGGCATCGTTTCCGAATCCAGGACATATACTGCGGCCCGGCCAATTTGCCAAAGTCAGGGGTACGGTGGATATCATACCGGATGCTATCCTAGTACCCACCCGCTGCATTGCAGAAATACAGGGAAAGAAATATGTGTACAAGGTACAGGAAGATCACACCCTTATTCAGCAAAGCATCAGGACCGGCAGAAAACACAAAGGTCTTTATATCGTAACGGAAGGTCTTCAACCCGATGATGAGGTCGTGTTCGAAGGATTGCAGAAAATTTCCACCGGCATGAAAATTAATCCTGAAGTTCAGGAAATTCCTGATAAACTGAAAAACTAAATTATTTGATCATGGGTAACTTTTTTGTCAGAAGGCCTATCGTAGCCATGGTAATTGCCATTGTCATCATCATCCTTGGTGTGGTTTCCATTCTTCAATTACCGATCGAACAGTATCCCGACATTACACCGCCAATGGTCAATGTACGCGCAAATTATACGGGAGCCAACGCCCTGAATGTTGAGCAATCCGTCGCTACTCCCATTGAACAACAGATCAACGGGGTGGAAAATATGATCTACATGAAGTCTACAAATGCCAACGATGGTTCCATGGCATTGAACATCTCTTTTGAAGTCGGTACAGACCCGGATATGAACACAGTATTCACACAAAACCGTGTTTCCCAGGCCAGTGCCATGCTCCCTGAAGAAGTCACCCGGATGGGTGTTACCACCCAAAAATCGTTTTCCTTCCCGATCATGCTGGTCACGCTGACCTCTCCGAACGGCAAATACGATCAGCAATTCCTGGGCAACTACGCCAACATCAACATCAAAGATATCCTCGCCAGGTTGAAAGGGATCGGCCGGGTAGATGTTCTTGGAGCCAGCGACTATTCCATGCGCATTTGGGTCGAGCCGGACAAGCTCGCACATCTTGGAATAACCGTCAGCGAGATCATGAATGCAGTAAAATCCCAGAATGTGATCGTCCCGGGTGGTAAATTCGGGGCTGAACCCGCACCGGAAGGCACAGAGTTTACATATACGGTGAAGCTTCCCGACAGACTGCAAACCGAGGAAGAATTCGGCAATATTGTCGTGCGGACAGGGGCAGACGGATCAGAGGTCAAGATCAAGGATATCGCCCGTGTAGAACTTGGTGTCGAAACATACAATTCCTTCACCCGCCTGGATGGCAAAGCCTGTGCCATCCTCTCCCTTTATCAGTCGCCCGGTTCAAATGCCGTGGAAACCGCCGGGGAAATTCAGCAAACCATGGCCGGCCTCGCGCAAAAATTTCCTGATGGCATCAGCTATGAAGTCTCACTCGACACCACCGAGGCAATCAATGCAGGGATCGAGGAAATTGTTATTACGCTGATCATAGCTTTGCTATTGGTTATCCTGGTGGTTTTTATCTTTATCCAGGACTGGCGGGCTACACTCATTCCGGTGATCGCCATTCCTGTTTCCCTGATCGGAGCGTTTATCCTGTTCCCACTTCTGGGATTCTCGATCAATGTGCTTTCTTTGCTCGGACTTGTTCTGGCCATTGGCATTGTAGTGGATGATGCCATTGTAGTTGTGGAAGCCGTACAGGTGAAAATAGAACAGGGACTGAGTGCAAAGGAAGCCACCATACATGCCATGAAAGAAGTTACATCCCCCATTGTTGCCACTACCATTGTACTTGTAGCTGTGTTCCTTCCTGTTGCCGCAATGGGGGGCATCACCGGGAGACTATACCAGCAGTTTGCCATTACTGTGGCGGTTTCTGTGTTTTTTTCATCCATTAATGCCCTGAGCCTCAGTCCGGCCCTGTCCTCGCTGCTTCTCAGGAAACCCCGCCCCGTGAAAGGTATCCTGGGGAAGTTTTTTAAAGGATTCAATAAAGTACTCGGCAAGTCCACTTCTTCCTATCTGAGTTTTACCGGGGTGGTTTCCAGGAAGATCACCCGTGGAATTATTTTTATCGTTATTCTGCTTGCCGCTGCGGGATTTATAGGAAAGATCCTTCCCGGAGGCTTTATCCCTGAAGAAGATCAGGGTTATCTGCTTGTGAATGTGCAATTGCCGGATGCCGCCTCATTGCAACGATCCGATAAGATCGCCAGGGAGATAGAAATCCTCCTTGAAAAATTTGATGCCATTGATCATGTGACCACAGCAACGGGATACAGTCTATTATCTGGAAGTTACTCAAGCAATACGGCCTTCATGTTCATCTCATTGGAAAACTGGGGGGAACGCAAAAACACGGCGGAAGAGATCATCATGGCCATTAACAAACACCTGTATGGAATTCCCGGCGCCCAGGCATTTGCTTTTGGGCCACCGGCCATTCCAGGCCTTGGAACCGGTTCCGGTTTTAGTATGATGCTCCAGGATAAAGGAGGCAATTCTCCCGGTTACCTCGCTGAAAATTCGAAGAAATTTATTCAAGCAGCCAACGAACGACCTGAGATCCGGAGCGCTTTCACATCGTACCGTTCTGATGTGCCGCAAAAATATATTGACATCAACCGCGACAAAGTTTTAGAAACCGGTGTCCCCCTGAACGACCTGTATGCAACCGTCGGTGCATTTCTTGGCGGATCCTATATTAATGATTTCAACAGGTTCGGAAGGTTATACAAAGCCTTTATCCAGGCTGAGCCCGAATACAGGCTTGGCGAAGAGGAGATAAACAATTTTTTCATCAAAAACCAGAAAGGGGAAATGGTGCCGTTGGGAACCCTGGTGGAGGTGCAGGACATCTCAGGCCCTGAATTTACATACCGTTTTAATTTATACCGCTCCACAGAGATAACAGGATCCCCGGCACAGGGATATTCCTCAGCTGAAGCACTGGATGCCCTGGAGGAAGTTGCCAGCGAAGTGCTGCCGGCAGACATGGGCTATGAATGGGCGAATATGTCTTACCAGGAAAAGAAAGCTTCAGGCACCGGAAACATTGTTTTTGTTTTTTCCCTCCTTTTTGTGTTCCTGATCCTGGCAGCACAATATGAAAGCTGGTCATTGCCTTTCAGCATCCTGATGGGAACTCCCTTCGCAATTTTTGGGGCTTTGCTGGGGCTCTTTCTGGCCAGGTTATTCAGCCATAGCTATGAACTGAATATCTTCGCTCAAATATCGCTGGTTATGCTTATCGCCATGGCGGCAAAAAACGCCATCCTTATCATAGAATTTGCCAAATTAAAATTTGAGGAAGGGAAAAGTCTCTTCGATTCTGCCATGGCCGCAGCCAAATTGCGTTTCAGGCCCATTCTTATGACTGCCTTTTCCTTCATTCTTGGCGTTCTGCCTCTGGTTTTTGCCTCCGGTGCAGGTGCCGAATCCAGGAAAGTGATGGGCATGGCATTACTGGGGGGAATGGCCATTGCCACGTTCACAGGCGTGTTCCTGTATCCTATGCTGTTTATTTTCATAGGGAAAATAGCCAATTATGAGAAAAAACGAGCCTTGTCCGATACCAATAAAAAATTGCATGAAAAAAGTGAATAACATGAAGAAAAGCCTCTTCACAAGTATACTTTTCCTGATCATTCTCGGGATCTCTTCCTGCAAGGTTGGGCCAAACTTTGAATCCCCTGATGTGTTTACATCCCCCCACTTCCGTTTCGACAGTCTGCAAAACGACACTGTAGTCAACCTGAAGTGGTGGGAAATGTTCCAGGATGAGAAGTTGCAGGACCTGGTAAAGGTTGCGTTGCAGGAAAATCAGAATGTATTGATCGCAGCCCGGCGTATTGAGCAGGCCAGAGCGTATGTCGGACAAAAAAGGGCAGACCTGTTTCCCAGCATCGGCTATGAAGGAGGGGCATCCCGCAGTACTTCCATGGTCAGGAATTCCAGGGTTGGACCCGACAATTATTACTATCTGTCCCCTTACATATCGTGGGAGATCGATTTTTGGGGCAAATACAGGCGGGCCACTGAAGCGGCCAGGGCTGAATTGCTTTCCACCGAATACGGGATGCGCAATGTGATGATCACCCTGATATCGGATGTTGTGACAACCTATTTCCAACTTCTGGATTATGACCAACGGCTCGACATTGCCCGCAGAACCCTGGATACGCGAACCGCTTACAGGAATATCATCCAGGAAAGATATAATAAAGGATATGTACCGGAACTGGACCTCAACCAGGCGATCATCCAGCAAGCCATTGCCTCCGGGGCAGTGCCACGGTTTGAAAGGGCGGTTGCCCTCACTGAAAATACACTCAGCATACTCCTGGGACGGAATCCCGGTCCCATAGAAAACCGCAACTCCCTGCAAGACCAGGTTATACCACCGCCAATACCCGCAGGCATTCCCTCGGAATTGCTCAGAAGACGTCCCGATATTTTGCAATCCGAACAGGAAGTGGCTGCCCAGACAGCTCAGATAGGCGTGGCACAGGCCATGCGCTTTCCATCCATCAGTCTGACAGGCATGCTGGGCATCGCCAGTGCAGACCTTACGGGGATCACCCTCGGAAAAAACAGCATCTGGTCACTCAGCGGAGGCTTGCTGGGGCCTGTATTTAATTTTGGGAAACTGAAACGGCAGGTGGAAATTGAGAGGCTAAAGACAAAAGAAGCAACCCTGCATTATGAAACAAAAGTACTGAAAGCATTTCAGGAAGTTGAAAACGCCCTGGTTGAAATTCATACCTATAAAAAAGAACATCAGGCTGTGGACAGGCAAAAGAAAGCAGCAAAAAATGCCGCATACTTATCCAGGGAAAGATACAACGGAGGTGTTACCAGTTATCTTGAAGTTTTGGATTCTGAACGGACCTTGTTCGACGCGGAACTTTCTGAATCCGAAACCTATCAAATGCAACTGAATGCATACGTTAGCCTGTATAAGGCATTGGGCGGGGGCTGGATCAGCCGTGAAGAAGAAAACCGGGACCGATAAAAATCATTCCGCGGTTATTTCACCGGACTTCCCGGCCATAAAAGGATACTGATTGAAGATCACATGCACCGCATATTCAATCCTCTCCTTGATCTTGTCCGCATTATCGTTCAGGGTTCCCGACCCCAAACCGTACCAAACCAGCTGATTTTTTTCAGCATCCACAAGATCAATCACCAATGTGCCTTCTCTGTACTGAATTGCTTCAACAGAAGTCCACCCCGGTGAATAACCATAATACCAGCCATAATAATAAGGCCCGTAAATGGACGGGTTGTAATGTGTTGTACGATAATCGACTTTATCCTGGACTTTCACATAATAACTTATCCACAAGTCAGGGTCATCACTTTTTTCATAACCGCGCAACTCCATCTCCTCTGCTATCGCTTTCTCAATTCTTTTTTGATTGATGGGATTAACAAGGGCGGGATAGGATTCCTGGACTTCTTCAGGAATTTTGAAATTGTATGTCTCATAATCACTAAAATCCACGTCCTTGTCATAATCGCTGACCACTTTTATGGATGTACAGGATGCGGCCAGCAACAAAACAATCATCAGGGTTGATCCAAGTACTGCTTTTTTCATCATAATGAATTTCTTTTAACGTATGGAAATTTATAGAATGTCCAAACAATATACCACAATTTTCTTACTTTTACAACAGGTATTTTGTTTAGTGTCCTGAATCATGCATCTCTTTTTCAAGAACCGTTTTCTGTTATTGCTTACGTTGCTGGTATTGTTCCTGCTTCTTCCTGCTTTTTTTCATGAGGGGCTTTTTGTGTATATTTTAATAAGCATCATTCTCACATTGATCTTGATCCAGAGTATGTATATTGCCCAGGTACACGATAATAGAATACAGCTCTCGCTCATTGCCGGCCTGCTTGTTTTGTTTTCCATATGGATGGATTTCATTCTGCCCTTTAATCAAAGCATCGTGAATACGATTTCATATCTGATGATCTTTGCTTTCTTTATATACATTGTGATCATACTGCTCCGGTTTTTGGTCAGGAATAAGGAGGTCAATCTGGATACGATATATGCTTCCATCAGCATTTATCTTTTGATCGGCATTCTGGGTGGGTTCTTGTTTACGGCCATGTATGCATTCAATCCGGAGGCTTTTTCGTTCACCTCTTTGGAAGAAAAGAAACTTCTGGATTTCATATATTACAGTTTTGTGACCATGTGTACCATTGGCTATGGCGATATCATCCCTGTGACCAGGGAAACCCAGACCATTTCTTTTTTTATGGGCATTATCGGCCAGCTTTACCTGGCCATTATTGTTGCGATCCTGGTGGGTAAATATATTTCCAAACCTCAAAAATAAGATCCGTATTTTTTTATGTATCCTTTTTTATTCCTTACGCCATGAAAAGAAAACTGATCGCTTTGGGCCTGATCTTCATATCTTTTTCCATTCTGCAACATTCCTGTAAAAAAGATGAAGATGATCCAAGCCCTTTCAACATCTTCACGGTACAGGATGACATGGATTTCGGTGCACAATTCAGCCAGGAAATAGAGAACAATCCCCAGGATTACCCTTTATTGAAAGAATCCGAATACCCTGAAGCCTACGAGCATATATACCGGATAAGGGACTCCATACTGAATACCGGGATGGTGAACTTTGACGATACATTCGTCTGGGAAATCAAGATCATCAACGACAGCATATTGAATGCCTTTGCAGTACCGGGGGGCTACTTATATTATTATACAGGGATCATCAAATATCTTGACAACGAGGCCCAGTTTGCCGGTGTAATGGCTCATGAAATGGCCCATGTTGCCATGCGTCATTCTACCAACCAGCTTACAAAAGTATATGGCATTCAGGTCTTGCTGGAATTGCTTCTGGGACAGAATTCCGGACTTATGGCAGAAATTGCGTCCGGACTTGCTACCGGGCTGTCCTCGCTGGCTTTCAGCCGTGATCATGAATATGAAGCAGATGAATATGCAGTGAGATATCTTTATGCCACTTCCTATGATGCACGGGGAATAGCAGGATTCTTTGAAAAGATGGAAAGTTCCCCCGGAGTGCCTGAATTCCTGAGTACACACCCATCCCCGGAAAACAGGATCGATGAAATTTACAATACCTGGCAGGAACTGGGCGGTAAGGAAGGTCATTTATATGTCTCCGGTTATAACGAATTCAAAAACAGTCTGCCCTGAAATCAACTTCCTCTTTGCCTGTTCAATATATTCGGGTAAATGATCCACTTTTATTTCTGCAATCGTTGTTTATTCTCCGTTGATTAGTATTTTTGCTGATTCATATTAACAGGTAAATCTATGTCATCCAACGAGGATCTATTCAGGAAAGTAATTGCCCATGCCAAAGAATACGGCTTCATATTCCAGTCGAGTGAAATTTACGACGGGCTCAGCGCTGTTTATGATTACGGACAGAACGGGACGGAGCTCAAGAACAACATTAAAGACTACTGGTGGAGGTCCATGGTACAGCATCATGAAAACATTGTGGGCATTGATGCGGCCATTTTCATGCATCCCACCGTGTGGAAAGCTTCCGGTCACCTGGAAGCCTTCAATGATCCGATGATCGACAATAAAGATTCCAAAAAGCGCTACCGTGCCGATGTTTTGATAGAGGATCATTGTCAAAAAATCGAAAATAAGATCCATAAAGAGATCAAAAAAGCTGCAAAACGGTTCGGGGACGATTTTGATGAAGCCATGTTCGCCGCTACCCATCCAAGAGTGATCAAATACCGGGAACAGATCCAGGAAATAAAAGACCGGTTATACAAAGCCATGGATGATGAAGACCTGGAAGGGATCAAAACCCTGATCGAAACGCTGGAGATCGTATGCCCGGTATCCGGTTCAAGGAACTGGACGGACGTCCGGCAGTTCAACCTCATGTTCTCCACGCAACTGGGCTCACTGGCCGAGGGATCCAACACCATTTACCTGCGCCCGGAAACGGCCCAGGGCATATTTGTCAATTACCTCAACGTACAAAAGACCGGCCGGATGAAGATCCCGTTTGGCATCGCGCAGATCGGAAAAGCTTTCCGCAACGAGATCGTAGCCCGCCAGTTCATATTCAGGATGAGGGAATTCGAACAAATGGAAATGCAGTTCTTCGTCCGCCCCGGTACGGAAAAAGAATGGTTTGAATACTGGAAAGAAGAACGAATGAAATGGCATTTTGCCATGGGAATACCCAGGGAATATTACCGTCTTTATGAGCATGAAAAACTGGCCCATTACGCCAATGCAGCTTTTGATGTTGAGTTCAAGTTCCCTATCGGTTTCAAAGAGCTTGAAGGGATCCACTCACGGACCGACTTTGATCTGAGCGCCCATCAGGAAACCTCCGGACGAAAAATACAATACTTTGACCCTGAGATCAATAAAAGTTACGTGCCTTTTGTGGTGGAGACATCCATAGGGCTGGACCGGACATTTTTGGCCATATTAAGCCATGCATACCGGGAAGAAAAACTGGAAGATGGTTCGGAACGCATTCTTATGCGGATCCCTCCTTTCCTGGCCCCCATAAAAGCGGCCATTTTCCCGCTGGTAGCAAAAAACGGATTGCCTGAAAAAGCCCGGGAGATCATGGATCAGCTAAAGTATGATTTCATGTGCCACTACGAAGAAAAAGATTCCATCGGCCGGCGCTACCGGCGTCACGATGCTATCGGGACACCATACTGCATTACCGTGGATCATCAAACCATGGAAGACAATACCGTAACCATCCGGGAAAGAGACACCATGAAGCAGGACAGGGTCAGCATTGAAAAAATACACCGGATCATTGCAGACAGGTTGAAAATCGGCAAGGATTAACTACTGATTGTTATATACGGTCATCGTCCTTGATAATCCGGAGGCAATAAAACTCTTGATCATTTCCACAGCCATTTCTATTTTGGGTATCATGATGTCTTCTTCTTTGCGTGTCCACGCTCCCAGGACATAATCCACCTGGTATCCCCGCGGGTATTCGTCCCCAATTCCTATTCTGAGCCTCGGAAAGGATGTAGTCCCCAGATATTCAATAATGCTGGACAATCCGTTATGCCCGCCGTCACCACCTTTGCCCCTCATTCTCAGTATACCTGTTGAAAGGGCAATATCATCGACCAGCACCAGCATGTTTTCAACCGGTACGTTCTCTTTTTTCAACCAATAGCGGACAGCCTTTCCGCTTAGGTTCATAAGCGTTGACGGTTTGATCAGAACAATGATTTTACCCCGGTATTTCATGCGCGCCACTTCTGCATACCGGCCAGTGGAAAACGTTGCTTTGCCATCACGGGCAAAAGCATCTGCCACCACGAAACCAATATTATGCCGTGTATTGACATATTGATCACCCATATTACCCAAACCAACGACCAGGTATTTCATTTGGAAGGAAAATTTTTTCAGGCATGTTGATGAATATGTCCGGGATACTTACCGGATAAAACGATTGCAGAATATAGCATCCTGCGATCGTTTTCCAATATGCTTCGCAATTGCTTATTCCGGCTTTTCTTCTTCACCTTCAGGGGCGACGCCTTCGGCTGCACCTTCTTCGCCTTCAACTTCTTCAACTTCAGCTTCTTCCTCTTCGGGTTCTTCCATACCCACAGCAGCCGCACGCGTGGTAAGGACAGCAACAACCATTTCAGAAGGAGTATCGAGAAGTTCGAGTTTATCATAGCTGAGGTCCCTGACCTTCACAGACTGGCCGATATCCAAATGTGAAATATCCACCGGAAGAAAATCCGGCATATCATCCACCAGGCCTTTTACTTTGAGTTTCCTGTATTTGGCCACCACCTTTCCACCGGCAATAATTCCGGGTGCGGTACCTACGTACTTTGTAGGAAGGATGGCTTTGACCGGTTTGCCGGGAAAGACCTGCAGAAAATCCGCATGCAGGATGGAATCCGAGACCGGATGATACTGTACATCCTGAACCAGCGCCTCATACTCTTTTCCGTCAATGTTCAATTTGATGAGAAATGTTTCCGGGGTAAATAGGATCTTGCCGAAAAGCCGTTCATCCGTAACGAAATGGATTTGTTCCTCTCCGCCATAGAGCACACAGGGAACCTGGCCCTGTTCACGGTGCTTCCGAGCATCTTTTTTCCCTACGTTCTCCCTGAGAGAACCGCTCAATGATACTGTTTTCATAACACCTTATGATTTAAATAAATAAAATAAAACGTATGCCTATTTTTTGTCTGAATATTTAAACAAAGAACTGATGGATTTTTTACTTTCCACTCTGCTGATCACCTCTGCAAAAAGGTTGGCCGTTGAAAGCACGGTGATCTTCTCGCTCTCCTTTTTCAGGGGCGGGTGGCGGTTGCTGGCGTTCGCGGATCCGCTGCGGGCGATGGCGTTGGCGCTGCATCCGGAGTGGTCGCTGCTGGCTTGGCTTTTCCAGTATCCGCATCATCGGCAGGCATATCCTGCCCAACATCATGGGGCCGGTGATCGTCATCTCGGCAGCAAACTTCGCTTCTGCCATACTTATCGAAGCCGGATTGAGCTTTTTGGGCATCGGGGTGCAACCGCCGGTGCCTTCATGGGGCACCATGATCAAGGAAAATTATTCATACATCATCCTGGATGCAGCCCACCTGGCCATACTACCCGGCATGGCAATAATGCTGATGGTCCTGGCTTTCATGATCACCGGCAATGGACTGCGCAACGCCCTGGATGTGAGAGTAAAAAACTGACAAAAAAAGAAAACGGTTATGATTTATCAGAAAGAAATACGCTTACCCTCCCTGCAACGGGGATTTCACCTGATCACCCCGTATATCGAAAAAGAACTGGATGCGCTGCCCGAACAGGGCATCCTGCATATGTTCATAAAACACACATCGGCCGGCCTCGCCATCAACGAAAATGCAGACCCCAGTGTGCAGCACGACCTGGACGTGATCTTCAACCATTTGGTGCCGGAAAACCGGACAGAATACCGCCATACCACCGAAGGCCCTGATGATATGCCGGCACACGGAAAATCGGTACTCACCGGGCCTTCGCTGATCATACCCATCACGGGAGGAAGGCTGAACCTCGGCACCTGGCAGGGGATTTACCTCTGCGAGTTCCGAAACCACGGCGGGCGTCGCAAAGTGGTGCTGACCGTGCAGGGGGAATGATGATCTATAGCGGAAATTTCACCAAAAAGGTCGATCCTATCCCTTCTTCGCATTCACAGGTAACCGTTCCGCCCATAGCCGTAACATATTTTTTCACAATGGCCAGACCCAGTCCGGGGTGCGGTACTTCCTGCTTCAGGTGGTGCTTTTTGACCATGTACCGGTCAAAGATCTTTTCCACCTCATTTTTAGGGATCCCCACGCCTTCATCCCGGACGGTTAGCTGTGCCATACCGCCCGCTTTCTTTGCCGATAGGAAGATGGTTGATCCCGGTGAAGAAAATTTAATTGCATTGGACAGGAGGTTGTCCACCACCTGGAAGATATATACCTCGTTGAGGTCAGCAAACACATTCCGAAGGTCTGTTTGCAATCTTAAACCACGCTGGTCGATGATCACGCGGTGGTTGACCAGTACCTGCTCCACGACATCTCTCAGATTGATGGACTCAATCTTAAGCTGCACAACTTTAGAATCGATCACATTGACGTCCAGGACCTGGTTGATCATCTTGTCCATACGCCGGAGGGAATGATCAATGATCTCCAGGTACTCCTTTTGCGCGGAGGAAAGGGGACGGGGGCCGTTCCTGAGCATGCCGGCCATGATCTTACTGCTGGTCAGGGGGTTTTTTAATCCATGTACCACAATGCTGATCAAATGGTTCTTTTCCTCATTGATGGAAAGCAGGTCATAATTCTGTTCTTCAAGCTTCTGCTTTTGATCGTTGATGCTGTCGCGCTGCTTTTTAATTTTCCGGTTTTGCTTGCTGATCTTTACATAGCTTTTGGAAAGCTTTTCTTCCAGCTCGTTCATATACCGCATACGCTGGATCAATACCTTCAGGATCCCCCGGGTCAGTCCGGCATGCTGCGACACCAGCCCGTCAAAATCGCTACGGCTCAACCGGTAAAGAATTGACGGCTTCTCCGCCGTAACGGAAGCCGAGCGCTCGACATCATCGATAAGTGAATACTCGCCGAAAACATCATTTTCCGAAAGCCTGCTCAGAACATGGTTCCCATCGTGCACGCGCACCTCCCCGCTGGCAATGATGTACATGGCATCGCCTTGGCTGCCCTTTTTGAATATGTTCTGCTGCTTTTTTATCCTTACCTCTTCCAGCTGCCCGACCACTTCCTTCAGGATGTTTTCATCC
>JAGYMZ010000042.1 GCA_018400295.1 Bacteroidales bacterium | reverse complement strand
CTTCACCTCTTCCTCCATTTGATTCTGTGGAATCGTTTCGGCCTCTTGCGTTTCCTCCTCCTTCCCCTTTTTCTGAAACATCTGGGGATTTAAGGTGAGGTTCGCTCCGATGTTCCAGGTGGTGTTCTTCAGCCGCATCAATCGCTTGTTTTCGGCCCATTCAAATTTATTCAGGTTCTTTCTTCCCGTGGAATCCAGCACATATAAATCCCATGTGCTTGAATATGTCACATCGAAACCTTTCCATAATCTCGTGCGACCGCTCATGCGAACATCCGACCAGCGCAGGGAATCCTTGGTCAGATCGTAGGAGGTAGAAATGGTAAAATTGTCGATAAGACTGATCTTTTTCGTGCCTGTTAAGGTGTCTTGGCGCGACCGCACCTTCATTTCCAGGCTGTTTGTCAGGCTGAAATTTACACTCCCTGACTTATCCCGGGGTGGCGAGCCAAACAGCGATCCCTCAAAAATGGAATATACCACTTCCTCATCCCTTCCGGGATGATAATAAGAATCATAATATCCCCAGCTTTCACCGGCGAAGGAAGGCGTATAACTAAAACTGACCGTCGGGGTGAGGACATGCCGGATGGCATTGACAGGAAATGTACGGCCAAATTGCAACATGCCATAAACCTTGGTTGACATGGATGAAGTGAACCTCGCATCAAAAGCATTTTTGAATGCACTGACGGTGTCGATCTTAACATATCCCACCGTAGTATCCCCATTGGTTATTAAGGTGTCCTCCGACCATGATTTATGAATGCTTTTGAAATACATACGATCAGTAATGTTTATGGAATTGGTCCATGTGAGATGCTTCAATACTTTTACCGAACTGCTGATGGGAATGGAATGCTTGATCCCGTTCTTCATTTCTTCAAAAACATCCGGCTTGAAAATCATGCTATCCGGGGCCGTGACAGTATTGCGGGCATTCATGGTATAATTCATACTGATGTTTTCATACCATTTAAGCTTGCCGACACGTTCCTTTTTGCGCATGGGATAAAAGCGGTTAACGGAAAAAGTGATCTCCGGCAAGGATACGGTTACCATCCGGTCCAGGGTGCTCTGACTGTGATTGGCGTTCAGCGTGAGGTGAAACTGGTCGGCAAAACTGGTCTGGTATGAAATGCTTGATTGGAATGTGTTGGAAAGGTAATCCTGGGTGGTGGTCGGATTATAGAAATTTGATTTGCTGCTCCGAACATTGACATCAGCAGAAAACCGGCTGTTTGGCCTGGCCTTGGGATCCTGATTGTGGACCCACCGAACGGAAAAATCCCGGTCGCGCTGATAATCCGGAGTCTCCTTTTCCCCCAAAACATTGATGGCATATATGAAACGGAAATTGCCCGAATACTTGTACCTTTTTTTATACCGCGTACCCGGTTTGACAGCCCAGCTGCCACGGGTATAGATATCACCGGTCAGGGTAAGATCCAGGTGATCATTGACAGCCCAGTAATATCCACCATCTTCAAAATAAAATCCACGGTCGGCAGATTCACCATAAGTGGGGATGAGTATGCCGGATTTTTGACCTGCACGGTTCGGGAAAATACCAAAAGGAATAAAAAGGGGTGTGGGTACATCTTCAATGACCAGATAAGCCGGGCCGGTAACGATCCGCTTGCCCGGAATGACCTTGGATTTGTTATACCGGAACTCAAAATCCTTATTTTCACAGGGAGGACAGGTGGTATAGGAACCTTTCCGGATGTTCACATCGTTATCCGGCATCTTTTTTATGGTGCTGCCTTCAATATACCCTTCCCCATCTTGCGTCACCACATCACGGATCAATCCCTTTTTGGTTTTAAAATTGTATCTCATGACCCGGGACTGGAACTCCTGGTCGCCCTCTGAAAACACAGGCATGCCCCTGACTTTTCCGGTGGAATCTTCCACCCCTTCAGCCGTTACAATGTTTGTCGTGAAATCAATCTCCACATAATTGGCTTTTAAGGTGATGTCTTCATAGTAGATCTCAGCCTCATTGAACAAATAAACCTTTTTGTTGCGAAGGTCAAAACGGATAGAATCAAGTGCATTGTAAGAAACGGTGGACTCAAGAGCAGCGCTTTCTGATCCTTTTGATTTCAGTGTATCCCCGGCTAGTGTATCAGCGAAGGCATCCAGGGTGTCCGGCCGTGCCCGCGTGGTATCAGAAACCCGGTGAACGGGTCCCAAGCCAATTGTATCGGGATATATTATGCGATCCCCTTCAACTACCTGTGCATTCAAAATCATATGAAGCACACCAAATACAGCTGTGAAGACATAATATTTCAACGTATCCTTTGTTAATAACTTAATTGGCAACTGAAACAATTGCTGTTTTTAAGTGCTAATTTTGTATTGGCAACGCGTGGAATGTAAAGCCAATGCTCATAATATGAGCATACTAAATATGCATTCCTGCCTGATCAAAACTAATAAAATAATCCTAAGGTGAAACGTCGCAGTTTGATTTTTGGTATATTTTGCCTTCTTCTGGTCTCCCCGGAAACTGGACAGGCTCAGCAAAAACTGAATAAAGTGGTGATCGATGCCGGCCACGGTGGTAAAGACCCCGGAGCCCTGGGTAAATATACCAAAGAAAAGGATATTGCCCTGTCTATTGCCCTGAAAACAGGGGAATACATAGAAAAATACCTGCCGGATGTGGATGTGGTCTATACACGTAAGGATGACCGTTTTGTAGAATTGCACCGGAGGGCCCAGATAGCAAATGAAAGCGGTGCCGATCTGTTTATATCCATACATTGCAATGCGATCGGAAGAACTTCCATTTGGGGGACAGAAACCTATGTAATGGGGCTGCACAAATCACAGGCCAACCTGGAAGTAGCCAAAGCTGAAAATAAAGCCATCCTGAAAGAGGAAAATTACGGCGATATTTATGACGGATTTGATCCCCAAAACGATGAGGATTACATTACCTTAAGCCTGTTCCAGAATGCCTTCCTGGATCAAAGCACCAAACTGGCTTCCAAAGTGGAAGATCAATTCAAAAACCGGGTAAGACGCAAAAGTCATGGGGTTAAGCAAGCGGGGTTCTGGGTGCTATTCAAAACAGCAATGCCTGGTGTACTGATCGAAACCGGTTTTCTGACCAATGCCTCAGAAGAACGCTTCCTGGCCTCAGAGGAAGGGCAGGTTTACATCGCCTCTGCAATTTACCGGGCATTCAAGGAGTATAAGTATGAACTGGAGAACGGGGAAACCGCTTCCCTTCCCCCGGCGATGAACACAAAAAAACAGGAAAACACCCCGGCCGGCCGTGAAGTGATCTTTAAAGTCCAGTTTGCCTCATCCGCTGAACAAAAAAACCTTTCAAAATTCAGAGACCTGGAAAGCGTCGGGTTCTACAAACACAACGGCATCTATAAGTATACCGCAGGAAATTTACGATCGCTTGATGAAGCCATCAAACTGCAAAACAAAATAAGAAAAAAACGAAAATATAAAGATGCTTTTGTAGTCGCTTTTCAGGACGGTGAAAGAATACCGGTAAATAAAGCCCGAAGCATCCTTAATGATTGATCCCTGAAATATGTTGACATTTTGCCCGGCCATAAAAAATAGCAATTGCAACAAAATTGTTTTACATTTGTATAAACGATAAAAGCTTTGTTTTGAAAATATCCAGGGAGTTTTTAGTCGGCCTTGTTTTTGTCATAGCAATCGGCGCTTTTGTATGGGGGTTCAACTACCTCAAAGGTTTTGACATTTTTCGGAGTTACAGTACCTTCTATGCGATCTATCCAAAGGTTAACGGTTTGGTCAAATCCAATCCGGTATCTATTAACGGTATGAAAGTAGGACAGGTGAACGACATTTACTTTGAACCGGACAATACGGGATTGATCGTGGTAGAAATGGCTGTAACAACAGATTTGCCCATACCTGACAACTCGGTTGCAAATATATACAGCTCCGACCTGATGGGATCCAAAGCAATCGACCTGGAACTTGGAAACTCCGGGGAATTCCTGGAAACCGGGGATACACTCTCTTCCAAAGTGGACGCTTCCCTGAAAGAAGCCGTGAATCAGCAAATCGCCCCTTTAAAAAATAAAGCGGAAGACCTGATCGGGTCCATTGACTCTTTGGTAACGGTCATACAAGGTGTCCTGAACCAGGATGCCCGGGCAAATCTTGAGAATTCCATTGCCAATATCCGTAAAACCCTTGAAAATCTGGAAAGTGCATCAGGCGACATAGACCAGTTGGTGCAGTCGCAAAAAGTCAGACTTGCCGATATCCTGAAAAATATGGAATTGATCACCCGGAATATCAGTGATAACAACGATAAGATCGATAATATTATCGATAATTTCAGCACCATCAGCGATTCCCTTGCCAAAGCCGAAATACCACGCACCTTCGATAACATCAATAAAACGGTGAATGACCTGGCACTGATAACGGACAAGATCAACAGCGGCAAAGGAACATTGGGACTGCTCATCAACGATGATGAACTTTATAAGGATCTCCGGAAAACCTCAGCCGACCTCGACAGCCTTATTGTGGATATCAACAGAAACCCAAAAAAATACATCCGGTTCTCTATTTTTTAAGCCCCTACCAGTGGAAAATATCCCACTTATTCTGTGGCCGCCGGTCATCAATCCATTTAAAACCTTTTAAACGCAATTCATCTGAAGGGACTTCCTCCTCCGGACTGGTAGATCCATCAGGGCGGTCTATGAAGGTAATATCGACAATTTCACTGTTTTCCAATAATATCAACATATTACTGGCCATTACTTTATTGATTCCGATCAGTGACCCTCCTTCTTCACGGAAAAAATAAACTGTCTGTGAATTTCCCGAAACAACGATCTTATAGATCTCATTGTTTTTAAAATACCCCACCATGGTTTTCCCCTTGATCTGGTTAAAAGAATCGGTACTGTCGCGGGATATGATGAAACCGGAATTCTTCAGCACCATGGAATCCGCTTCATTATTGGCATATACGATCACAATGGTATCCGCGCTCATTTGGTTCTCTTCCGACCACATAACCGGGTCTTTCATCAGGTTAATGGCTGAATCGGGTATGTAATATAACATGGAATCGCACATGCCCTGTAAGTCTTTCCGAAAGAATTTCACTTTATAATATGCATAGATCGATTCGGCATCCCCCGCGGAATCAGAAAGGATCATCAGTGTGTCCGAATGTATGTAAAGCGAGTCGTATGCATCGGTCAGGATGGCCATGACACTGTCGGTTACGAAGGCATAGCCTGCTTTCCGGTCAAATTCCGCATAATTACCCTTCACGATCATGTTTTCCACGGTATCGATCAAGGTAATGTTCCGGTATGCTTCACCGTATGCGTTGCCCTCGTCGTAATAAATACTGTCGCCCTCCATGATCCGGTTGACGTGAACAATATATGCATTCCGCTTCAGGCTGGCAATGTCGTTCCGGGTATCGTACCACCCCCGTTCACAATATATAAAATCATCTTCACCGGTAATGGTGGTTGGCCCGTAAAAATATGCCGTTTCGGTTTCGGTATTATATCTCAGCGTATCAGAACGCATCACATAATCGGGGTTGGTCAGCACCACACTGTCCTTGAAAAAGAACTCATTATCCCGGGTATAGTAATGCCCGATAATGCTTGTTAAAATATTTGTATCGCTAACGATCTGTCCACCGGTCCTGTATGAGGCTACCGAAGTTTTTCTGTTGTATGTGAGGTGTTCCGTGGTCAGAACGGCTTTGTCGTCCACCATCCGGACATTGTGATGCATTTTGGCAATACGCCGGGTACCGTTATAATTCAATACATCACCGTAAATATGCAAGGTGTCGTTCACATTGATGTGCACGTTTCCGTATGCATCAAAATTATTTTTTTCGGAGTTATGCAGGGCACTGTCACAATAAAACCAGGTGCTGTCCTGACGCAAAATCACATCACCTACCAGCTGATTGATGTTCAGGCCTACCTCCTTCTCAATTTTCAGGTCCCGTGCATTGATAATGAGCACCTTTGTTTTTTGCTGGGCGAAACCCGAATGTGGAAATTGCAAAAAAACCACAAGCATACCCAGGAACATCAACTTTCCTGAATACAAAAATACAATCTTCAATGCACGGGAAATCTTCGGTTTCATAGAGCGGGGTAAAGATATAAATATTAACCATGCCGGCTAACCCGTCACCGGCCATAGCAGCCAAAACCGAAAAACTTCCCCCCGGCACGGACAGTGTTGAACGCCTGTAAAAAATTTCATGATCCGTTTTTTTGAATAGGGGACGCCTGAACAGCCCGGCTCCAGGAAGGGATGGTCAAAATTATCCCGTATTGCTGATCTTTTGAAGGAGATCCTTGTTTATGACCCGGATATTTCTGCCATTCACTTCAATGATCTCGCTCTCGATCAGGGCATGCACGATCTTTGTGACCGATTCCCTGGTCGTACCGATAAACTCTCCCCACTCTTTCCTTGTAAGCGGCATCTCAAACTCATCGCGCTCATATATATGGTCCGTAAAATACAGCAGGGAATCGGCAAGAAAGGCCGTTAACTGTTTCTGAATTTTATTTACACAATTCCCGTAATGCTCTATAAGGGTGCGACTCATTGTTTTCAGGATTTCGGTCGAAAATTTCCCGTTTTTCTCTATCAGGTCCCGAAAACCCTGAAAATCGATCATACATGCAATGGTTTCAGTAAGGGCGGAAACTGAATAGGTATGGACCTTGCCGGCAAATGCATCCGGAATGCCGACGAACTGTGGACCTTTATCCACTTTCAAAATTTCGTCCCGGTTTATGGGCCCGGTTTGATGGATCTTATATATGCCGGACTTAATAAAAACAATATTCTGGCAAAAAGAATCTTGCTTGATGATCTTTTCACCCCGTTGAAAGGTTACCTTGGTCGTACTTATGCATAGCAAATCAAGCTCCTGATCAGTGAGTACCGAAACCGGCACCGATATATTAACACAATCCTTACACTGGCACTTTTTATATTCCTCCTTCAATGTCTGCATGATAACAAGATCAATGTTGTCAAATCTTTCATAATATTAATCCTTAGGCCACATTAATATATGGTAAAATTAACATTTTTTTTGATCTTTCCTCTCTTGATATTTTTTGTAATACCCAATGAAACAATCGACATTTGTTAATTATTTCACAATACTTTTAATGATATGGAAAACAAAAAAATGACCTTGGCCCTCTTTTCAGGAAGCATTGATAAATTAACGGCTGCCGGTATTATCCTGAGTGGCGCTGCTGCAGACGACATGGATGTGGATGTTTTCGTGTTGCTGCAGGCTGCCCGTGCCTTCAGAAAGGATATTGCCTACGATACGGATAAATTATCAATGGCAGAAAATCCCCATTTGAAAGCGGAATTCATGGAATCACTTGAAAAACTGAATGTCCAGCCCTGGACGACATTTCTCAAAGAAGCCAGGGAACTCACCAATGTTAAAATTCATATTTGCGGACTCGCGGGCAAAATATGGGGTGGAGACAAACTGGAAGATTTCATCGACACCGCCGATGACATATGTGGCATAAGCGAATATATCACCGCTGCCCAGGAGGCAGATGTACATTTATTTATATAATCATAAACCTTTAATACCCTTATAACCATGACAACAGATGAATTAAAAAATCTGGTGGCCGACAATTCCGTTGATGCCAGGGGCACAGCATGCCCGGGGCCTTTACTGGCTGCAAAGAAAGCCATCGGCTCCATCAAGACTGGAGAGATCCTGGAAATTCTTTCTACCGATGAAGGAACCAAAAGGGACATACCGAAATGGGCCGGAAAGAAAGGACATGAATTCCTGGGAACCCTTGAAGAATCAGGATACTTTAAAATTTACATGAAAAAATAATGACCGTGGATAATCACGCCAATATCCTTGTTTTTTCCACCGAAAAAATTTCGGATCCTGCTATTGACCTGGCCGGTCTTTTGAAAAAACATTATCCTGCTTCCGTGGTCACCATCAGTCTGCCCTGCTCAAGCGCAGTGAAACCGCGCTGGATCCTTCGTGCATTCGATAAAGGCTTCAACGGGGTTTTTATTGCGGCTGACGGAACGGATTGCCCATACAGCAACGAATGTTCCGAAAATACGTCCGCCATCGTCAACAAGGCTCAGGAAATGATGAAAGATAAGGGACTGGACCCTGCCAGGTTGAAAATGGCTGCCATCTGTTCGGTGTGTGCAGAAGCCTTTGTAAAACACATGCTGGCATTTGTCAAATCACTTTCGGAAGAACAAGAAAATTAGCCATAAATGACAAAAAACACTGTATTTCCTGCTTCTTACGATACCCTGGTTATGGGAGGTGGTATTGCAGGTGAGGAAGCTGCATTGAACCTTGCCGATCAGGGATATAAAATTCTGATGGTCGAAAAAGACCTCTCCATAGGTGGCAAAATGATCCACCTGAGCAAGGTTTTTCCAACCCTCGACTGTGCGGCGTGCATTACAACACCCAAAGTATCGGAGGTTGCGCGCCATCCCAATATCACCCTGCTCACGTACTGCGACACAAAGGAAATAAGCAAAAATGGCGGGAAGGAGTTTGAGGTCAGCATAGAAAAGAAACCCAGGTATGTCAATGAAGAAACATGCACAGGATGCCAGTTGTGCGAGGAAAAATGCCCTGTTTTCATCAAAGATCAGTTTCAATACGACATGGTGGGCAGAAAGGCTATTTATGTTCCTTTCAGTATAGCCAACCCCCGCATTGCCACCATTGACATTGAAAACTGTATATTATGCGGTGCCTGCGAAAAAGTATGCCCGGCAGATTGTATTGATTTTACCCAAGAAGCAGAAATGCTAAATATTACGGTAAAGTCCGTCATACTTGCCACCGGGTTCAAGCTGTTTGATGCATCCATCATTGAGCGATATGGTTATGGGAAGTTCCATAATGTTGTTACGGCCATGCATATGGAAAAGCAACTTGTGCCCACGCGGCCCTATAATGAGGTTCTGCGTCCAAAAGACGGGAAAATGCCTGACAACATCGCCTATGTGCTGTGCACGGGTTCAAGGGATGCCACGGTTGGCAATCCATATTGCTCACAGATCTGTTGTATGTATTCGATCAAACAAGCACAACTCTTGCTTGGCGCCCTTCCCATGGCCGATATAACCATTTATTTCTTGCACATCAGGGCGTTTGGAAAAGGCTTTGAAGAGTTTTATCAGCAGGCCAGGGCCATGGATGTGGAATTCATAAAAGGCAAAATTGGCAGGATCACTGAGCAGGAAAACGGAAACCTGATCCTGCGGTATGAAGATATTGAAGCAGGGATCGTAAAAGAAGCTGAACATGACCTGGTGGTGCTTTCTACAGGAATATTGCCGGATGCCTTACCGGAAAACCTATTTTCAAACCAACCCCTTGAATTAGATATGTTCCATTTCGTGAAACAGGTAGATGAATTAGCCAGCCCCGCCAAAACCTCTATAGAAGGTGTATTTGTGGCAGGGACAGCATCAGGTCCTATGGATATTCCGGATTCAATCTTATCGGCAGGAGCCGCTTCATCTGAAACAGCAGCATATTTGAGGAGGTTATCATGAAAAATAAAATAGGCATTTATATTTGTCAGTGTGGATCCAATATTTCCGATTATGTGGATGTTGAAAAAGTACGGGATGAAGTCGCAACAATGGACGGAGTGGCCCTTGCCAGGACAACCATGTTTGCGTGCTCTGATTCAGCTCAGAATGAGATCATCGAAGATATCAGAAATGAGCATCTTGATGCGATCGTGGTTGCTTCTTGCTCGCCAAAGCTGCATCTTTTCACGTTCCGGAATGTAGCCATCAGAGGCGGTCTCAACCCCTATAACTACGTTCAGGTTAACATCAGGGAACAAGACTCATGGGCCCATTCAGACAATCCTGCAGAAGCAACCATCAAAGCTGTTAAACTGGTCAAAGCCGGGATTGAACGTGTAAAATATTCAAAGGCGCTGGTACCCATCGACATCCCGGCTACCAATAGGGTGCTCGTCATTGGTGCAGGGGTTGCAGGGATGCGTGCAGCCATTGACCTTTCATCAATGGGCACAAAGGTTTACCTCATAGAAAGAGAACACTTTGTGGGTGGAAGGACATCGCAATGGAGCCGTCTGTTCACCAGCAATGAAACAGGTGAAGAAGTGGTCTACAGACTCTACAACCAAGTTGAGAAGGATCCGAACATCACCCTTTATACAGGAACAGAGCTGGTATCCATGAAAGGGACCGTTGGAAATTTTGTGGCAACCATTACAATCACACCGCGCTATATTTCGCCCGGCTGTAATATCGACGAAGACGCCGAACTGGAAAAACGATTGCAAAAAGCCATTGACGCCTGCCCTGTCGAGATCCCTGATCCTTTCAATTTCAATATTGCAACACAAAAAGCGCTTTACCGCAACTTCCATAGTGAATTTCCCGTTTGTCCGGCCATCGATATGAAAAGCTGCACCCGTTGCGGGGAATGCAAAAAATACCTGGAATATGTGGATCTTGATCAGCAGGAAGAAACCCTGGATCTGCACATCGGCGCGATCATTACCGCAACCGGTTTCGATACGTACGAACCTGAACCCAGCTTGTACGGCTATCAAACCCTGGACAATGTGATCACGCTTCCCCAGTTTAAAAGATTGATCGAATTAAATGAAGAAAAGCTGACCTTCCATAACAGGCACATCAGGAATATAGCCTATATATACTGTGTGGGCAGCCGGCAAACCGAAGGGGAAAACAAATATTGCTCAAGATATTGCTGCACATCTGCCATTCATGCAGCAATCCATGCCAAAAGCAAATACGAAGGGATCAATAATTATCACTTTAACAGGGGGATCAGGACTTACGGGAAACAGGAAACCCTTTACAGCGAAGCGCTTGAGAACGGAGATGTTTTTCTGCAATTTGATGAAGACCATCCTCCCACCGTCGATCTCAAATCAGGTAAAACCTCGGTAACCGTGAGGGATATCCTGACAAGTGACCATGAAATAACGGCCCTGGTTGATCTTGTTGTCCTTGTGACCGCCATGGTCCCAAGGGCCCATAACCAGGTAGCCGGTATCCTTAAAATACCGGTAGGAAGGGATCATTTCTTTAATGAGATCCACCCGAAACTTAAACCTGTTGAAACGGTAATAGACGGAATATTTATTTGCGGGGCATGCCAGGCTCCACACAACATCACAGAATCGACAAAATCGGCTCTGTCTGCAGCTTCAAAAGCCAATGCCATGCTCCGGGAAGAGAAAATCAAACTGGAACCTACCATTGCCAAGATCTCGGCAGAATTGTGCACCTGGTGCAACGCCTGTTCGGAGATCTGTCCCTTCGATGCCATCACGAAAAAACAATTCAACGGCAAAGACATCGCCAGGGTGGATGAATCGATATGCAAGGGATGCGGGATGTGCCTGCCCGTCTGTGATCAAAATGCGATTGAACTGATCGGCTATACAGATACAGAGATCGAATCAATGATTGATCAATTGGCAGTTTAATATATTGAATATGAAAACGATAGACCAGATAAAAGGAAGAAGAAAAGTTCCTGAAACTTTGAAAGAAAAAGTGAAAAACGATGGCAAAATTAACCGGGCGATCCTCAAAACAATCACGGATGGACCCAAAACAATCCCCCGGATTGCTGAAGAGATAAACATGCAACCCCATATTGTTACATATTATCTTATGACACTGTTGAAATATGGGAAGGTGGAGGTGGGGGAAATAGATGACATGGATGAATATTACAATTACAACATCAAAAAATAATCGAAATGGCGGTAATAAATCCGGAAATACGGAAAGAAATAGAAAAATATGGCATTGAGAATTTTAACGCTTGCTATAATTGCGGAAATTGTACGGCAGTGTGTTCCCTTGCAGATGAAAACAATTCCTTTCCCCGCAACGTATTGAGGAATGCCGTTCTAGGCCTGGAAGATGAACTGACAACCACAATAGACCCCTGGCTCTGCTATTATTGCGGCGAATGCACCAGCACATGCCCGCGTGAGGCAGATCCCGGAGAACTGATGATGTCGGTGAGGCGTTACCTTACCACCAGGTATGACTGGACCGGGCTCTCCAGGAAATTTTACACGTCAAAAAAATGGGAGATCTCCGCCATTCTCCTTCTATCCATGCTGGTCATGACGCTGTTTATTTTTTTTCACGGACCCCTCACAACCGAACTCACCGCCGAAGGGGGTGTGAAACTGAACACGTTCGCTCCATGGAAAGTGATCGAAATGGGGGACTGGATCATGGCCGGCTTACTGTCGTTTTTTCTGCTGAGCAATATCGGAAATATGTATTACAAGATCATCCTGAAAAAAAAGATCAGGATCCCACTAAAATTTTACTTTACCGAATTATGGGCGCTGATCTTCAATTTTGCGACCCAGTATAAATTCTCAAAATGCGAACCCAAAGAAACCTCTTTTTTCAAGAACCTGAAACACGGCAAATATAATTACTGGATCGCCCATTTCCTTCTGATGTCGGGTTATGTGATCCTCTTCGTTGTCATCGTAGTTTTCCTGAGCTGGTTCCAAACGGATAGTATCCACCCATGGTGGCATCCGCAGCGTTTGCTGGGCTATTACGCCACCATCGGTCTGTTGGTTGGGATCACATATTTTATCTTCCACAGGATCAAGAAGGACAACGAAAAAAGTCAACATTCTCATTTTACCGACTGGACTTTCATCATCCTGCTCCTATTGACCACCATAAGCGGGATCCTTGTTCATATTTTCAGGATCAACGGGATGCCATACCCAACCTATTACACCTATGTTGCGCACTTGATGATACTGTTTCCCATGCTGATGATAGAAGTCCCTTTCTCCAAATGGTCACATTTGGCTTACAGACCTTTTGCCATTTATTTCAACAACCTGATCATTGCAGCCAAAGATAGCAAGGCCGGGAAAAAATCCAGCACCTCGTAAAAGGTTTTCCATGACCAGCTCCATGCTCATCCCGGTTTTGCCGGCAATGGCCCGGACCGTGCATCCGTGGCGATGCTCTTTGAGGGAATCCAGGATGCCTAAATCCCACAAAACCCGGGCCGCATGGAACAGGAGCGGGCCGAAAGCGATCTTCTGGGCGTTGCTCCTGGCCTGAATGGCAGGCTTTTTTGTCGTTGCCGTGATCCCCTGGCATGAAAGCGGGAATTTTTATGTACATTCAAAGATGTTTAAATACCGAAATATCGCCCCAAAAGCAGGAAAAAAGTGGAACGAATGCCCCAAAATTCCTGGGGCCACCGGCTGAAGAAGCATTAAAAATGGCCTGGCACATTGTTTGCCCCCAAAGATCTGCATGGTTATCAAATCTGGCCACATGAAAAAACATACCGTTACAGCAACCGTTTTCCGATTGATCCTTTATTTGATCCTCCTGTTTTTGCCTCTGATCCTGGTCTGGCTCCTGATCCCGCGATCCGGTTACGACTTCCTGACAGAAATGGGCAAAAGCGCTGCATTGCTGGCCATCGGACTGATCATACTGCAACCCGTTCTGAGCGCCCGCCTGAAAGCGGTCGAAAGACCCATCGGACTGGACATGATCTTCCATTTCCATAAGGCCATGCCGTTGATCGCGCTGATCTTGCTTTTGTGCCACCCCATCCTGTTGTCGATGGGTGCCGGGTCCTGGGAACTTCTTACCAGTTGGCAACTGCCATGGTATATCCTGTTGGGGAAAGCGACCCTGATTTTGCTGCTGGTCAATGTGATCATCAGCCTGTGGCGGAAAAAAATATCCATGGGCTACCAGAGTTGGAAAACCATGCACAATGTCGCAGGACTGCTGATTGTTTTGGGGGCTTTTTTACACAGTTGGCAAACCGGCGATGATATTCAGGTCGCCGGAATGCAGGCCTTATGGATTGTTTTGCTGGTGGGTGTGCTTGGTTTTTATGTGTATCACAAGCTCATACGCCCCTTGATGCTGAAAAGGAAGCCCTATAGGGTGACCCGGGTGAAAGCAGAAACCAGGGGTGTGACGACCCTGCGTTTTGAACCCATTGTACAACAAACCGCCTACGATCATCTTCCGGGGCAGTTTCATTTCATCAGGCTGTTCAGGGGACGGGGCCTGCCGCGGGAAGAGCATCATTTCACCATTTCCTCCGCTCCGCATCATCGGGGTTTCCTTGAATCGACCATCAAGGCTTCTGGTGATTTCACAAGCACCATAGACCGGACGAAAGAAGGGGATGAAGCAGCCATTCAGGGACCTTTTGGACGTTTTTCCTATGTCCTGCACCCCGAAAGGAAAAACCTGGTCTTCATTGCCGGGGGTATTGGCATCACCCCCATCATGAGCATGATCCGCGACATGGCCGGCAAAACGGACCAGGGGTACAGGGCCGTATTGCTGTATGCCAATCAAACAGAACAAGACATCGTTTTCCGCCAGGAACTCGAAGAATTGGCAAGAAACCAGGAAACGGACCTGGATATCCGGTATTTCCTGGCCCATCCCCCGGAAGGCTGGGAAGGGGAAACGGGCCACATCACCCGGGAAAAGATCAGGCAATACTGCCCCGAACCGAAGGAACAGGATTTTTACATCTGCGGTCCCCCGCCCATGATGAAAAACATCATCAAACATCTAAAATCCATGAAAGTGAAAAACGGGCAGATCTTTTTTGAACGGTTCAGCTTATAGAAAATAAGCCCGGAAACCTAAATCAAACCCATGGAAACGAATATAAATCAATCCTTATGAAACGAATCATACACCTCAGATGGGCCATCGCTGCCGTGATCTTTTTTATCATGGTCATCCTTTTATTGTTTTCTTACCAACGGTCCCAAACCCCGGCAACAGAAACCGGGCAGGCGCGGGAACAAAAAACCATCGACAGGCATGCGCACTTGCTATGAATTAAAAGCGGCCATAAATTCAACCACCCCGCCAAGGAAGCTGTAAAAATACCTGTAAATATGATCGAGCATGAAAAGTATGCCAAATTTATTTAACAGGGCCAGCAAGGCAAACACAAGCAGCAGGCCTGCTGCTCCCCCGGCGGCGCCGTATAAGATCCGCACAATATTCAGGTTATAGACCCTTTTGGCCCTTCCGGAAAGGAACCCGGATATATATTTATACACCGGCCTGCCCAGTATCAATAAGGTAAATGGTATGGTGAAATGATTCACCTTCAATAAGGCGGGATGGTTCTCGGCATAGGTGTCGAAAAAGGGGATCCAGAAGTTGTGGGGGCTAAAGTACGCGATAGACAACAAGGATAAGAAATAGATGGCACTCAGCACACCGAACATCACCCCTGTCCTGATCACCTTTTCACTTTTCATGTAGAGCCGGTCCAGCGCCTGTTTGATTTCCGCACTGTATTCATTTTCCACGTCCAGACTTCTGGCAAGTTCATAGGCATTGATGGCGGATGACACACGGTTCTGACCGGCCCGTTTCCCAGCGCGGTCATAGAAAACCCTAAACAATTCCGAAACAGGGCTTACAGGGCTATATACCTGGAGTGATATAAACAACAACTATCGTGTTTCGGATCTATATATTGAAGATGGTTCCTATCTGTAGTTATGAAAAGACTAATTTTATATCCGGGCATATTTTTACTGCTAATGGTTGTATTGCTGAACTCCTGCAAGAAAGATTTTCTGGATCGACAACCCCTTGACCAGGAAGTCAGCTCAAACTTCTACCAGACAGAGGAAGATGCCATGATGGCATTGGTTGCTGTTTACGATGTCCTTGGCTACCAGTCCATGCCCGATATTTCATGGGCACCTTTCGTTGTGGTGTCGGATATTCTCTCGGATGATTCATACGCCGGCGGAGCGGATGCAAACGACGGCATGAACGAAAATGAACTGAACACTTACAATATTCCGCCGGGTAATATTCTTGTTCACGCCATATGGACGAAAAATTATTTCGGAATATACAGGGCAAATCTGCTGTTGGAGAAAATAGGGGATATTGATGCTTCGGAGGAATTTAAAAACCGCGTTATTGCAGAATGTAAATTCCTTAGGGCATATTTTTATTTTGAACAGATAAGATTTTTTGAGAATATTCCCTTGCTTACGGAAACCATAAAAGGGCCCTCGGAATATGAACAGGAACAAAACCCACCGGCTGAAGTATACAATCAGATCGCAAAAGACCTTGTGGATGCGATAAACCAGCTACCCGAGGTCATTCCGCCCAACGAAGCGGGCAGGGTCAGCAAATGGGCAGCAGAGGCCTTGCTGGCACGAGTCTATTTGTTTTATAACGGAGTGTATAACAATGATCTGGAAGCCGGAGAAATTATTGTCGACAGAGCTAAAGCCCTTGAATACCTTGAAGATCTCATTCTAAACAGCGGTCACGATCTTTTTGAAGATTACCGGAAAAACTTTAAACTGGCCGGAGAGTTCGGTATTGAATCAGTGTTTGAAATCTCGTATGGAGATACACCGGAATGGTGGGACTGGAATTATGTAATTGGCGGAGAAGGCAATCTTGCAGCTCAGATGCAGGGGCCGCGCGTAACAAATTCTGATAATTGGAACAGGGGGTGGAGTTTTGGAACTGTCAGCCAAAAACTG
>JAGYMZ010000041.1 GCA_018400295.1 Bacteroidales bacterium | reverse complement strand
TCATTGATGGAGGTTACAACCGCCGTATATTGGAGCATCCTGTAACACTGGCCATTCTTTTCAATTTGCTATGGATCTTTGTTACCATTTTTACCAGTGAGATCCCTGTCGTCTCGGTCAAATTCCTGTTTGCCCGGTTGTGGTTTGTGGTCCCGTTTTTCTTCATTGGTGTGATCATGTTCAGGAAGTATCGCAACATAAAACTATTTCACTGGTTGTATATCATCCCCCTGGTTTTTGTGATATTCTACACCTTGTATAACCATGCCCAGTATGGATTTAATAAGCCGTCAAGCAATATGGTCATGCATCCCTTTTATAATGACCATACAGCTTACGGGGCCATAATTGCTCTGTTTTTACCGGTTTTTACCGGTTTTGCTTTTGGCAGGATCTTTCCCAAAAGATACCGCCTGATATCAATGGCCGTGCTGGCGATCATGCTTGTGGGCATCATTTTTTCATACAGCCGGGCTGCCTGGATCAGTGTTTTTGTCGGATTGGTCGTGTATGTCGTAATTTTGTTGCGCATAAAATTCAAATACATTTTCTTTGTTATTCTGGTTCTTTCCGGTTTGTTTTACATGTTCCAGTTTCAGTTTATTGATAAACTTGAGAAGAACAAGCAGGATTCATCTACGGATTTTTATAAGCATGTCCAGTCCATCACCAATATATCTTCGGATGCCAGTAATCTGGAACGGTTAAACCGCTGGAATTCTGCCATACGTTTGTTTAAAGAGCGGCCTTTCTTTGGCTGGGGACCCGGCACCTATCAGTTTGTTTATGCCCCCTTTCAGCGTTCAAAAGAAAAAACCATCATCAGCACAAATGCAGGAGATATGGGCAATGCCCACAGTGAATACATTGGCCCGCTGGCCGAGATGGGTGTCCTGGGCATGGTCAGTGTCCTTTTGATCGTGATCACGGTCTTATATACGGGCTTGAAAGTATACAGGAAAGCCCGGGACAGGGAAGCACGGTTTTACAGCCTTGTTCTGGTAATTGGTTTGGTTACGTATTTTACGCATGGATTGCTGAACAATTTTCTGGATACGGATAAAGCTTCCGTTCCGTTCTGGGCGTTTATCGGGATGATCGTTGCCCTTGATCTTTACCATAAGAATGAAAAGGTTCCGGTAGAGGAACCGGAGAAAATGGAGGGAACAGCGGAATGACGGATAACCGTTGATCCAATCCTGAAGGAAGGATCATGGAACGGAAAACCTTTAAAGCGCTTCGATAATTTCAGGCAATTTTCTGATCGCTGCCAGTTCTTTCCACTTCTTTCTGGCTTCATCTACCGGGGCACCAAAATATACTTTATGGCCTTCAAGCGACTTGGAAACGCCGGAATGGGCAAGTACAACGGCTCCTTCTCCGATCACCAAATCTTTGTTAACACCCACCTGTCCCCAGAGAATCACGTTGTCCTCAATACGCGTAACGCCGGCAATGGCTGTATGGGAAGCAAACAGACAATATTTGCCGATGTATGTGTCGTGTCCGACCTGAATATGATTGTCAAGCTTGGTATATGCACTGATGGTGGTATCCCCGGTAACTCCTTTATCAATGGTACAACACGCACCAATTTCCACATGATCCTGCAGGATGACCCTCCCGCAACTGTGAAATTTAAGGGTTTCCTTTTTTCTTTTCTGGAAGTAAAAGCCATCGGCACCAATAACACTGTTGGCATGGATGATCACCCCATCGCCAATAATGCAGTTGTCGTATATGCTTACATTGGAATGGATGATGCAGTTTTTTCCAATCCGGACATTATTTCCTATGAAAGCTCCGGGCTGGATGAACGTATGTTCACCGATCTGTGCTGTCGGGCTTATGGCCTGCCCTGAGGGTGTAAAAGGACTGAAATGCCTTGTCAGCCTGTTGAAATCTGTAAATGGGTCTTTTGAGAAGATCAGGGCCTTTCTTTCCGGGCATTCCACTTTTTTATTGATGAGTATTATGCTGGCACTTGAATTCAGGACTTTTTTATAATACTTGGGATGGTCAACAAAAGTAACGTCACCCTGGCCGGCCATATGTATCTCATTGATGCCTGTTGCCAGCATATCGGGATTTCCCTGAAATTCTGCATTGATCAGCCCGGCAACATCTTCCAGCCGGGATGGAGGGTTCAGTTTCATAAGTGTTGGAAATATGGTTTGTTTTGCGCGCTCAAAGGTTTACCCGTTCCGAATATTCACCTGTCCGGGTATCTACTTTGATCACATCATCAATGTTGATAAAAAGGGGGACCCTGATCACAGCCCCTGTTTCAACGGTTGCCTCCTTAAGCGTATTGGTTGCGGTATTTCCCCGTTCTCCTGGTTCGGTGTAGGTGACTTTCAGTATCACGTATGCAGGCAATTCGCAAAACAGGGGTGTTTCTGTTTCCACGTGGTATATGATTTCAGCTTCCTGTCCTTCTTTAAGCAGATCAGGGGCATTGATCAGCGCCCGTTCAATGAAGGTTTGTTCAAAATTCTGGGTATTCATAAAATGAAAAGTATCTCCTTCTCTGTAAAGGAACTGATAGGGTCTTCTTTCCACCCGTTGCACGTTTACTTTAACGCCCGCGTTGAAAGTATGCGGCAGCACTTTTCCGGTTTTGATATTTTTTAGTTTTGTACGGACAAAGGCTCCCCCTTTTCCCGGTTTTACATGCTGGAATTCAACGATGGCAAAAAGCTCACCATTATGCTCAATTACCAAACCGTTCCTGAAATCTGATGTTGTTGCCATAAATAGACCCGATGTTTTATATTATACTTCTGACTTTTGAAACTTGGAGTATCCTTTCATGATCCCTCTGGTGGATTTGGCAATGAAGGAAGTTATTTCATCCCTCTCCTGCGAGGCAGGTAATTCCGCTTCAATGAAATTTACAGCCTGGGAAACGTTATGGTTTCTCAGATAAATGATCCTGTAAATATCCTGAACATGGTTGATCTGCTCATTGGTAAATCCTCTTCTCCTGAGTCCGATGGAATTGACCCCCACGTATGAAAGAGGGTCTCTTGCGGCTTTGACATAGGGAGGGACATCTTTTCTGACGAGGGCTCCGCCGGAGATAAAGGTATGGGCACCGATTTGAACAAATTGATGGACGGCAGCAAGTCCTCCGACAATTGCCCAGTCGTCAATAGTTATATGGCCCGCGAGTGTGGCTGCATTCGCCAGAATGACATTGTCTCCGATAATGCAGTCGTGTGCGATATGGCAATAAGCCATCAGGAGGCAGTTGTTTCCGACCGTGGTTTCGTTACTGGCCTTGGTTCCCCTGTTGATGGTGACGAATTCCCGTATGGTGGTATTGTTGCCTATCTTGACCACGGTATCTTCCCCGTCAAATTTCAAGTCCTGGGGTATGGCCGCAATAACTGCCCCCGGGAATATCCTGCAATTTTTTCCAATACGTGCTCCCTCCATAATGGTAACATTGGCACCAATCCATGTCCCTTCCTCCACAACCACATTCTTTTCAATGTTAACAAAAGGTTCAATAACTACATTGTTGGCTACTTTTGCCTGGGGATGTACATATGCTAAGGGTTGATTCATTATGCTGGTTTTTCATTTAAGATCTTTTCACGATTGAGGCCATCATTTTAGCCTCCATAACAGCGTTGTTTCCAACGTATGCGATTCCTTTCATGTGGCAAATACCCCTGCGTATGGGTTCAATGAGCTGAAGGAAAAATACAATGGTATCGCCCGGAACCACTTTTTTCCGGAATTTTACATTGTCAATTTTCAAGAAAAGCGTTGTATAATTTTCCGGATCCGGGACCGTATTCAACAATAAGATCCCTCCTGTCTGAGCCATGGATTCTATCTGGATTACACCAGGCATCACCGGTTCATCCGGGAAATGTCCGACAAAATAGTTTTCGTTTATGGTTACGTTCTTTACCCCGATCACATAATCATCGCCCATTTCCAGGATCTTATCGATGAACAGGAATGGCGGTCGGTGGGGCAACATTTTCTTGATGTCGTCAATGTTGAATAAAGGGTCTTTATACACATCAAACGGTGGTTTGTTTGATTTTTTTGGTTGCTTCATTGCATGTTCTTTAATAAGTTTTGCAAATTGAACATTTGAATGATGCCCGGGTCTTTTCGCAATAATATGGGCTTTGAGGGGTTTCCCGAGTAATGCAAGATCTCCGATAACATCCAGTAATTTATGTCTGGCAGGTTCATTCGAATGATGTAAATCAATATTATTCAGGATGCCTTCATCCAGAACCTTTACCCTGGGCTTGTTGAAAAGCGTTGCCAGTCTGTCAAGTTCCGCCTGGGATACTGTCCGGTTCACAAAAATGATGGCATTGCTGAGATCACCCCCTTTGATGAGGTTGTTTTGCAATAAGTATTCCAGTTCGTGGAGAAAAACAAATGTTCTGGAGTTGGCTATTTCTTCTTTAAAAAATGCAATATCGGATAATTCTGCATGCTGGGTTCCGAGGACCTTTGTATTGTAATCGATCATGACAGAAGCCTGGAATTTTTCACTGGGAATGGCGATCATTTCCGTTTTTCTGTCTGCATCAATGTAATGAATATTGGATGCCGGTTCAATATATTCCCTGTCTGCAGTTTGTTCTTTAATTCCGGCTTCTGATAGGGCTTCGACAAATTTTCCTGAACTGCCGTCCATGATGGGCGTTTCTTCCTGATCGAGCTCTATGATGGCATTATCAATGCTTAATCCTGTGATCGCAGCAAGTACATGTTCTGTTGTATAAATGCTGATCCCGTTTTTGGTCAGTGTTGTCCCGCGTGAAGTGTCGGATACATAATCCAGGTCCAGCTCTATTTCCGGCTTTTGTTGAAGGTCGGTTCTTTGAAAAACAATGCCTTGATTTACCCCTGCCGGCTTAAAGGTTAAATTTACTTCTTTGCCGGTATGCAGTCCTTTTCCGGAAACGGAAATGGGTTTTTGTATGGTCTTCTGTTTTTCGGGCATAATCGGGGCAAATATATAAAGAATACAGAATAAACTGCAAAAGTAAGGAATTTTGGATTCGCCCGCATAACCCCTCAGGAATTCTCGCCTTCAAGGTTTTTTAACTTGGTTTCCATGTCATTGATCCGCCGGACGATCTGATCCAGGTTGCGAAAATGAACATATGCTTTCCGGTATTTGGAGTGATCAAAGGCTGGGGAACCAAAGACAATGGAATTGTCTTTCACATCTGAGGAGATCCCGGATTGAGCGGCTATTTTCGCATTATCCCCGATCTTAATATGGCCGACAATACCGACCTGAGCCGCGATCATACAATTCCTGCCGATTTTGGTGGATCCGGCAATCCCGGATTGGGCGGCAATGACTGTATTCTCACCTATTTCCACGTTATGGGCGATCTGGATCAGATTGTCCAGCTTCACACCTTTACGTATTATGGTGGAGCCTATGGTGGCCCTGTCGATGGTAGTATTGGCCCCGATCTCAACATCATCTTCAATGACCACATTCCCGATCTGGGTGATTTTTTTATAGTGATTGTCTGATTGCGGCGCAAAGCCAAAACCATCGCTTCCGACAACAACCCCTGCATGCAATGTGCAATCATTGCCAACGACCATATTGTCGTAAAGTTTCACTCCCTGAAAAATGCGGCAATTTTTACCAACCGTGGTGCCGTCTCCGATGTGTGCAAGGGGAAATATCATCGTGTTGTCACCGATGGTGACGCCATCACCGATAAAGGCCATGTCGCCGATGTATACGTTTTTCCCTATCCGGGCATTTTCGGAAACACGGGCCATGGATGAGATCCCTTTCTTGTCGAATTTCTCCATATTATATACTTCAAGGATCTTGGCTATGGCAACATAAGCATCCTTTACACGGATCAGTGTGGCCCTTACTTCCTGTTCGGGCTGAAAATTTTTATCGACAAGAACAACAGAGGAGTGGGTAGTATAGAGATATTGCGTGTATTTGGGATTGGCCAGAAAGGATAAAGCCCCTTTGCTGCCCTCTTCTATTCTTGCAACCGTGTATACCTTTACGCCCGGATCACCGGTGATCTCACCCCCTGTGATCCTGGCGATCTTTTCTGCAGTGAATTCCATTAAAAACACATTTACTAATTACATGCAATAATAGTGATAATTTGTTACATGAAGGGAATAATAAAGGGCCATTTATGAACCGTGTCCGTCCGTTGAATGGCCTTGTTTTCATGCTGACAAATGCTTGGGATAACAGGCGAAATATTTTGTAACGATTTTATGAAGCACCGAAATGTTCAATTGATCTGAGGCCCGGGCTATGTCTATCACTTCGCCCGAACGGTATAAAATATGGATCTGATCGCTGCGGGGATGATACGCATGGTTGGCTGTGGAATTACTGATGAAGAAATATTCCGATTCTTCTTCATTTATGCCGTAATGTTTCCTGATCCTTTGCCGGATGATGTCAGGGTATGCCGGATCAAACGGATCGTTCTGTAATTCGGTGCGGAAAAGATGACGGTTAATCAGTCCCCTGCATAAGCTGGAAAGCACGATATCGGGGTGCTCTGCCCAAACCTTTACCGATGTGAATATGTCGAAATCATCCAATCGTGAATAGGTATTGAGTATATCTTCCCGTTCACGCAGGTCGGAAATACTGTAAGCGTTGTTGAGGAATTCATACAAGGCGGGGGTGGCGAACAATTTCTCTCCGTTCCGGACCAGATATTTTGCCCTTTTCAATATGTTGGAGAGCATGCTTTCGGCGGCGATGACGGTTTTATGAAGGTATACCTGCCAATACATTAATCTGCGGGCAATAATATATTTTTCAATGGAATAAATGCCCTTGCTTTCCACAGCGATCTTGTTGCCGGCAATGGTCAGCATTTTAATGATCCGTTCGGTGTTGATCACGCCTTCCGAAACACCGGTAAAAAAACTGTCCCTGGAGAGGTAATCCATACGATCCACATCGAGTTGGCTGGATACAAGCTCGTGCAGATAATTTTTTGGATAAGCCCCGGAAAATATTTGAATGGCCATATCGAGCTGTCCCGAAAAAATATTGTTCAGCTTTTCCATGTATACCCTTGATATTTCTTCATGGTGTACCCCATTCAGGATGGATCGCTCCAGGGTGTGGGAGAAAGGACCGTGACCAATGTCGTGCAATAATATGGCTAAGGACGAGGAAATTTTTTCACGTGAACTGATTTTGTGCCCCTTCAAACGCAAAGCGCTGATTATTTGATCCATAAGGTACATAGCGCCAAGGGAGTGATGAAATCGTGTATGCAAGGCCCCGGGGTAAACCAGGTGTGTGAGCCCTAATTGTTTGATCCTTCGCAGTCGTTGGAAATACGGGTGTTCAATAATATCGAAGATCAGCTCATCTTCAATGGGAATGAATCCGTAAACGGGATCGTTGAATATTTTTCTCTTATTATAGGAAGAAGCGCGCACTTTGGTCGTATTTTTGTATATTATTGTTTTTCCGGCTTGTTTTTGGTATTGTGAAACAATAAATTCGTTGTAAATACATTTCAATATTACGACTTTTTTTTATCCCGTCGTAAAGGCCGGTTCAAAATCAGGAGCGCTGTTATGGAAAAAATTAAAATTTTGTGGGTTGATGATGAGATCGATCTGTTAAAGCCGCATATTATTTTTTTGGAACAGAAAGGATACGAAGTGCATACATCCAACAACGGCGATGAAGCATTGGATATTCTTAACAATACCTCTTTCGACATCATTTTCCTGGATGAGCAGATGCCTGGCTTATCCGGGATAGAAACGCTGGACAGGATAAAAAACCAGTTTCCCAACCTGCCTGTCGTGATGATCACAAAAAGTGAAGAAGAGGCCATCATGGAAGATGCGATAGGTTCCAATATTGCAGATTATCTTATCAAACCTGTGAATCCTAATCAGATCCTGCTTTGTTTGAAGAAGAACCTTGAGAACAAGAAGCTTGTCGGGGAGAAAGCAACCCATTCCTATCAGCAGGAATTCCGGAATATTGGCATGGAAATTTCCGGAGAATTGGATCACCGGGAATGGATCGATGTTTATCGCAAACTGGTCCGTTGGGAAAGCGACCTGGGAAGGTCCAGCGATCCCGGCATACGGGAGGTCCTGAACATGCAGAAGGAAGAAGCCAATCAGGTTTTCTCCAAATTTATTGAAAACAACTATGTTGCGTGGGTCAGTGGTGAATCCGGGGACCGGCCCGTTCAATCACCCACGCTGTTCAGGGAAAAAGTATTCCCTTTGCTGGACCAGCATAAGAAATTGTTTGTCTTTGTGATCGATAATCTTCGCTTCGATCAATGGAAAGCCATCCAACCCCTGATCGAGGAATTTTATCGCACCGGGAAGGAAGAGATGTATTACAGCATTTTGCCCACAACGACCCAGTATGCCCGAAATTCCATTTTTTCCGGACTCATGCCTCATGAGATAGAACGCAGGCATCCGGAATACTGGACCCATGAAAATGAGGAAGGGCCCAAAAACCAATACGAAGGGGAACTGCTTGGAAAACAGTTAAAACGCTTTGGCAGGGACCTCAAATATTCGTATTCAAAAATACTCAATCTGGATGCCGGAAAAAGGCTGGCAGATTCTTTAACGAACCTGATGAATAATGATCTGAATGTGATCGTGTATAATTTTGTGGACATGCTTTCACATGCCCGGACTGAAATGGATATCATCCGGGAGCTGGCCGATGACGAAGCCGCATACCGTTCGCTGATGTTGTCATGGTTTGAGCACTCATCGCTTTTTGAGATCATGAAGATCCTCTCTGAAAAAAATATACCCATTGCCATTACCACAGATCACGGATCGGTCAGGGTTCAAAATCCCATTAAGGTTGTGGGCGACAGGCAAACCACGACCAATCTGCGCTATAAATCCGGAAAAAACCTGAACTATAATCCAAAGGAAGTGTTTTCCGTCCGTAACCCACGGGATATTTATCTTCCCAGGACAAATGTGAGCACTACGTATATTTTCGCCCGTAAAAACGACTTTTTTGCATATCCCAATAATTATAATTACTACGTCAGGTATTACCGGAATACCTTCCAGCATGGGGGCATTTCCATGGAAGAAGTGCTGATCCCTTTTGTATCTTTGATTCCGAAACCGACCTGATGCAATGATCGTAAGCCGAAATACAGGGGATCTGCCTTCCGTGGCCGCCCGCTTGTTAAATGTATACAATGATCAGCAGATATTCGCTTTTCATGGAAGCATGGGAGCCGGAAAAACAACGCTGATCAAAGCATTTTGTAATGTCCTGGATGTCATCGATGTTGTTGTAAGTCCTACGTTTACCATTGTCAATGAATATGAAACCCGGCAGGGCCTGCCGGTTTACCATCTGGATCTGTACCGCGTCAATTCAATCCGTGAAGCTGTTGATGCGGGCGTTGAGGAATACCTTTTCAGTGGACATGTTTGCTTGATTGAATGGCCGGAAAAGATCGAAAAACTTTTGCCGGATAATTACGTATACATTTACATTCAGGTGGATCCGGAAAACAACCGCAGAGAAATAATGCATAAACCGGTTTAAAAGAATGAGCCCCGATCAAAGCAATTACATGGACGTTGGAAAGAAAGAGAAATTTTTTCCCCAGGAAGAGATGCTGGAGACCAGCCGGAAAAGCCGGAAAATTAGTGTTGGATTGCCCAGGGAAATAGCTTACCAGGAAAAACGTATAGCCCTTGTTCCGGAAGCAGTCGGACTATTGGTAAATAACGGGCACCGCGTATTTATAGAGCGGGGTGCGGGGGAGGAAGCTCATTTTGAAGATGTCCGGTACAGTGAACATGGAGGGGAAATCGTTTCTTCGCCCGAAGAAATATACAAGGCAGACATCATATTAAAAATTGCCCCGCCGGAAGAGGAGGAGATCAATATGATGAAGGAGAAGCAGGTGTTGATGTCTGCGTTGCATATATTGAACCGTGACCGCGACTTCTTTAAGAAATTGGGTTCCCGTAAGATCACAGCGCTTGCTTTTGAGCTTATCAGGGATAATTCAAGGAGCTATCCTTTGTTGCGCTCCATGAGCGAGATCGTCGGCAAGGCCTCGGTTATGATCGCATCCCGATACCTGAGCAGCAAGGAATATGGTAAAGGGATCATGCTGGGTGGATTTTCCGGGATCAAGCCTGGTGAGGTTGTAATACTGGGGGCCGGGGCCGTTGGGGAGAATGCAGCCCGTGCTGCTCTTGGACTGGGTGCCCAGGTAAAAATATTCGACCATTCTATTTCCAGGTTGAGAAGGATGCGGGAGAAGTTCTTTGTCCCGTTATCCACCTCCATTATCCAGCCATCCCTGTTGTCTGAAGCCCTGCGTTCGGCCGACGTTGTTATTGGAGCCATACATTCGGAAAAAAACCGGCTCCGGCAGGTTGTGACCGCGGATATGGTCAAAAATATGCAAAACGGTTCTGTGATCATTGATGTAAGCATTGATCAGGGCGGCTGCTTTGAAACTTCACAAATGACCGGTCACGATCAGCCCGCCTTTAAAGAATATGGCGTTACCCATTACTGTGTACCAAACATCGCATCTGCAGTTCCCAATACGGCTTCTTATGCCCTGAGCAATTATTTCGGCCCCATATTGCTGAAGATTGGAGAAGAGGGAGGGATCGATCATATGCTGAAAACCGATTATGGCTTTTGCCGTGGCGTCTATCTGTATCGTGGCATCGTTACGAACCAGCATATCAGTGAGTTCTTCTATCTTCCTTTTCATGATATAGATTTGATTTTGAGCGCATTCAGAGGTTGATCCAAATGTATGAATATGATCCGTTCCCAGCGACAGACAGGGATATTGGCGGGATGGATGAAAGCTGCCGATATCCACAAGGTGATCCTGCAGTTGAGCCCCTCTGTTTCCCGTTTGGCTGTGTTGTGTGATGAAAATACCCATCACTGTTGTTTCCATAAGGTTTCTTCACAACCGGTTTTCCGGGACGGGGAATTCAGCAACATCATCATTCCCCCGGGAGAAGGATCCAAAAGCATGAAGCAATGCATGCGCATAAGCCGCGAATTGCTGGAAGCTGGTATAGACCGGCATGGAATGGTCATCAATCTCGGTGGGGGTGTGGTCACCGATCTGGGAGGATTTGTGTCGGGTATTTATAAAAGAGGGATCCGGTTTCTTCATGTGCCTACTTCCTTAACCGGCATGATCGATGCCTCCATCGGTGGTAAGACCGGTATTAATGCGGAAGGATTGAAAAATCAGCTGGGATTGTTTGCATTTCCGGTAAAAACCATTATTGACCCTTCTTTTTTATGCACGCTTCCGGACAGGGAAATACGTGCAGGGACTGCTGAGATCATCAAACACAGCGTGTTGTCCGCTAATCCTGGTATCCTGAAAACACTGTCCGGCCTTGAATTGACGGGGAACAGCATGGGAAAACAAAAAGAGGACTGGATGAATGTGATCGCCCATTCAATAAAGTTTAAAGAAGCCATTGTATCATCCGATCCCTTCGATCTTCACAAACGCAAGGTGCTGAACCTTGGACATACACTCGGTCATGCGATCGAAGCCTGGTCCATGGAAAATGGTGTTCAGCCATTGCGCCATGGCGAGGCTGTTTCAGCCGGATTGATCATGGAACTCTATCTTTCCCACAGAAAGACCGGTTTTTCGAAGGAGTTTTTAGACGGGGTTGTGCGATTCATTATAGAAAAAATTGGATGGTTCCCGGTACCGGGCCATCTTGAACCCCTTAAGAAATATCTGGCCCACGACAAGAAATCAACCGGCCAGGGCATTCGTTTTGTTCTGGCAGACGAGCGGGGGCATGGTCTAATTGATCAGTTGGCAGAGGAAATCCTGGTGTTGGAATGTTTGAATTTTTACCGGAGTTTGTCGTGAGCAGAAAATGGGTGGAAATAATGGCTCCTTCCGGAAGGATCAGCGGTTCCGTGGAATTGCCCCTCTCTAAAAGCATATGCAACCGGTTGTTGGTATTAAACCATCTTTCGGAAGATAGGATAAGGTACAGCGGTTTGTCCGGTGCTTCAGATACTCTGGTCATGAAGGCCTGTCTGGATAAGATAAGGGGCTGTAACGGAAGGGGTTCCTTGACCCTGGATACGGGAAATGCGGGCACGGTTATGCGCTTCCTGATGCCCATGCTGTGCCATACTCCCGGAAAATGGATATTGACCGGGGATCACCGTATGCAAGAAAGACCTGTGGGAGCGTTGGTAAAAGCCCTCCGGTCCCTGGGGGCGGAGATCCAATACATCCGCAGGCAAGGGTATCCTCCCGTGGTCATAAGGGGTTCCCGGCTGGACGGTGGAAAGGTTGCCATTGATGCTTCAATGAGCAGCCAGTTTCTGTCTGCCTTGCTCCTGGTTGCGCCTTTCTTAAAGGGAGGCCTGGAAATTCAGCCCGGTAGGGATGCAGTGTCCGCGACTTACGTGGAGATGACCCTGAAGCTCATGGAAAAGGCAGGAATACGCATTGCAAAAAAGGATCATACACTTCGGGTTTTCCCCTGGGTGCAGCATCCTGCCATTCATGAAATCAATGTTGAAAGAGATTGGAGTTCGGCAGCGTTCTTTTACGGGGCCTCTGTCCTTTCAGGGCATGCAGCGTTTTTATTAAAGGGATTGTCAATGCATACGGTTCAGGGCGATAGCCGTGTTGCCGGATATTTTGCCCCGCTTGGCGTGGAGACTGATGAAATTGCTGATGGGATGCGTATCCGGACCACCCTTGCAAAAAGATCTGATGTTGACCTGAGCCTGAGGGATGTCCCGGATCTGGCTCCAGTTCTGATATCTGTCATGGCTGCATTGCCCCTGCATGGGTTCATCAGGGATATTGCACACATCCGGTACAAGGAATCGGACCGCCTTGAAATACTTTTTCAACAGTTGAAAAACAACGGTTTTGATCTGCTTCGGATTCCAGGCGGGTTGCATGTGACTGATAAATTTCACCCCAGGGATGCATATGTTTTTGATCCCGCCGGTGATCATCGCCTGGCTATGTCGTTCGCCTTGCTGGCGTTGCCATTGAAAAAAATATACCTGGCAGGACCGGATTGTGTGATGAAATCCTTCCCGGGTTTTTGGGAACAAATGATCCACCTGGGATTTTCCATCCACGAAACGGACCCGCATTTTTATTAACTTTGCGCATAGTTCAAGCACATGACCGTTGATATTTTTATACCATGTTTCATCGATCAGGTTTATCCTGAAACGGGATTTAGCCTGGTGAAGATCCTGAACGAATGCGGGGTGGAGGTGCATTATAATGAACGGCAGACCTGTTGTGGACAAATGGCTTTTAACAGCGGTTTCTGGGATGAAGCCAAAGCCATCGGTGAAAAGTTCGTGCAGGATTTCAGTTCCGGTAATTATGTTGTGGGATTATCTGCTTCATGCGTTGGATACGTGAGGAATTATTACCACGAACTCTTTCGCAATACTTCCATGCACCTGGAATACCGTAGCCTGCAAAACCGTATTTTTGAATTTACGGATTTTATGGTAAATATCCTGGAGAGGGAAGATCTGGGCGCTGTTTTCGAACATAAAATAACCTATCATGATTCCTGCGCTGCCCTGCGGGAATACCGCCTGGGAAATGAGCCCAGGAAGCTTTTGTCAAAGGTGAAAGGACTGGAATTGGTGGAGATGAAGGAAACGGATGTTTGCTGTGGTTTCGGAGGTACCTTTTCTGTAAAACATGAAGCCATTGCATCGGCGATGGCGGAACAAAAAGTGGAAAATGCCCTGGCAACCGGAGCGGAATACATTGTTTCGACCGATTCATCCTGCCTTATGCACCAGGAAGGATACATCAGGAAAAAGGGCTTACCGCTTAAAGTGATCCATATTGCCGATGTGCTTGCCTCGGGGTGGTAAGGCAGGGAGCTATTCCCGGTTCAGTTCCGTTAGTTTTTTCTTGAGTTCATATACATTGGCCGGTTTGTCAACGATTTTGCGTTTTTTATCCAGCAGGAACATCATCGGCGTTGCATAAATGTTATAATCCAAAGCAGGCTGTGTGTTCCAGCCTTTGAGATCGGCATGCGTGAACCATGGGATGCCCAGTTCTGAAATTGTGCGGGTGTAGCTGCTGCCACTGGTGTCTACGGAAACCGATACAATTTCAAACAGTTCTCTGGAACTGTTGTTGTAATAACGGATCAGATCGGGCATCATGGCTTTGCAATGGGTACACCAACTGGCCCAGAACACGATCAGGGTATAATCCGAAGGAATATCTTCCAGGGAACCGGCGGAGGATTTACGCCCGAATTCAATATCCGGAGCAATTTTACCTGTACTGAGTTTCTGAATATTTTCCATCCTTCTTTCGAGCTCCGATTTTCTTTTTTCATTTATGCAAGCACCATCGGTCGAATAATTATTGGCAATGTATTCTACCACCTGATCAAAACCGAAGACCTCAAATCCTTCAATGAGGTATTGCAGGGTGAAATGGTAAATGTCTTCATCACTCATCATGTGATGCACGATGCTGTCGATGGCGATGGTAAATTGCCTGGCCTGTTCCTGTTTTGAATATTCCGGATCCCTGTAAAGGGCCAGATAGCCGATGATTGAGGATGGCAGAACACCCAGGGACAGCAGGCGCGGATCATCGTAGGGGAGCCCTTTAAAATAATGGTTTCTCAGATATATCCTGTGCTCTTCCGGGGCCAGTCCGGGATCGGCCGGCAATGGCCTGTCGTACATGATATACAGTGCCGACAAGCTGTTGGGGTTGTCTGCTATGATCTGCTCTGTATAATCCCGGAAACCGGATTCGAGTGCGGAGAATTTATCCACGATCTTTTGGTGGAAGGGGTCGGTATCCGGATATTCGAATATGAGCGGGTAAAGAAGGTCGGTTTTGTGCTGGTATGCATGTTTCTTCCTCAGGTAATCGTAAAAGATCAAATTTTCAATGGATTTGGTGATCTTTAAATTTTCCCGGGGATTTTCCAGGGTTGTTGTGAAACCGATATCGTTATGGTTATAGATCAGGTCAAGGAATGAATTTTTTCCCAGGATCAGACGGTACATTCCTGCAGGGTATGAATCGCTGAGCGTAAAAGAAAAATTACCATACGTGTCTGTCATAACCGAGTCGGACACGGCTTCCTGGTCTCCGTCAAAACCTGCGATATAAATAACCTTTTCAGTCAGGCCAACGATTTGTCCGTTGATAACCGGGTTTTGCGACCGGCTGTTGCAGGAGAAGGTCAGCGCTGAGAGGATGAAGAGGAATAAGGTTTTTTTCATAATGCAGAATGGATTTTGGTAAAGGCAGGAACAAAATAATGAAAAAAAAATGACCTTTTGAGGAAAAAGGCCATTTTTTAAAGGAGATTATTGGGGGATAAGAACAAAAAGGAACTAATGACTGATGTGAACGCTGATTTCTGCGATATTCACCAGATCATTATTATTCACAACCTCCATGGTTGCTGTATAGTTGCCTGGGTTAATGTATCTGTGATATGCTTTTGGATCTTTTCTGTACCCTGTATCCCAAATGCCGTCGCCTTCCCAATCCCAGCGGATCATAACATGATCATCGATTTTATTATGGTCCAGCGTATTGGTGGCATCAAACTTAAATATGGTTGTCGTATTCCCGTTGTTCGGAGTGACGCTAAAGGCTGCAAGGGGAGGGGTCGTATCGGCCATTACGGATACAACACCGTAACATTTATTCGTCCATCCGTCCGTATCCATAACTTCCATTTTTACCATATAATTGTCGGCTTCGGGATAGCTGTGTGTATACAATTTGGTTTTGGAAAATTCGGTATCCCAGTTGCCATCGCCATCCCAGTCCCACCGGACTTTAAGGGCGCTTACAGGGTCTTCTGCATCTGTAGATCCTGATGCATCGAATTCAAATTCCGTATCAACATAACCTTTGGCAGGATTAACGGTAAATGCAGCATCGGGCCCCTGTTTTGCTTCTTCTTTTTCGCAGGCGGTGAGTATGCCGATCAGAAAAATACCAATGATAACGTAGATTTGGGTTCTCATAATTCTAAGATTTCGGGTTAAACTTTTAGCGTAAAGGGTCAAAAAAAAAGAACGGGATGTGTTGGATCGTGTTTAGCTTACATCATTAAGGTCGACGCTAAAATACTATGAGAAGAATGTGAATTGCAAGCATTTCGTACAAATCTAAGTAAAAATACGGAGGAAGTCAATGCGGTTTACCCTTAAAACGGAAAGGTTTTTAATAGCATAACAACCACGTAATCAGTTGCATGTAAAAAATTGTTGGTAAAGTATCCCGAATTACATATCCCGGTTTCCTCTATACCGGTAACAGCCAACAGGTTCGGAAATTGCGTATTGGAAAACCGGATCCGTAAGGCCTGATCCGGTTATAAGAAGAGGGGCGGGGGTGTGGGTCAATTGTCTTTTACACAGCGGACACCGAATCCAAAAGCTTTTTCGTATTTATCGCGCAGGATCTGGTCATGGTCGTTAAACAAATACCGGACGTAAGCAAGGTTGAGGTTGCTTTGGGTGGAAGTGGCAAAGGTGGCATAGGATCCGATGGCGTTGAACGTGCCCCCGTTGTTTCTGTATCCGTTAAACAATGCATCGAAGCCGATATTATCCGGGGAATTCTCTTTCAGGAATTTTGCCTCGTCGGTCCCGCGCAGACCTGTTAGGATGATCTGGGACATAGGCATACCAATGAATTCTTCCAGTCCGCCCCAATCGAGGTCGGAGGCCACATGCCAGCCGCCTGGGCAGATCCCCTGTGCCTCTTCTGTGCTTACATATTGCATGAGTTCGTTCCATTGATATAATGCGCCATAGCCATCACAATTATTTTCGATATCGTCATAGCAATATTTTTCGATAACCCCATTGTCTGTCATTTCCTGGGTTCCGCCGATCATGGTTCCAATATTGATATTGGCCGTCATCCAGCATTGTGTCCCCAGGCTATTGGTTACTTCAAGGGTGCCGTATGTTTTATTGTTTCTCGGGTCGGTAAAAGGGTCGCCGCACATGAACCCGCTTTGTGTGGTGAATTCCCAGACCGGACCTTCGGTGCTCAGGTCCGCTTCGTCAAAAGCAACAATCTTCCAGTAATACGTTGTATTTTCCGAGAGCTGACCCGTTGAATAGCTGTTGGCCAGTATTCCGTTTTCAACGGCCGGGGGGGGATTGGATGTGCCAAAATACACATCGTAGCTAAGCTGATCCTGGTTGGGATCACTGCAGGTCCAGTAAAGGGTCAGGGAAAGGTCCTGCCCGGTTTCACCGTCTTCTGGCTGTGGATTGGCAGGGGCATTGGGCGGGAGATTTCCCGTGTCCGTTATGGTGACCTGCCGGGTTGTTGTGCCGGAAAGTTCATCTGTATCCGTCACTTCCAGCTTGATCGTATACGTCCCTTCCGCAGCGAACTGATATTGGGCTATGGGATCGCTACTGGGGGGCGTATTCCAGTTTCCGTTGTTGGTAAAGTCCCACCGGAAAAGGAGTTCGGAAAGGTTGTCCTCATCATCCGTACTGGCCGATGCATCCAGGGTGAATACCGTACTTGTGTTGCCGCTGGCCGGAGTAATGGTGAAAGAGGCGGCGGGCGGATCGCTTAAGGAAGAAGGATCGCCGTTGTCGTCATTATCGTCGCTTTTTTCACAGGACAGCATTGATGCCAGGGATGCCATTGCGAAGATCAGAACAAAGGTTTTGCGTGTATTCATAGGAAGCGGTTTTTGCCCGCAAGTTAATCATTTATTTCATTTGATCATGAATCCGCCCGATCCATGATCAATATCAATAGGATCAGGCGGATTTTATCAAGCGGGCTCCTTGTTGCCGGGAACGGCATGGTGGCTGCTTGGAAAAAAATCCGTGACCAGTATCCTGAAAGTTATCAAAAAGTGGTATCTTTAGCCTGTTTTCTTAATAGAAAATCACAGAGGAATATATCGATTCACCAAACCAAATTTTCAATATGATGAGGTGGCTTATCTGTAAAAGGGTGACGTTACTTATGTTGCCCCTGTTGATCGTATGGCACGCCCATTCGCAAACTCCCACAGTGGGTGATTGCCTGGGGGCAATACCTGTTTGCGAAGATTACTATTTTCAGCCCAATACTTCTGTGGGGCCGGGTGCTTATCCCAATGAAATATATGGTATCAGCCAATGTCCCTATAATTGTCTTGACGGAGAATTTAACAGTACCTGGTACAGGTTTACCGTTCAGGAGTCCGGTATGCTTGCTTTTATCATCAGTCCGATCGATGTCAACGATGATTATGACTGGGCTGTATACAACCTTACGGATCACCGGTGTGAAGACATCTATTCCCAGGCCGATGAGATATGCGTTAGCTGTAATTCAGCGGGAGGTGCCGGTTTGCACGGAGATACCGGTGCTGATAACGGTCCCGATGATTGTGCAGGTCCGGGTTCTTCAAACGGCAATACCCAGTGGAATATTGAAATTCCGGTAGAAGAAGGTGAAACCTATGTCCTGTATATTAGCGACTGGACGCAATCTCCCACGGGTTATTCCTTGGATTTCAGTCCTTCCACGGCCATTATTTTCGATGATGTACCACCGGCCCTGGATTCTGTATACGCCCAGGATGTTACGGGATGCGATGAAACTCAGCTTACCTTTAAGTTTACGGAGAACGTTAAGTGCAGCCGTGCCACCCAGCCTTCCATGTATGATCTTCTGGGGCCGGGCGGTCCTTTTGATGTGGTTGATGTGACAGGTCCTTCCTGTGCGGTTGGTGGTGAATGGGAGGTGGAATACACCATTACCCTGGATAAGCCTTTTACGTCCAACGGTAGCTACAAGCTGGTACTGAATACCGGATTGAATGGCGTGGTGGATGCGTGCGATAACATTGCCCCGGCTGATACATTGCCCTTTTTCCTTGACCTGGGGGCTCCTATGATCGATGAAAGTGCGCTGGTCATTACAAATTCTACCTGTGGCGTGTCCAATGGGTCGATCACAGGCCTGCAGGTTAGTGGGCAGGGTATTTTGAGTTATTACTGGACAAACCAGGCGGGGGATACGGTAGGGTATGATGTTGAACTGACCGGGGTGCAGGCTGGCACCTATACGTTAAAAGTAGTGGACAATAACAGCTGTGAAAATACGGCCGGTCCTTACCAGGTGCAGGATGAAGGTGCACCGGAAGTGGATCAGACCGGGATGATCATCGGCCCGGATACCTGCAATGCTTCCCTTGGATCTGTTACGGGCATTGTGGTAACGGGGTCCACCCAGTTATTCTATGACTGGGTCAACCAGAATGGTGATACGGTATCCAATTCACTGGACCTTACCGGGGTGCCTCACGGACAATATACGCTCGGTGTTACCGATGAAAACGGGTGTGAGGTTTTTGCCGGCCCGTTCGATATTCAAGCCCTTCCGGGCCCCAGCCTGGTGGAGGATGATATGGAGATCCTGGCTTCTACCTGCGGCGAACCCAACGGTTCTGTCACCGGGATCTTTAGCAATGGATCGGAACCTATGACCTATACCTGGCTGGATGCAATGAATCAACAGGTTGGATCGGATTTAGATCTTACCGGTGTGATTGCCGGTGCGTATACTTTGATTATCAAGGATGTTTATGGATGCGATACGGTTGCAGGCCCATATATTGTTGATAGCTTACCGGCTCCGGCCATAAATGAATCCGGTATGAATATTGAACCCTCCACCTGTGGAAATTACGATGGTTCCATAACGGGTCTGTCGGTTACCGGGTCGGAACCCTTTGATTTCGAATGGCTGGACCAGGACGACAATCCTGTGGGTACGGACCTGGACCTCTTGAATATCAAGGGAGGACAGTACACCTTATTCGTCTGGGATGAAAATACATGTGAGACCATTGCCGGTCCATACCTGGTTCCCGATGAGGGCGGGGCCGAATTAGACCTTACGGGCATGGAAATATCCCCGTCCAATTGCCACAACAGCGATGG
>JAGYMZ010000040.1 GCA_018400295.1 Bacteroidales bacterium | reverse complement strand
GGTGTTCCGCAGATTGAAGTTACCTTCGATATTGACTCCAATGGCATACTTAATGTATCGGCAAAAGACAAGGGCACGGGAAAATCCCAGCAAATTCGGATTGAAGCTTCCTCCGGCCTTTCCCAGGACGAGATCGAAAAGATGAAAAAGGAAGCCGAAGAACATGCCGAAACCGATAAGCAGGCCAAGGAAAAGATCGATAAACTCAATAATGCAGATGCATTGATATTCCAGACCGAAAAACAGCTTAAGGAATATGGTGAAAAGTTGCCCGCTGAGAAGAAATCGGAAATTGAAAAGGCGCTTAATGAGTTGAGGGAAGCGCATAAATCACAGGACCTGGCACAAATTGACACCGCTATGAACACACTGAACAGTGCATGGCAGGCTGCCAGTTCCGATATGTATCAAAATACCCAGCAGCAACAGCAGGGAGAACCGAAGCAAGAAGGTCCGCAGGCGGGTGATGAAAAATCCGGCAAGTCCGGAAAAGATAACGATGACGATGATGAAGTGACCGACGTGGACTTTGAAGAAGTTAAGTAAGCGCCCTGCGCACCATGCTATAAGTAATTATTTTTTGTAAAAAAAGGGCTGTCCCAAACGGGCAGCTTTTTTTTTTATAACTTTAACCTGAATTTAAAACAGGCTTGCTGAAGGAGCGTAATTTTTATTTGGATTTTTGTAAAAATAAGTATGTTTAAAAAAATCGCATTATGAAAAGATTTACACTGAGTGTATGGTATGTATTGTTCATCGGTATTGCACTGATGGGTCAAAATGCATGGATTAATGAGATCCATTATGACAACGTTGGAACCGACGTGGATGAATTCATAGAGGTTGTTGTTGAAGATGCCGGATCCTATACCCTTTCGGATTTTCAGGTGGACCTCTATAACGGGAGCAACGGAACTTCTTACGATACGAAAACCCTGGATCTTTTTACCGAAGGCGTGACCAGTAATGGGTTTACCATATATTATTACATGTATCCCGTGAATGGGATACAAAACGGTGCCCCGGATGGTATGGCCATTAGTTATCAATCCACGCTGATCAGTGGCCAGTTTTTAAGCTATGAAGGCACCTTCACTGCTGTTGATGGCCCCGCAAACGGCGTTGAATCCACGGATATCGGTGTTGCCGAAACCAGCAGCACCCCTGTCGGAGAATCCCTGCAACTGACCGGTAACGGGTTGCAGTATTCCGACTTTATCTGGACCGGACCGGTTACTGCTACTGCCGGTAACCTGAACGATGGACAAACCTTTGGGGGATCGGTGCTTCCAGAACCCACAAATTATCCTACACTTTTTGCTTCCTTTGCTGTGGGTGTGGATATTGAATTGAGCTGGACCGATGCCACCGGTGCCCAGTTGCCCGGTGCATACCTCATCCTGGCAAGCGATCAGGATGATATCACCGCTCCCGTGGACGGCACCCCGGTTTCTGATGATGAAGACCTTTCCGACGGACAGGGGGCGAAAAATGTGTTGTACGGAGTGGAAGAATATACCTTTGAAAACCTGGATCCGAATACTACCTACTATTTTGAAATATATCCCTATACCAACTCCGGATCGAATATCGATTATAAAACGGATGGCTCTCCTCCGGAATCTTCCAACACCACCGCCACGGTGGTCCTGATGGAAAATTTTGACCTTAGCTGGGGAGCATGGACAGCGGTCAGCGTGACCGGCGATCAGGAATGGGACCGGGATAACAACTATGGCATCGGCGGCACACCATGTGCCCAGATGAGCGGATACTCCGGGGGCAGTAATGAAAATGACGACTGGCTCATTTCGCCACCCATGGATCTGGACAATTATACCAATGAGATTTTAACATTTTACAATGCCAAAAATTATTCCGGTCCGGATATGGAAGTGAAAGTATCCACCGATTATGACGGCGGAGGCGATCCCTATTCGGCCAACTGGACTACGGTATCGTATACGATGTCGCCCGGAAGCTGGACCTGGACCGCATCAGGGGATATTGACCTGTCCACCTATTCAGGATCAGCAGTCTATATCGCTTTCCATTATACTTCAACCACCTCCGGAGCGGCAACCTGGGAGGTGGATGATGTTTTGGTTACCGGCGACGGACCCGGTCCCCAGGATATTGTGATCAATGAGATCATGTATAATTCTCCCGGAGATGATGAGGAATGGATAGAGTTATATAACAATACTGCATCGGAAGTGGATCTTTCCGGATGGTATATCCAGGATGATTATGCGCAAAATGCCCCCTTAACCTTGCCCGGAGGGACCAGCATAGGTCCGGACGAATATTTCACGATCGCAGTGGCTACCAGCGGCAGCTTTCCCTTTACACCCGATTTCGACGGAACGGACCAGATAAGCTGGAGCCTCAATAATGGGGGCGATGAAGTAAACCTGTACAACCTGGGCAAAATACAGGCGGATCATGTTCCTTACGATGATGAGTCCCCATGGCCGGCCGGCCCCGATGGAAACGGCCCCAGCCTTTCTTTACTGGATCCTTCCTACGACAATGCCTTGCCGGAAAGCTGGGCAGAAAGTCTGGAAACCGGTGGAACCCCCGGGGTCATCAATTTCCCTCCCGAACCTGATCTGCTGGTACTGACACCAAATGGCGGTGAAGTGATTGAGATCGGAACCACTTATGATATTACCTGGAACGAGCTTAATGGGTATAGCGGGGATGTTCAGATCGACCTGCTGAACCTCTCTACGGGGAGTACCCAGTTGCTGGTCCAGAACATTCCTTCCTCTTCAGGCCTGTGGTCCTGGTACGTGTTCAGCGGCATCGATCCGGGGGATAACTACAAAGTCCGGATCATGGATATGTCCGGCCAGCCGGCTGACAGCAGCGATAATCCTTTCTCCATCGCGGAGCCTTATGATCCGGCCGGCATCGTAATTACGGAGATCATGTACAATCCGCCTGAATCCGGCAACGATTCTCTGGAGTTTTTGGAATTATATAACAACGATTCTGAGATGGTCAACCTTCTTGGATATTCTTTTTCCGAAGGTGTTGCCTATACATTCCCGGACTATGAACTGGATCCGGGGGAATATTTTGTTGTTTGCATTGATTCTCTCGCTTTTGCCGGCACCTTTGGGATGTCTGCTTATCAATGGAGCAGCGGTGCTTTGAGCAATGCGGGGGAAGATGTTGTGCTTATCGATTCCAACGGGGTGGTTGTGGATTCCGTGTTGTATGATGACCAGCTTCCATGGGATACCCTTGCGGACGGATTTGGCCCCTCCCTGACTTTTTGCAATCCCAACCTGAACAATGCCCTTGCCGGGCACTGGTCTGCATCTACGGAGTTTGCTGCCGTGAATGCAAATAACGACAGCATTTTTGCTTCACCTTTCCAGGGATGCACCATCGTACTTCCCATCCCTTATTTTGAAGCTGAAGATACGACGGTGGCCGTGGGTGATTCTGCCATATTCACCGATCTTTCTTTGGGTGATCCCCAAAGCTGGGAATGGACCTTTGAAGGCGGGGACCCCGCTGTTTCCACACAGCAGGATCCACCCCCTGTTTTCTACGATGCCCAGGGATTGTATGATGTTACCCTGAAGGTGACAAATGCCAATGGGGATAGTACGATGGTAAGACAGGATTATATTTCGGTTGACTTTCCACCTGTTGCTGATTTTGAAGCCTCTGCGAATACTATTTTTGAAGGAGAGATGGTGGAATTTACCGATCTGTCCACAGGAATGGTAAATACCTGGGAATGGATGTTTGAAGGCGGGGACCCCGCTTCATCAATGTTGCAGGATCCCGGGAGCATCCTCTATAGTACGGCCGGCTTATACGATGTGGCCCTGACCGTATCCAATGATTACGGAGAAGATACCTATACGAGGGAGGAATATATCGATGTGCTTCCTGTCGGGATTGAGGAAATTGCCGAAAAAAATGCGATCCGTGTATTTCCAAATCCAAACACAGGGTCGTTTAACATCCGGAAGTTTCAGGAAGATGATGTGTATCTGACTATTTTCAACCTTGTCGGGGAACAGGTTTATGAAATGCAGGTAACCCGTGAAACGACCATCCTGGATATGGAACACCTGGGTAAGGGCATGTATATTATTCAGGTGCTTGATAACAATGGTTCGCTGATCTCAACCCAAAAATTGATCATTGAATAACATGACAATACAGCTTTTCACGTATCCGCCCCGCGGGGGCGAATGCGTGAAAAGCAAACACATAATTTAAATGTATGACTTATGAAACATGCAATACTTTCGTTGGCCATGGTCCTTCTTTTTGGCCTGGCTTATGCACAAAACATGGTCCTGAACGGAGATCTGGAGGCGTGGGATAATACAACCACTCCAACCGACTGGACCAAAGCGGAAAACATCACACAAGCCACCTCGCCGGTCCATGGTGGGACCTATTCTGCCATGCATACTTCGGGTGAATCTACCAGGGATTTCCAGCAGGAGATCACCGGTGTTTCCGAAGGGGTTAATTATACCATAAACTATTATTACCTGGATAACGATCCCAATGCAAGAACAAGGATCTGGTCCTACTGGCTGGAAGGTACAAATACCTTGCCCGCGCATGCGGACGAACTGCGGCCCGGGGAATATTCAAGCGATAATCCGGAATGGCAGGAATTCAGCGTTACACTGACTGCTCCTGCCGGCGCCGATGGATTTCGCTTTGAAGTCAGGGTATACAAAGATAACAATATAGCTGGCGGAGCCGTTTATTACGATGATTTTTCGTTTGAGCCGGATGAAGTTTTCCCGGAACCCACGAATTATCCATCGGATTTTGAGGCTGCGGCTGACGGATTATCCATTGACCTGAGCTGGACAGATGCCAGCGGTGCACAACTTCCCGGGGCATACCTGATCCTGGCAAGCGATGAAGACAATATCCAGGCCCCGGCAGATGGCAATGCAGTATCCGACGACCCTGACCTGGCTGATGGTTCGGCTGCACTGAATATTGCCTATGGCGTCCAGGAGTGCGGTTTTGATAATCTGCAGGCCGGAGAGACCTATTATTTTGAGATTTATCCGTATACCAACGGGGGGCAGTCCATCGATTATAAAAACGACGGCACCGCACCTGCGGCCCAGGCAACCACTGCCGACATTGAGATTATTGAGTCAGAGGATTTTGATACGGGCTGGGGTGACTGGGAGGCCATCAGCATAACCGGGGATCAGGTTTGGGAGCGTGACAATGACTATGGGATGGGAGGTACTCCCTGTGCGCGGATCAGCGGTTATTCAGGTGGGTGTAATGAAAATGAGGACTGGCTCATATCGCCGGCCATGGATTTTACATCTTATGAAAGCGAAACCCTGCATTTTTATTCGGCTAAAAATTATGACGGACAGGATTTGGAAGTGCTGATCTCTACAAATTATGATGGCGGAGGCGATCCGGTCACGGCCGACTGGACTCCCCTTTCACCGGTACTTTCTGCTGGAAGCTGGGATTGGACGGCTTCCGGGAATCTGGATATTTCTGCCTATGATGATAATCCTGTTTATGTCGCTTTTAAATATTTATCCGACAATTCCGAATGTGCTACATGGGAGGTGGACGATATTTTGATCACCGGCGAAGGTGGGCTGGGAGCAAAAGAGCTGTTTTTCAATGAAACGGATCTTTACGTGTATCCCAATCCTGCTTCCGGTACGCTTTTCATCCATGCCGGAGGGACGATAAATGCATACCTTGCTGTGGTCAATACACTGGGTGAGGTCGTGTACAGGGGGAAAATAAAAAATACGGATGCAACCTTGCAGATCGACATTTCCGGGTGGGCACCCGGACTTTATCTGGTCCATACATACTCAGGGCAGGAAAGATCAGGGGGCAGGAAGATCATTGTGAAATAAGACATCCTGGAAATATTTTTCGAAGAGGCTGACACTTACGTTAAGCCTCTTTTTTTTAATTTTATACACTGGCCGCTCAATATTGTGTCCGGTTCTTGAGTTATTCTAAAGGCAAAGTGCTTCCTGATGAAGAAAATATTCATTCTGTTAATACTGTTGATCCCGGCAGCAATGGTAAGCCAAAAGCCCGGTCTTCTCAGGCTGGAACTGAATGCCAGGATGTCGGAAGACACATATGAGGCTATACCATGTGGCAGCGATGGTGTTCTGATCTTTTATGAGGGGCAGGAAGGAAACGACAATGTTCAAAACTGGCATTTTGCGCTGTTTGATAACCAGTTCCGGGAAGTTTGGACGACCGCCAAACCGCTTATTGCCGGCATGGCGTATGAAGCTTATTCCACAGAAGATGGAATACTTTGTTTGCTGTTTTATCTCAATGGGAAAAGCAGGGAAGAAGAACCGAATATGCAGATCGTTGAGATAGTGCTTGAACAGGGAACGTTCAATATTGTTTCATTAAGTCTGGAAGACAAGGGTGAAATAGCGGGTTTCCTGACACAAAACGATCATGCGGTCGTAGGAATGAATTTTAAAAGGTATGAGAGCCGGCTGTACTTTGTAAACTTGCTTTCCGGAGATGTGTCAGCAAAGATCCCGGATCTTGAAGGACAGCAATGGATAGAGCGGTTAACGCTGGACACCACAAATTTTTTTGTATATGCCGTGCTTCAGAAAGTGGATTCCAGGGAGCTGGCAGGATTGTATCTGCAAAAATTTAACCTGAAGGGAAATTCATTCGGCATGTTGGAAATCAATCCTGTTATTGATCAGAAATACCTCAATAATGCTTCCGTGGTTCCGATGGGCAGGGATGTATATACCCTTGGAACGTATAATTACTATAAAAACCGGGCCGGCAGCAATGATGAAAGCACTTATCCGAAAAGCACCGGCTTTTATATGGCTAAGTTTGCCAACGAAAAACAGATCTTCATCCATTATTACAATTTCCTGGAATTTCGCAATCTCATTCATTCATTTAGTGCCGAAGACATCATCCGGATCCGGAAAAGGGCCGAAAAGCAACAAAGCAAAGAAGGGGAATCCTCCCTGGATTACTCGGTTGTTGTTCATCCCGTCATTTACCACAAGGGGGCGTTTATAATGCTCGCCGAAGCTTTTTACCCCGAATACCATACCGTTACCAATATGTATTATGATTATTACGGAAGGGCTGTTCCACAGTCCCATACGGTCTTTGACGGATATAAATTCTTCAGTGGCATTGTAGCATCTTTCGATGCAGAGGGGGAGATTCAATGGGATAATAGTCTGGAAATTAGAAACATATTAACCTCAGACCTGCAAAAGCATCTTGAAATACATCCATACCGCGGGGAGATTGCTGTAATTTACAACAGGAATGGCCGGCTGCATTATAAAGTATTTGACAGAGCTGGCGGCCATGCATTCAGCGAGGCGGAGGATACAGAACTTGGTTTAAAGCATGGTAAAGACCGTTTAATGGATGATGCAAGGAGCAAAGTTGTACACTGGTATGATCATTTCTTTTTGGTATATGGGTATCAGGAATTGAGGAACAATGCTTTGCCGGGGAACCGGCGCAGTGTTTTTTATTTGAATAAGATCGCATTTCAATAGGGACCCTTATGAAAGCCCGGATGCAGGTAAGTCAATACATTCGTTTTTTATTGCATTCAACTTCGCGTTTTGGAATTCATTCTCCATTTATGTATGAACTGGTTACGCGTGTCATCAACGACCGGCAAGGACCGGAGGATTTACAGGAAGTTGAGAAGATCCGGAAGATGCTGTGCCGTTCGGATGAGATCATTCGCCATACCGACTTTGGGGCCGGGCATAACGGGAATATCCCCGTTACCGGCATGACCCCTTTGCGAAGGATTGCACGATGGTCATCGGTTCCCCCCAGGTACGGGCGACTTTTGTACCGCTTGGTGAAGCATTTCCAACCCGAGAATATTCTTGAGATCGGGACGTCCCTCGGTATAAGCACAATGTATATGTCCCGGGCCGCCGGAGGAAGCCGGATCTTTACCCTGGAAGGGTGTCGAAATATTGCTGCAAGGGCGGAAGAGCATTTCCACGCTCTGAAGATGGATAATATACAGGTGCATATTGGCAGTTTTGACCATTTACTGCCTGTGGTTCTGGATGAAATGCAGCGTGTGGATCTGGTATTTATTGACGGGAACCACCGGTATAGTCCAACGATGCGCTATTTTGAAATGATCCTGCCATTCACGCATAACGACAGTATTTTTGTGTTTGATGATATCTACTGGTCCGGAGGGATGCAGCAAGCATGGAAAGACATTACAAAAAGGGCTACGGCTTCTGTGAACCTGTACAAGATGGGCATTGTATTTATGAAAAAGGAGTTGAGCAGACAGGAGTTTTGTATACGATACTGATGACCCGGATAATTTTGGACAAGGTGCATGTTGCCTGGATTAAGTTTTATAAATTTACCGGACCGGGGATGCGGATGCCGTGTAAGGGTTTCAGTTCTTTTTATCGTATCTTCGCAGAGGAATATTAATTTTGATCTCAACCTATCGTTATGGCTGAAGAAGTAATAAGGCTTGACAGAATAGTACGGAATTTTCAGGTGGGGACAGAAGTGGTCCGTGCGCTCAGATCCATTTCCGTCTCCATAGCCAGAAATGAGTTTGTTGCCCTGATGGGACCTTCCGGTTCGGGTAAATCAACCCTGATGAATATTTTGGGGTGCCTGGATACCCCTACCTCCGGACATTATTTTCTGAACAGGAATGATGTTAGTCAGATGAACGACAATGAGCTGGCTGAAATACGGAACAAAGAGATCGGTTTTATATTTCAAACCTTTAACTTGTTACCCAGAAGCACGGCCCTTGAGAATGTGATCCTTCCACTGATATATGCCGGATATAAAAAGCATGAGCGGATGGAAAGAGCGGAGAAAGTCCTGGGAGATGTTCAGCTTGCAGACCGCATGTTGCATAAGCCGAATGAATTATCCGGGGGGCAGAGGCAGCGTGTTGCCATTGCCCGTGCACTGGTGAACCACCCGTCCATCATACTTGCCGATGAACCCACAGGAAACCTTGATTCCAAAACTTCAGCAGAGATCATGACCTTGCTGGAGGACATCCACAAATTGGGAAATACCATCATCGTTGTGACCCATGAAGAAGATATCGCTCAGCATGCCCACCGGATCATCCGCCTTATTGACGGGGAAGTTGAATCCGATAAGCTAAATGAAGATATCCGCACCATGGAGGATTACCGCAAGAAGTAATCCCGCTTATACCCTTTTCTCTAAACAAAAGGCATCCATCATTGTTTACCATCCATACCCGGGAGGGTCTGTTTGGAGTCGCTTTTGGAAACTTCATGGCAAATCCCAGAGGCAAATCCCGGGATTAAATAACTATTTGTATCTTTAATATTTAAAATTTCATATCGTGGAATGGAAGATATATACCAAAATGGGGGACAAGGGAGAGACTTCCCTGATGGGGGGTACAAGAGTGCCCAAATATCATAAGCGGATCGAAGCGTATGGTACACTGGATGAGCTGAACGCGTATATAGGGCTTGTCCGGGATCAGGAGATCGATGCGCAGTATAAAAAAACCCTCATTGAAATTCAGGACCGTTTATTCACCATAGAATCTATGCTTGCAAAAGACCCGGAAAAAACCATCCCGAGGGATTTGCCTGCAATTGTCGAAAAGGACGTAAGCCTTCTCGAAAAAGAGATTGATCAGATGAATGAAGACCTGGAGCCTCTTCAGAATTTTATTTTACCCGGAGGACATACTACCGTATCCCATTGTCACGTTGCAAGGTGTGTGTGCAGAAGGGCAGAACGACTGGTGATTAGTCTTGCATCTGAGCATGTCGTGGACGAATTGAACATTAAGTATTTAAACCGGTTGTCTGATTATCTGTTCGTGCTTGCAAGAAAACTTGCAAAAGATCTGGGCGCAGCCGAAACTCCCTGGAAAGCAAGAGTTTGAAAGAATTCCGGGATGATAAAATAAGACTTGACTTTTAGTGGAAAAGGATTATTTTTGCAAACCGAATCAAAACTGGAGATTATGTATTGGACCCTTGAATTAGCTTCAAAACTGGAAGATGCTCCCTGGCCTGCCACAAAGGATGAACTTATTGATTACAGCATACGGTCCGGTCTTCCGCAGGAAGTCATTGAAAATCTCCGTGAGATTGAAGACGAGGGAGAGGTATATGAAAGCATTGAGGATATATGGCCGGATTATCCCACCAAGGATGATTTTTTCTTTCATGAAGATGAATATTAAAAAAGGTCGTTCATGATATCGCAGAAGAGGCTGTCTTGAAAGGGCAGCCTTTTTTGATTGGCGATCTCCTGAATGCTATCTGCCCGATTGACCCAGACAGGTGGAGTATTGTCGATGGCTGGTGGAAATATCCCGTGCTTGATTTATGTTCAGTGTTTGATGGGATGTGGATGTATTCATTCGGCAGGCAGGATCGATCTTTATTGTTCATCCTTTATGAAGATGGAAAAGTTTACCTTTCCATATTTTCGTGTTTGGTTGTGATGGGGCAGTCTGGAGAAATCGTATTCCCTGCTGTGTTCCAGGATGAACCAGCCACCCGGTTTCAGTGCGCTGAACAACCGGGCCTGGCGTGGGATGGTTTCCAGGCCGGGAAGGTCGTAGGGTGGATCGGCAAAAATGACATCAAAGTTCCCGGTAAGTTTTGGTACCAGTGCCGGTACGTTTTCCCGTACGGTCGAAATATTGTCCAGTTGTAACTCACGGGCTTTTTCCAAAATAAATTTGAGGCATCTGGGGTTTTTGTCTATGGATATTACCTTTCTGGCTCCCCTGGAAGCGAATTCAAAAGTAATGCTTCCGGTTCCGGCAAAAAGGTCAAGGACTGTCAATTCCCGGAAATCAAAGTGTATTCGTAAAATATTGAACAGGCTTTCCTTGGCCAGGTCGGTGGTGGGTCTTACGGGTAAATTTCGGGGCGGGTAAAACCGTCTTCCTTTATGTTTTCCATCAATTATTCGCACAGGGGTAAGCTCAACAGATCCATGTACCTGTGTTGCGGGATATCTTCAAAAACCGTATCGTATTTAAAGGCAGTGACCCTTTCAGAAAAGGTAAGGGAGGGGATGAAATCCGACAGGCCGGAATATGCATCGTCACCATGATCAATGTTGCCAGAAAGAATTACCGGACTGTCTTTCGGGTCCATATCGGATCTTTTCATCAGGGCCAGCAAATGGTATACCATGTCATTGCTGTTTTCAAAGGGGATCGTATTAAACAGTATCAGTTTGCCTGTCCGGGTTATCATCACATCACATGCCCGGTGGCGGAAATTCAAAAAGATCTTTTTTTCGTTGCTTTGTTCATTTCCGGTAAGGAAGGCAAGCACAAGGGGATGGCCCTGATGAAAGATCCGGGCATTCATCAACAGGGAATTGACAGCTTTTTCAACTTTTTCGGAATATGCGAAAACACAATAGGCGTCAATGGAGGGGAGCAGGGTCGCATTAAAATGCGTTGCACCGGAGTTCAGGTATGGATATAAGGTTTTGAGCATTGCCTCGTTTCCACCCTGATCATAATATTTTGAAGGGACAAAAGTCACAAAGGGGTTTTCAATAAGGATCCGGGTCTTTTTGCATGTTTTGTTTTCCAAACCGGATCCTTTCAGGGCATATTCAAGATGTTCCCGGACCGGACCGGGCGCTGACGGTTCGGGATCCTCAATCCCCTTCCTGATGTAGCTGTCCAGTTGAATATACGTGTTCTTATCCGCATCCAGCAATGCCAGTGCAATTTCCTTCCTGCTGAGGGAAACGGATAAATGACAATGCTCATAGGCAACAGGATCCGGAAAAGAACCTTTCAAATTCAGATCTTTGGCAATATCGTTTGGCATGCCGGAAAAAATTACTCCCAGTTACCGTCGGTGGAAGCTTCATTCATTGATCCCACCTTTAATCCCGGGAATCTATCTATATCTTCTTTTGCTTTGACCAGATTGAGAATAAGCTGCTCATCCAGTCCGCGAAGGAATTCTGTATACAATGCCGATGCCTCAAAAACATTTACGGTTATGCCCCCCGTTTCAATGGTTCCGGCATCAAGGCTGAATTCTTTGCCACCGGAAAAGGGAATATATCTTAGTGAATCTATAGAAAAGTCAGGTCTGTGTCCGTAAAGGGAGTCAGCTACGTTGACATATCCGAGGGTGTCTTTAATGGTTTTGGTGAAGGTGGTGTCTTCGGGATCTGGTATTATGTTTACTTCGGGTATCTCGCCATTTCTGATGAAATCGATCAGGGTATCAAAATTTTCAGCATACGATTTGTGAATGGTTTTAAAGATAAGCTGTCCGGAACGAATGTCTTTGAGATTTTCAATGACCACTTTTTCCCTTTGTTCTTTAACCTGGTTAAATCTCAGCGGTGTGCGGATACTGTCTACGACCAACCAGGCTAAGACAATGATGACAATAAAAAGGATGATCTTAATACCTGTGTATTTCATGGCGTTACTTTTTGTTCATCGCAAAGTTAAAATTTTTTTGCAATTACCATGTTCGGGAATTATTATTTATGAAAATTTCATTTTGTTTGGGGAGTTTTGTTCATTCGTGTCAGATGTCATCCAGATGTCATCCGGATGACATCTGGATGACATCTGACATTACAAAACCAAACAACCAGTCTTTTCAGTCTTTTCAGGACAAACTTCGGGGCATGGCTATCGTTACGTGCGGTTACTGGATACATAATTTTTGCCAATGATTTTACCATTGCTTTGAAATTGCTGATTTTTTTTGTATATTCAGGGAGAAAAGGAGGAATTATGCAAACATATATTTTATTAACGAAATTGTCGCAGGACCTTTCGCAAAAAATGAAGAGCCGAGCTGAAATAGGGAATGTTTGGTTGCAGCAGGTACGGGAAAAATGCCCCGATGTGAAGTTTGTAGCCCATTATGCCTTGCTCGGCCAGTATGATTTCATGGATATATACGAAGCCCCGGATCCTGAAACGGCTGCTAAGGTATCTATGATCAGCCAGGCCAATGGTGCTTTGCAGGCTGAAAGCCTGTCGGCCATTCCTTATAAGCGGTTTCTGGAATTGGTGAATGAGATTTAGTTACAGGTTCCTGATCTCCACGTAATCCGGGATCTCCCGCAATAAGGCATAGGATTGACCCTTGTGGTCGATCCGGCAGCAATAGTGGTCAAGGCCGTTGGTAACCAACAGATAAGGGGCTTTCCAACGCATGTTGTACCTTGCCGCCTGGTCGAAGGTATGCTGTGTGACGGCAATCTCCGGCGACTTGCATTCGGCAATGAGTAATGGTGCGCCCTGCCGGTTATGAACGATGACATCCGCACGCTGCATCGTATTGTAAATACGGAAGCCTCCTTCAATGGTGATCAGTGTTGGGGGATAATTTTTTTCCCGGGAGAGATACCTGATGAGGTGTTGCCTGACCCATTCTTCCGGTGTCAAAACCACATATTTTTTCCTGATGTCATCCAGGATCAGGTATTTTTGATGGGATTCCCTGATGCTAAACTGGTATGGCGGGAAGTTCAGCTTTTTCATAGATCAATACATCAAGGGTGGGTTTGCCAGGATTCTTCCGGGGAAAGATCACCTGCCGAACGATTTTGTATAAGCGACCGGATGGGCCGGATCACCCTTACCAGCAGTCGTATATCTTCCGTTATGATCTCGGCCCGGCCCCTCATTTTCTGATTAAAGTCCAGCTGAATACCGTAGTTGGTCCGTAGCCCTTCAGACAGGAGCACTTCAACCGCATAGGCGTTGTCAGACGGGACCGTTGAGATGGTTTTGACCCTGCCCGATATCATGCCGAATTCCATGTATGGGTAATTGTAGAGTTTAATGTTCACTTTTTGTCCCGGCCTGACTTTCCCGGCCCCTCTCAGGGGCATGAACATTTTACCTATGATGTTCGTGGAATCCAGGGGTACGATCGACAATACTTTTTCTCCAGTGGTGATGTTTTGGTTTTCGGTCCAGTATTTGTTAAAGGTTATCTTTCCTGCAATGGGGGCTTTGATGACATACTCCTGCTCCCATGAACGGATCTGGCTGAGCAGGTTTTCATAGGATTCCTGCAGGGAAAGATAAAGCCTGGAGGCTTCCTGTTCTTTCTGAAGGGTCAGGTCCAGAATGTTTTCTTCCAGTTCGGTTATTTTGATCTGTGTATTGGCAAGCTTTGAGCGGGCCTCTTCAAAATCATGCTTTTTTTCAAGCATCTCGCTTTTCGACCTTTCCAACTGTGCTTCTGCAATGGCCTTATTGTTGAAAAGCTTCACGTTGCGCTGGTAATCTTTCTTTGCCAGCTCATAATCCTCCTGAAGGGTATTGCGCTGTGCATAGGTGTATTCGTAATATATCCTGTAATCACGGATCTGGTCCTGCAGGGCCCGGATCTTTTTATCGTAATAATCCACTTTCAGAAATGTCCGGTAATCCATGTAGTTTTTCAGGAACATGGAATAATAGGGTTGCACCCGTCCGTATTCACTGTATTGGGTATTCTTGAAAACCGGCAGGACATCCGTATTCAGATCTTCCATGTAAGGTTTGAGCTTTGTGAGCGTTTTTTTGAGCGTGAACATGAGCTTGTGGTTGGCAGGGTTTTCAATAACCGCAAGGTATTGGCCCTTGCTCACTTCTTCCTGGTCACTTACGAAGAGGGCTTCTATGTTCCCATCCGCCCTGGAAATTACGTCTGCCGGTGGGTTTTGGGTGACGATCTCAATTTCCGCATATATGGAATCGGGATATTTAAAGAACCAGCTGCCAACCAGTATGACGGCAATGATGATAAAGATCAGGGTGATGCCCCAGCGTATGGTCCAGGGTGGAATGGATCCCAGGATCTCCTGCACAGGTTCGCTGCGCATGATGATGGATTGTCTTTTTGAATTTTTTTTACCCATATAGCGTATTCCCTTAACCGGTGGTGTTAGCTGCCAAGCTCCAGTTGATTCTTTACCAGATGATAATATGATCCTTTCAATGCAACCAGTTCGCTATGCCTGCCCTGCTCGGTGACTTCCCCTTTTTCCATAACGATGATCTGATCGGCGTTCTTAACGGTACTGAGCCGGTGTGCTACGATGACAACGGTTTTGCCTTTATAAAATTGCTGGAGGTTTTGCATGATCTGATTCTCATTATTGGCATCCAGTGCATTGGTGGCTTCGTCAAAGAACAGGAATTCCGGGTCTTTGTATACGGCCCGGCTGATCAGGATCCTTTGTTTCTGGCCCTGGCTGAGGCCGGTGCCTTCCATACCAATACGTGTGTTGTAGCTCAAAGGAAGCGATTCGATGTACTCCTGGATGTTGGCTACTTTTACTGCGTTGAACAGCCTTTCCTTATCCAGGATCTCCTCGCTGACGGCTACATTATTGGCGATGGAATCCGAAAAAATGAAACCATCCTGCATCACTGCCCCGCAATGCTGTCGCCAGGTGCGGTGGCTCATGGTGCGCAGGTTGGTGTCGCCTACCCGGATATCACCCCTGACGGGGGGGTAAAAGCCCAGCATTAGTTTCACCAGTGTGGTTTTTCCGCTGCCTGAGGGCCCTACAATGGCCGTCACCTTGTTTTCCGGAATATGTATGTTGATGTTCCTGAGCACCATCGCTGAGTGAGGACCTTCATATTGAAAATAAAGGTCCCTGACCTGAATGCTTTTCTTTCTGGGCAGGATATTGATCCTGGCTTCGTCCGGATCTTCTTCATCCTTCTTTTGATGGATCTCTCCCAGTCGCTCCAGCGATATCTTGGCATCCTGGGCAGAGCGGAAAAAGGATATCATTTGTTCGATCGGACTGTTGACTTGTCCGATGATAAACAGCACAGCCATCATCATACCCAGGGTCATCTCATCCCGGACCACGGCCGATGCCGCAATGAAAATGATGAGGATGTTCTTTGTCTGATTAAAGAAAACAGCCCCGGCACGCTGGTATTGATTGATGGAAAGGCCGCGGATATTGACGCGGAACAGCTTGGCCTGTATTTTCTCCCAATCCCAGCGTTTTTGTTTCTCACAATTGTTCAACTTGATCTCCTGCATCCCGGTGATCAGCTGTATCAGGCTGCTCTGGTTGTCGGCCTGCTGGGCAAAACGTTTGAAATCCACTTCCCGCCGTTTTTTCATAAAAGCCAGTACCCACAGGGCATACAATATGCTCCCTGCCAGAAAGACCGCCAGGATTTTCATGTTGAAAATGCCCAGGACGATGGAAAAGACGACCAGGCTTATCATGGAGAACAATATATTCAGGGAAGACACCGTGAGGAAATTCTCGATGCGGGTGTGATCCCCTATCCGCTGCATCAGGTCACCCACCAGCTTGGTGTCAAAAAATTTCACGGGCAATTTCATCAGCTTGATCAGAAAATCGGAAAGGAGTGAAATATTTACCCGTGTGGATATGTGAAGGAGTATCCACCCCCGGATGAATTCAACGGATGTTTGCCCGGCCATCAACACCAGCTGGGCGATCAACACCAGTGTGATGAACCCCAGGTCCTGATTGGAAATACCAATATCCACCACTGCCTGTGTGAGGAAGGGGAAGATCAGTTGTATGATGCTGACGACCAGCATGCCCAAAATGACCTGTGTTACAAAGCGGCGATGTGGCTTCACATAGCTGAACAAAAAGCGAAAGCTCTTCTTGTTGATGTCTTCCCCTTCCTGCTTGTAGAAATCGGGGGTTGGTTCAAGCAGCAGGCAGACACCCTGGTGTTTCCCTTCCGCCCGGGTGCTTGCCCAGCCCTTTAAAAACTCATCTTTGGTGTATTTGATCAGTCCGTAGGCGGGATCCGCAACCCAGACCTTATCTTTTTTGATTTTATATACAACAACAAAATGGCGTTGCTGCCAGTGCACAATACATGGAAGGGGGACTTCTTTCGTGAGCTGTTCAAAACCCAGCCGGGCCCCTATGGTCCGGAACCCGATGGATTCTGCCGCATCGCTTGTGCCGAGCAAAGAAACCCCTTCGCGGGTTATGTAGCTTTTTTCACGTAAGGTTTGTATCGAATAGGAGCGGCCATAGTATTTGGCGATCATACGCAAACATGCGGGGCCACAATCCATGGCATCCAGTTGTTTGTAAAATGGGAAGCTTAACATGCACACATTTTGAGTCAAAAATAGAAAAAAACTGCTGTGCTCTTATACGGAAGAGCGGTGGTTAGGTTCGTGCCTGTCCGGATTATTATTGATGTCCATCCTGGCGGCGACGGATTTGAAATGCCTGAAAAGGAAATTGTATACCAGCAATTCATTGTTGCGCTGATTTAACTTATAAAGACGGTTCATGGACATGTGTATCAGGGAAAGCAGCAGATCATGAAGGTCCACTTCCAGCTTTCCCCCTCTGCCCATGGTCATGATGGCCCGGATGTCATCTGAACTGTCCCGGGAAAATTGATCCAGGTAAGATTGCATTACATCGGATCTTGGACCCATGGCCGCTTGAGCAATGTGATACTTGTGTTGCCGGTATTTCCTGCCCAGGTTTTTTATGATCTCATTCCGGTTAGGCAGGTGTGATGTTAAGGAGGCGTATGCTTCATGCAATAGCCCTTTCCGTTCATGAACGGAAAGGCCAAAATCATCCAGGTACTGCAGGGTTATCCGGAGCCCCGTTTTCCAGTCCGGCCCGTTTTCATTGTTTTCCAATATGTTCCGCAGGATGTTCAGATTCAGGGTGCTGTCGGAATGAAAGATCCCTTCACAATGTTCTATGGTACCCCTGCCATATCGTTCTGTTTCCCGCCGGTACGTATCTATTTGAATATTATGTATTTGCTTATTGGCAATGTAGGGTGCCAGATGTTTTTTCATCGCGGGGATCACTGCTGATACATTTTCCTGCCGGGTTACCCTGAACCGGACCCGGAGGTGGTGTTCCGGATCGTTGTAACGGACAAAGAACCATTGCTTAATCGTGTGTTGTCTCATCCAAAGGTTTTTCAGGGGGTATATCGTCCGGACAAGCAATTTGTCTGAGGCCGGGGGATTGATATAGATCTTGTAGTACACCCATTTTTCCCCGGGCAGGAATGTTCTTTTAACGTCAGGGGTCTTCATAAGTTTTCCTTTTTGCAGAATGGCGCTATGAATTCATGCATATAGTGCCCGTTTCCGGATTCAACGATCACCGGGTTTTCCGGGAAAAATTCTTTCAGCAATAGTTCACCCTGGTTTTTTAGTTTAGATCCAAGCAGGGAAAGGCAATACCGGTTATCTGTGTTTAGCAGCAATTCTTTATCGTATTCGGCCAGGATGATGTACCGGGGTATGTTGTATTTCTTAAGCCATATCCGGAAAATTTCCGGGTCAACTTGTTCATGGGGCCCTTGCCGGATATTATCCAGATCGCTTTTCCGGATTTTCCACTGGGCCGGTGAAAAGATGATGTTTTCGTACCGGACCCTGGGCAGGTAAAAAGCATCTGACTCAAGTCCCTGCCAGTGGAATGAAAGCGATTCATAAGTTGCCTGGGATTGTACTTCGCAAAGGAAACGGTAAAGTATGAACCCATCGTCATGAAAATTATGTGCATTGCTCAGGTGGGGTAGGATCTGTTTTTTATGTTTCCGGGATGTCAGAACAATTTTTCCGCCCTGCACTTCAACAAGGATGTCGTTTATTGGTATTGTGCGATCTTCCCGGACACCGGGATATGAGAACAGTTGGATCTCGTAGTTGCGCATTGATGAGCGGAATAGAATATTTCCGGTTGCTTCGCCTGGAATATGGACGATTTCGGCATGTATTTCTTCGCGGTTACCTTCCTCAAAGTCGCAAATTTCTTTCATCAGGCATTGAATGCCCGGGTCCAGATGTGCAAACCGGCCGAGGAGGGATCCGGCTCCGGGACCGCTAATGGCTTTGAGATAGATCGTGGGTCCGTGAAGATTTCCAACCCATTGAAAGCAAACATTGAAGGTGTCCGGCAGGTGCTTCAGGCCTGATCCCGCAGGGATGTCTTTGTCAGTGAGGATGATCTCCCGTTGGTTTGTCATAAGGCATTGTTGCAGTTTGCGAAGGAGCCACGGATTAGATCTTTCGGGTTTTATTTCTTTTGCAGCCGTCAATTCCCGGTCCAGGTCAGCAAAAGTACCCGAGTCTGCATATATATAAGAATTTCCTGCAGGTGTTATACCGGTTTCCGGATCAAATACGTGCATGAGCGGAACGCTTTCGTTGCCATACTTTTGACGGAAGGCATTGATGAATTCCCTGGCAAATTGGGATTGCCGGAAAGGGTATAGTTGGGTGAGGATCCTGGTACCTTTGGCCAGCGCTTTTGTCAGCGAGGATTGCAGTGTGTTTGCGATGGTATTTATTTTCAGATCAGCCTGGCAGGGAGGGTACTTTTTCCCGTCTGATGAAAAGTGAAAGAATTCAGCAGAGCGGGGCTCCGGGTGTTCCCATATATTCTTTCCCTGTTGCTCATCTTTACCTCCGGGGTATAAATGCGCCAATGCTTTTGGCATCCTGGGAACGGGCATTATTCTATTTAATGCGTTCAAATTTTCGAAGTAAAAACGCCCTGTACAGGTTTCTTCCAGCGAACTGAAAAGAAACTGGTTGTCGATCAGTTCGTTGATGTATGCTTCCGATACCGTCATGGAATATCCCTTTCCAGATATGAACGATGACAATTCTTCCCAGGAACGTTCTGTGCGGCCAAAGGACCATAGGTCTTCCATAAGCCTCGTGAATGAAATTGCCAGCAATTGAATGCATCGGGAGCCGTTTGCCAGGGAGTGGTAACCGAAGTATCTGATCTCTTTGCCTGTACGGTAGAGGGTGGGATTGGAATAATATTTTATTTCCTTTCTAACCTCCGGATCCTCAAGGAGCTGCTTTTTTGCCTGCGAAAGCGTGATCATGTTATGGCGTATATGAACCGTTGTGTGTTTGTCTGTGACGATCCGGGATATTTTCCCCCAATGCCCGGTACAGATTCCGGCGAACAATCCATAAGGTGTGGAACGGGTGCTGATCCGTATCAAATAGTGTATCAGGGTCTTTTTAATTGAACGGACCTTCTTTTCCTGCATGGGTTCACCCGCGAGCCATTTTTTCAGTTCTTTGAGGAATCCCGGGGATGCCAGATGCAGGGCCTGAAGGAAATATGGCGAGGCGGCCCGGGACCTGAGTTCCTGTTCCGGGATTTCTTCTTTTCCGATTAGTGTATAAGCATCTTCAAGCGGCAATGCGGGGCTTCGAAGAACGTATTGCCTGAATGGGTGTAATGTGATATCCGACATAGTTTAAGCACATTTCAGTAACCGGTGTTGAACGAAACCTACCGGTAGCTAAATACAGCCAATGCTGTTGCTACCGATAGTTTTCGTTACTTTTAGACCTCACAATAACATCTAAACTTTAAAATTATGAAAAAAAAGTTTGACACATGTCGAAAAGGCATGTAAAAATGTACCTGAGTTTGGAAAGCTATATCAGAAGCTAATCCGCCATGTTGAGTTAACAGGGAAAAGCACAAGTACCCTGAACAATTACACGCGTTGTCTGGCCACCATGGCC
>JAGYMZ010000004.1 GCA_018400295.1 Bacteroidales bacterium | reverse complement strand
GTTGGGCTTAAGGGCGTATTTATTGTAAAAGTCTTCGATAACCTTTACAGCATCTTCGGCACTATCCACAACAGTGATGATGTCAAGGTCTTCCTGGCTGATCATTTCATTTTTCAGCAATTTTTTGCGGACCCATTCCATCAGTTCATTCCAGTATTCTGAATCGGCCAGCACGATAGGAAAATGCACCAGCTTTGCGGTCTGGATAAGGGTAATGGCCTCGAACATCTCATCCAGTGTGCCAAAACCGCCGGGCAACACCACATAGCCCTGCGAATACTTCATGAACATAACCTTACGTACATAAAAATAATCAAAATCAAGCAGCTTGTCCTGGTCGATGAACGTATTGGCATGCTGCTCGAAGGGCAGGTTGATGTTCAGGCCCACCGACTTGCCACCGGAAAAATGGGCGCCCTTGTTGGCGGCTTCCATAATTCCGGGACCACCCCCGGTGATGACCCCGAACCCTTTCTTGGCGAGCAAATAACCGATCTCCTCGGCCAGCTTGTAATGGGCGTCGGCCGGCTTGGCCCGCGCAGAACCAAACACCGATACGCAGGGCCCGATCTTGGATAGTTTCTCAAATCCCTCTACAAATTCCGACATGATCTTGAATATCTGCCAGGAATCGTAGGTTTTGATCTGGTTCCAGTTCTTTTCTTCAAAAGCGCTCCGGATTTTATCTTCATCGTTGCGGTCCATAATTCAATGTTTTACAGGTGTGAAATTAATGCTTCTTTCAGATACCGGGCGGTATAACTTTCAATATTTTTTACGATCTCCCCGGGCGGGCCCTGGCAAATGATCTCCCCCCCGCGGTCCCCCCCTTCCGGCCCCATGTCAATGATATGGTCGGCAAACTTGATCACGTCCATATTGTGTTCTATGATCAGAATGGTATTGCCTTTGTTGACCAGCCGGTTCAATACTTCCAGCAATACCTTCACATCCTCGAAATGAAGTCCGGTCGTTGGCTCATCCAAAATATACAAGGTCTTGCCCGTATCCTTTTTGGAAAGCTCGGCAGCCAGCTTCACACGTTGGGCCTCCCCGCCGGAGAGGGTTGTCGACTGCTGTCCCAGGGTTATATAACCCAATCCCACCTCCTGTAACGTCTTGAGTTTGTGCAGGATGGATGGGATGCCGGCAAAGAAGTCCACGGCCTGGTTGATGGTCATGTTCAGCACATCGTTGATGGATTTCCCTTTGTATCGCACCTCCAATGTTTCCCGGTTATATCTTTTACCCTGGCAGCTTTCACACTGCACATATACATCCGACAGGAAATTCATTTCAATAACCCGTACCCCGGCCCCTTTGCATGCCTCGCATCGCCCGCCCTTAACATTAAAAGAAAAGCGGCCCGGCTTGTAGCCGCGTATTTTGGCTTCGGGCAGCATGACGAAAAGCCTGCGTATTTCATCAAAGGTTTTGGTATAGGTCACGGGGTTGGAGCGGGGGGTGCGGCCGATGGGCGACTGGTCTATTTCGATCACCTTATCTATGTTCTTAATCCCGTCCAGCGACCGGTACGGCAGGGGTTTCCGGGCGGACTGGTAAAAATGGTTGCTCAGGATGGGGTACAGGGTTTCATTGATCAGGGACGACTTGCCGCTGCCGCTCACGCCGGTGACGCAAATGAACGTACCCAGGGGCAGGTACAGGTCAACCGATTTCAGGTTATGTCCACCGGCACCTTTAAGCAGCATATGTTTCCCGTTGCCTTCCCGCCGCTTTTCCGGCATGGGGATCGTCTTTTTGCCGGAGAGGTAATCACAGGTGAGGGTATCGCAATCCAGCATGTCCCGTGGCGATCCCTGGGCCACAATGTGCCCGCCGTGGCGTCCGGCGCCCGGACCAATATCGACCACGTGGTCGGCCGATTCGATCATGTCGCGGTCGTGCTCCACCACGATCACCGAATTGCCCAGATCGCGCAATTGCTTGAGCGATTGGATCAGGCGGTTGTTATCCCGCTGGTGAAGACCAATGCTGGGCTCATCCAGGATGTACAACACATCCACCAGTTGGGAGCCGATCTGGGTAGCCAGCCGGATCCGCTGGGATTCACCTCCGCTGAGGCTGCGTGCGGGACGGTTCAGGGACAGGTACTCCAGCCCTACATCCAGCAAAAACCTGAGCCGGTTTTGTATTTCCCGTATGATGTCCCGGACAATGACCTTCTTCCTTTCCCCGACCCGCTCCTCCAGTCCGTCAATCCATTCCTGTAATCCCAGAAGGTCCATGCGTGCCAGTTCCGCAATGTTCTTACCGTCAATGCGAAAAGAAAGCGATTCTTTCTTCAGCCGGTTCCCATGGCATTCCGGGCAATCGACGGTATTCATAAAACCCGATGCCCAACGCTTGATGCCCCTGGAAGAAGCTTCGTTATGCTGGTTCACGATGAAGCTGATGATGCCCTCAAAATTGAGGCTGTAGGTGGAGGTCACCCCGAGGTACTCCCTTTTCACCTGTATGGTATCCTGAGTACCATACAAAATGGCAGCGATGGCCGCCTCAGGAATGTCTTCTATGGGTGTGTCCAGATCGAAGCCGTATTTTTGCCCGATGGCTTCGATCTGATGAAAGATCCAGTTGTTCTTATATTCCCCGATGGGTGCCAGTCCCCCCTTACGAATGGTCTTCCGGGTACCGGGTATGATCTTTTTGATGTCGACCTCGGATATTTTGCCCAGGCCGTTGCATTTCGGGCATGCCCCGTAGGGGGAATTAAAAGAAAAGGTATTGGGTTCGGGTTCGGGGTAAGAGATGCCGCTGACCGGGCACATGAGCAGGCGGCTGAAATGCCGCACCCCGCCATCGCTTTCATGATACACCGTCAATATGTCCCTTCCCTGTTTAAGGGCCGTTTCCACAGCCCTCCGGATACGGTCCTTTTTGCGTTCGTCCTCGTTCACGGCAATGCGGTCCACGACCAGCTCAATGTCGTGAATTTTATAGCGGTCCACCTGCATACCAAATTCCAGGTTGCGCAGCACGTCGTCCACCCGCACCTTGCTGTAGCCCTGCCTGCGCAGGTTGTCGAAAAGCTCCCGGTAATGCCCCTTACGACCCTTGACCAGCGGGGCGAGCATAAGGATCTTTTCATCCCGGTAATCCCTGTATATGAGGTCAACGATCTGCATATCCGTATAGCGGACCATGCGTTCGCCGGTAACATGGCTGTATGCATCGGATGCCCTGGCAAAAAGCAGGCGGAGGAAATCATACACTTCTGTGATGGTACCCACGGTGGAACGGGGGTTCTTGCTGACGGATTTTTGCTCAATGGCCACAACCGGCGACAACCCGGTGATCTTGTCTACATCCGGCCTTTCCAGGTTGCCGATGAACTGCCGGGCATAGGCCGAAAAGGTTTCCATATACCGCCGCTGCCCTTCGGCATATATGGTGTCGAACGCAAGCGATGACTTGCCGCTCCCGCTCAGTCCGGTAAAAACCACCAGCTTATACCGGGGCATGGTCAGGTCTGTGTCCTGCAGGTTGTGCACACGCGCACCCAGTACCTGAAGGGATTGTTGTTCCTTAACGTCCACTGTCTGTTCACTCTTCATCGGCATGGCAAATATACAATTATACGGTCACTTCCGGCCGGCAATCCCTTGCCATCCCTTCCGAAAACCGCCAGAACATGTTGGCACCGCTGCAGAACAGGTCATGTAATGGCGGTGGTCCTCATCCCATCAGGGACCCAGGGCAAGCTTCGTTTCCCCGAACAACGCATTCCGGAAGCGGTCATCGCGATGGCGGCCATTGAGACCAAAAGGAATATGACAAGAAACCAGGCACGTACCGGTCGCCCAGGGTTTCATTCAGGATGGGGAGATGTTAAAAGGGGCTTTTCAGGTCCTTAAAAGGGGGTGCCTCAGCATCCTTCCGGGAAATGCGCGGACGGTCAGTGCCCCAGGATATGTTCAGCGATTTATCGTTCCAGCGTATGCTTCCTTCAGAGGCTTTATGATACACTCCGGTACACTTATATGTAAATACTGTTTCGTCTTCCAGGGCCAGGAATCCATGGGCAAATCCCGGCGGTATCCAGTACATCAACTTGTTTTCTTCGCTCAGGACAATAGAATCCCATTGCCCATAGGTCTCAGAGCTGCGGCGTATATCCACGGCCACATCCAGCACAGCACCCCTGGTCACCCGGACCAGCTTGCCCTGTTCATAAGGAGGTGCCTGATAATGCAGTCCCCGGAGCACATGCTTCATGGAACGCGACTCGTTGTCCTGGTCGAAAACCACATCGATCCCGGCCTTCCTGAATGCATCCCGGTTATAAGACTCAAAAAAATGCCCCCGCTCATCTTCAAACACCCGTGGTTGAATGATCAACAACCCGCTGATGCCGGCCTGCTTAAACTCCATAATGTTCCTGGTATGTTAATGATTGTATATCGTATGTCTTTATCCGGCGCCGCATCATATATGGATCACTTCATCATAAGCAGCAGCCACGGCCTCCATCACCGCTTCCGACATGGTCGGGTGGGGATGGATGGATTTGATGATCTCCTCCCCGGTCGTTTCCAGTTTCCGGGCAACAACAGCTTCGGCGATCATCTCCGTAACATTGTCTCCGATCATGTGGCACCCAAGCCATTCACCGTATTTTGCATCAAAGATCACCTTGACAAAGCCATCCCGTGCGCCTCCTGCATTGGCCCGCCCGGATGCCGAGAAGGGGAACTTACCCACCTTTATCTCGTATCCTGCCTCCTTTGCCTGCTTTTCCGTGTATCCCACCGAAGCGATTTCAGGATGGGTATAGGTGCAGGCAGGTACATTGTTGTAATCAATGGGGAGGGGATCCTTCCCGGCCAACTTCTCCACACAGGTAATGCCTTCATGCGATGCCATGTGTGCCAGGGCCGGCCCGTGAACGATGTCTCCTATGGCATAATATCCTTCCACACTGGTACGGTAAAAATCATCCACCGTTACCCGGCCCTTTTCCGTTTCAATGCCCACATCTTCCATGCCTATGCCCTCCGTATTGGGCACAATGCCGGCAGCCGACAGAACGATGTCGGCCTCAATGGTTTCCTCACCCTTTTTGGTCTTCACCTTTACTTTAGCTTTCTTGCCACGCTTATCCACCGATTCCACCGTAGCACCGGTCATCACCTTCATGCCGGATTTCTTAAAGGAACGCGCCAACTGCCTGGATACCTCTTCATCTTCCAGGGGCACTATGTTTGGCAAAAGCTCGATGAGCGTTACCTCCGTACCAATGGTGTGATAAAAATACGCAAACTCCGCACCTATGGCCCCCGATCCGATCACAACCATGGATCCGGGCTTTTCCTTCAGCACCATGGCTTCACGGTAGCCTATGATCTTCTTTCCATCCTGTTTGACAGCCGGCAGCTCTCGTGAGCGTGCACCGGTAGCTATCAGTATGCTTCCGGCCGAATATGCTTTTGTATTCCCTTTCCCGTCCTTCACTTCCACTTTTTTCCCGGGCTTTACCTTGCCAAAACCCTCGATAAGTTCAATACCATTCTTCTTGAACAGAAACTGCACACCCTTGCTCATACCCTGGGCCACATCACGGCTGCGTTTTACCATGCCTTCAAGATCCGGCTCCACCTTTCCATCGACGCGGACACCAAAATCCCCGGCACGGCGGGCATAATCAAATACCTGGGCGCTCTTCAGCAGCGCTTTGGTAGGGATGCAACCCCAGTTGAGACATACACCGCCAATCTCAGCCTTTTCCACCACAGCGGTTTTCATTCCAAGCTGGCTTGCCCTGATTGCTGCCACGTAGCCTCCGGGACCACTTCCTAAAACGATCAGATCGAAATCCATAATGCAAACGTTTAATTTGTTTCAGCAAAGATATTATTTTTTTGAGCGAATCCCCCGCTTTCATATCTCCGCTATCTTCCATACCTTTGCGGGCTTATTCCTCTGGGTTCAACAATCAAACACCCTGAATGTTTTTAAACAGGATCTGATAATCAATACAAAAAATGGTACCATGAAAACAATTTCAAGTCTATTGCTCACCCTTTTATTTACCGTTCCGCTCATGGCCCAGGACGGCAGCCTGAGTGAAAAGGAGCTTCGTTCAATACGCGCATCCTTCACCCCCGGCAATGAAACATTGGCTTTGATGAACGCAATTTCCAACAACAACATCAAAGACCTGGCGCTCAGCCGTAAGAACCGCGGAAAGGTAAATGAATATTTTTCCGACCGGATCGATATCAAAGGAATAACCGACCAGAAATCTTCCGGGCGCTGCTGGCTTTTCACCGGTTTGAATATGCTGCGTGTTAAAGTCATTGAAAAATTCAACCTGGAAACATTTAAATTCTCAGAGAATTATTCTTTCTTTTGGGATCAGTTTGAAAAATCCAACCTTTACCTGGAGGGCATTATAGAAACCGCAGACAAGCCGCTTGATGACCGCAAGGTGGAATGGCTGATCAAACATCCCATCGGTGACGGCGGGCAATGGACCGGCGTGGTCGACATCATTGAAAAATACGGACTGGTCCCTTCCGAGGCAATGCCCGAAAGCAAGAACAGCGAAAACACATCCCGAATGCGCAGCCTGATCCGCAAGAAGCTCAGAAAAGATGCCCTCATGCTCAGGAAAATGATCCGGGAGGGTGCCGGTGAACAAGAAGTCCGGAAAGAAAAGATCAACATGCTGAAAGATGTATATAAAATGCTTGTCCTGAGTCTTGGAGAACCTCCGCAAACATTTACCTGGCAATACAAAGATGCGGACGGCAACATCAGTGAACCCAGGGAATATACCCCTCATACGTTCTTCGGGGAAGTGCTGGATGTTGACCTGGGTGATTACGTGATGTTCATGAACGATCCCACCCGTGCATACGGAAAGCTTTATGAGATCGAATACGACAGGCATATGTACGAAGGCAGCAACTGGAAATACATCAACCTGGAAATCGACCTGATCAAAGATTTTGCGGCGGCCTCCCTGAAAGACAAAGAAGCCATGTATTTTTCCTGCGATGTGGGAAAGCAACTGGATAAAGAAAGCGGGACCCTGGATGTCCTGAACTACAATTATAACGATCTGTTCGGGATCGATTTCACCATGACCAAGGCCGGCCGCATCAGCACCTTCCAGAGCGCCTCTTCACACGGCATGAGCCTGATCGGTGTAAACATCCTTGAAGACGGGACGATCGACAAATGGCTGCTGGAAAACAGCTGGGGCAATGAAAGCGGATACCAGGGCCTGCTGATCATGACCGACAAGTGGTTTGATGAATACATGTTCCGCCTGGTGGTCCATAAGGATTATGTGGATGAAAAAACCCTGGAGATCCTGGAAACCAAGCCCATCGTACTCCCTCCCTGGGACCCTATGTACTAAGGCAGGCCGCACCCGCATTGTGTCAAAAACCGGGTACATTTCCGTATATTTGCATCCAAAAAATAAAGCATGAACGAAATATTCGACAAACTGGGAGCCTGGCTGTCCGGCCTGGGGATAAGCAGCAGCGGGGTTCTGTGGGTCCGGGAGCTGGCTGCCGTGTTTTTCATCCTTCTGGTGGCCGTCATCGCGTACTTCATCACCAAAAAATTGCTCATCAGGGGCGTACATACCCTTGCCCTGCGGAGCAAAAGCACATGGGACGACATCCTGGTGGAGAAAAAGGTATTCCGCCGGCTGGCCTATGTGGCCCCCGCCATCATCATCAATTACCTCACCCCTTATTACCTGGGCCGGTACGAAGTGGCCAGCAACATCGTAGAGCTGGCCACAGCCCTGTATATGGTGGTTGTGATTTTGCGGGTCTTTTTATCCCTGGCCAATGCCTTCCATGAGATCATCACTTCCTATCCTTTTGCCCGCGACAAACCCATCAAAGGATACGTCCAGGTAATAAAGATCCTGGCATACATCATAGGCATCATCGTGATCATTTCCATTTTGCTGGGTGAAAAGAACCTGGGCTGGCTGGCCGGGTTCGGGGCTTTCTCGGCGGTACTGATGCTGATATTCAAGGACCCCATCCTGGGTTTTGTCGGGGGCATTCAACTCTCGGCCAACAACATGATACAGATCGGCGACTGGATTGAAATGCCCAAATACGGAGCCGACGGAACCGTTATCGATGTATCCCTGACCACCGTGAAGGTACAGAACTGGAACAAGACCATCACCACCATACCCACCTACACCCTGGTCACGGATTACTTCAAGAACTGGAGGGGCATGGAAGAGTCCGGGGGCCGGAGGATCAAGCGGTCTGTCAACATCGACATGAACAGCATCCGTTTTTGCACCCCCGAAATGCTGGAGCGGTTCAAAAAGTACCGGCACGTCTCCGAATACGTGGAGAAAACCGAGAAGGCCATCCAGGAATATAACAAAAAATACGAAATGGACAATTCCATCCTGGTTAACGGGCGGAGGCAAACCAATATCGGCGTTTTTCGTGCATACCTTAAGGGGTACCTCAGGAACCACCCCAGGATCAACCCGGATATGACCTTTTTGATCCGCCAGCTGCAGCCCGGGGAACAGGGACTGCCCGTTGAGATCTATGTATTCAGCAAAGAACAGGCCTGGGCCGTCTATGAGGATATACAGGCCGATATTTTCGATCACATCCTGGCAGTGATCCCACAGTTCGACCTGCAGGTATTCCAAAACCCAACGGGGGCGGATTTCAGACATGCATTAACCAAAACCAGCGGACATGGACAACATACGCTTTCGTGAAGTGCAAAAATTCAGGCAAACCTGGATCTGGATAACCGTCATACTGGCCTCCGGGGGATGGCTGTACATGCTGATCGACCAGGTGATCCTGGGCAACCAGCTCACAAAGGACCCGGTGAATGCCTGGACCACCATCGTTGCCGGCATCATCCCCCTGTTCATTGCCTTGATCTTCTGGAAAATGGGGCTGGTCATCGAAGTTACCCAGGACCGCCTGCGTTACAGGTTTAGCCTTTTGCAAAGGAAATTCCGGGAACTCACCCCCCGGGAGATTGAAAAATACGAGATCCGGCAATACAAACCCATCGGGGAATATGGCGGATGGGGGATCCGCATTGGCCGGGGAAAACGGGGAAATGCATACAACGTCAGGGGAAACCTTGGAATGCAACTGTACCTGAGCAACGGAAAGAAATTCCTGTTGGGCACACAGCAGCCCGAACCGTTTAAAAAGGCTATGGACAGCATGATGCAAGATGAAAAACAAAAATGACCGGTGCACGACTCACGGCTCCCGGCTCACAATCTCCTTCACCCGTTCAAATATGATCCTGAACCAAACGGTATAACGGCCCGGATTATCAAGGATGTCCCTGTCCAGGCCGGGCAACGATATCCATTTCCAGGAGGCGGCCTCATCCATATTGATCCGCGGTTCACCGTCATGGTATCCCACCAGGACGTGGTCCAGCTCATGCTCCTTCATATCTTTTTCCAGCTCCGCAAAATAGATAAAGTCAAAGACCTCGCTCAGCGGAGTGTCAAACCCCATTTCCTCCTTAAGCCTCAGGTGCGCAGCCGCCGCAGTGTCTTCCCCGGGCCGGGGATGACTGCAACAGGTATTGGACCATAATCCCGCGGAATGGTACTTGTGATGGGCCCGCTGCTGAAGCATCAGTTCCCGCCGGGAATTAAAAACGAAAACAGAAAACGCACGGTGCAAGGCCCCCGCCCGGTGCGCTTCCATTTTTTCCATCGTTCCCTGCACCCTGTCCTGCCTGTCCACCAGGATTACTTTTTCCATATCCCCGTTACCATTAAATATATTCATAAAATTACGCCCCCTTTCCCTTCCATCCCCTCATATCCAGGGCGCACAAAACCGCAATGCCACAAATTTCGCAAAAAACAACAAATAAACCTTGACAGGGTTGTATATTTGATATATTTTTGACCGACCATTCACTCATAAAAATTTTTTGCATGCCCAGGACGGAATCGCAATATGCGCAGATCAGGGAAAAGAAAAAAAAACTGATCATGGATACGGCATTGCAGCTATTTGCCGGGGAAGGATACCATAACACAGCGATATCAACGATAGCCCGTAAAGCCGGGATCGCCAAAGGCTTGCTGTATAACTATTTCAAGAGCAAGGACGAACTGCTCAATGCGCTGATAAAAACCGGCACAGATGATTTTATGGAATTGTTCAACCCGGACAGGGAGGGGATCCCTACGGATGAAGAGATGATTCATCTCATCGATGCGGCCTTCATGCTGGTCAAAAAAAACCTTCAGTACTGGAAACTGTACTTCGCAATGCTGTTGCAACCGTTCGTCATGGATAAAATGCGGGAGACGGTCGCCCGGCTCTATCCCAGGTATGTTCAACTGATGTCGGCCTATTTTCAAAAGAAAGGATCCACGGACCCTGAAACGGAAAGCCTTGTTTTTGGCATGCTTCTGGATGGATTGACGGTCAATTATCTCATCAGTCCGGAACATTTTCCGGAAGAAAAAATCAAAAGGATCATAATCCGGAAATATCTCAACATCAAACATTTCTGACATGAAAAGAACTCCCGTATTTCTATGCTTTGCCGCCTTGCTTACCGTATGCTCCCTGCATGCCCCGGGACAGGGACAGGACCCCGACCCCAAAGCGATCATGCAACGGTCGCAGGATAAGATCAACGGCAAATCAAGCAAAGGGATCATGAAAATGACCATCGTGAGGCCCGGCTGGTCGAGAGAAGTAACAATGAAAACCTGGTCGCTGGAAGAAGATTACTATATGATCTATATTTTATCCCCGGCACGCGAAAAAGGACAGGTATTTTTAAAAAGGGGCAACAATATGTGGAATTATCTGCCATCCATCAACCGGACGATGAAAATCCCCTCCTCCATGATGAGCCAGTCATGGATGGGTTCTGATTTTACGAACAACGACCTGATGAAAATGAACTCGTTCGTGGAAGATTATGACCACAGCATCGTGGGGGAGGATACGGTCAGCGGCTACCATTGCCATATATTGGAACTTCTTCCGAAACCCTCGGCCCCCGTGGTATGGGGAAAGGTCCATGTCTGGGTGTCCGTGAACGGGTATTATCAGATGAAATTTGAATTTTTCGATGAAAATATGGAACTGGTAAACAGGGAAGTTTGCTCAAACATCAAAACAATGGGCGATCGCAAATTACCCTCAAAAATGGTAATGACCCCGGCGGACAAAGAGGGGAACCAAACCATCATCGAAGTCCTGGAAATGGAGTACAATGTCGATCTTTCCCAGGAATTCTTCTCCCGGCAGAAAATGAAAAGTGTGCGGTAAACGGACACAATACCGGTGCCGGATGCCGTCATGTTAAAAACGACCCAATGAAAGAATTATTCATCATAGCCTGGAGGAATTTGTGGAGGAACAAAAAGAGGACACTGATCACCATGGCCTCGGTTTTCTTTGCTGTTTTTCTCGCCCTGCTGATGCGCACCATGCAATACGGAACCTACAATATGATGGAACGGGATGCCGTAAAAAATTCCACAGGATACATACAGGTGCATGCGGATGGCTATTGGAACAAAAAAACCATCAACAATACCTTTCAAAGCAGTCCGGACCTGGAAGACACCATCCGCGAACTGGAAAACGTCACGTCCATAACCCCACGCCTGGAGTCCTTTGCACTTGGCTCTTCGGGCGACCTTACCAAGGGGGTAGCTGTGATCGGGACGGAACCGGAAAGGGAAAACCACATGACCGGGTTGAAAAAACGGGTGGTGGAGGGAGCATATTTTGGTGATGCAAAAAACGAAGTGCTGCTCGCCAAAAAGCTGGCTGAATATCTGGAGCTGGGAGCGGGCGACACCCTTGTGTTGCTCAGCCAGGGATACCACGGTGCCACGGCAGCGGGCAAATATTTGATCCGCGGCATCCTGGACTTTTCCATACCCATGATGAACAGTGAAATGGTGTACATGAAACTTGAAGACGCCCAATACTTTTATGCGGCCCCCGGACACCTGTCCTCGTTATCCATTATGCTCAGGGATCCCGGCAGGCTGGAGGAAACCACCGCACGCCTCAAAAAGATCCTCGGGCCGGACTATGAGGTGATGACCTGGAAGCAAATGATGACCGCCCTGGTCCAGGGCATCCAGAGCGATAACATCAGCGGCCTGTTCATGCTGGGCATCCTCTACCTTGTCGTAGCCTTCGGCATTTTCGGCACCATGCTGATGATGACCATGGAAAGGAAAAAAGAGTTTGCCGTAATGGTATCGGTAGGCATGCAGCGGTCAGCACTTGCGTTCATACTGCTGGTGGAAACCCTGTGCATTGCTTTTGCAGGTGTGATCACCGGCGTAGCTGTCAGCCTGCCGGTCATCGCTTATTTCCATGAAAACCCCATTGAGCTGACCGGCGCTGCAGCAGAAGCCATGATCGATTTCAATGCCGAGCCCATACTTCCGTTTTCCCTCGACGCTTTCATCTTTGCGAACCAGGCCCTGGTGGTACTGATCCTGACATTGCTTGCAATAATATACCCCGTGTATTTTGTGTTCCGTTTCAACCTCATGAGGGCCTTCAGGGGCAAATAATCAACGAACAGAACAAAAACATCTATGATGATCGTATCAATTTCCTGGAAAAACATATGGCGCAACAAGACCCGCAGTTGGGTCGTCATACTGGCCATCGGCTTCGGCCTCTTCGGGACCCTTTTCATGATCGCCCTGATGAACGGCCTGATGGAGCAAAAGATCGATGCATCGATCAGCAACGAAACATCCAGCATCCAGGTGCATACCCCCGAATTCCTGGAAAACAAATCCATTGATCACCTGGTAGAAGACGTCCCGTCGGTGATCACCAGGATCCGGCAAACCGATGGGATCAAGGCGGTTTGCCACCGGATAAAAGCCTCAGGAATGGCCTCCACGGCAATTTCCGGAAACGGGGTAATGATCAATGGCATAGAACCGGAAAAGGAAAAGGACGTTACGGATATTCACAGGTCCCTGGTGAAGGGCAGCTATTTTGAAAAGTCCTTCCGAAACATACCCACCATCCTTATCGGCAGCAAACTGGCCAAAAAGCTGAACGCCGGGGTTGGTTCCAAAGTGGTCATAACCATTCAGGATACCGGCGGGGAGCTGACCTCCGGACTGTACCGTGTGGTCGGCATATTCAAAACAAGCAATTCCATGTTCGATGAAACCAATGTTTTCGTCGAACGCAAAAGCATGGAAAGCCTTACCGGTGTCAGGCCAACACAGACCTCTGAAATTGCGGTACTGCTCAAAAACAATGAGATGACCGAAGAAGTTACCCGGGCATTGCAAAAGAAACTACCTGGACTGAGCGTCATGTCGTGGAAAGATATCGACCCCACCGTCGTGGCCATGGTATCCCTGCTGGAACAGTTTTCATATTTCATGGTGCTCATCATCATGGTCGCCCTCACGTTTGTCATCGTAAATGCCATGCTGATGGCCATTCTGGAGCGAACCAGAGAGCTGGGCATGCTCATGGCCATTGGGATGAACAAGCGAAAGATATGTATGATGATATTGACGGAAACCACATTCCTTGCCGTCACCGGGGCCATCCTGGGCATCCTGATCAGCTTCATTGTGATAAAGGTCACACAACAGCAGGGGATCAATTTTGCTGCCTGGGCTGAGGGCTTTGAGCAACTGGGCTACAGTGCCCTCATACATCCCACGGTACAGACCTATTTTTATATATTCATCGGGCTCATTTCCATCCTCACCGCAGCCGTGGCTTCCATCTGGCCTGCGCGCAAGGCACTGAAACTTGAGCCGGCCAAAGCAGTGAGGGAAGATGTATAAACCGGATGTCATGATCCATAAAAGAACGCCATACATAATGCTGATCCTGGTCTTGCTCATGGCCACCCTGCAAAGCCATGCCCAGTTCCGGAACGGCCTGGAGGAAAAATACCAGGATTACCGCGAACGGCTCCGGAATGAATTCATGGTCGGCATTGGCCCGGATTTCGGGCACAGCCTGCCCGCTACCGTCCGGGACACGGTTAGCGGGCGCTTGTTGTGGACGGATTGCACCATAGAGCTGGGGCAGTATATCGGGATGCTTGGACTGGAATACCAGATCCTGGAGCAACAAGGCGAAGATACCGGTGAAACCGTGGAGGAGCTTTTTTGGGCCATGTATGCATTGAACCGCCTGGATTATTACGCGGAAGATTTTTTTGGCGGCACACCCAGCCTGAACGGTTTCTTTATCCGCGACGATGTAGCAGAGGATTCCCTGGACATGAACGCTGTCCTGGAACACCTGAACCAGGGCCTGCCCCAGCCAGCGGTCACATTCCTGGCCTCAGACCTTATGTCGCCCAACCCGCGCGACAAGGAAGAAAGCCTGGACCAGGCCATTCTGTTGGTCACCGGGCTGGGCATCGTGACCCGGACCGTACCCCCCGGGGTCAGGTATTATATTGGCGGAGAACCCCAGCCTTTCCAGGATTTTACGACCTCATTGCAGGCCGAGGCCCAACATCAGATCGTACGGATCATCAATTACATGAAAGAAGGGGATTCCACGACCGTGGAGCTCGACCCGGCCGATCCCAACCTCTATGGCATCCAGGGCATGGGCTGGGACTTTATCATAAAGAACCCCGTGACTTATGAAAATGTCATGCGCGGCGACAATGCCTTCTTCCTTTCTATGGGCTATGCCGGAAGCAAGTACCACCTAACGGGACAGGACGCACCCACCACCGATACCATCCGGCGGGACCTGGCCCTGACGCTGTTCCTGGCCATGGAAAATTTCGTTCTGCCCAACAATCAGGATTTTAAGGTCATCAACCTGGATGCCATGAGCAATATCTGGCCGGAAGGGATACAACCGGACACAACATTTACGGATTACAATGCCCGCATCCTGGGCCCCCGTTCACAAGGACAGGATTTCGGCTGGATACCCATGCTGCATCAGCTGGTCTTTGACGGGAACAACTACCTGATGAGCTTTTTACCCCCCGATACGGTATTTTACAACGATCCGGAAGGATATTATGAATATTTGCTGGAACTGGCACCGGAAGAAGGCCCTTACAACTATAACGATTCCCTTTATCCCAACTGGGAATGGTCATCCACCTCCCGGACCATACACCCGGAACGCCGCGGGGAAACACAAACCGCATTCCCGGGAAACTACAACGGGATTGATTATATGCTGTACTATAACCTGTACAGGGTGCTTTTCAGCGATCCGGTCTCCACCGGCGACCCGGAACGGCCCTCGTTCAGGGTATGGCCCAACCCGGCGCAGGACTTCGTACAGGCAACCCTTCCGGAAAGCAAAGGACCAACACAGGTGGAATTCATAAACATGCAGGGGCAACGGGTTATGCAAACACACCTGGCAGGCGGAGGAACACATAAAATTGTCATACCGGACCTGCCAAAGGGCATGTATATCCTACGAATCCTGACGGAAAACGGGCACACAATCAACACACAAAAGATCATAAAAAACTGAAATAAAACACAAACACATGGCAGTCATCGAAGTCAACAACCTGCACAAAATCTATCATGAAACCAGGGTCCCGGTACATGCCGTCAACGGAGTGGACCTTACCATAGAAAAAGGCGAGTTCACAGCCATCGTCGGACCTTCCGGATCGGGCAAGACCACCCTGCTGAACATGATCGGGGGCCTCGACAAGCCCACGGAAGGAGAAGTATTCATCAACGGGAAAAAGCTCAGTGAACTCAGATCCAGGCAGCTGATCGATTTCCGGCTGAAGAACATCGGGTTCATTTTCCAGGCCTTCAATCTGATCCCCGTCCTGACAGCCATTGAAAACGTGATGTTCATCATGCAGCTGCAGGGGTGGGACAAGAAAAAAAGGACGGCCCGGGCCAAAGCACTACTCAGCGCAGTCAGGATCGACGCGTCCAAAATGGTCCACCGGCCGGGCAACCTCTCGGGCGGACAGCAGCAACGCGTGGCCGTGGCCAGGGCCCTGGCCCCCCGGCCTGAATTCATCCTGGCCGACGAGCCCACGGCCAACCTGGATTCCAAATCTACCAGCGAACTTCTTGACATCATGCTGAAAATGAACGAGGATTCCAGTGCAACCTTTGTTTTTTCCACCCACGATCAGCGGGTGGTGGACAAGGCCCGGAGGATCATAACCATTGAAGATGGAAAAATCGTAAAAGACCAGACAGTGGAAAAGAACCGCAGATCATGAAAAAGGTCATTCTATTCCTGATGCTGGCCAGTCCCCTGGCCACCGCTGCCGGAGGCAAAGACAAACCCCGTCCGTGGTCACTCACCGGTCACCTGCAGGACCTGCAAATGGTGGCGATAGACCTGCTGGATGAACCGGGATTTGAAGATACATGGTTCACCATGAGTACCATAAGCAACCGCCTCGACTTCCGGTGGTATCCCAAAAGCTGGCTCCGCATGCATGCCGGCATGCGGAACATCCTGAATTACGGACAGATCATCGAGTATGCCAATGCCCAGGCACAACATTACAATACCCCCGGTTATCACGATATCGTAGTGGATGACCAGGGGTTCGCCGACCTGACCTTCAGCATAGCCGATGAGTACTCGTATTTCATATATTCCACCGTCGACCGTGCCAATGCAGCATTCACCAGAAACAATTTTGAAGCCACCATCGGCCGGCAGCGTATAAACTGGGGCATCAACCGGGTATGGACACCCAACGATATCTTCAATACCTTTAATTATTTCGATTTCGATTATGTGGAACGCCCGGGATGCGATGCCGTTTTCCTGCAATACCATACCTCCCCGGCTTCATCCGCCCAGGCGGCGGTCAAGTTGGACCATAACCACGACATCACGGCTGCCGGAATGTATCAGTTCCTGGTCCGGAATTACGACCTCCAGTTTCTGGGGGGCGTCATGAAAGACGATGCAGTGCTGGGCATGGGCTGGTCCGGTCAGATCAAAGGCGCCGGATTCAACGGGGAAATGACCTGGTTCCATTCCACGGAAAATTTCACAGATTCCACCGGACGGCTTGTGGCCTCCATCGGGGCCAATTATACCATGAACAAATGGTACGTTCAGGTCTCCGGCCTATACAATTCCAAAGGGACAACAGGCAAGGCAGGATATGGCGAAAACTTATTCAGCCACAACCGCAACATCTCTGCCAAAAATTTCACCCTGGCCAGGTACTCGGTCTTCGGCCTGGTATCATGCCGCATCACCCCGCTGATCAAAACCGATGTATCGGGGATGTTCAATCCCAGCGATGGATCCTGCTTTATCGGCCCTTCGGTCGACTTCTCCCTGACACAGAATATCGGCCTGCTGATCCTGGGACAGCTGTTTTATGGTGAGGGGGGTACAGAATTCGGCGATTACGGCAAACTGGCCTATATCCGGCTAAAATGGTCGTTCTAAATTTTCTCTTATTATAATTGCTTTAATTAAAAAGTCTTGCTATCTTTGCAGGCCGAAAAATTGGAAACATTTAAAGACCAGAAAATGTACTTAACGTCAGAAAAAAAGAAAGAAATCTTCAAAGACTACGGCAAGTCCGAATTCGATACGGGTTCTCCTGAGGGGCAAGTTTCCTTATTTACATTTAGGATCAAGCATTTAACAGAGCACTTAAAACAGAACAAGAAAGACCTCAGCACCCGGCGATCGTTGGTTCTCCTGGTAGGTAAAAGGAGAAAGCTCCTGGATTACCTTAAGAAAAAGGATATTGAAAGATACCGTGCCATTATTAAAAAACTGGGCATCCGGAAATAACATATTTTTTTCAACCGGTTTGAAGAGGCAATTAAAAAATTGCCTTTTTTTGTACTTTTCCTGGATTACACTCAATAATTTTATTTCATATTATGATCGAAAAAGGTATTACGAAATCGTTAGACCTGGGATATGGTAAAACGATTTCCATAGAAACCGGACGTTTGGCCAGGCAGGCCGATGGTGCGGTTATTGTCAGAATGGGCAACACCATGCTGCTGGCCACTGTCGTTTCCAACAAGGAAGCCAGGGATAATGTGGATTTCCTTCCCTTAACAGTTGAATACAAGGAAAAGTATGCAGCGACCGGAAAATTCCCGGGCGGTTTTTTCAAACGTGAAGCACGGCCGTCAGAATACGAGATACTGATAGCGCGACTGGTAGATCGCGCCATACGTCCCTTATTTCCGGACGATTATCGTTCGGATATCCAGGTGATCATCACGCTTATTTCGGGCGACAAAGACGTGGCACCCGATGCCCTGGCCGCCCTGGCAGCCTCTTCTGCCCTGGCCGTGTCGGATATTCCATTTAAGGGGCCGCTTTCCGAGGTACGCATCGCCAAAGTAAACGGCAAATTGATGGTCAACCCAAGCATTACCGAGCTGGAATCGGCTGAACTCGACCTGATGGTTGCTGCCACCATGGAAAACATCGTTATGGTGGAAGGCGAGATGAAGGAAGTGCCGGAAAAAGATATGCTGGAAGCCATAAAAATAGCGCATGCAGCCATTAAGGTGCAGTGCCAGGCCCAGCTCGACCTGGCCGCCCAGGTTGAAAAATCGAAAGTGAAGCGTGAATATGAAGGAGACGAAGCGGATGAAGCGCTCGAACAGAAGCTCATAAAAGAAACCAGGGACAAGGCAGAAAAAGTCATCCACTCCCTGATCAAAAACAAACAGGAACGCAGCGATGCACTGAATGCGATACTGGAAGAATTTCTGGAACAAATGCCGGAAGAGGAGCGTGAAGAAAAGGCAAAACTGGCTTCCGGCTATTACAGCGACATGAAAAAAACGCTGATCCGCACCATGGTCCTCGACAAAAAAATCCGCCTCGACGGCCGTAAACCCGATGAGATACGCGACATCTGGTGTGAAGTGGACTACCTGCCTTCTGCTCACGGTTCAGCCCTTTTCACCCGCGGCGAAACACAGGCACTTGTCACCGCCACCCTGGGGACCAAACTGGATGAGCAGGTCATCGATGGAGCCGTCTTTGAAGGGACCAGCGACTTTATCCTGCATTATAACTTCCCCGGCTTCTCCACAGGGGAAGCCAAACCCATAAGGGGTACCAGCCGCAGGGAAGTAGGCCACGGCAACCTCGCCATGCGGGCACTCAAACCTGTTGTCCCGCAGGATGACGATACCAACCCCTATACCATACGCCTGGTTTCGGATATCCTCGAATCCAACGGATCCTCCTCCATGGCCACCGTTTGCGGAGGTACCCTGGCGCTTATGGATGCCGGTGTCAAGATATCCAAGCCGGTATCCGGCATCGCCATGGGGCTCATCACAGACCAGGAAAGCGGGAAGCATGCCGTTCTTTCCGATATTTTGGGTGATGAAGACCACCTGGGCGATATGGACTTCAAGGTGACCGGCACCCGGGATGGCATCACTGCATGCCAGATGGACATCAAAGTGGAAGGCCTTTCATATACCGTCATGGAAGAAGCCCTGGAACAGGCACGCAAAGGCAGGTTGTTCATACTTGATAAGATGGCCGAAACCATCGCCGAACCGAGGGAAGATTATAAGCCACAGGTACCCCGGATGGAAAAACTGATCGTGAACCGCGAATTTATCGGCGCCATTATCGGGCCTGCCGGTAAAGTCATTCAGGAAATCCAGAGAGAAACCGGTACAACCATCGTTGTGGAGGAAGAAGGGGAATATGGTGTCGTTGATATCGTTTCCACCGACAAGGAGTCCATCGACAAAGCCCGGGCATGGATAAACAAGATCATTGCCGTACCGGAAGTGGGCAAGGTATACACCGGCAAAGTCAAATCCATCGTGAACTTCGGTGCCTTCGTTGAGATCCTTCCCGGTAAAGACGGGCTGCTCCATATATCGGAAATAGAATGGCGAAGGCTGAAAACCGTTGATGAAGTGCTCAGTGAAGGCGATGAAATTGAGGTTAAGCTCATTGGCATCGACAGCAGAACCGGAAAACTGAAACTTTCACGCAAAGTGCTGTTGCCAAAGCCATCGAAAGACGAATAATTTGAAACCAATATATTTCTTTTTTCGTACAATCATACCATGCATTGAATCGTAGCAGCTTTTTTAAATTTTGGGCGATGTTTTACACCTGAATGCAACTGGTTTGCGCTGATCTGATGTTATAAACGAATGATAACCAACACGATTTTATGAGGCAACTTAAAATTACCAAGCAGGTTACCAACCGTGAAACAGCCTCTCTCGATAAATATTTGCAGGAAATCGGGAAAGTTGAGCTCTTGACCGCGGAGGAAGAAGTTGCTTTGGCCCAGCGTATTAAGCAGGGGGATCGCAATGCCCTTGAAAAGCTGACAAAGGCCAATTTACGGTTTGTTGTTTCGGTTTCCAAGCAATATCAGAACCAGGGCCTCAGTCTGCCCGACCTGATCAACGAAGGCAACCTCGGACTGATAAAGGCTGCACAACGCTTTGATGAAACCCGTGGGTTCAAGTTCATATCGTATGCGGTATGGTGGATACGCCAATCCATCCTCCAGGCACTGGCCGAACAATCCAGGATCGTCCGCCTCCCCCTCAACAAGATCGGTTCCATCAATAAGATCAACAAAGCATACGCCAAACTCGAACAGGATTCGGAAAGAGAGCCCAAGGCGGAAGAAATTGCCAACATGCTGGACCTCACAGAAACGGAAGTAAAAGAATCCATACGAAACTCGGGAAGGCATATTTCCATGGACGCCCCGTTGATCCAGGAAGAAGAGAATACCATGTACGATGTCCTGAAAAATGACGAATCGCCAACCCCGGAAACCGAGCTGATGTATGAATCCCTCAGGAAAGAGATCGACCGGGCCATTTCCACCCTGACCCCCAGGGAATCCGATGTGATACGCCTGTATTTCGGACTGAACAGCAAACACCCCATGACCCTGGAAGAGATCGGGGAAAGGTTCGATTTGACACGGGAACGTGTGCGCCAGATCAAAGAGAAAGCCATCCGCCGGTTGAAACATACCTCCAGAAGCAAGATCCTGAAAACCTATTTGTAGATCTGCAATTCAGTATGACAAGTGTTTCGAACACTCGTAATTCAGCATCGACAATACCTCCGTGTTCCGGTTTTTTATTACTTTTGGCTTCAAATCCATAGTCCATGAAGCACCTCGTCGCCCCTTCACTCCTTTCAGCCGACTTTGCCGAACTGAAAAAAGACATCGACATGGTGAACCGCAGTCAGGCAGACTGGTTCCACATCGATGTGATGGACGGTATGTTCGTGCCGAACATATCCTTTGGCTTCCCGGTGATCAAGCACATCCGGAAATATACAGAAAAGCCCCTGGACGTGCACCTGATGATCCATGACCCCGCCCGGTACCTGGAACGTTTTGCCAATGCCGGTGCTTACGTGATCAGTATACACTACGAAGCCACCATCCACCTGCACCGTACCCTGACTGCCATTCGCCAGCTGGGATGCAAGGCCGGGGTGGTCCTCAATCCGCACACCCCGGTTACCCTGCTTTCCGACATCCTGGAAGCGCTGGACCTGGTGCTGATCATGTCGGTAAATCCCGGATACGGAGGACAAACCTTTATTCCACGTACCTATGAAAAGATCCGCCAGCTGAAAAGCATGATCGACGAACAGGGCACGGATACCCTGATAGAAGTGGACGGCGGCGTTACCCTGGAAAATGCCGCCAGCCTTTACGGGCATGGTGCCAATGTGCTGGTGGCCGGCAATACCGTCTTCGGCTCGGAAGACCCCGAAAAAACCATCGCCAAACTGAAATCATCCTGAAAACATCAAAAATATCGATCCTATGAACGAAGAAATCTATCAACTCAAGCCGGAACGGTTGTGGCATTATTTCGGAGAGATCCTGAAAATACCCCGACCATCAAAAAAAGAAGAGAAGATCGCCCGGTATATCCTGGATTTCGGCCAGGAGCACGGGCTGGAAACCCTGCAGGATGAAACCGGCAACATTCTTATCCGCAAGCCGGCCACTTCCGGCAACGAAAAGATGAAAACCGTCATTCTGCAAAGCCATATCGATATGGTATGCGAAAAGAACGAAGATACCGAACACGATTTCGACAAAGACCCCATAGAAGCTTATATCGACAACGGCTGGGTAACCGCCAGGGGAACCACCCTGGGGGCGGACGATGGCATAGGGATAGCCACACAGCTGGCCATCCTGGAGTCGGTTGACATCCAACACGGACCCATCGAATGCCTCTTCACCATCGACGAAGAAACCGGTCTGACCGGTGCTTTCGGACTGAAACCCGGATTCCTGAAAGGCGAGATACTGCTCAACCTGGACTCGGAAGATGACGGGCAGCTGTTCATCGGCTGTGCCGGCGGCAGGGATACCGTTATCGAAATGGCCTGCCGGAAAGTACCCCCCCCAAAAAACCACGCTTCCTTCCGCATTAAGGTTTCCGGACTGAAGGGCGGCCACTCCGGCGACGACATCAACAAAGGAAGGGGGAATGCCAATAAGATATTGAACCGCATACTATGGGATGCCACGGAAAACCTGGAGATGGAACTGGCGGTCTTTGACGGCGGAAACCTGCGCAATGCCATTGCACGGGAAGCGGCTGCCGTGGTCACCGTTCCGGAAAGCAAGCGCAATGAACTGCAAGCCCTGGTGAAGAAATACGAAGAAGACATCCGCCGGGAATTGCATGTCACCGAACCCGGACTGGCCATCCAGACAAAAAAGGTCACGCAGCCCGGCCATGTTTTTGATGCCGAATCCAGGGACAGGCTGATCCGGGCTGTATACGCCTGTCCACACGGTGTGATCGCGATGTCGCAGGAGATACCGGACTTCGTGGAAACATCCACCAACCTGGCCTCCGTCAAAACAGGAAACGGCACCGTTTCTATAACCACAAGCCAGCGCAGCTCCGTGGAATCCGCCAAGGAAGATGTATGCAATATGGTCAGCAGCGTGTTCCGGCTCACCGGGGCCAACATAAAGCAATCGGACGGTTACCCCGGCTGGGCACCGGATCCCGGTTCCGAGATCGTGGCCCTGACAGAAAACGTGTATAAGGAACTGTTCAATGAAGATCCCGAAGTGCTGGCCGTGCATGCCGGACTGGAATGCGGGCTGATCGGGGACAAATACCCGGATATGGACATGATATCATACGGACCCGAGATAAAAGGAGCCCATAGTCCGGATGAAAAGATCGAAATCCGCTCCGTGGATAAATTCTGGGACCTCACCCTGGAAGTGCTGAAACGCATACCCCGAAAAGACTAAAGTCCGACACCGAAACCAATGCGAAGGATGGGGTTGTTGGAATAATATTCGGTCTCGTTCAGGTTAAACAACACCATCAGGCTGACAAACGCACGCGCTGATATCCATTGGCGATACCCTCCGCCCACATATATATTATGCAGGGGGATCCTTTCTTTTTCAACATAATAGTTGCCGCTCTGATCCTTGTATATCGTCGGGGCATCATAACTCAGATACTCATATTCGGCGTGAACAAACAGATCCCTGAGAAAAAACACATAATACCGTGCAAATACCCCTCCCCCGTAATTATGCTCATGAAATTTCAGATACGTATCGTTATACCAGTAATAGGAATAGGTGAGCCGCACCCCGGCATCAAAATCCCGGGAAATATGATATCCGATCACCGGGGAAGCCGCAATGATCCCTTCCCTGGAACCGATCCAGAAATCGAGCCCTCCCCCCGTAAAAAAACGCCCAATATGCGCAGGCTTTTCATCCTCTTTGCTGAAGTCCTTTCCGAAATCCTGGGCACAGAGACTTGCTGTGAAGCCCATGGCCAGGATAATAATCAGTGATCTTTTGATATTCATGTGCTTATGGGATTTTTTGCATGTGTATGGATCAATGATCGCCTTTTCAGTTGAAAAAGGTACGAAAAAAAGTGGAATCGACACAAAAAAAACAGAAAATTACCGGAGGGGCGACCCCCCGGGCCCGCTATCCCCCGGGCAATAAACCACACATTTCTCCGTATGATATAAACGAATGTTTATCTTTGCCTTTTGATGCATTGGCTATGGACCGCTTTTTTACTTTCGCGCATACGTTCCTGTTGCTTTCGGTTGCCCTGGCGCTGGCTTTCAGCGCCTGCCGGAAGGACGAAGCCATAGAGGACAACCCCTCAGCCATGCTGGAATTTTCAACGGACTCCATCGTCTTCGATACGGTCTTCACCACCGTGGGCTCCGTAACAAAATACTTAAAAGTCTATAACAACAACGCCAAAAAGATCAATATATCTTCCGCCCGCCTGGCCGGCGGCGGGGATTCTTTTTACAGGATCAACATAGACGGCAACCCCTCCATTTACGAGACCAACATCGGGATCCCCTCCGGCGACAGCATTTTTGTTTTTATCCGCGTTACCATAGACCCCAACAGCAACCTGACCCCTTTCGTGGTCACCGACCGCCTTATTTTTGAAACCAACACCAACATACAGGATGTCGATCTGGTTTCCTGGGGCCAAAACGCCAATTACATCATTGCAGACCAGCATATTGAAGGCTTGCCCCCTTTCAGGATAGTGGCAGGCACAAACAGCGATACCACATGGACCAACGAACTCCCCTTCCTTATATACGGTTATGCGGTCATAGATTCCGGCGCCCGCCTGACCATCAGCGCAGGCACCAGAATCTATTTTCACAACAACTCAGGATTATGGGTTTACCGGGGTGGGCAGTTAAAGGTGATGGGAACAGCCGGAGAACCGGTGCTTTTCCGTGGCGACCGCCTGGAGGATTTCTACGACGATATTCCGGGTCAATGGGACAGAATATGGATCAACGAAGGCAGCACCGGCAACGAGATCCATTATGCCGTGATCAAAAACGGCTTCATCGGACTGCAGACGGAAACACTGGGCCTGCAACAGCCCCTGGAAAACCACCTGCTCCTGACCAATACCATCATCGAAAATATGTCGGGCGCCGGCATCCTGTCCAGGTTCTACAACATCACCGGCATCAACACCGTTGTGGCCAATTGCGGAGAATACGGTGTGGCCCTGACCCGCGGAGGGAAATACGACTTCCGTCAATGCACATTTGCCAATTACTGGAGCGGATCGGTCCGGCAAACCCAGAACCTGATCCTGACCAATAGCTTTCGCGATCAGGACAACAACCTGTATGTCTTTGAAATGGACGCCTATTTTGGCAACTGCATCAATTACGGCAACCAGGAAGAAGAGCTGTACCTGAGCGTGGTCAGCGGGGCCCCCTTCCATTATGTGTTTGACCATTGCCTTCTGAAAACCGACAGCACAGAACTCAACCCGGTTTCCTTTCCGGGCACCTTCAAAAACGAAGACCCGCTGTTTGCCGGTATTGAACAAAACGACTACCACCCCGACACATTATCGCCCGTCATCGGTGCCGGAAGTCCGGACGTCATCAACACATCCCCCTACCTCAACATCCTGCAATATGACCTGGACGGCAACAGCCGTTCCGGCAATCCAGACCTGGGCGCATATGAATTCGTTCCCAACGGCTTATGATATTCCACCCGGACGCATATCCCGGATAGGACAGGAGATCCCCGGCAATTTTTTGCTTACCAGAATATCAGGTAAAGGGCCGCGACAATGGCTGAAAGTATGATGGCCCCCGCATTGAAAACAGGGCCGGTCTTAAACAGCCCTTTATACAAGACAATCCCTTTGGGATCGGGACGGCCGGATTCGATCAGGCTACCCGCAACCGCGATGCCGGACAATATCAGGAAAACGATGCCCATGCGGTCGAGGAAAGGGATCGCCGGCCAGATCACCTTCATCAGGAAAGAGAGGGGAATGGTCAGGATAGCCACCAGTAGGGCAGTCCGGGCCCGCATCCGTCGCCAGAACAAGCCAAAGCAAAAGATCACGACCACTCCCGGTGTCACGAAACCGGTAAACTCCTGGATATACTGAAAAGCCTGGTCCAGACTGCCCAGCAAAGGCCGGGCGGTCACCACCGCGATCAGCAAAGCCGAAAAGCTTACGATCCGGCCCACCGGGACCATTTGCGTATCGCTGACATCCTTGCGGATGAACTTCTTATAAATATCCATGGTGAAAATGGTAGAAGTAGAATTCAGCATGGAAGCCAGGGAAGAAACAATGGCAGCGGCCAGCGCCGCAAAGGCCAGTCCTTTGAGCCCTGCCGGCACAAAAGAATGCAGCAGCCAGGGATAAGCCTTGTCGGAAGGTTCGATGGTAGCAGATGCCTCGCTGGTAAGCACATAAGCAGCAATACCCGGAACAACCACGATCAGCGGGATCAGGATCTTCAAAAATCCGGCAAAGATCACTCCGCGCTGTGCCTCCCGTATGTTCTTGGCCGCCAGTCCGCGCTGGATAATATACTGGTTAAACCCCCAGTAGGAAATGTTCGCTATCCACATGCCACCCACCAGCACGCCTATGCCCGGAAGGTCCTGGTATGCATCCCGCATACCCCCGGCCCCGTCGGGGATCATCATCTTTCCTTTCTCCAGGATCATGTCAAAATGCTTCGGTGCCTTTTCCAGCAACCGGCCAAATCCAGCAACAACGCCCTGTCCGTCACCCACAGCTTCCAGGGCAAGAAAGGTCGTAAGCAAGCCGCCACCGATCAAAAAGATCACCTGTATCACATCCGTCCACGCCACGGCAGTCAACCCCCCGTAAATAGAATACACCGCTGCAAAAAGGGCAAGCCCGAGAATGCCGTAGGTCAAGGGTATGCCCATAATGGTGTGCAGGGCCAGGGATCCGAGGTACAGGACGGAAGTCAGATTGACAAACACATATACCAGCAACCAGAAAGCAGCCATGGCCGTGCGGACATTCACATCATACCGCAATTCCAGGAACTGCGGCATGGTATAGATCTTCTTCTCAATGAAAATGGGCAGGAAATACTTCCCCACCAGGATCAGGGTAATGGCAGCCATCCATTCATAGGAAGCAATGCCCAGCCCGATGGCAAAACCGGAACCCGACATGCCTATGAACTGCTCGGCCGATATGTTGGAAGCAATAAGGGATGCCCCAATGGCCCACCAGGGCAATGACTTGCTGGCCAGGAAATAATCCTGCGCCGTTCTCTCCTGTCCCTTGCGTGTGCGTGACACCCACAAGCCAACGCCAACGATCAGCAATCCATAGGTAATGAAAACAACATAATCAATGGTCAGGAAACCGGTTTGATTCATGATGCTGGTTTTGATGGAACCAAAAATAAAAAACTCCGGGGATCTTTCCGAACATTTGTCATAAATCGTATATTTGATAAACCATTTATTTTCACCATTATGAAAATAACATCCCCGTTGTACGTTGTTTTTATCATTGCATTCATCAACACATCCTGTAATTACAGGGAAAAGCTGACAGAAAAAAAAGACAGGGGGCCACTCATGGAGATCAGCAGGGAACATTTCGGGACCGTGGACGGAGAACCGGTATACCTGTATACCCTGAAAAACAAGAACGGAATGGAAGTCAGCATCACCAATTACGGCGGCATCGTTACATCCATCGGCGTACCTGACAAAAACGGCAAGCTAAGGGATGTAGTGCTGGGCTTCGATACACTGGATAAATACCTGGCCGGGCATCCCTACTTTGGTTGCATTGCCGGCCGTTATGCCAACCGGATCGCCCGGGGGCAATTTAACCTGAAAGGCGAAAAATACCAGCTGGCCACCAACAACGGACCACATCACCTGCACGGGGGCAACAAGGGTTTCGACAAACGGGTATGGGATGCGAAGGAACATGCAGGCCAGGACAGCGTGTCGCTGGTATTGAACCTTACAAGTCCGGACGGCGAAGAAGGCTACCCCGGCAACCTCGAGGTCCGGGCAACCTATACCCTGGACAACGATGATGCCCTCACCATAAGCTACCGGGCCGTCACCGATCAGGCAACACCCGTGAACCTGACCAACCACAGCTATTTTAATCTGAAAGGGGCCGGCAACGGAGATGTCCTGGGCCATATGCTATGGATCGATGCGGACAAGTACACGGTGGTGGATGAGACCCTCATCCCCACCGGAGCACTCAGGGATGTAGAAGGGACCCCTATGGATTTCCGGACACCCACCGCCATCGGGGCACGGATCGAACAGGTGGAAGGCGGATACGACCACAACTACGTCCTTAATACCGGCGGAAGCATGAAAAAGATCGCGGAAGCCTCTGCCCCCGAAAGCGGCATCAAACTGGAGGTCTATACCTCCCAACCCGGTGTGCAGTTTTATTCGGGTAATTTCCTGGATGGATCGGATACAGGCAAGGGAGGAAAACCCTATTACAAGCACTACGGCTTTTGCCTGGAAACCCAGCATTTCCCGGATTCACCCAACCAACCGGACTTCCCTTCCACCATTTTGGAACCAGGGGATGTCTATGAGCATCAAACCAGGTATCGCATCTCAAAATAGATCACTGAAAGCAGGAAGATCAAAACTTTTTTATGCAGGGCACGACATCTTCCATTAAAAACAGCCATATCCTGGGAGTGATCCTGGTGATCGCCGTTATCCTGTTTGGACGCACATCGGGAAACGAGATCCTGTATGGCTGGGATGATGGAGAATACATTGAAAACCCGGACATCCGCGATCTGTCCCGGGCCGGAAAATATTTCAACACCTACTACCTGGGTATGTACCAGCCCCTGAGCGTCCTTAGTATTGCCTTGAACTTCAGCATATCCGGCGAAAAGGCCACGGCATATCATGCCCTGAACATCCTGTTGCATCTGGTCAACATCCTGCTGTTGTATTTCCTTATCCTGAAGATCTCAGGCAAACAAGCCATTGCCGGCATGACCGCTTTTCTGTTCGCGGTACATCCCGTAAATGCCGAGGCAGTGGGCTGGATATCGGCCCGGAGCACGCTGCTTTTCACCCTTTTTTATCTGCTGGCATTCCGGTTTTACCTGCATTACATCGACAGAAATAGATCATGGCCGCATTACCTGTGGTGTTTGTTCTTTTTCACGCTGTCGCTCCTTTCCAAATCCATGGCCATGACTTTTCCGTTGGTGCTGGTGCTTTACGACTGGTACAGAAATGGGCGGATCACCTGGAAAGGGATGGCAGATAAAGCACCGTTTTTGGTATTGTCGGTACTGGCCGGACTGCTCACCATTGATGCGGCCCGGTCTTTCGGGCATATCGGGCTTATGCAGGAAGCATTCACCCCGTGGCACCAATTGTTCATTCTTACATACAGCGTGGCCTTTTATATAGTAAAAGCGGTCTTCCCGGCCAACCTGTCGGCCATATACGCTTTTCCGGAGACCGGGGACGGGGGCTTACCCCCCGTGTATTACCTGTCGGCGCTCCTGTTGATCCTTATCGCTGCCGGGATACTGATAAAAAGCAAACTGCGCAGGGAGGCAATTTTCGGAGGGTTGTTCTTTCTCATTTCCATTTCGGTGGTGCTGCCTTCCTTTTGGTCCAGAAAATTCCTGGCCGGCGACCGGTACGGGTACCTGGCCTTCATTGGCATATTTTACGTGCTGTCGTGGTTGGTCTATACGGTGTATGCCCGCAGGGGCATATTCCGGAAAAAATACCGGGGCATCATCCTGGCAGTCCTCCTGGTTTATGCCGGATACCTGCTTGTGACCACCGGCCTGCGGACCGCCGTCTGGTCGTCCACGCGGTCACTGCTGACGGATGCTGTGCGCAAGGACCCGGGTGGCCCGGCCGGGGCCCAGGCACATTACTATCTCGGCAGCCTGCACTTTGATAAAGGACGCTACAATGAAGCCTTAAAAGCATACAACAAGGCCTTAACCATAAAACCCCGTTTCCCGGAAGCTTATAACGACCGCGGCATTCTATACGGCCTGGCCGGGAAGATCAAGCGGGCCAGGCAGGATTTTAACGCAGCCATACGGTACGACCCGGAAAATGCAGAAGCCTATTATAACCGTGGATTTACATTCCGGGAACTCGGGGATACGGAACGCGCATGCAGCGACTGGCAACAGGCAATCACGCTGGGCTCGGAAGCCGCCAGGGAAGCATATCAGAAGCATTGCAGAAAAAGGAAACGGGGAAATTGAAATCAAACATCGCATCATATCCATTAAATTCATCGTTATGAAAAAAACATTTTTCTTCATCATTTTTTTGATGACAAGCACGGTTTTGTTATCACAACATGCCTGTAAATATGTCCACTACAAAGGGAGTATTTATGAAGATGTGGAGCTGCAAGCCGACATGACTTTTATGAACGGGGACATCACCGGATACTATACCTATGCCTTTGAGAGGCCCTGGGACAGCATCCACCGGATGTCCGTCACCGGGGCCAGGGCAGAAGTACAGGGGTATGAGAAAGGACAGGAGGTGGTTTTTTATGAATGGGCTGAGGGAGACACGGGCGCGGTCTTCAGGGGTCAGGTTACTGCACAGGGACACCTTTCCGGAACATACAGGCCGGCCGGCAGGAAAGGAGAAAGCCGCTTTGAAATGCAACCCACCTACCCTTCCGGCACCCTGCCCTTCCGCGCGTACTGCCTGGAAGAAGAAAAAATACTCAGCGCTGCCCCGGGGTCGCCCAAAGCCGCCGTATCGCTCACCTTACTTGTACCCGGAAGCGAAACATCACAGGAACTGCAGGATTATCTCACCGGCATTATACTCGAAGAATATGCACCGGGCATGGAAGATGAAGATCCGGAAACCATCCTGGAAAAAATCCGGCAAACCTTTTTCAGACAATACGTAAATGCCAACACCGACATATGGCAGGAAGGGCATTCCTTCAACTGGATCAAGGAGCGCCATGCCAGCATCTATTTTAACCGGGACCATATCCTTACCTTCCGGATCTACAATTATGCTTTTACAGGCGGCGCGCACGGACTGGCCAGTTTGGAATATCTTATCCTGGATACCCGGGGCAAACGGGAACTGGATACCACCTCCCTGTTCATCCCGGGCTTCGGCGATAAAATTACGCCGTTGATCATGGAGAAACTAAGAGATAAATACGGACTGGACCATACCACCCCGCTTACCTCAGCCGGCTTTTTCAGCGATACGGTCCGGCCAAACAACAACCTGTTCATCAACGAAATGGGCCTGGGTTTCCACTACAACCATTATGAGATCGCCCCCTATGCCATGGGAATGATCGAAGTCCATTTTTCCCTCCCTGAACTGAAGGGACTGTTGCTGAAAGATGCCGTTTTAATGGGTCAATAGTCCGGCCCCACGCAAACCCGGAGATCCGGCATACCCAAAGATCACCAATGCCGGCAATCAGTCATATTAATTTATCTTTAAATATGGCATATCTCTGGTTTTTATGCACTTCGCCACTGCAAAAATCAATACATTTGCCCTTACTGAACAAGCATTTGTTATAGAGCGTGACAGTTTGGAACATCATATGGATGATACTGATGGTCACCGGTTCGCTGGGAATATTCCTCTATGGGATGATCTTAATGAGTGAATCCCTGCAAAAAGTGGCCGGCAAAAGGATACGTAACGTCCTGGCCACCTTTACAGCCAGGCATTCCCGGAGCATCCTGACGGGGACCCTTGTCACCGGGGCCATACAATCCTCTTCGGCAACCACCGTCATGGTGGTGAGTTTTGTGAACGCCGGCCTGCTCACACTGATGGAATCCTTCGGCATCATTATGGGTGCGAACATCGGTACCACCATCACCCCCTGGCTGATATCCCTGCTGGGGTTCGGCAAAGCCTTCGACATCATTTCCATCATCCTCCCCCTGGTGGCACTCAGCCTGCCGCTATTGTTCTCACGAAGGAGCAACCAACGGTCCTGGGCTGAATTCATCATCGGACTGGCCATTCTGTTCCTGGGATTGCAAATGCTGAAAGAGATCACCCCCATGCTTGACGTGTCTTCCCCGTTTATTGAGTACATCAAGCAGCTCGATCATCATAATTTTTATTCCGTATTGCTTTTTGTGGGCATCGGCTTGTTGCTGACCGTCATTTTTCAGTCCTCCAGTGCCGTCATGGCCCTGACCTTTGTCCTTGCCGTGGATGGTTTCATCCCCTTTGAACTGGCTGCGGCCATGGTGCTGGGAGAGAACATAGGGACCACCGTAACCGCCAATGCAGCCTCTATTGTTGCCAACATACGGGCAAAGCAGGCCGCTTTTTTTCACTTCCTGTTCAATTTCGCCGGGGTGGCCTGGGCACTGGCATTCTTTTATCCCATCATGCATGGCATAGCCTTTCTAACTGGCATAACAGAAGAGCATGACCCCAGGATGCAGCCCATGTCCATACCTTTTGCACTGGCATTGTTCCATACCGGGTTCAACATAGCAAACACCCTGCTGTTCATTTATTTTTTGCCATTCCTCAGCCGGTTTATTCCGGAGATCATCAAGACAAGGCACGAAGACAAGGTCCTGTTTCGCTTAAAGCACATCGATTCCTCCTACCTCAGCACTTCAGAACTTTCCCTGGTACAAGCCAAGAAAGAGATCGTAAATTACAGCAGTCTGGTCTTGAAAATGTATGACATGATACCGGAGGTCCTGATGGAGAAACGGTCAAAAAAATACGCCAGGCTGATCGATAAGATCAAAAAATACGAAAAGATCACCGACAACATTGAACTGGAAATCGCTGCTTACCTGACCCGCGTTTCCGAGGGCAAGCTGAGCCAAAAAACCACCCGGCAACTCAACGCCATGCTGAAGATGATCGACGACATTGAAAGCATGGGGGATTCATGCCATAAAATGGGCAAGAACATTGAAGACAAGAACAGGCAACATTTGTATTTTATCCAGGAACAACGGGATTCTTTTTATAAAATGTACCACCTGGTGCGCTCGGCCCTGGTCCACATGATACACAACCTCGAAAACGACTATGCACTGGCAGACCTGGAAAAAGCACAGGCGCTGGAAAAAGAAATAAACATGCTCCGGGATACGCTGCGCAGTGAGCATGTGGAAAACCTGAACAACGAAAAATATTCCTATAAAACCGGGATCCACTATATTGACCTGATTGCTCAAATGGAAAAAGTGGGGGATTATGCGATCAACGTTACAGAATCCATTTACGAATCGCTCTGATACCCGGGTGATTTTAATTCCTTAGATAGCCCGAACTACTCAGCAACGTCCATCCGGCAGCCCAGTTATACGTATAAAAAGCCCCTTTGAAAGGGACCGGTACAAACCAGTCGCTGGGATACTCCTCCAGTCCACCCAGCACAGCACCCCCGGAGGGTAGCGGATCGCAGAAATCATCCGAATATTCGATGCCCGGATCAAGGACCCGGTTGCCTGCGCCGGTGAAATACTCCTGAAAAACCGCATTCTGAGCGTCAACGTTCGTGCCGGGAGACGCATAGACCGTAAAGATGCCCTCCGGTGTTCCGTCACCGACCGCATAAAAAACATTATGCGGTATGCCCAGGTTTCCCGCCAAAAACTGTCCATAGCTGTCGTCCGCATTTTCAATATATTCCAGGTACACGCCTTGCCCCTTGTTCAGGAAAATGGAATTGGCGTATTCCCCGGCCCCGTTCCGGGAAAAATATATCAAACTGCGTTGATCCCCGTTGCCACCCCCGATCAACGTAGCATTGAAGATGCGGGGCATGGTATGGGGTGTCCCGGTGACCGGGTCCATCCCGCCCCCCACCTCAATCAGCCTATCCCCACCGGATACCTCCTGAACGGCAAACCAGAACTGGCCTTTCCCCCGGTATCCCAGGTCAAAATCAAAGGCATCATCATCACAAAAAGCAGCGACAAGGTACCGGCAGCAAACGCTGCCCCCAAAAAATTCAAAGCCGTCGTCTGCATTGGAAACTACCTCTACATGATCAATGACCGTTTGGCTGCCCACGCCCCCAAGTGTAAGACCGTTGATCTCATTGCCTTCGCCAATATTCGTCCCGCTGTGCCGGATGGACACATACCTCAGAATGCCTGAATGATCCTCATCGTTCGTTCCACCATATTCCCCCCGGGTTTCATACAGGGGAATGCCTTCAATATGCGCCTCATTCTGCGAAAGGTTCAGGGGAGCATTCCCGAGAATAATGACCCCTCCCCATAACCCTTTTGTTTTCAGCGGCACCGAACCGCTGAGATCGTCCCCGTTGGCCGTGAAAATGATGGGATCATCCTGGGTTCCATTCGCAATGATCCGCCCGCCCCGGGCCACGATAAGGGCGCTTGCGGCGGATCCCTGACCGGCTTTGGCCCGTATTACCGTACCGGGTTCAATGGTCAGCACCTGCCCGTCGTTAACAAAAACAAAGCCTTCCAGCAAATATTCCCGGTCATGCGTCCAGGTGACCGTACCGGTACCCCCGCCATTATCGGTTATTGTGACGGCATCATCCTCCAATGTGTAGTCACTCTTGCGACAACCGGCAATACAAAGAAATGCCAGCAGGGACAAAAATATTTGTTTGGGTGTTGTCATCACATCCAGGGGATCAGTTTATAATTTATATTCCAGGTTCAGGTAGAGGTATGACTTGTTCGGCAAATTGCCTGCATAGGGATACCAGTCCTGATAATTCAATGCGATCCGTATGTTTTGGATGGGCATGTACTGTATCCCCCCAACAAACGCACTTCCGTCTGAAACCAGGTCCCAGGGTTTTCCGTCTTGCTCCGTGACCGAAGACCGGATAAAATCGTACCGCAAAAATACCTGATATTCCCGGAAAAAATTCCAGTACCCGTAAACCGAATACCCGTCGCGGTTATGACCATCCTTATAGTCTTCGTTGATCTTGACATTGTATTCAACGCCCAGGGCCAGGGTTTCATGCATCCGGTAACCGGCAAAAGCAGCAATGGTCTGTTGGCTTACACCGCATGCCATCAGGTCATAATAGACACGTAATGTCAGTGATTCCACCGGGTACAGGCTGATACCCAGGGCGCCCTTATAGGTATTGTCCGTCTGCAACTGCGTATACCCTTCGCCGTTCATGACCGAGAAATCGGCCGACACATACCGGTTCATCCGGTATACAATATTCCAGCCCAGATCAGCGGAAGCCCCGAAGCGGTGTTCATCCTGGAAGGATTTATAAACATAGCGATGGTCCCAGAAACTTTCCTGCAACCGGAACTGCATGGCATCCACGATCCCGAAATGCGAACGGAACTTGCCCATTGAAAACCTCAGCGCAGCATTTTTAAAATAGGCATACCGGCGCAGCAGGGAAAACTCCGAAAGATCTTCCGGACTCCCTATGTCCAATTTGACCAGAACCATGAAATTCTCCGAGAGCTGGTTCTGATACCCCAGATAGGCCCTTCGTATCTCAAATGCCGAATTGTCATTGTCCTCGGAAATCCCTGTATGAAAGTTGCTGAAAACCCTCAGGATGGGTTTTCCGTTCTCCCAAAACCCTTTATTATCAGATTCTTGAGGAAAAACCGGTCCGGACAACAGGAAAAAAACCGTTAAGAAAATAAAAAAATCAGTATCTTTCATTTTTGAAAAAAGCATGCATAAAACGGCTCGGTTTATCAGAAAAAATAATATTGCAATGTTAAGAAAAAACTTAACATTTATTTAATACTGGAAAATGAAATCATCAGGATTGCCTAATTAAATTTGCTGACCAACGCTTCTCCATAATGGACACATTTTATCTGATCCTGGTAATTGTTTTGTTTGGACTGGCCGCCTCAGATCTGATCGTTGGCGTTAGCAACGATGCCGTTAATTTTCTTAATTCAGCCATAGGCTCCAAAGCTGCTTCTTTCAGAGTCATCATGATCATCGCCGCCCTCGGTGTCCTTGTTGGGGCCACTTTTTCCAGCGGCCTGATGGAGGTTGCGCGGAAAGGGATATTTCATCCCGATCAGTTCACCTTTGCAGAGATCATGATCATTTTCCTGGCCGTCATGATCACGGATGTAATTTTGCTCGATACCTTCAACACATTCGGACTGCCCACATCCACAACCGTATCCATTGTCTTTGAGCTTCTGGGAGCCGCGGTGGCCGTCGCCACCTTAAAAATATTCAATACCCAGGGGCCGGAGCAAATGGTCGCCTACATAAATTCCGGAAAGGCGCTGGCCATCATATCGGGCATTCTCCTTTCCATTGTCATCGCTTTTTCCATCGGGGCTATTGTGCAATACTTTGCCAGGATGGCCTTCACCTTTAACTTTAAAAGCAAGCTAAAATATTTCGGCGCTGTATGGGGTGGATTGTCTGTAACCGCCATCACGTATTTCATCCTGATCAAAGGGGCAAAAGGCTCCTCTTTCATTGAAGGGGAGAACCTCGCGTGGATCATGAACAATACGGGGATCATCATCCTTTACAGTTTGATTGGCTGGACCTTGATCTTTCAGCTCCTGACCTGGTTCACACGCATCAATCCCCTGAAGATCATTGTATTGATAGGCACCTTCGCCCTGGCTATGGCTTTTGCCGGAAACGACCTTGTGAACTTCATCGGTGTGCCACTGGCAGGATACGAATCTTTTAAAGCATTCATCAACCAACCCGGAGCAATCCCGGATACCTATATGATGACAGCCCTTACCAAATCCATCAAAACCCCTACCCTTTTTCTGCTGGGGGCCGGCCTGATCATGGTGGTCACACTCTGGACTTCCCGCAAAGCCAAATCCGTGATAGCGACCGAACTGAATCTAAGCAGGCAGGATGAAGGGATGGAACGCTTTGAATCCACGCTGATCTCCCGCACCCTTGTAAGGAGCACACGTAAAGTGAACGATGCATTCAAATATATTATCCCCCGGCAGGTAATGCGGCAGATCGATAAGCGTTTCCAGCTTCCGGAAGAAATATCCTCGCAAAAGCCCATTGCAAAAGACAAAGCTACCTTCGACCTTATCCGGGCATCGGTCAACCTGGTTGTGGCCAGTATCCTGATCGCTTTCGGGACCTCCCTGAAACTCCCGCTTTCCACTACCTACGTGACCTTCATGGTAGCTATGGGCACATCCCTGTCCGACAGGGCCTGGGGAAGGGAAAGTGCCGTATACCGTATTACCGGCGTTCTGTCTGTCATCGGCGGATGGTTCCTGACCGCCCTGTCTGCCTTTACCGTGGCATTCCTCGTCGCCATTGCCATCTATTACGGGAACATGATCGCCATCGTCCTGCTCATCATCGTGGCCGTTCTTTTGATCATCCGTACACATTACATGCACAGGAAACGGGAAAAAGAAAAAATCCGCAAAGAAACCTATGGCACCTCTGAAGGATCCATTAACGGGGAAAATGTGATCAGCCGGAGTGCAGATACCGTAATTGACATCCTGCAGGAAATCCCCGTGATCCTGGAAGACGTATTCCATGGCCTCAGGGAGGAAGACATGAAGACCTTGAAAAAGGCCCTCAAACAGGGGACCGAGATCCGGAAAAAGACAAAATACCTGAAGAATAATATCCACAAGACCATAGAAAAAATGGAAGAAGGTTCCATCGACACGGGTCATTTTTACGTTCAGGTGGTGGATTACCTCAAAGAGATTTCCAACTGTATTTATCATATCACCGTATCCTCATACCAGCACATCGACAACAATCACAAAGGCTTCCTGAAAATACAACTGGATGAGACCCTGGAGCTCACATCCAAGGTCAAAGCCCTCTTCTCTCTTGTCAATCAGCACATACAAAATAAAGTGTTCGACGACATTGAATTCGCTTCCAACCTGCAGTCGAACATATTGGATAACATCGAATCGGTACGCAAAAAACAGATCAAGCGCATCAAAGCACATGAAGCCGGAACCAAGAACAGCTTATTGTTCCTGAACCTGATCGGTGAGATGAAAAACATGAACCTCTACCTCATGCAATTGCTCAAATCCATGAAGGATTTCGTAAAGGAGCATCCCCAGAACGACGATACCGTTTCATAAGCTCCGCGAGCCTTTCATGTATTTAAAGGAATGCTTACCTTTGAATGACAATAAATCTCATGTCGGATCATGAAGCCTCGCAGCAAACAGGAACAAGCAGATCATATCCTTGAAGAGGTGAAGGAGGTGCTGCTTTGCATCCTTTGGGATTCCGACGCCTCCGAATACAGTTCCGGCCGGCAACTGATGCCCTGGCTGGAAGAAGATGCCATTTATGAGATCCGTAAACTCGCATTGCCGGAACACACAGAAAAAAAATACCTGGGAAAGATCAACCGCCTTTTCGGCGAATACTCGGAATACATCCCCCTGCTCAGGAGGCGGGAATACTGATCAGGAGAACCTCAGCATCCGGTCCCTGCCATGCATGTCCTGTTTCAAAACCACTTCGGCATACCCTTTTTGTCGTCCCTTTTCCATCACATCACCGGCCAGGGATTCATTGATCTCGGCATATATATGTCCCCCCGGTTTCAGATGTTTTTCCGCAAACCCCAGCACCGCGTCATAAAAGACCAGCGGGGCATCATCCTTCACAAACAGGGCTTCTTCAGGTTCGTACCGAAGCACATTCTGGCGCATCCACTTTTTTTCACATGCACGCACGTATGGGGGGTTGCTCACCAGGATGTCGTAATCCGTCAGAAAATCCAGATTTTCATGGTTCAATATATCGGCTTTGAAAAAACGAACACCGGCATGATATTTCCACGCATTATACGAAGCAATTTCAATAGCCCGGGCAGATATGTCCAGCGCATCCACATCCGCTCCGGGCAAATGCAAACTCAGGGACACGGCAATACAACCGCTGCCCGTGCCAATGTCCATGATCCGGAGCGGGCCGTATCCCCGGTGGTCTTCCACCACCCACCGGACCAGTTCTTCCGTTTCCGGGCGTGGGATCAGCACCCCTTCCGCCACCCGGAAAACCAGACCATAAAAACGGGCTTCCTTCAAAAGGTACTGCACAGGGCAGGATCGCTTCAGTTGATCCAGGGCATCACGGTATCTGCACAGGATGTCAGGGCCGGCATTTTCGTCCAGCCGAAAGGTCAGGTCCGGCCCGGCATGCCCGGCATATTTTTCTGTTACCATCCGGAAGACAGACCGGATCTCCGGCTCATCCATAATGCCCTTCAGCTCGCTTAAAAAAGCATTCCGGATGTTCCTGTATGTAGGCGGGTCGAAATGCATGGGTATACAGCAAAAATTGTATATTTGACAGTGCAAAGATAGGGAATGGTTCCGGATCTCAGACCGGTCCGGAGACATCCCCGGGCCCCTGCCCAGAACCCGGGATCCGTTGCATATATAAATAAACACCAACCCATGAAAGGCGATATTCTGATCATAAAGGAACATCACAGGAAGGCAGCAGCAGAAATAACCAGGATCATACTTCCATATGTCCGGGAAGCCACAGAGCATTACATCATTACCGTGGCCGGGGAATCCGGGGCCGGCAAATCGGAGCTGGCCGCTGCCATTGCCGGTAAAATGGAGGAAGAGGGCATTGACAGTTATATATTCCAGCAAGACGACTTTTTTATCTTTCCTCCCAAAACCAATGCGCAGAAAAGGAAAGAGAACATTGGCTGGGTAGGCATGGGTGAAGTCAAGATGGACCTGCTGGAAGAGATCCTGAACGCCATCCGCAATGGCATCCATGTAATAGACAAGCCGCTGGTGATCTTCGATGAAGACAGCATCCGTGAAGAACGTATTGACCTCACCGGTAAAAAGCTCATTATCGTGGAAGGGACCTATACAACGGCGCTGGAAAATGCCGGCACCCGCGTATTCATCAACCGGAATGCCGAAGATACGCGGGACGCCAGAAAAGAACGCGCACGTGAACATCAGGATGAATACCTCGAAAAGATCCTTTCCATTGAACACGGGATCATATCCAAACACAAATCCAGGGCTGATATCATCGTGCATAAAGATTACTCCGTAACCAACATTCAGTGACCATGCAACAAAAATTTCAACGCATTGCCATGCTCAGCACACACGGATATTTTGATCCGGTGCCCATGCTGGGCAGGACCGATACAGGAGGACAGGTAGTATATGTCCTTGAACTGGCCAACGCCATTTCACGCCAAGGCATACCGGTAGATATCTTCACCCGGTGGTTTGATAAAACCCAGGCCCAGGTCAACCCGGTTCCCGGCCATCCGGACGTAAGGGTCATACGCATCCACTCCGGGCCCTGGGAATTCATGCCCAAGGAAACCATCTACGACTTCCTTCCCGAACTGTCGGAAAACATGATATCCTGGGTGAAAAAAAACACTTCCGGTTACGACCTGTATCACGGCCATTATGTAGATGCAGGCATTGTAACGCTGGATGTGGCCGAAGCCCTGAATAAACCCCCTTTCTTTACCGCACATTCCCTGGGAGCCTGGAAAAGACAGCAAATGGGCGGCGATCCTGTTGTGATGGAAAAAAAGTTCAATTTCAGGCACAGGATATCCGAAGAACAGCGCATATTCGATAAAGTCAATGGCCATACGCTAACCTCTGAAGTCCAGATGGAAAAGCTGGAAGAATTGTATGAGGTCCGGAACCGGAATATCGGGATCATTCCCCCGGGCGTGGACATACACCGGTTCAAACCCCGGGACACGCCCCGGGAAAACAACATGGACGGGATCCCGCAAAAATACATTTTCTGCCTGAGCCGCATCGACACCAACAAAGGGCACGATTTCCTGCTGAAAGCATTCAGCCGTGTATGTAGCGAAGACGAACAGGTTATGCTGGTGATCGGCGGCGGTTCCCAGGACCCCGGCGAAAGAGAAAGGGGGGTATTCGAAAGGATGCACGACATCATCCGGGAGAGGGGAATGGGGGAACGGGTCCGGATGATCGGCTATGTACCCGACAATGCCTTGCTTTCCTGGTACCAGAACGCAGAAATGTTCGTCTTGCCCTCCCTCTTCGAACCCTTCGGCATGACCTCCCAGGAAGCCATGGCCTGCGGTAAAACCGTGGTGGCTTCCAAATTCGGGGGCATTCGCAATGTGATCACCGACGGAGAGAACGGCTTGCTGGTGGACCCTTCAGACGAGGCGGAATTCTCCCGGGCCATGCTCAGACTGCTGCGGGACAAAGCCCTGAACCAGACGCTGAGTGAAGCAGCCTATAAGAAGATCGTGGAAGAATACAGCTGGGAAGCCATTGCGGGACGCTTTTTGGAATTCTATCAACGGTATATCTGAACGGTGCAATGACATCCCTGATCCTGGCAATACTTTTCTCAACCCTGACGTTCGTTGCGTTCAAGCTGTTCATCAAATACGGAATCGATAATGTGCAGGCCATCAGCACGAATTATCTCATCGCTTTTCTGATTGGCATGCTGGTGGTCAAAGAACCCATGCAGGCCGGCCGGATCATCCAGGCAGAGTGGTTCTGGTTTGCACTGCTGCTTGGCTTGTTCTTTATCCTTGTATACTATCTTTTTGCCATGTCGAGCCAAAAAGCAGGAATAGCCCTCACATCCGTGGCCAGCAAAATGTCTGTCGCCATACCGGTAACCCTGGGATTCATCCTGTACCATGAACACATGAACCTGCCCAAAGGCATGGGCATCCTGTGTGCGCTGGTTGCCCTGTACCTGACCCTGAAACGGCCGGGGAAGGTCCGGGTAGAACAAAAATACATCCTGTTCCCCCTGTTGCTGTTTGCAGGGAACGGAACGGTGGATTCCATGCTCAAGTATGCACAGCACCACCTGATCGGCGACCAGGATATTGAATTCCTCTCCATCGTCTTTTTGAGCGCTTTTGTTTTGGGCATTGCATATGTCCTGCTTAAAAAGAAAAATTCCACCCCCGGGATAAAAATTAAAAATATCTTTGCAGGTATGATCCTTGGGATGTTAAATTTTGGATCCACATATTACATGATCCATTCGCTGGTCCATTTCGAGAGCTCCCTGGTTTTTCCCGTTGTAAACACAGGCATCGTGGGCTTATCTGCCCTCCTGGGTTTCCTGGCCTTCCGGGAAAGACTGGATCCGGTCAACTGGTCAGGCATCGCCCTGGCCATCATAGCCATATTGCTGTTTGCCTATGCCTGAAATCACCGATGCATACAAAACCATTGCCGGGCCTTCTGAGGGCCTTTATAAAGACAAGGGCAGTAAATTTATTGCCAGGGCATATCCGGCAGCAGACGAGCATGCGATCAGTGAATTGCTGGAAGCACTGCGCAGGGAATTTCACGATGCACGGCATCATTGCTATGCCTACCGCCTCGGGCTTGCAGAGGAACGCTACCGGATCAACGATGACGGAGAGCCTTCCGGAACAGCCGGCCGGCCTATTTACGGACAGATCCTGTCCGCGGGCCTTACCGACATTCTCGTTGTGGTGGTGCGGTATTTCGGCGGCATCAAACTGGGTGCCGGCGGACTGGTCAGGGCTTATAAAACCTCGGCCCGGGCAGCACTCAACAATGCCCGCATCGAACAAAGGGTCCTTTACGATGTGATCCACCTGCATTATGCCTACCCGATGATGAACGAAGTCATGAAAATGGTAAAAGAAAACAACCTGAATGTGATCAATCAGAAATTTGAACTTGATTGCCGCCTGGAAATACAAACCCGGAAAAAAAACACCGAAAAGATCCGGGCCGGATTCAGCAAGATACGTGGTGTCAAAATTGAACTCTCAAATCTATGTAAATAGATTCTAATTTGCTTCTTATTAAGGGAGTAACACCAAATTGGCATTGTACCTATATACAAAAATTTTTTCTGTAAGTCAAGGCAAGAAATTCTTTTTTTTTAACTTTTTTTACATCACATTTGTTGAGGCATTGAACGAAAAAGTACGCTCCAGCAACCTGAGCAAACCAAGGCACACAACTTACCCTTAATAAGAATTGAATTTATTAAATCATTGATAATCAGCATCTAACATGAAGGATTATGCATATGAGGTATGGGATAATTGTCTGAAAATTATTAAGGATAACATTCATTACCAGAGTTATAAAACATGGTTCGTTCCGATCAAGCCGTTAAAACTAAAAGACCACATACTAACCATACAGGTACCCAGTCAGTTTTTCTACGAATGGCTGGAAGAGCATTACATCAACTTACTCAAGAAGACCATTAAAAAGGAGTTGGGTCCGGAAGGGCGGTTGGAATACAGCATCATCATGGACAACTCCTTTAACAATACCAATCCCTATTCCATCAAGGTACCTACGGCAAATAAAAAAGCCCTGGGCAATCCCCCGGTGCAAATGCCGATCGATATAAACAAGGGGGCATCCAAAGACATACCCAATCCTTTTGTCATACCAGGCCTCAAAAAGATCAAGGTCAACTCCCAATTGGTCGATTCGTATTCCTTTGAAAATTTTATCGAGGGAGACTGCAACCGCCTGGCCAGGTCGGCCGGTTATGCAGTCTCCGAAAACCCCGGCAAGACCTCCTTCAACCCACTGCTGATATACAGCGATGTGGGTCTCGGCAAGACACACCTGGCCCACGCCATCGGCATACAGGCGAAAAACAATTTCCCGGACAAGACCGTATTGTATGTCACCACAGAACAGTTCATAGCACAATACATCGACTCGGTGAGAAACAATAACCAGAACGACTTTGTGCATTTTTACCAGATGATCGATGTGCTTATTATGGACGACATCCAGTTCCTCTCCGGAAAAGAAAAGACCCAGGACGTGTTTTTCCATATTTTCAACCAGCTGCACCAGAATTACAAGCAGATCATCCTGACTTCCGATAAACCGCCCGTGGAAATGAAAGGCCTGGAACCACGCTTGTTGTCCCGGTTCAAATGGGGCCTTGCGGCCGACCTCCAGCAACCCGACCTGGAAACACGCATCGCCATCCTGCAAAAGACCCTGTACAACGACGGCATAGAAATGCCTGAAGAGGTGATCGAATACATCGCGTATAATGTCAACACGAATGTGCGCGAACTGGAAGGAGCGCTGATATCCATCCTGGCGCAGTCATCCCTGAACAAAAAAGCCATCACCCTGGAGCTGGCAAAAAAGATGATCGACAAGTTCGTGAAGAATACCGCCAGGGAAATTTCCATCGACTACATCCAGAAGATCGTATGCGATTATTTCGACCTGACCCTGGATACGATCAACTCCAAGACCCGCAAGCGGGAGATCGTGCAGGCCCGCCAGCTGTCCATGTACTTTGCCAAGAAGCATACCAAAGCTTCCCTGGCTACCATAGGGCTCCACTGCGGCAATAAGGACCACGCCACGGTGCTTCATGCCTGCCGCACCATCAACAACCTGGTGGAAACCGACAAGCAGTTCCGCATCTATGTTGAAGAGCTGGACAAAAAGATCAAGATGTAAACCACATAGCAAATATCCGGCTTTTTGTATTTTTGCAGTAAATTGAAAAACACCCCATGAAGATATTAATGGTATGCCTGGGAAATATTTGCCGTTCTCCCATGGCCGAAGGAGCACTCAAAAGCAAACTAAAAGAGAAAAATATCGAAGCCGAAGTAGACTCCGCCGGTTTTGAGCCCTTTCACAAAGGTGATCCGCCCGATCCAAGAGCGGTGGAAACGCTGAGCAAGCAGGGCATCGACATCTCAGGACAACGCAGCCGGCTGTTCCGTGTCCGCGACTTCGATGAATTCGATAAGATCTTTGTCATGGACAGCATCAACCACGCCGATGTGATGGCCCTGGCACGCAACGATACGGACATGGAAAAGGTGGATTACATCCTGAACCAAGTCTTCCCGGGTGAAGACCGGGAAGTGCCCGACCCGTATCACGGGGGCCCGGACGGCTTCAACAAGGTCTGGGAGCTCCTGGATAAGGCAACAGGGAACATTGCAGATGCCATACACCGGAAAAACCTGTCGTCTTGACCCTGCCCCGGCTCAACGAGATCGAAGAAGCATCGCGGAGAATCGCCCCCTGCATCCACCGCACTCCGCTGCTTGTCAACGAAAGCATCAACCGGATGACAGGCGCACGAATATATTTTAAGTGCGAAAATTTTCAGAAAGCAGGGGCATTCAAATCACGGGGTGCCTGCAATGCCGTTTTTTCAATGGATCCCGGCCACGCTGCAAAAGGGGTCGCCACCCATTCCTCCGGAAACCATGCACAGGCATTGTCGCGGGCGGCAGCATTGCGTCACATCAAAGCCTACATCGTCATGCCCCGGACCGCACCCCTGGTCAAGGTGAATGCGGTGAAGGAATACGGCGGACTGATCACGTTCTGCGAACCCACCCTGGAGTCCAGGGAAAACACGCTCAAAGAAGTGATACGCCATACCGGCGCATCCGAGATACACCCGTACAATGACCTGCGTATCCTCACAGGACAGGCCACTTGTGCCATGGAGATCTACGAAGACCTCAAAGACATCGACATCATCATGACCCCGGTGGGCGGGGGCGGACTGCTCAGTGGGACGGCCGCAGCCACCCTTTACCGCTCGCCCCGGACACGGGTCATCGCCGCAGAGCCCCGCGGTGCCGACGATGCCTACCGCTCTTTTTACGGGGGCCGGTTCATGCCTTCGGTAAACCCCCAGACCATCGCCGACGGACTGCTAACTTCACTGGGAAGCCTTACCTATCCCATCATCAAAGAACATGTCAGCGACATACTCCGGGTGGAGGAAGCGCATATCATCCTTGCCATGCGGATCATCTGGGAACGGATGAAACTGGTCGTGGAACCTTCCGCGGCCGTCCCCCTGGCTGCCATCCTGGAGAACACAGAGCGGTTCAGGGGCAGCAAAACAGCCCTTGTATTGTCGGGCGGAAACGCCGACCTGGACCATCTTCCATGGAAACAATAAAACATCATATGGGCACCATATACCTTATTCCGAATACCATCGGCGATTCCCCCGCAGACCTCACCATTCCGGCCGGAGTGATGGCGATCGTCCGGAACCTGCAGGTTTTCTTTGTGGAAGACCTGCGCAGTGCACGACGCTTTCTGAAAAAGCTTGACAAGGACATAATCATTGATGAACGGGAATTCATACCCATCGGAAAACATTCCTCCCCCACGCAGGCCCTCACAGAACTGCGCAGACTGAAAGACAAAAACCTCAACGGGGGCATCATATCGGAAGCCGGCGCACCCTGTATCGCGGATCCCGGGGCAGCGCTCGTAAGTTCGGCCCACGACATGAACATACAGATCATACCCCTGACCGGCCCCAGCTCTATCCTGCTCGCGCTCATGGCCTCCGGGTTCAACGGACAGAACTTTGCCTTTCACGGATACCTGCCCAAACATGAAAAAGACCGTGCACAAAAAATCAAAGAGCTGGAAAAAATTGCCCGCGAACAGGACCAGACACAGATCTTCATGGAAGCGCCCTACCGGAACAACCAACTGCTGGAGAGCATCCTGCGCAATTGTGCCCTGGATACCCGGCTGAGCATTTCGGCTGATTTGACCTCCGCCTCCGAATTCATCGACACAGGGCCCATTGCCCGCTGGAAAACCGGAAAACCTGACCTGCACAAGCGGCCTGCGATTTTTTTGCTGTATAAATAATGCATCGGGCCTCCGCCAATATCCCGGAAGACAAGCATGATGGGAATAAACGGTATTTAACCCCAGGGTAGAACCCTGGATGCATTTTTCCGATGCAGAGCATCGGGGAATTAAACCATATTTTCTCGTCCGCCGCAGCGAATGCGAAGGCGGATTAAAAAAAAACAAAAAACATGTAATCCAACGGCGTTTCATTCGTCTAATTCAATACATTTGCCATTAAAAGAACGCATTTTGACCAGGACCATCCTTACGATCGACAAACTATCCAAGCGCTACGGGAAGATCCGCGCCCTCGATGAGCTCTCGCTTACCATTGAAAAAGGCAATGTATTCGGCATCCTGGGACCAAACGGAAGCGGCAAGACCACCACACTGGGCATTATTCTGTCGGTCACCAACCCAAACAGCGGAAGCTTTTCCTGGTTCGGCCGCAAGCCATCCAAACAGGACCGCAAACACATCGGGGCCATTGTTGAAACACCCGTTTTTTATCCGTACCTCTCGGCCGTCAAAAATCTCAAAATATATGCAGACATCCGCGAAGTACCTTATAAAGAGATTGAACGGGTGCTCTCCATCGTCGACCTCACGGGGCGAAAAAACAGCCGCTACAACACATATTCTTTAGGGATGAAACAACGGCTGGCCATTGCCGCGGCACTCCTCGGAAATCCCAAAGTCCTTATCCTGGATGAGCCCACCAACGGACTGGATCCCCGGGGCATTGCCGAAATACGCAAACTGATCATACAAATAGCCCGGGAAGGCATCACCATCATACTGGCCAGTCATCTGCTGGATGAGGTCCAGAAAATATGCTCCCACGTGGCCGTGCTGGACAACGGCAGAAATATTTTCACCGGGCAGGTGGAAGACATACTCGGCGACTCCCTGCAGGTGGAGATCGGCAGCCGGGATAACAATGCCATGCTTAAAGCCATGGACGATATACCGGAAATCATTTCCTGCGAAAAAGAAGGGAATTTTTACATCGCTACCCTGAAAGACGGATTTCACAGCACCGACCTGAACCAGGCCCTGTTTGCCAAAGGCATCAGCTTATCGCACCTGGCCCTGCAAAAGAAATCACTGGAATCCCATTTTCTGGAATTGCTCAAAAACAATGGTAAGACTGCTTAAAATAGAATTAAGGAAAGCATTGTCCTCCAAGACCTTCTGGATCCTGAGCGGGCTCTATATGCTGGTGATCGCAACCGTACTCTTCGGCGTGCAGGGATTCCTTGACAACATCGTATCCAGTACCGGAAACGACAGTCCGGTGGACATACCTTCGGTTTCGGTATACAGGCTTCCGGATATATGGCATAACCTGACATTTATCGCCGGCTTTTTCAAGATCATCCTGGCCGTGATCATCATCATTACGATCACAAACGAATACGCCTACAAGACCATACGCCAGAACATCATTGCAGGCCTCAGCCGGGCGGACTTCCTGAAATCCAAGGTGCTTTTCATCTTTCTCATCTCTTTGTCCGCCACAGTGCTGCTTCTAATACTCGGACTGATCCTGGGCTTTATCAATACCATTCAGCCGGATTTCTCAGGCATCACAGAAAAGATGATCTTCCTGCCGGCATACCTGCTGGAAGTGTTCAGCTATCTCTGCTTTGCCTTTATGGTGGGTTTTCTGGTAAAAAGATCGGGCATTGCCATCGGGCTCATGCTGCTGTATGCCTTCATCATTGAACCGGTCATCAATTACAGGCTGCCTTCCGGTTTTGAGGGATACATGCCGCTGAAGTCCATCAACAACCTGATCGACATACCCAATACGGCCCTGATGCAGCTATTCGGTGTGCAGTTCAGGAATTATATATCCCTGTCAGATGTCATCCTGGTCCTTGCCTACACCACCCTTTTCCTTTTAATCAGCCATCTGGTTTTGAAAAAACGGGACCTGTAAGGAAGTTTCCTATTTTTACATCCGAAAACTTTAAAACACACGCATATGAAACTCAGCAAACCCCTCTCCCTGGCCTTGCTACTGGCCATCATCGCTGTATTTACCGGGATCACCGCTTTTTCACCGCAGGATGAACAGAAAGGATATGCCACGGTGAGCATTTATGAAAATTTTTCCGTGGTCAATTCCATGATCATCATCACCTATCCGGACGAAACCACGGAAGTCATCGACCTGGGCCCTTTCAAGTACAATGCAGATTACCTGCAGGACAACGGGAAAACCATAAACACAGCCCTGAACAGCATGCGGGAAAAAGGTTACCGGGTAGTCAGCACCTCCTCCAGCGGAAAGATCAATTCCAACAAAGCAATGAGAATAACCACGGTGATCATGGAAAATTAGCCGCGGTTTCAGGAACCATTGGTTCGGTCCCTGCGGCCATTTATATGTCTGAGGGCTTCCAGGCGTTTCAACAGCGGAGGATGGGAATAGTTAAAGAAAACATACACCGGGTGCTGCCTCAGGTTGCTCAGGTTATCCACCGACAGCTTTTTCAGGGCCATAGCCAGGGCTTCCGGACGGTAATTCACGCCTGCGAAACGGTCGGCCTGATATTCATGTTTCCTGGATAAGCCGTTCATGGCCAGGCCTATGAACATGGACAAGGGGCTGTAGAGCAGGGCAAAAGCAAGCACAGACATATGGAAGCCGGGCTCTTGCGCACCCAGGGCAGCCGACGGTACCGGCGATTTGAGGAACCAGGAGAGGATGTATAGCATGATGCCCGTCTGCAGCAGGGACAGGAAGATATTTTTAACCGTATGTTTTTTCTTGTAATGGCCGATCTCGTGGGCCAGCACAGCAACAAGCTCTTCCACGCTGTGCTTCCCGATCAGGGTGTCGTATAATACGATACGCTTCTTTGCACCCAGCCCTGTAAAATAGGCATTGCCCTTGGTGGAACGCCTGGAACTGTCGATCACATATATATTTTTCAGCTTAAACCCGACCTTTTCTGCAAAGCCTTCGATGGCATCCCTGAGCTCCCCCTCTTCCAGGGGCCGTTGCTTATTGAACAAGGGTACGATGAGGTTGGAATAGAACATGGACATAAAGATCATGAATGCAGATATGGCAACCCAGGCAATCAACCAGAACCACTGCCCGGAACTCTCATAGATCCATACGATCAGGGCCAGCAATCCGCCGCCGATCAGCGCGCCGACAACCCATCCCTTGAACCGGTCGAGAATGAAGGTTTTGACCGTTGTGGTATTGAAACCAAAACGTTCTTCAATGACAAAGGTATTATAGGCGGAGAACGGGATGGAGATCAGATCGGCAGCCAGCCCAAGCATGCCGAAAAACAAGAGGGCCATGAGTATGGGATGGGTGGTTACTTCCCGGACCAGGCTGTCAGCCAGTGCAAAGCCACCTAAAAACAACATAAGCATCATGACCAGAAAAGAAAAGGCATCGGTCATGGTGCTGAATCGCTGCTTCCACCTGAGGTACTGCTGGGAGCGTTTGTACTTTTCTGCATCGTAGATGTCCGCCAGTTCCGGGGGAAGGGTGTCCGACCAGCAGGTAGCATTCAGATAGTCCAAAAATTGCTCCAGCAAATAATTGAATATCAATATCCCAACAATGACAAAAAAAACAGTTTGAGCCATGGGTCCGCTTTTTAGTAACTGCCGCCCCGTTTGCGGGCAAACCATTCCACAGACAACAATATGAGCAATACGGCAAACAGCCATGGAAGGTCGATGAATGCCTTATATCTTTTTTCGCTGTACAGGACGGGCTTAATATCTTCCCGTTGATCCATGGCCTCGGATATCGCCTTCAGGTTTCCGGGATACACCATGATGCCGTCATTTTGCCGGGCCAGGCGGTACAGCAGCTGATGGTCGGCCCGTGTAACAAGGGTTTCCACTTCCACCGCCGTCACGGAAAAGGCACCTTTTTCTTCAAAAACCTCCGTTCCCAGACTGGCTTTGGCCGTATAACTGTATTTTCCGGATTCCAGCTTGCCGGCGTCAAGAACGTAAGCATTTTCTGAAGCACTGAAGGTGTAATCATAATCATTGCCGGCTTCATCCCGGATCACCAGTGAAATATCCTCTCCGGGCACCGGCTCATAACCCTCGTCATAAAGCTCCGCATAAAACATAATGTTTTCATTTTCGGGGACCTGTTGTTCGACTTCCACACGGAACCTGCGTTTATCCACCCTCAGGGCCAGGTATTGGACCATCCGGTTGATGATGTCATCGAATGCATCGTGGTCGCCCGTCCTGGAATAACTGCGCATCCTCCACTTCCACAGACCGGTCCCGCACAGAACACCGGTCTTTTCGCCTTCCAGAGCACTGAACAGCAGCAAGGGATCCTCTGTCTGAAGTCCGGACACACGCTGGTAAAACAACACAGATACCGGCGGGACCATGCGGTATTTACCAAAAGGAACAGATAGCGGGGGGAAGAAGGGCAGCACATCGAGGGTGTGGGGCTGTAACCGGAACGCGGTAAAATTCCCGTTGAACACAGGCTGTGCATCATTGGTCTGACCACCGGCCATTTCTATGGTCAATCCCGAGGGGAATGTATTCAACAAATTCAGGTCCGTCTGCTCCCCCACCACAAATAGCACGGGTACACGGGAATTCCCGGCCTCCTCGAGCATCGCAACCGACCGGCGGTTGCGGGACGGGATCTGGTGAAATACGACCAGGTCATAGTCGTCCAAAGATCCGGAAAAATCATCCAGCAAAAGGTCTTCCGTTTCAAACTGGTAATTCCTTTGCATGGCCTGCTTGATGGCGGTAACATCCGGATGTGGCGAATTAGCCAGGATCAGGATCTTTTGCCGGGAATCGAGCACATCGACATAGATCTGCCGTGTATTGTTCTTTTTATTGATCTCATTTTCCAAAATGGTGGTCCGGATCGTGTATGGCTGCAGGCCGGGTTCCTCCGCCGGCAGCAACATGCGTACCGTCCCGGAATAGCGGCTGGAGGGTATGTTCAGGGATTCCCTGAACACATTGCGCCCCTGGTGGCTCACGGTTACCACCGCTTCCTGCCCTTCGCAATCGAATGCCTGCAGGACCACTTCCACCGGAAAATCGTTGTCCAGAAAAGCCATGCGGTTATAATTCGCACGTCTTATGAGCAGGTCCTTCTGCCGGGCCGTGTCGCCAAGAGCGATCGTAAACACAGGCTTTGTAAGGTTGTCCGTTGAATAGACCGGATTCATCCCCCGGTTATAAATACCGTCAGAGGCCAGCACCAGCGCACCCGCGTTGGTATGGGCATACCTCAGGGAAGCCAGCTCAAAGAACGAGGAAAGATCGGTGCTTTTCTCATGGAACGTCAGTGGTAATGAATCCAGGGTAGCGGGCCGGGTTTCTTCCCCCACCGTATAGAAACGCACATCATAATCATCACCCAGATCACGGACAAACGCCTCCAGCTCCTGCTGATAGGGCCCGGCTGCAACGGTATCCCTTTCCGTAACAGACACTGTATTATCCTGCCCGATCACGATGACGGGCTTTTCCACATGATGATGTGTTGTCCGGAGCAGGGGCGACAGCAATAAAAAAGCCAGCACCGTGATGGTCACTGCCCGCACAACAGCCAGGCCCCGTGATAAGGCGGAAGGCAATTCATCCCGGGCATTCCTGAAATACAGGATGGCTGCATACGCCACACCCAGCAAAATGCAAAGGATGACAAACCAGATTGGATATTCTGTGATCAGACCAATATTCACCGAAATTGAATTTACTTATCAAACGCAGGAAGAATAAATTATTATCCGGTTGCGGCAATCCGTAAAGATTTTATCGCCGGGCAGCTTATGTGTTCATGCCGCCACAGACACTGATGACCTGTCCCGAGACATAGGCCGACAGGTCAGATGCCAGGAACAGTGCCACGCGCGCCACATCCCCGGGGGTGCCGCCCCTTTTCAGGGGTATGCTATCAACCCATGCATTGCGCACCTCTTCCGGCAGCGCCTTTGTCATTTCCGTTTCCACAAATCCCGGAGCAATGGCATTGCACCGGATATTCCTCGACCCCAGCTCCTGGGCTATGGATTTGGTAAACCCGATGATGCCGGCCTTACTGGCGGCATAGTTCGACTGCCCGGCGTTACCGCTGACGCCCACAACGGAGCTCATGTTCACAATGGAACCGCTGCGCTGTTTGATCATCGTACGCTGCACGGCTTTGGTCAGGTTAAAGACGGATTTCAGGTTTACTTTGACGACCAGATCCCAGTCCTGCTCACCCATGCGCAACAGCAGGTTATCGCGGGTTATGCCTGCGTTGTTCACCAGGACATCGATGCGGCCGAACACCGCCACAACATCTTTTATCAGGTTCTCACCCTCCTGAAGGGCGCTGGCATCGCTGGCGTACCCCTGACATTTCACACCCATCCCTTCAACCTGGGTTGCGAGGGCATCCATATTCTCATCTCTTTTCAGGTCCGTGAATGCAATGTGCGCCCCTTCCCGTGCAAATGCGAGGGCAATTTCACGGCCTATGCCGCGGGAAGCTCCGGTGATCAATGCGGTTTTGCCTTCCAAAAGTTTCATGGCTTGGTGATTTTGGTCAAACGTTCATGCAATTGCTTTTTCGCCATCAAAGATAAATAATTATGCGACTTTCCCGAAGCCCTCCTGAATTTCGCACCCGGCAGTGTTGGCTTTGCGGCAAGCAAAAAAAACGCTTCACCCGGAGCTGCCGGACAATATCCGGCCAATATCAGGATGCCCGTGGCCGAAGGAACACAGCAACCCTACAACCATTTCACCAGCCCGAAATCCTGCCTGTGAGGCAAAGACGGGTGGACCGGGAATATCCGGAAAGAAAAGTCCATTTTGCCGGTATATTCCACCGGTACGCTGATGGCGTATGTAGCGGTTTCTTTATATGCGTTGACCAGTTCCAGGGCTACGATACCCAGGGGATCTGTGCTGCCGGACGACATATGGTGTCCGAATATCAGTTCCACGCCAATATTTCCGGCTTCTATGCCATTGGTGTTCAACTTGATCTCCGCTTTGAACGCATCGCCCAGCTTCAGGGGATACCCGGCAGGATCCGGAAGCTTCATGGATACCACCCCGATGCCGTCCCAGGCTGAAAGTATATGTTTTTTCCACGTTGCCATTCTGGCGGCAAGCGCATAGGCATCCTTTTTCATTTCCCGGCTGCGGCCAACAAGCTTGCGGTAATATTTCTCATAATATTCATCCAGCATGCGCTTCATCGTAAACATGTGATTCACGTCTGAAATACAGTTCTTGACCATAGCAAGCCACTCAACCGGTATGTCCTTGTTACTCCTGTCATAATACAGGGGTATGATATTGTTTTCCAGTATATTGTAAATGGTCTCTGCATCCAGCTCATTCTGGAACTGCTGGTTGTCGTATGTCCTGCCTTCACTGACGGCCCATCCGGCACCGGGGCGGTATCCTTCCGCCCACCATCCGTCCAGAACGCTGAAGTTCAGCACCCCGTTCATGATGGCCTTCTCACCGCTGGTACCGGAAGCTTCCTGCGGCCGTGTGGGTGTGTTCAACCACACGTCCACTCCCTGCACCAACATGCGGGCTACGTTCATATCGTAATTTTCCAGGAAAAAAACCTTACCGATGAACGCCGGCATTTTGGATATTTCTATGATCCTTTTGATCAGGTCCTGTCCGGCTTTATCATTGGGATGTGCCTTGCCCGAATAAATGATCTGCACCGGCCTGGCGGGATCACCCAGCAGGCCTGCCAGCCTGTCCAGGTTATTGAACAGCAGGTGAGCCCGCTTGTATGTTGCAAAGCGCCGTGCAAACCCAAAAGTCAGCTTGTCCGGATCCAGTGCCTCCACAGCTTTCAGCACCAGGTTGGGCGGATCCTGCCGTTGGGTCATCTCATGGCCGATCCGGCGCTTCAAAAAATCGATGAGCTTCTTTTTCATTTCAAAGCGAAGCTTCCAGAGCGCCTCTGAAGGAACCTGGTGGATCTTCCGCCACAGGCTGTGGTTCGACTGATCGTTGAAAAAACGCCTGCCAAGCTCATTATCGTACATACGCTTGAACTGTCGGGCGGTCCAGGTCGGATAATGGATGCCGTTGGTAACGTGCCCGATATGCAATTCACCGGGATAATATCCGGGATAAAGGGGAGAAAACATTTGTCTGGTGACATTTCCGTGTATGCGGCTCACCCCGTTCACTTCCTGGGCCATTTTCAGGGCCAGGATGCTCATCGAGAACGGACCGCTGTTTTCCTTCCCTGCCCTGCCCAGGCCCATAAAATGGTCCCAACCGATGTTCAGGCGATCGGCATAATGCGGGATATAGGTCCGCAGCAGATCCTCGCTGAATGTATCATGTCCGGCCGGCACAGGTGTATGGGTTGTAAAAAGCGTGGAGGCCCGCACGATCTCCAGGGCTTCGTCAAAAGCCAGCTTATGGTCCTGTGTCAACCCGCGCAGCCGTTCTATGCCGATGAAAGCAGCGTGGCCTTCGTTGATGTGATATACATCGGGGCGGATGTTCAGGATATTGAGCAAGCGTATGCCCCCGACGCCAAGCAGCAGTTCCTGCCGCAAGCGCTGTTCGTTATCGCCCCCATAAAGATGGTGGGTAATGGCCCGGTCTTTTTCAGCATTCTCATCAAAGTCCGTATCCATCAGATAAAGGGGTATGCGTCCCACATCCACCCTCCATATCCTGGCCCTGAGCGTACGTCCGGGCAAGGCCATGCTCAGGGTTACCCACTGGCCCTGCTCATCCTTCACCGGATGCAGGGGGAGCGTAAAAAAAGACTGGCGCTCATATTCGGAGATCTGCTCACCGAAAGCCGAAAGTTTCTGCTGAAAATACCCATAACGGTATAGCAGTCCCACCCCGACCATATCCTTATTGGAATCGCTGGCCTGCTTAAGGTAATCCCCTGCAAGCACACCAAGTCCACCCGAATACAGCTTCAAGGACTCATGCAGACCGAACTCCATACTGAAATAAGCGATCTGCCCTTCATCATTTGCCGGGGATTTTTCGCAATATGAAACAAAGTGATCATACACCCGGCCAAACTGAGATACGAATTCTTCATCCTGCTCCAGCTCCCTCCAGCGTTCATAGGGTAAGGATTCCAGCAATACAATGGGGTTGTGCTGGAATGCTTCCCATTTCTCCGGGTCAATCTTCTCAAAAAGTTCGGTAGCCTCACAGTTCCACGACCACCAGAGGTTCCTGGACAGATCATGAAGACCTTCCAGTTTTTCCGGTATTTCGGCCTTGACCTCCAGCTTCTTCCAGGAAGGCCCCTCCTTTTGTGTTTCCTTAAAATCAAAATAGGGGTATTGTTGCAATTTCCCTGTGAAGAGGTGCTCGCGCGACAGGGATTTTTCCAGGGCCACAGCATAAGCCTCGTAATAGAAGCGGATAAACTCAGACCACAGGGTCATGCGGGATATTTCGTACGCATCCCGGCGTGCCCGGTCCGTGAATTCCTTCGAACCGCTGGCAAAAGAGCGGATGATCCCGGCGATGGTTTCCACCGATGCTTCATCCGGCTTGTCGCGGTCAAGGATATACACACCTTGCTGATCTTTGCGGGCCTGCGACTGCACCCACAGGCCGAAGCCCGCATAGGTGGCCGTAACGGTCGGGATGCGGAAGGCGGCACTTTCCATGGGTGTATATCCCCAGGGCTCATAATACGAAGGAAAAACGGACAGGTCGAACCCGGCCAGAAAATCATAATACTCCAGATCAAACATGCCATCCTGGCCGTTCAGGTATGCCGGGATGAAAATGATCTTGACACGGTCGTCCGGTGAATTGTTCAACCCGTTTTCCCTGATGCGGTTCAGGATGGGGTCATTGGCCTCATCGTAAAGATGGTGTGTCAGGTATTCCCCGGACACAGGATTGCTGAAATCCGGATTATTCAGCCGCTCCCGGAGGTTCAGGCGCATGCCCGACTGGTGGGCCGGAACAGCGATGACCCCGATGATATCTTTTTTCAGGTCTGCCGAGCGGTTCAGTTTCCCCAGCGCATCAATATACAGGTCTATGCCCTTGTTTTTATACTCATAGCGTCCGCTGTTGATCACCATGAGGCTATCCTCCGGAACCTCCTGGTTAAGCAGCCCGTGCATCACGCCCCGCAATGTTTCCCGTGCTGCCTTGCGTTTTCCTTCATATGCTTCTTCCGCAGGAACGAACGAATCCTCGAAGCCGTTCACGGTGATCACATCACAGTCCCGTTCCAGGAAAGCCTTGCATTCCTTTCCCGTGATCTCACTGACCGTAGTAAAGGCATCGGCTTCCCCGGCGGCTGTTTTTTCAAGCGAATGTTTGGACGCCACGTTAAGTTCACGGCTAAGCTCTCGGACATCGAACTTTTCCAGGTCAGGATACAGCGGCATGCCGTTTCCGGCTATGGTGCGGCCCATGACGGTGGCATGGGTGGTAAAAACAGTGGCGGCCTGGGGCACATGACTTTTCAGGTACAAAACCCCCGTGCCTGTCATCCATTCATGGAACTGTGCCACGAGCCTGTCCTGGGCCGACACATTAAAATCGTAAAAACTTTCGATCACCCTGGCGGCTGCATACCCGAACATGGCGGGCTCGATATAATCCCATTGCCCGGAAAGGGAATCCAGCTTATACTTTTCCCAGAATTCAAAAAATATCTTGTCTTTCTCAGTAAAATAGGGGGTAAAATCCACCAGCACCACCACCGGTTGTCCGGCTACGTTCCATCGTCCGGCGCGAATGTTCAGGCCTTCCTGGTTGGCTTTTTCCCGCCAGGCACGATAAATATAGGGGTCTTCAATAAAATCCGGGTTGCCGCTGGTCTCTTTCCACACATCGGGACCAATAAGGATGTAATTATCCTTCAGATCGCCGGCCAGGCTAATGGCCTTGGTGGATATCACCGTGTGGATCCCGCCCACTTTATTACAAATTTCCCAGCTGACTTCAAATAAATAATCGGGTTTCATGAATCATAAAATTTGGTTTGTAAAATATTCAATTCATCTTCAGGCATAAGGTACAGGATGCTTCCACCCACCTTGCGGGAGCGAACGCATCACGGGATATAGCCTGCGGTGTGTGATTTTCAGGCTCCCCCGCTCACCATAAATGTTTCACCGGTCACATAATTTGACAGCGGCGACAGGAGCCATACGGCAAGGGAAGCAAAGTCATGCGGGTCTCCCGTCCTGCCCAGGGGTATTTTATCAAGGGTCTGTTGCCGTGCTTGTTCCGTCGTTATTCCGGCCTGCCGGCTCTTTTTATCAAACAATCTTTGTATGGCATTGGTCTCGTGATATCCGGGACCGATCACATTGGCAGTAATTCCGTCGCCCGCCACTTCACTTGCAATGGTACGGGCCATGCCCACCACGGCCATTCTCAAGGCGTTGCTGAGCACCAGGGTTTCCACCGGGTGCACGACCGACACGCTCTCACTGAAAAGTATCCGGCCATAAGCATTCCTGCGCATATGCGGGATCAGTTGCTGCACCAGCACCATTTTCCAGCGGAATACGCCGGCATACGCCCGGTCCCAGTCATCCGGCGTAGATTCCATAAAGGTCATGGCCGGCGGGCCTCCGGCATTAACAAAGACGCCGCTGAGCTTCCGTTTGCTGACAAGCCCTTCGATGGCTTTCAATGTATCTGCATGCGTTACATCCCCTGCGATGTATTCCACGTTTGGATATTCCCGGGCGATCATTTGCAGGTCAGCCTCCTTGCGGGCAACAGCAATGGCCGCTGCTCCCTCTTCGACAAGCCTTTCCAGAACAGCCCTGCCCAATCCGGAACTGGCGCCGGTAACCAGAAATAACTGATCATGTATCCTGAGATCCATAGCGTACCCCTTATTTTTTACGGCCCTGCCGGTTCATTATGTTCTCAATGCGGGCGCGGAATTTCTTTACGTCCTTATTGCGTACCTTTTTCAGCTCCTTTTCAAACGCATCAAAGTTCTTTCTGGCCCGGACACCCATATTCCGGAAAACCTTTTCACGAATCTCCGTGTTGGCATCCTGCAATGCAATGACCAGTTCTTTCGTATCCACCTCGCGTATCATTTCTTTGACACGGTTATTGGATACCTGGACGATCTCACCAAACTCAATGCTGCCTTTTTTAACCGCCCTGCGGACCCGCTCCTGTGTCTCCCGGCTCTTGCGTTTAAATACCCTGCGCAGCTCATCGGTATATTCTGTTTGCTTCTCCCTGAGGGTATCGTGTGCTTTCCCTTCCAGTGCATTGTCCAGGCGTATGATAAAGTCTGACAACACATTCATATAATTGATAAAGGCATCGTAGGGAGTACCATAGGGATTGAAGTATTTATGCACATCTCCGTCGCTGAACCACTTGGTGCACATGTAATAAAAATGGTCGCTGGTTTGCAGCAGGGTCCAGTCGTGCCATAGATGTTCATCTTCAACTTGACGAACCTTCGGCTCCAGCGCATAGAGTTTTTCAAAGGCTTCATCCTGAAGTTCATTGCCCAGCCAGGCTGTGAGGTCCCTTTCTTCGTCCGCCCATGATACGGGGTACGGAACGTGTACGGCCCCCACGGGCTGCATCTTCTGCGCCAGCTCCGACGGTGTATTGAAACTGAAGTTGGAATGGGAAAAGACCCGTGCCGGCAGTGCGCGCATAAAATCAAAGATGCCCGTTTCAGGCCACTGGTGTTCGCCAAACGTTTCGTAGTCCATAAACAGGTTCACAACTTCCTCCTTAGGGTCTGTGGCACCAAGCCAGCCCACGAACTTCTCCGCAGTCAGGGGCCACTCTTCCCAGCTTCGTTGTGAAAACCGAAACGCGATATCATCGCTCAACCTGAAGTTTTTCAGCAGCACCTTCAGTTTGGGGTTAACGGCATTACAATACATATAATTCGGGCTTTTCCAGCCCAGAACATGCCGGGCCCCTTCGGTCAGCATGGTTTTATAACCCATCTCCGAGACCATTTCCCCTATTTCATCCGAATATACAAGCTCCGTATTCCTGAAGGTTGCCGGCTTCTGTCCGAACAACTCTCCGGTCCTATCGCTGTGTTTGCGGACCTGCCGGAAAAACTCTTCCTTGCTTTTCAGTGATGAAAGCGAGTGTCCATAGGTCTCCGCCAGGAACTCCACCTGACCGGTCCGGGCAAGTTCCTTAAAACTTTCCAGGACATCCGGTGCATACCTTTCGAATTGCTCCAGGGCCACGCCGGAAATGGAAAAGCTGATCTTAAAGGCCTCTCCGTATTCCTTCAGATGGGCCAGCAGGATCTTGTTCATCGGCAGGTAGCACTTCTCCGCCACCCGGCGCATGATCATTTTATTCTGATGCTCATCGTAATACTGGTGATCATCACCGATGTTGAAAAAACGGTATGGTTTCAGACGAAAGGGCTGGTGTACCTGAAAATAAAAACAGATTGATCTCATAGTTATCCTGTTAAAAATGATTATCCGACCAAATTTTGATATACTTGCTTAACCTGGAATGCAGCGTTTTCCCATTTGAGGCTATCCACTTCGTCTTTGCCATAGCGGCGGAACATTTTTGACAGTCCCTCATAATGAAGCAATCCGTATATGGCATCCGCCAGGGCGTGGACATCCCAGAAATCCACTTTGAGGGCATGCACCAGTATCTCGGAAACCCCCGACTGGCGGGATATGACTACCGGAACATTCGATCGCATGGCCTCCAGGGGTACCAGTCCGAAAGGTTCCGACACCGAGGGCATCACGAAGGCATCGCTGAGGGAAAACATTTTGTCCACTTCCTGTCCGCGCAAAAAACCGGCAAAATGGAACCGGGTGGATATTTTCAGTTCCGCCACCCGCCGGATGATCTTGTTCATCATATCCCCCGACCCGGCCATCACAAAGCGGACATCAGGATCTTTGTCAAGGACCATTTTGGCCGCCTCCACAAAATAATCCGGGCCTTTCTGGAAGGTGATCCGCCCCAGGAATGTGACCACCTTTTCCTTCACGTACCGGCGGGCCTCCACCCCAGACTTTTCGCTGGGTTCCACCGCATTATAGATGGTGGTGACCTTTCCGGGATCGATGCCGTACCGCCGGATGACCACGTTGCGGGTCAGGTTGCTGACAGCGATCACGCGGTCGGCCTCTTCCATCCCTTTCTTCTCAATGTCGTATACATCCTTGTTCACATGCTCCCCCGAACGGTCAAACTCCGTGGCATGCATATGGGTTACCAGCGGCTTACCGCTTACGCTTCTGGCGGCGATACCGGCCGGATAGGTAAGCCAGTCGTGCGCGTGGATCACATCGAATTCATACCGGGAAGCGATGGCCGAAGCGATCAGGGCATATCTTCTCACCTCATCCATCAGGTTTTTCCCGTATTTACCCGAGAACTCAAACTTTTTAGAAAGCACCTTATCCTCGCTGTCCTGCTTTTCCAGCTCACTTTCTGCAGCGATCCTCCTGAACGCTTCCGGGCCCACATACGGGATGAGGTTGGAACCGATTTGCATATAGGTGATCCTGCGCCAGTATTCCTGCGTTGACTTATCCGTATAATCCACCAGCACATCGCTGGCGTTCACCAGGCGCACAGCCTCCTGGCTTTCATCGCCAAAAGCCTTGGGCACAACAAAGATCACTTCCGTGGCCTGCTTCAGCAGTCCTTTGGTCAGGCCGAAACAAGCCGTCCCCAATCCACCGGTAATATGGGGCGGGAACTCCCACCCAAACATAAGTACTCTCATAACATCGATTCGTATTACATTGTATCTACCATCGCAAACCTTCCCTGCTCCCTCCTGTCTGCGCGATCACCCACGTACCCCACCGCTCAGTCCGCCTCGAGCTCCTCCAGCATCCGTCTGATCCTCAGCAGCTCCGAAACACTCCAGGCCTGGGATATGGCTCCGCCGGACTTATGGGGCGGATCTCCGTCGTATACTTCGGATATAGTGCCGACCCCGGCCTCTGTCATTTCTTCTTCAAAGCCATTGTACAGTTCTTTAACAAAGGGTACGCCACTAACACCATGCATTTTGAGGTAGGCTTCCGCGAAGTGGCCGAGCAACCAGGGCCATGCGGTTCCCTGGTGGTATGCACGATCGCGTTGTTTTTGCGTACCATAATATATTCCTTTGTAATCCGGGTTCTTTGGCGAGAGGGTCCGCAATCCGCGGGGTGTCAGCAACTCCCGCTGCACGGTATCCACCACTTGCGATGCAAGCTCATCACTCACCGGACTATATGGAAGGGAAACCGCAAAGATCTGGTTGGGGCGCACCGTGAAATCTTTCCGGTCGCCGTCCACCACATCCGCCAGGTATCCTTTTTCCCTGTCGTAGAATGCCTCCGAAAATGACTGCGGTATGCGGTCGGCCACAGGCTGCCATTCGGCGGCGAATTTCTTGTTTCCGGCGGCTTCTGCCGCTTCTATGCTGAAGCGTATGGCATTGTACCATAAGGCATTGATCTCCACATCCAGCCCGGTGCGGGGTGTTACCGGCTTACCATCCACAACAGCATCCATCCACGTCAGCGCCAGTCCGGGCCCGCCCCCGTATATCAGTCCGTCATCCTGCATATGGATGTTAAAATCCGTTCCATCCCTGTATCCATTGAGGATCATGCGCATTTTTTTTCCGTAATCCTTCCAAATGGCGGCCTTTTTTCCGGTATGTTGTGCATATTGCTGCAGAGCCCAGAAAAACCAGAGGGGCGCATCGATGGAATGGTAATTGGATGCATCTCCTTTGCCCACATTGGGGAAAAGCGGCCCGTTCAGGTCGGCCACCATGGTATCCAGCACATCCCTGCAGGTTTTGGCATCGCCGGTGCACAGGGTCAGACCGGGCAGGGCGATGAAAGTATCGCGTCCCCAGCGTCCGAACCAGGGAAACCCGGCAACCACCTCGGTGCGGTCTTTTCCGCGAACAATAAACTGCCGGGCTGCATTGACCAGGCAATTTTCAAAGCTGTCGCGGGGTATGCGGTCTTTCACCTCCATGGTAAAAGCCCGCTTGAGCCCCTTTGGATTGACCAGGCCGGTCCCGGCCGCAAAAATGACCGGTTCATCCTTTTTCATGGGCACATCAAAGAAGCCCGGTACGAAAAGGTCTTCCTGGTAATCATATCCCCGGATCATTTCTTCGTGGTATTCGATATTGTAGAACCACCCGGGCACATGGACATACTCGGCTTCTTTGGAAATCTGCATATACAGGGGCGAGTAGCCCGGATACAGGCGCATTTTAATGCCGTTTTCCACCGGTTCGTACTTATCCCGGAGGTCCATGTTGGCCTTGCTCAGCCTGTGCACATTGCGGAAGGCCAGGAAAGGGCGCAATCGCAGGGTAGTGGGGGAATGTGCGTCCAGCAGCGTATATTTGATCAGGGCACGGTTGTGTTTGCCCATCAGCACCATTTCCTTTTTCAGCACCACCCCGCCAACGCGATAAATAAGGTATGGCATGGGTTCCAGGACAAAATCCCGTATGTATTTATGTCCCTTCGGGTGATAGACCCCGCCCGGGTATTTATGGATGGCGAGGTTAAACTCCGCATCATGCTGTATCACGGTCTCATCGAGGGCAGACAGCAGCACATGGTTTTCGGCATCGATCCCCGGCTGCGGCGCTACCAGCAATCCGTGGTATTTCCGCGTGTTGCAGCATATGATGGTCATACTGCCATAAGCCCCGGCCCTGTTGGAGCGGATCAGTTCCTTGCCCAGGGAATATTCCAGGTTGATCAGCTGATTCTTGTCGAATGTAATATAGCTCATATATAATGAATAATTCCAGATTTACTGTTTTGGATCAGGACTGCAAAGGTACTCAATTCCATCAGATCCGCTCCGGACAAAAGCATGAAAGGTTTAAAATAACATTAAATTAATTGCCTGGCATTCAAAAAGGAACAACGATCCCTCTTGCGCCGGCATGGGGTGTTCAATTAGGATACAATTGGCAGGGGGGAATTGTTCATTGCCCGTCCCAGATCATTTTCATGTTAAATGAAGCAGCATCCCCCACCCCTACCCCAAGCAAAACCGCCAGGGTAAAGCTCAGGAATGTTCCGAATAAAATATATTCCGTTCGTTTGCAATCGGAGGATTCCCGCAAATCCCCGAAACGGAAAATGGATTTGGCGGCCAGCAAAAAGCCAATGGCTGCAAACTGGTGGTGGATATTTCGGTGATATTGTGCCACCTGTTTCGGACATGTTGTGCCACTGCAAACAGATGTAATTTCTTGGCCAAAATTAAACATTAATTTGTTTTTATTTTTCACATTAATTTGTTGACCTCCTTTCTATTTATTTGAGCTTGTTTTTTCTTAGTGATTCACCTTTGAGTTGTATGCGATGTGATGATTGCACCACCCTGTCAAGTATAGCATCAGCGATGGTGCCTTCGCCAATGAGATCGTGCCCGGCGGAGACTGGCACCTGGGAGCTGATGATCACTGACCTGCGATCATATATGGATTCAATGACATCCATAAGGGCCTGTCTGCCTTGATTGTCGAAAGCATTCAAGCCAAAGTCATCCAGTATGAGCAGGTCTGTTTTCTCTATATACTTAAAGGCTCTTGGTGTAGTTCCCTTCCAGCCTGGACAATTTAAAATGATCCATCAGCCTGGCCGTGTTATAGTATTTTGTTTTCATAAGCATCATACAAGCCTGATGCCCCAGCGCCTGGGCAAGATAGATCTTGCCGGTGCCGGTGGCACCGGTAATGATCAGGTTTTCTATTTTATTGTTTCGCCTGACTTCCCATTCCTGGTCTACCAGCATGGCTACATATTGATCGATGATATAGTCATGGTTCAGGTTGTTGGTAATGTTGGTGTGATGCATCTGGGCCACTACACTGTCTTCTTTCATGTTAAATCATTTAACATGTTCTACATCTTGATTCTTCATAATATCTCCCAATAACCACCATAGGTGCTCACTCTTTCAATCAATCCAAGTTCTCTCAATTTTAATATATGCTTTTGAATGGTGGATTTGCTCTTTATGCCTGTTCGTACTCCAATTTCTTTAAAAGATATCTGTGGATTTTCCTTAATCAATCGATAAACTTCTTTTTGTCGTGGAGTAAGTTTTGTAACAACTTCATTTCTTGCTATTTCTTCTTTTTTTCACCGGCTATACCACCTGTTGTACCGCCTGTTCTACCGCCTGTTCTACCGCCTGTTCTACCACCTTTTTCAGAGGCCTTTTTATCCTTCCTGGTGGCATATTTTTCATCTACCTTAAAAGTGATGGTATAATAATCGGTGCCACTTTTAATTTCAGGGTCGGTATGGTAGTAGGAATTCCACCCGTTGATCATTTTATCAAATCCATAACCGGCATTTTGCGCCAGGTTGATCACCCTGAAGATTTTTGCAATGACCGGGTTCCTCGGTTTGGACAGGTCTTCCCTGAGAATGGTATCCAGATCATTGGGTAATGCACCAGGGTTATTGAATTCGATCCGATCGGTAAACACCCGGATGCGGGGCTTCTGCGAACTGAAATAATCGGAATGCATGAGCATGTTGACCAGTGCTTCGCGGATAAATGTATTTTTCGGATTGTTGAACCAGACCGGTTTTTTATTGGAGGGAGGGATTTTAAAACCAAGCACAATGCCTTCGTCAAAGTTGTATTTCTTGCACTCAGGACTGATCTTGATGTTATAAACGTCACCACGCAGGGAAGTCGTAAAATCCTGCTCTATCTTATCCGGTTTTGCAACACCTTTAATTCCATAATTCTTTCCCTGCTGTTTCACACCGAAAACAATCCAGCCACCGGAAGTATTCGAAAAAGCCGAAACCGTTTCCCTGACATTTCCCGGGACATCCGATTTTGCTTCTTTCACCTCGAAATCTTCCCATTCGATGTCATCAAGTCGTTGTATGAGTTCTTCTTTTGTCATTTTTCTTATCCGAACCCGAAGGTCCAGGATATACTTGTTTGTAAAATATAACCCCAAAAGATTATAATTGCTGTTTATAATCTTTAGAGCTTATGATTCAGTCAAACAGCCTGTTGGATTATTCAAAGATCGTTTAAGTTATTCATAATCCTTTCCTGCAATTCATTCGACTTCTCAAACTGCTCTTTCAACTGCTCTTTCAATCCTTCCATCTTTTCTTCAAAAGGAATCCCGTCATCTTCTTCCGCTTCTGAGCCCACATAAATTCCGGGGGTGAGCTTATAGTCGTTTTCTTTTACGTCTTCCAGTCTGGCTGCTTTGCAGAAACCCGGTATGTCTTCATAACTTCCATCCGTATTTCTCCATTGGTGGTAGGCATCGGCAATTTTCGCAATGTCTTCTTCGGAGAATACCCGCAGGCGGCGTGTGGCCATTTCGCCCAGTTTGCCGGCGTCAATGAAAAGGATCTCATCCATCCGGTTCCGTTTTCCATCGTTACCATCGCGGTTCTTGCTCAGGAAAAACAGGGTTGCGGGAATGGCAACTGTCATGAATAACTTATCCGGTAATCGTACAATGCAATCTATATATCTATTGTCTGGCACCCGAACCCTCGGCCATGGCAAACTTGCCAATGTAATACTCGTATATCCTGCCAAAAATGTCGCTTTCAGGATTTTCAATCAATGAAAACTTCTTGTGGGAAAACAGGTTGATCAATCCGCCGGTCTGGGTAGCCGTTAACTGGCTTTTCACAAACAGGGGCGGCAACAAACCTTTCAACGTGGGTTTATATTCGGCCAGCTTTTCATCCAGGATGGTGAAAGCATTGTCCACCTTTATTTTGATGTCGTCCTGTTCGGCATTGCTTTGCAGGTAATCCCAGGTGCATTCTTCGGGCAATACCAGGGCGCCCGCTTTTTTATACTCATCCTCATCTGAAACCCAGAATTCTTTTTCTTCAGGATCGGTGGTATAATATTCCGATTCCGGTTCTTCTATCAATCCCTCAATCTCTGTCTTCCGCTTCTCATACTTCTCCGACATGTACTTCAGGAAAAGCAGGGAAAGCACATAATCCTTGTACTGGTTTTCAGCCACCGCACCACGCAGTTCGTTGGCCGCTTTCCAGAGGTCCTGTTCAAAGTTGATGTCGGGTTTGTTGTTTTTGGCCATGGTTGATTCGTGATTAATAAACGGTATTTAACCCCATGGCCTTTCTGGTGTGATGGATGGATTTAGACATGCCGCCAGCGCTTAATAATCATCCGCATGGTTCGGAAACAAAGGCGCTTGTCAGTATCTTTGCCATGGGTACGAAAGTTACCAGTCACCGGGCCCGGGCCCGCAAAAATACCTGGCGGGTTCTTTTGGAAGCAACTGGAATGTTTGCAAGTTGTTAGCAAATATACATTGCGGAGAGTGAGGGATTCGAACCCCCGGACCCGCATAAGCAGGTCAGCTGATTTCGAGTCAGCCCCGTTCGACCACTCCGGCAACTCTCCGGGGCAAAGGTAGGGAATTTTATGGAAAACCCCTTGTTCAGGGGCTGAAAAAGCGGTCTTGCCGGACGGGGGAATTGATTAATTATGCGTACATTTGAAGGCTGGTAAGGGGACCCTGTTCCCGGGATCCGGAACGTGCTGAAGACTCAAGACATTCGAATATTTCCGGGATATAAAATACTGAAATTCCAAATGTTATAACCCATTGGATATCGTATGGACCTGTTTATTTACTTCGTGCTGCTCATTCTGGCCCTTTTCCTGTTGCATTTTATTACGGAATGGTTCTTTGTCCCGTCCCTGGACTCCATTGCCCGCCGGTTTAACCTTTCCTCCGACATCGCCGGGGCTACCCTGATGGCCGCCGGGTCCAGTGCCCCCGAACTTTTCGTGGCACTGGTCTCCATTTTCATGGCCGGGCAACACCAAAACATCGGGATCGGTACCATTGTCGGTTCTTCCCTGTTCAATGCCCTGGTTATCGTAGGGGTTTCCCTGTTCCTGGGACACAAGGTGATCCGGTTCCGGCAACCCATAGTCCGGGACCTGATCTTCTATTTCCTGGCCACCGCCGCAATCATTCTGTCTTTCTGGGATGGCACGGTTAGCCTGCAGGAAAGCATCCTCCTGGTAGCCCTGTACATCCTTTATTTGGTCGCATTGAAGAAATGGAAAAAATGGTTCCCCTACGGAGATGATGAAACCGTTGAAAACAAACCGGGGAAAACCACCCGGTCCGGGCCGGGTTCCCTCCTTGCCCGGCTACGCGAGTGGACCGGACCATTTACTTCCAGATATTACCTGGCCTTTTTGGTTTCCATCGGACTGATCACCCTGCTCAGCTGGTTCCTGGTCCAACTGGCCATTGGCTTGTCGGAGGTCCTCGGTATCCATGAAGTCTTTATCGCCCTGACGGTCATAGCTGTGGGCACTTCCGTCCCGGATTTGATGTCGTCGGTGATCGTGGCCCGTCAGGGCAGGCCCGGAATGGCGATCAACAACGCGATCGGGTCCAATGTCTTTGACATCCTTGTTGGCCTGGGACTGCCGCTGATGCTGTTCTCAATGTTTACCGGATTCGCCTCCATCCCGGTCGACAATCAGGAAATGCTCTCCTCTTTCATCATATTGTCCTTGACCATCCTGTTCCTGTTCCTGGTCATCCTGTTCAACAAGCGCTTGAACCGGAAAGCGGCCGGACTGCTCCTATCGGCCGCCTATGTGGTGTACCTGGTATATCAATTTGTTATCGCGGTATAAGGATGCCTGCCTTGTCCCCCATTTTTTCAGGGATTCCGAGGATCTATCCCCGGAGCCTATGATACGTACCCCCATCGCCGGTGACCCGGTCATAAAACCTTGATCGCCACGCATGATCCGCACCGGTTTACCTGTAATGCACACATGCCGGCATTGAGCAGGGTGCCGGAGGAAAAACCATGCATCCTTTTGCCGCCAAATGCTGTCTGTATAACGTATCAGGATCCCGGATCCCTTCGTATGAATTTGCGTACGGATCAAAAAGCCGTTTTCCTGAACATGATTTTGTTGGTAATTTCCCGGCTGTCCCGTTAAGGATATGCAAAACCTGGGTATCTTTACTTTTTTTAAACCGTTTGCGATGAGAACAATCCTGCCATTCATTGTCCTGCTCATTTCCCTTGCACCCGGCCTGAAAAGCCAGCCCGGCAATTTTTATTGCCAGGAAAACACGGCCGTGCCCTTTTCGGTTGACGAAACCAACCTGACCGTATGGAACGGACAGGAATACCAGCCTGTTTTCCTGAAGGCCATGAACCTGGGCGTGGCCGTTCCCGGCACCTTTCCGGGCCACCTGGCCGCTACCCGCGATCAGTACAGCAGCTGGATAGCACGGATGAAAGAAATCGGATACAATGCCATACGCCTTTACACGCTTCATTACCCACGCTTTTACGAAGTGCTGGATTCCTTCAATCTGGCCCGCCCCCACAGCCCCATGCTCCTGTTGCAGGGAGTATGGCTGGAAGAAGAACTGGAAGGCTATGAACATGACCTGCATTTCCTGACCGATACCTTCGACCTGCTGGCTGAGGAAACGGTCGACTGCATGCACGGCAACAAGGTGATCCCACCGCGTTTTGGCAAAGCCTATGGCACTTACGATACAGACGTCTCCCCCTGGGTCATGGCTTACATCATGGGGCGGGAAGTGTACCCCACGGAAGTGCTGACCACCGATGCCCTGCATCCCGGCGACTCAAGCTTCTCCGGACAGGCTTTCACATTACCCGCCGGATCGCCCACGGAATCATGGATCACGGCAAGACTGGACAATATGGTGCTCTATGAACGGACGGAATACCAAACAGAAAGGCCCATGAGTTTTTCTTCCTGGCCTACCCTTGACCCGATGCGTCATCCGGCCGGACTTTTCCCCGATGAAGACACGGCACAGGTGGACCTGGCCAACCTGCAGTTCACCAACGCACCGGCCGGCTGTTTCGCAAGCTACCATGCCTATCCCTATTATCCCGACTTTATAAGCAGGGAACCGGAATACCAGAGCTACTTCGACCATATCGGCCCCAACAGTTATCTTGGCTACCTAAATCACCTGAAAAGCCATTACCATCGCTTCCCCCTGATCATAGCCGAATACGGCACCCCCTCCAGCTGGGGGATTGCCCACTACGCCCAAAGCGGCATGCACCACGGCGGATTCAGCGAACAGGACCAGGGATATAATTACCTGCGCATCCTTCACAACATACAGGATGCCGGATGCGGCGGGGGCGCACAGTTTTCCTGGATAGACGAATGGTTCAAGCGAACCTGGATCACCGACCCCATCGATTTCAACCCGGAAAGCCGAATACTCTGGCAAAACATTATGGCAGCAGAACAAAACTTCGGGCTCATCGGCTTTAAAAAGCAAACAACCGAATATCAGACCGTGGCCTCCAGTCCCGGTCAGCCCGTCACGGAAATCAGCGCCGCAAGGGATTATGAGTTTTTACACCTGAAACTTATGCTCGGCGAACATATGACCGACATCGACACGCTATGGCTGGCCATCGATTCCTATGCCGAAACCCTGGGCGAATCCATCCTGCCCTCCGGCGATACGGTCACAGAACGGGCTGAGTTCTGCCTCAAGATCACGAACTTCTCCGCCGAGCTTTTCGTGACCCGCGCCTATGACCTGTTCGGGATATGGCATTATATTTCCGGACCGGAACAGCTTTACCACTCCATACCCACAGACGGGGAACCCTGGAAGCTGGTTCGCTGGAAGAACAGCGACCCGGATTATGAAATTCAATACGTGGGCGCTTTGAAAGTGAACCGCTTCGACTTCCCGCCCAATTCCCTGGATGCCATAGTGATGGGCATCGACTCCATCGACATCCGCATACCCTGGTCCCTGCTGCAGTATACCGACCCCAGCCACATGCGGGTGATCCATGATTACCGCGATACACCCCAGCGGGAAGACACCATATCTGACGGATTGGCTTTCACGGCATTCTTTCACCAGGGCAAGACGGCGTCGGATGTACGGTATACCTGGAATGACTGGAATTTTGTGGAGGATACAGTGGAGGTGGAAAAGGCTTCCATGGCCATTGTGGAAGCAGACATCAACGATTTCAATAACCCGCCCATCGCCTTTTGCGATGAATATATTGCCCAACAGAGGATCACACTGATGGTGGATGAAAACAACGGCGTGATGCAAAACGATTACGACCTGGACGGTGACATCCTGTTTGCCGAACTGACCGTACCACCGGCCAATGGAACCCTGGAGCTGTTTTTCGACGGCTCCTTCCTGTACACCTCCTGCCCGGATTTTTATGGAGAGGACCTGTTTTCCTACCGCGTGTATGACGGACAGGGGCATTCGGATACCTGCATGGTAAGGGTAATCGTGGAAGGCAACCAGGGACTGGACCAACTGGCCTCGGAGGCCTTCAGCATCTATCCGAACCCGGCGCGGAACGTTTTGAACATCGAAACGCCGGAAACCGATGCGCCGGAACTGGAGATCCTTTCCATCAGCGGCCAGCAACTATTACACCGCACCCTGGACGGGAAAAACAGTACCCTTAATATTTCCGGCTTCCCCGTGGGTGTCTACCTTGTGAATATACAAACCGAAAACAGCACCTGGTCTGAAAGGATGATCGTGTATTAGTGATCATCCACAAAAACACAGACCGGTCCCTGCTGATCGCAATGTGTTGCAGTCTGCCCATCCTTTTTACCCCGGTTTTATTCCTGAAATATGTTGCCGTTCCGAATTTTTTATATTTTTGCAGCGGAGGAATGGCAGAGCGGTCGAATGCGGCGGTCTTGAAAACCGTTGACCCTTCGCGGGGTCCGGGGGTTCGAATCCCTCTTCCTCCGCTTTTTTTATCCGGTGGACGGGATACCGGGATGCAAGATCCCCCATCATTGCCCCGTCAACATCAAGCGCTGCCCTGTCCTTTCCCGTTTTTATCCGACCGGTCATTCCACAGCACAACCACCCAAGTACCCATTCCAAAAAAAGCCCTCCCCTGCCTTTAACTGTCCCTGTAAAACCGTTAACTGATTTTATCTTGACTTGGAACGGTTTTTGATTAATTTTGTTTGGGTAATACGACTGAATGATTTCCAAACCTTAACCTACCTTATATATGAAAAAGACAACCGTACTTTTGATCCTTCTCACCATTTTTTGGACCGGTGCGCTGAATGCTCAGAATCAAAAGCTTCAGGCTTTTATGTATTACACTACGTTCTACTCACCCGCAGACGGCCCGTATGTGGAAACCTATCTTTCGGTGGCTGGCAATTCCATCAAACTCGTCAAACAGGAAAATGGTAAATACCGGGGCAGCATTGCCATTACCATAATTTTCCGGCAACAGGAAGAAATCGTCAATTTTGCCAAGTACGAAGTGCTGAGTCCTGAAGTGGCCGATACTACAGACATCAACTTTAATTTCCTGGACCAGCAGCGTTATCCGCTGGCCAACGGTAAATACGATATGGAGATCATCATATCCGATCAGAACCGGGATATCAAGCCATACATCACCACACAACCCCTGGCCATCGATTTCCCTCCCGGTCAGCTATCCATCTCCGGGATTGAGCTGGTGGAATCCATAAAAAAAACGGAAGCGCCCAACATCCTTACAAAAGGCGGTTACGACATCATACCCCAGGTAATGGACTTTTATCCGGAATCTGCCGGTACGATGAAGTTTTATGCAGAGATTTACAACTCCGACAAACATTTCGGTGCGGACAGCAAATTTCTCCTGAAATATTACATTGAATCCTTTGAAACACGGCAGCAACTCTCCAAATTCATCCGGGCCCGCCGCGAATCCACCAACGAAGTGGTGGCTATCCTGGGGGAATTCGACATTTCTTCCCTTCCATCGGGAAATTACAACCTGATCCTGGAAGTCCGCGACCATGAAAATAAGCTTGTAACGCAAAACCAGCTGTTTTTTCAGCGAAGCAACCCGGAGATCGAATACGACCTCTCCGACCTGGCCGCCATCAGTCTGGACAACACCTTCGCAGGCAAATATACCAGTCGCGACACCCTCGCCCAATACATCCGTTTCCTCACACCCATCTCCACGGAAATAGAACGTTTGTTCATCGACCGGCAGCTGGATGAAGCGGGTCTGGAAAACATGCAGCGTTTCTTTTTGAACTTTTGGCGTACACGCGATAACGGGAACCCCGAAAAGGCCTGGGAGTCCTATCTTACCCAGGTGGAAAAGGTAAATGAATTATATAAAACACCCAATACCCAAGGCTACCGGACCGACCGCGGTCAAATTTACCTGAAATATGGTCCGCCCAACATTATCTCGGAAAGCTATAACGAGCCGGCCGCCTACCCTTATGAAATCTGGCAGTATTATGTGCTGAACAACAACCAGCGCAATAAAAAGTTCGTTTTTTATACCGAAGATATCGTGACCAACAATTTCCGCCTGGTGCATTCCGATGCCATCGGAGAACCGTCCAATTACCGTTGGCAGGTGCAGATCCACCGCCGGACCTACGATCCGGACAACATCGATATTGGCAGGTATCCGGATACCTGGGGCAGTAAAGTCAATGATTATTACGATAATCCCCATTAAATTTCACATTCCTGAATTAAACCCTATTTTTGCAGAAAAGGATGTATGGTTAATTCTTCACAGGCATGGCTGTAGTGTATTATGTATTCATCGGTGCGGCCGGCTTGTTGGCCAGGCTTCCTTTCAGGATGCTGTATGGTTTTTCAAATGGACTGGCTTTTTTGCTGCACCGGGTGGTCCGCTACAGGAAGTCCGTCGTTTACACGAACCTGCACAATGCATTCCCGGAAAAATCCGCCCGCGAGATCAGGGCCATCGCACGTCAGTATTACCGTAACCTCGGAGACATTATCCTGGAAGTGATCAAGCTTCAGCAAATGAAAACCGCCCAGCTCATGGACCGCTTCCATTTTGAAAACATGGAACTGTTGCAGAACATCCTTGGGCAAAATAAAAGCGTTATACTGACCATCGGCCATTGCGGGAACTGGGAGTGGATGGGCAATACCCTTGGACCCATGACAACAGCCAAGGGGTATGCCGTGGTAAAACCGCTCTCAGACAAACGTTTCCAGGCTTACATAACCCGGCTTCGGACCCGGCATAACCCCGAAAGCGTCATCCCTTTCAAGGAAACCTTCCGTACGCTGGTGCGGCGTAAAAATGATCTTACGGTCAATGTTTTCGCAGCCGACCAAACCCCAACACGGGATGAGATCAACTACTGGACCACTTTCCTGAACCAGGACACGCCCTTTTTCATGGGAATCGAAAAAATTGCCCGCACCCTTGACATGGGCGTTGTTTTCATGGAAATTATCAGGGTAAAGCGAGGACATTATGTCGGGAGATTTCACCCCGTCACAGAAAGCCCAAAAGAAACCGGAAAATACGAGATAACAGAAAAATATGTAACTTTACTCGAAGAGGCGATACGGCGCAACCCGGACAACTGGTTGTGGTCGCATCGGAGGTGGAAGCACAAACGGGATTGAAGCGGGGAATGAAAAGCGCAAAGGACAATAGTAATCCGATAACAATACATTATTGAAAAAGACAGCGGTTGTCATACTGAACTGGAACGGGAAACGATTCCTGGAAAAATTCCTTCCCGGCGTATTGGAAAACAGTCGCGACACGGCAACGGTCATCGTAGCGGACAATGCCTCGGACGATGGTTCACTGGAATTCATGGCCACACATTACCCGGAAGTCAGGGTCATCAGGAACGACCGGAATTACGGCTTTGCAGAAGGATACAACCGGGCCCTGGCCCGTGTGGAGGCAAAGTATTATGTATTGCTGAATTCCGACATTGAGGTAACGCCCGGCTGGATCGCACCCGTGGTGGAATGTATGGAAAAGGACGACCGCATTGCCGCCTGCCAACCCAAGGTCCTGTCCTACCATAATAAAAAGCACTTCGAATACGCCGGGGCATCCGGAGGTTTCATAGATAAATACGGGTATCCCTTTTGCCGGGGACGCCTTTTCCTGGCCCTGGAGGAAGACAGGGGGCAATACGACACGGAAAGGGATATTTTCTGGGCCACCGGGGCCTGCCTGTTTGTGCGGGCAGACCTGTACAGGGAACATGGCGGACTGGATGGAGACTTCTTTGCCCATATGGAAGAGATCGACTTTTGCTGGAGGATGAAGAACCTGGGATACCGGATACGGGTATGCCCATCGTCCACCGTGTATCACGTTGGAGGTGGAACGCTGCCAAAAAGCTCGGCCCGGAAAACGTATTTGAATTTCCGCAACAACATGTCCCTGCTTTATAAAAACCTTCCCTCCCACCGCCTGATAAAAGTATTTGTTGCCCGGTTCTTCCTGGATATCATCGCTTCCGGGAAATTCCTGCTTGAAGGTCACTTCAGCGACTTTATCGCAGTGATCCGTGCATACATCAGTTTTTACGGATCAGCCGGCAAACACAGGAAGAAAAGGAAAGCCCTCGACCAGAAAAAAGCAACGGAAATATACAGAGGGAACATTGCACTGGAATATTTTATCCGCAGAAAAAAGCGGTTTACACAACTGAACCCTGGAAAATTCTCCTGAAACCATTTTGCTTAATGATCGGTTCCAGATGAATCATAATTTCGTTCCTTATGTTTTATTTTAATTTTTATCTTTACCGATCATTTAGGGATATGTGAGGGGCGGTCCCGTGCCGGACGACACAGGGACAGGATGCCGGACGAGAGAAGACGGGAGAACGGAGCCCTTGCTCCTGCAAGCGGTCACAGGCATGGAACGCAATACAAAGAAAACAGAAACCCAATATATTATGACGAAAAGCATACTGTTTGTATTGACCATTTTAATAGCAGCACCTTGCATTAAAGCACAAGACCCGCAGGAAGGGGAACAGCAGGAAGCACCGGTAACCAAAGTCAACATCGGACTGAATTTCCCGGATACCGTCCCGCTGGTGGTTCAAATGGCCATTTACGAGAACAATCCCTTTCAAATTTATGACAACGTCGTCAACAAAAACAAGGCGTTCATAAGCAAGCGCCTCTCGCAGATGCCCAACCAGGAAGCGGCTGTGGGCGAAGCAACCTCTATGATGACCTATTACTGGGATTATATCTTCAACGACGTTTCGGGCTTTGATGTCATCAACATTTCCAACCAGGCCGACGGAAATATCCTGTATACATCACCCGATATGGAAGGGAAATTCTGGGTAACCACGAAGGTCACGTACTTCGGGCAGTTTTTTGTTTGCTGGTGCCTGCCCATTGAGGTGGAGGCCGGCATGGCCTATACCGTTGAATTGAATTCCGATAACACCCTGGACCTCAAAGGACTTTTTAACTATGTGCTTACCCAGAAGGATCAGCGCCAACCCCCGCCGGACGTTATCGATTCCACCGGCAACTGATCACTCCAGGAAACTTTCCAGGGCAAGGCGATAAGCGCTCAGGCCGAAACCAATAACAACCCCCCGGGCATGCGGAGCGATCAGGGAAGTATGACGGTAGCTTTCCCGGCCGTATATATTGGAGATATGCACTTCAACTACCGGGGGATCAATGAGTTTTACTGCGTCCCCGATGGACACTGAAGAATGCGTATATCCACCGGCATTCAGTATAATGCCGTCATACAAAAAACCCGCCTTTTGCAGGGCATCGATGATCTCACCTTCAATGTTGCTCTGGAAATAATCGATCCGGGCTTTTGCGTAGCGCTGTTGCAGCTTTTTCAGGTACTCCTCAAAGGAAACCGTCCCATATACAGTGGTTTCACGCTTTCCGGTGAAATTAAGATTGGGGCCGTTGATGATCAGAATTTTCATGGCTTTACGGACAAACTGGTCACGGATACCAAATATAGAAAAAATATGTCCTGCCTGCCACAGTTTCCTTATTTTTGGGCAAAAAGCATTCGTTGCCTATGGCCGGGAATATCAAAACCATACAGGAACACCTCGCCATCGACCTATTCCGTATGCTGTACCCGGATTTTCCCGGGGGAAAGCTCCGGAAATCAGAATCGCCGGACTTCATCCTGCAAACCAGCAGAAAAATATCCACCGGCATAGAGATCACCCGGCTCCTCCCTGACAGTGCACATCCAAAAATAAAAACCCCGCAAAAAAAACGGGATGTCCAAAACCAGGTAACCCAGGAAGTGGAAAACCATTACCGGTACTTTGAGGGCATGCCTGTCTGGGCTGAGATCTACTATAATAAAGAACTGACAATCCCAAAAAACCAGGTCAGACCTTATGCACAATGCATCACCAGCATGCTGTTCCGCCGCATGCTTGGGCGGCGGCCCGGAGACATCTTTCCGCTCCGGGTGGAGAAAGGATTGCCTGAGGGTACCGACATCGTCCTGCTCTATCACCATCACCTGTTCCAAAAGATACGCTTTGAAAGTAAAGAGGGATACCAGATACCCGACCTTCACGCGGAGACCCTGCAATCCGCCCTGCAGCCCAAAGAAAAAAAGCTGCCCTTATACCAATCCGGCAACCATGATCAGTATTGGTTGATCGTTGTTATTGACTGGCTGGACCGCACCATGGGATTGAACATAGACAATAAGATCGGGAAATGGGACATCCGTACGGATTTTGATAAGCTTTTCCTGTTGGATATGGGCAACAGCAAACTATACACGCTAAAATGACATCCGTAAATCCAGCCGGACATATTTATTGCATTTATGTATTTTTACAACCGCAAAACCGGTCAAACAAAAAATACCTGCATTATGAAAAAGAATGCCCTTCTGCTCCTGCTGGCAACTGCAATGATATCCTGCACCCAGAAGGAACCAAAAGATTTCATGACGATCCACAACGCGGTTTATACCATAGACTCCCATACGGATACCCCATTGCGCTTCGTGCGATCGGAATTCCATTTCGGTGAACGGCATGATCCTGTCAAAGACCGCAGTTGCGTCGACCTTCCCAGGATGGAAGAGGGCGGTCTGGATGGCGTATTCCTGGCCGTTTTTCTGGGGCAACGGGAGATGACAACCGAAGGGTATAAAACCGCCTGGGATTACAGCATGCGCATTCTGGATTCCATTTATGCTGTGGCCGACCGGTATGGGCATCGTGCCGGCATTGCCCTTTCCCCTGAAGACGGGCTCCGGCTGGAAAAGGAAAACAAGCGTTCCCTGTTCATCGGGATTGAAAACGGATACCCCGTGGGCACAGACCTCGGAAACATACAAACGTTCTACCAACGCGGGGCCCGCTACATCACCCTTTGCCACACACGCAACAACCAGATCTGTGATTCGTCCACCGACACGACGCTTCACAATGGCTTGTCAGACTTCGGTGTGGAAATGGTCAAAGAAATGAACCGGCTGGGCATGATGATCGATGTATCCCATATTTCCGACAGCAGCTTTTACGATGTGATACGGATCTCCGAAGCCCCCGTCATCGCATCCCACTCCTGCGCCCGGACCATTTGCGACAACCCGCGCAACCTGACCGACAGTATGCTGCGTACGCTCGCCGGCAACAACGGTGTTATACAACTCTGCATTCTCAGCAATTATGTGAAAGAACGGGAACCAAACCACCTGAGGGACAGTCTGCAGCAAACCGTCCGGAAAAAATACCGCTACTTCAAAGACCTGACCGAAGAAGAATGGAAAAGCGCACGGAAAGAATGGTATGCCATCGATTCCATCGCCCCCCGCAAGCTGGCGACCATTGCGGATGCCGTGGACCACATCGACCATATTGTGGAAGTAGCCGGCATAGACCATGTCGGTATCGGGACCGATTTCGACGGGGGTGGCGGACTGGCCGACTGCCGTGATGTCAGCCAGCTGCCCAATATAACCAAAGAACTGGTGGACAGGGGATATACTGAAGAAGATGTTCGCAAAATCTGGGGAGGGAACCTGCTGAGGGTGATGGAAGCGGTGAAGCAGCAAAGGGAAAGCCGGGACCCGTGAAGGTTGAACGATGGAATGGCTCATTGAAACACAAAAATTATGCATACCCTCCTGTCCAAATCATTCCGCGAAGCAGCCGGGGATTACCGCCATCTTTTGGAGAAGGGCTACCCGGAAAAATCCGTACATAAACTGGTGGGCGACCGGTATGCCCTGAGCGGCACACAGCGCACCATGCTGTACAGGGGCATTGCCACACCCGGTGAAGCCAGAAAACGCCGGGAAAAGCTGCTGGCAGGGTCCATACCAGAAAAGGCCCGCTTGTTTATCGATGCCCTGAACGTTATGTTGACCATCGGATCCTACCTGAACGGCAACACCGTGTATCTGTCTGCCGACGGATTGCTCCGGGATGCTTCCGAAATCCACGGCAAAGCCTTTCGCAGGGACCTGCTGGAGCGATCAGCCCGTATACTGGCTTCCCATATAAAAAAACTACCGGGCCCCTCCCTGGTTTTTGTCATCGATGCGCCATCCACCCAAAGCACCTATGTACGGAACATCCTGGAAAACACTTTCATGGGAATGCATCAGGAAACCGACGTTTTACTGGTTCCCTCAGCCGATGCATATCTAAAAAAAATGCGCGATGGCATCCTGTGTACTTCGGATTCCAGGCTGATCGATGCGGCAATCCTGCCTGTCCTGGATCTGGCCCGTGCATGCCTTGAATACCACTATGAAACAGATTGGTTGGATCTGGACACACTTTTTCCGGAATAATTTTCGTATATTTGTATCAAATCTCCAATGGGGGTGCCCTATCTGTCGGGCTGAGATCATACCCATTGAACCTGATCCGGATAATGCCGGCGAAGGGAAAGTCGATCTTTATTAGGAACCTTGCGCTCTTTCCATTCACAGATCCTGCATAAAGATCCTTTCCGTTTGAAAATTATTTAAGAACCTGAAAAACAAACGGAACATGAAAAATTTTATCGTTGCATTGATCGTTTTTGCCGGGGCAGCGCTGACGGCCCATGCCCAACATGCATTGCAGGGCCATGTCTTTGATGCTGAAACCGGCGCCCCCTTATCCGGGGCACACATAGTGCTGGATCAAACCTATGCCGCAACCGCCACCAATGCGCAGGGATTTTTCCAGATCCGGGATCTGAATGCAGGGTCCTATGTGATAAACATTACCTATGTCGGCTACAAAACACTGGAGCAGGAAGTTGAGGTCGAAGGTAAAACCACCGTATCCCTCGAACTCCTGCCCAGTCCGGTTTTACAGGACCAGGTCATCATCAGGGCCACGCGCGCCGGAAATGAATCGCCCACCTCACAATCCCGACTCGAAAAATCAGAGATCGAGAAGAAAAACATGGGACGCGATCTGCCTTTCCTGCTTAACACAACCCCTTCGGTCGTAACATCCTCCGATGCGGGCACGGGGATCGGTTATACGAGTCTGAGGATCCGGGGGACAGGCCCCAGCAGGATCAATGTAACCATAAACGGAATACCGCTGAACGATGCGGAATCGCAGACAGCCTTTTGGGTGGACCTGCCCGATTTGGCCTCTTCCATTGACAACATGCAAATACAACGGGGTGTCGGCACTTCCACACACGGGTCCGCTTCCTTCGGGGCCAGCATAAACATTCAGACCAATACCCTGCGGACCGATCCGTACGGGGAGATCAACAGCGCTGCCGGTTCTTTCAATACCTTTAAAAATACGCTGAATTTCGGAACGGGACTGATCGGGGGACGCTGGACCATAGACGGAAGACTTTCCAGGCTAAGTTCCGATGGATATATTGACCGGGCTTTCGCCGATCTCCGGTCTTTATACCTTTCGGGAGGCTATTACGGCGAGCATTCCATACTCCGCATCAACATCATTTCAGGCAAGGAAAAAACATACCAGTCGTGGGCCGGCGTACCCAAAGACTCCCTCAAAACCAACCGAACTTACAATCCCTTTACTTATGAGAACCAAACCGACAATTACACCCAGGACCATTACCAGTTGCTTTATTCCCTGCAGCTGCACAAGCACTGGTTGTTGAATACCACGCTTCATTACACCTATGGGCGGGGATATTATGAAGAATACCAGGATACCGGAGATCCTTATGCAGCCACTTCCCTGAGTTATTACGGATTACAACCCGTGATCGCCGGGAACGATACCATAACACAAACCGACCTGGTCAGGCGCAAATGGCTGGACAATGATTTTTACGGGGGTACCTTTTCGTTAAACCATAACCCGAAAAGATGGGACATCATCCTTGGAGGGGGATACAATATTTACAAGGGAAGATCCTTTGGCAGAATTATCTGGGCACGCTACGCCAGTAACAGCTTTATCGGTTATCAGTGGTACCGTAGCAACAGCAAAAAACAGGACCTCAACCTCTTCGCCAAAGCAAGCTTTTCGCTGTCCGGGAAGGTCTCAATCAACGCAGACATGCAGTACAAACATATCGATTGGGACATTGCAGGGACCGAAGATGCATTCGGGGATGTATCGCAGCACCATTATTTCAATTTCCTCAACCCCAAAGCCGGCGTAAGCTATACGATCAACGATCATCACAGCACATATTTTTCTTTCGGCATCTCCAACCGCGAACCCAGCCGGCAAAATTATGTGGATGCCACGGCTGACCAGATCCTGCCAACCAGCGAGACCCTTTACGACATGGAACTTGGGTATGAGCTACGCAGCAAGCGCACACGGCTAATGGCCAACCTGTATTATATGTATTACAAAGACCAGCTGGTGGCTACCGGAGAGATCGATAATGTAGGTTATGCCATCCTCAGGAATGTGCCGGAAAGCTACCGGGCCGGAGTGGAACTGGCCATGGGATGGAAGATCGTTCCCGGACTGAAGTGGGATGTGAACGCCACCTTCAGTCAAAACAAGATCAGGAATTTCACCGAATCCGTGGATGACTTCGACAACGGGGGCAGGATCACGATCAGGCATGGCACCACCGATATCTCCTTTTCCCCGGATCTCATCGCCGGCAGCATACTGGAATGGGAAATTACCCGCGGGCTTGAAGCCGGTTTCGTTTCCAAATACGTAAGCAGGCAATATATTGACAATACATCCGACAAAGAAAGAAGCCTGGACCCATACCTGGTCAGCAACCTCAGGTTATCCTATGCGATCGAACCCCCGTTCATGGATGAAATTTCCATCCGCCTGCAGATCAATAACATTTTCGATGAGAAATACGAAACCCATGCATGGGTTTACCGTTATTATGCTTCCGGGAGCTTTATGACCTCCGACGGATATTTCCCTCAGGCAGGAGTGAATTTTATGGCCGGGGTAAATCTGAAGTTCTGACCCCTTTTTGTTCCCGGGATTTTCCCTAATCCTGGCAAATGAACAAACAGGTACCCAATTTTTGTTATGTTTGTATTATTATTTATATCGTTCAATATTTATGAACCCCCGGACCCCCTAAAAAATTTATTATGGCAGAACAAGAAGTTAACCTTAAAAAGATCATACCCATAGGTGTGATCATCTTAGCGATCATTTTATTGATCGTATTCTGGAGCCGCATGACCGTGACCATTGAATCCGGCCATGGCGGCGTACTCTTCCGGACTTTCGGTGATGGTATAGATACGACCAAAACCTACAGTGAAGGGTTTCATTTCCTGGCCCCCTGGAATAAGATGCATGTCTTTGAAACACGTCAGCAGGAAATTTCTGAAACAATGAACGTATTATCCTCCAACGGACTGGAGATCAAGGTCGACATATCTTCCTGGTACCAGCCCAAGTATTTTGAGCTGGGCCATCTCCTGAGATACATCGGGACAGATTATGTTAACCGGGTGGTCATACCGGCGCTGCGATCCTCGGTCAGGAGCGTCATTGGCCGCTATACGCCCGAACAGCTTTACTCTAGCAAACGAAACGATATCCAGAAAGAGATCTATGAAGGTACGGCCCAAATGCTGGACGAAAAACACATACAACTGAACAAGATCCTGATCCGTTCCATCATTCTGCCGCCAATGATCAAAAATGCGATCGAAAACAAGCTGCAACAGGAACAACAATCACTGGAGTATGAATTCAAGCTGGAAAAAGCTTCGAAAGAAGCAAAAAGGGTGGAGATCGAAGCGAAGGGAAAAGCCCGCGCCAACGAGATCCTCAATGCGAGTTTAAGCAGGAACATCCTCCGGGACAAAGGCATTGAAGCCACATTGAAGCTGGCCAATTCACAGAATGCCAAGGTCGTGATCGTGGGAGGCGGTGAAGACGGACTCCCGCTCATCCTGGGAGATACCAAATAAAACTTTTGGCCACACATTCAGGTTCAGGAAGAAACGGATATGGTTGAGATCGTAGAAACCCCAAGGGATGCCATGCAGGGCATCAAACAGTTCATACCCACCAAATCCAAGGCCGGGTATATCAATACCTTACTTAAGGTGGGCTTTGACATTATCGATGTTGGCAGTTTCGTATCGCCGGCAGCCATACCACAGCTCAGGGATACGGCTGAGGTACTCGATATGCTGGACATGAGCGGCAGTGATTCCAAATTGCTCGTTATCACCGCTAACGTCAGAGGGGCTGAAAAAGCCGTCATGTTCGACAAGATCACCTACCTGGGGTATCCGCATTCTACCTCCGATACCTTCCTGCAGAAAAACATCAACGCCTCGCTCAGCAAGTCCAGGGAAACCATACGCCGGCTGACAGAAATTTGCGACAGGAAAGGCAAACAACTGTCGGTGTATTTTTCCATGGCCCTGGGCAATCCATATTCCGAAGAATGGAACACCGGCCAGCTTATCACGGAGGCAGGACTCATGAGGGAAATGGGCATACGCAGGATCGTGATCTCCGATACCATTGGCGCCGGGACATCCGGTACAATCAAGGAAGTTTTCAAATCCCTGGTCCCGGAATTCCCCGGGATCCGCTTCGGCCTGCACTTGCATAGCACACTGGATAAGTGGTACGAAAAGATCGATGCAGCATACCGGCAAGGCTGCCGCAGTTTTGAAGGGGTTTTGAACGGTTTGGGCGGTTGCCCCATGGCAGGGCATGAACTGGTCGGCAACATACGCACCGGCTTGTTGCTGGAATATTTTGAAAAGAACAACATACCCCTGAACATACATAAAGCGGCTTTTGAAAATGCCGTTACCAAATCAATCACTACCTTTGCCCTCCTGAAATTCAAAAAAACATAAGATCATGACAGGCAGCATCCGGATCAAAAACAAAAAAGCTTCCTACCAGTATTTCCTGGAGGAGAAGTTTGTTGCCGGCCTGGAGCTTCAGGGGACCGAGATCAAATCCATCCGATCGGGCAAAGCCAGTCTGGGCGAAGCCTATTGCACCTTTAAAGGCGATGAGTTGTTCATCATTCAAATGCATATTGCCGAATATAAAATGGGCAATATATACAACCACAAACCCAAACGCGACCGCAAGCTTTTACTCACCCGGCGGGAGCTCAAAAAAATGAAGACCAAGGTCAGTGAAAAAGGATTCACCATCATCCCAACCGTCCTTTTCATCAACGACCAGGGGCTGGCCAAAGTAGAGATAGCCCTGGCCAAGGGAAAGCATTTTTATGATAAAAGGGACGACATAAAGAAAAAAGACCTCCGCAAGGATGTGGAAAGAACGCTGAAGCAATAAGGAATGTAACATTCGATACACGACAGGCGAAAACTTCAGGGAAAACACTGTTAAATTTTGTTAAAACTATATTACACATCTTTACATATAATTCTTTTTTTATTTTTTTTGCAGCAAAAAATCGAGTTCCATGGATATAATTGTCGAGAACCTTACCAAGAAATATGGATCCCAGAAAGCCGTGGATGATATTTCTTTCAGAGTAAACACCGGCGAGGTATTGGGTTTTCTGGGGCCCAACGGTGCCGGTAAGACCACAACCATGAAGGCGCTCACCACGTTTTTGGATCCGGAGGCCGGTGAGATCAACATCGGTTCCTATAACACCCGGCGCAACCCCGAACAGATAAAGAAACACATCGGGTACTTGCCCGAGAACAACCCGCTTTACGAAGAGATGCCGGTTGTTGACTATTTATGGTATACGGCCGAATTGTACGGGATACCCAAAAGCAAGATCAGGGGACGGATTCTGGAAATGGTTCATACCTGCGGCCTGGAAGGCGAGAAGCACAAGAATATCGGACAACTTTCCAAAGGGTACCAGCAGCGGGTCGGCCTGGCACAAGCCCTCATCCATGACCCCGAGGTGCTGATCTTTGACGAGCCCACCGCCGGCCTGGACCCCAACCAGATCATCGAGATCCGTGAACTGATCAAAAAGATAGGCCGTGAAAAGACGGTTATCCTGAGTTCTCACATCCTGGCCGAGGTGGAAGCCACCTGCGACCGCATCATGATCATAAACAAGGGAAAGATCGTAGCCGACGGCACCTCACAAGACCTGCGCAAACAAGCCCAGGGCAAGGAAGTGCTCCAGGTCACCATTGAGGACGGGGACAAGAACGCCATCTTCCAGGGATTGCAGTCCCTGAAACCGGTACAGGCCGTCGATTTCCTTTCCGGTAAACCCAACGGGTTCGAAGTACAGAGCGTCCCGGAAAAGTCCGCCCGCCGGGATATTTTCAAATTGTGCGTGGACAAGGGGTGGACCCTCACCGAAATGGCGGTCTTTGAAACCAAACTTGAAGATATCTTCCGCGAATTAACCATGAATTAATCAATTAAAGACCTTGCTATGAAACATATATGGATCATAACACGACGTGAACTTGGAATATTTTTCAACTCCCTGATGGCATACATTATGATCGTGGCATTCCTTGGTTTCAGCGGACTGTTCACCTGGTTCCTGGGATCAGACGTCTTTTTTATCAAGCAGGCCAGCATGGAATCATTCTTTAACATAGCATACTGGACGCTGTTCTTTTTCATTCCCGGACTGACCATGAGATTGTTTGCCGAAGAAAACCGGTCGGGTACCATTGAATTGTTGCTTACACGACCCGTCAATGACTGGCAGATCGTTGCCGGAAAATTCCTGGCCACCCTGCTGTTGATCCTTGTAGCCCTGGTGCTTACGCTGCCTTACTACTTTACCATAGCCAGCCTGGGTGACATAGATCACGGAGCTGTCTGGACCGGTTACCTCGGACTTATACTCATGAGCAGTGCATATATAGCCATCGGACTTTTTACTTCCAGCATATCCACAAACCAGATCGTCGGGTATTTGCTGGCCCTTTTCATCGGGATCTTTTTCCAGATCATCTTCGGTTTCATCGCCGGGTATACATCCGGATTCCTTGGACAAGCGCTGGATTTCCTGAGTATCTCAACACATATGGATTCCATATCCAGGGGGGTGATCGATTCACGCAACCTGATATTCTTTTTATCCCTGGTTTTTCTGGGACTGATACTTACGGAATCGAATATTCAAAAAAACAGATTATAACGAATAACGAGTGTTTATTTGTAAAACCCATTACCCATGAAGCGAAAGAATAAACAGGACATAAATACAAGAAGCCTGCTCATCGTGGTAGCCCTGATCCTGGTCAATTTTATTTCCTACCATTATTTTTTCAGGATTGACCTGACGGCCGATCAGCGCTATTCACTGAGCAAGGCTACCAAAAATATCCTGAAAGACCTGGACCAGACCATTACCATAACGGCTTATTTCACGGAAGACATGCCACCACGGTTGCTTAAGCTAAAAAATGAATTTAAAGACCTGCTGGTGGAATACAACAGTGCTTCGGACGGAAATGTACTGTATGAATTTGTCAATCCGAACGAAGATCAGGAAAAGGAAAGACAGGCCATGCAATCAGGGGTCCGTCCGGCCATCATCAATGCCCGGGAAAAAGACCAGGTCACGCAGAAAAAGGTGTATCTCGGAGCCGTGATCCGTATGGGAGAAGAAAAAGACATCATACCCCTGATACAGAAGGAATCAACAATGGAATATGACCTTTCCTCCAGCATTAAAAAGCTGTCGGTCAAAGACAAACCCCAGGTCGGTTATCTGCAGGGACACGGAGAACCGCCGCCGGGCGCCATACAGCAGGTACAACAGCAGCTGAACATACTGTATGATGTTGTTCCCGTCGACCTGTCGGAAAGCAATGTGAAACTGAAGGAATTAAAAACGATCGCCATCGTGGCCCCTTCCGACACCATCCCGGAAGACCACTTTCGCTTGCTGGACTTTTACCTCGCACAGGGCGGCAATCTGTTCATCGCCCTCAACCGCGTGGAAGGCAATATGAACAACGCAACGGGTTCAGGCTTGTATACAGGTCTGAGCGACTGGCTTGGAAAAAAAGGCATACAGGTGGAAGAACGTTTTGTCGTTGACGCCAGTTGCGGTAATGTGAGCGTCAGGCAGCAGCAGATGGGATTTACCATGACCTCGGCCATGCCTTTTCCCTACCTGCCCATCATCACAAATTTTGCGGACCATCCCATCACCAAAAACCTGGAATCGGTTCTGCTTCCCTTTGCCAGCCCGGTCAACTTCACCGGCGACACAAGCATTGCCTTCACACCCATCGCCAAAAGCTCAAAAAAATCAGGCTTACAACAACCCCCGGTTTATTTCGATGTAGACAAACGCTGGACGGATGAAGACTTCAATGCACCGGAACAAACCGTTGCTGCGGTGGCAGAAGGACTACTTGCCGGTGACGTTCCTTCCAGCATTGTGATCATCGGGAACGGCAGTTTCCCGGTAAGCGGTGAAGGCCAGCAGGCACAACAACTGCAACCGGATAATGTCAGTCTCATGGTGAATTCCATAGACTGGCTCACGGATGAAACCGGGCTGATCGACCTGAGGACCAAGGAAGTCACTTCCCGTCCCCTGGACCAGATATCGGACAGCAAGAAAGCATTTTTACGCTGGCTGAATTTCCTGTTGCCCATAATCATCATTATCCTTTACGGTATTTTTAATTATCAAAGAAGACGAACCATCAGAAAAAAAAGAATGGAGGAAGGTTATGTTTAAAAAATTAAGCACCAGGATACTGCTCATCGTATTGGTCGTTCTGGCCGCCATTGTTATCATTATTCGCCTGACCGACAAGGAAGACCGCACCTTCCGGTCAAAGGTCCTCGAATACGACCCCGAAGCCATCACCGCCATGGAGATCAACGAACCTGACCGCAAGGGTATCATCCGGGTGGAAAGCGGGGACGGTGAGACATGGAAAGTGAACCACCGGGACAGGGAATACCTGGGCGACAGGGATGCCATCCGGAACCTGATCTTTATGCTCAATGACCTGCAAACCCAGCGTGTGGCAGGCACCCGTGAGGATGTATGGGGAGAATACCAGGTGGCCGATACCAACGGTATCCTGGTAACCCTTTATGAGGACGGACAGAAAACAGGCGAGATCATGGTAGGCAAGTTTACATACAAAATGTCCGATCAGCCGCAGCAAATGCCGGGGCAACAGCAAAATGCAACCATGACCTCCTATGTGCGGCCCGTGGAGGAAGACAATGTATATGCCGTGAATGGCATTTTGCGCATGAGCTTTACCGGGGGTCCGGAATATTTCAGGAACAAGGAACTGGTTGGCCAGGATGCAAAAACATTTGAAACGGTAAGGTTTACCTTCCCGGAATCATCCTTTACGCTGGAGAAGCAGGGAGGGAAATGGCATGTTGACAATGCCGTGGCCGATTCGACCAAAACCCTGCGTTATCTCAAATCCATCGGACACCTCAGAAATTCCGGTTACGTAGGGGCCAACATAGCCGGACGAACCCCCACCCATCAGATAAGCATCCAGGGAAAGGGTTTTGATCCCATAGATATCCATGCCTACCCTGCACCGGACACGGCCATAGGTCACTACATCACCTCCTCCATTGATCCCGGCACCGTCTGGAACGGTTCCAAGGCCAAGCTGTTTGAGAAACTGTTCAAAAACCGGGAAGCGTTTACGGTAAAAGGGAAATAACATTACGGAAATTATGGAAGGCTGTCGGCGGGCAGCCTTTATTTTACAGGGATGACATCTAGATGTCATCCCTTGTTGTTTTTGAATCCGTAACAAAAAAAAGCCGCCTTTTCAGGCAGCTTCTCAGGGTGCAAGATGGGACTTGAACCCACGACCCCCGGAACCACAATCCGGTGCTCTAACCAGACTGAGCTACATGCACCATTTTTCAGGAATGCAAATATAGCAAAATTATTGACAATACCGGATGCCCGGGATGATTTTTTTCACTGCCCCCGCAATGTACCGATCATCCGTCCCACCCGCGAACGCACAAGGCCCGAACCGCGAAAATACATGACACAAGCATCGAAAAACATTACCTTTGTGACAAACCCAACCCTCAGTGCTGTTCAGGAAAAAAACATATGAAAGCTCCGGTTCCCCTTCCCGCATAGCCTGGAAACGCTTTAAAAAAGACCGGCTGGCATTCCCGGCCCTGATCTTCATCGGGGTTTCCGTGCTCATCGGCATCCTGGGATACCTGATCACCCCGGATTCCACACCCAATGCGAACGACCAGCACCTGGAGATCGCCGCCCGCAAACCCGGTTTCAGCGTACGAATGCTTTACCTGACCAAAAATGTGCCGGTCCGTGACCGTTCCTGGTTGCACACCATGATCCTCGGGCGCCGCAGCCCGTATCAACGCATTCCCATGAACGGGTATGAGATCCGCGCCGACAGCATAATTATTGAATTATATAACGAAGATGCAGATTTTAAAGGCTACCGGCAAGGCTACCATTTGGCCGATGTTGCTTTCCGCCTGGACCCCTCAAAAAAAATACGGAAGGAAGGCAATACCGTTGTGTTTGCTACCCTGGACGGAAAGCAGCACCAGGAATCCCTGGAAAAACTACAGAACACGGTTGAAGAGGAACATATCCGTAAAGAGGTCTTTTGGCTCGGGACCGACCGCTTCGGGCGGGATATGCTCAGCATGATCATGATCGGCACCCGGGTCAGCCTGTCGGTAGGCTTTATTGCGGTTCTGATATCCCTGATCATAGGCATTACATTGGGCGCCATGGCCGGATTTTTCCGGGGATGGGTAGACAATCTGATCGTCTGGTTCATCAATGTGATCTGGTCCGTCCCTACCCTGCTCATGGTCATTGCCATTACCTTCGCCCTGGGCAAAGGATTCTGGCAGGTATTTGTCGCCGTCGGGCTCACCATGTGGGTGGAAGTGGCCCGGGTGGTGCGTGGACAGATCCTCAGCTATCGTGAAAAGGATTTCGTCGAAGCAGGATATGCGCTTGG
>JAGYMZ010000039.1 GCA_018400295.1 Bacteroidales bacterium | reverse complement strand
CGAAAAAATTGGTATCTTGTTCAGATTCAGCAGGAGCATGTTTGTCCACCTGACCTTGAAAGCACATGCCGGGAGGGCCGATTTTCTCATTGCCGGACTGGGTTATAAATTCGATTTGATCTATTATTAATGTTGAAAAAAAGAACGAACATATGGTGCATCCGTGTCCTGGTCCTGATCCTTGCCGTGTTCACCTCATGCAGCAAGGATGACCCCTTCGGCTGTTTCAGGAATACCGGTCCCATCACACGGGAGAAAAGAGAAACCGGGCCATTCACCATGATCGTCCTCAGGAACAACCTCAACCTGATCCTCACCCGCGATTCGGTATGCGAAGTAGTGGTCGAGGCCGGTAAAAACTTACAGGATAAGATCTTTACAACCGTCAGCCGGGGCATCCTTGAAATTAAAAACGAAAACGCATGCAATTGGATGCGGAGTTATGACAAACCCCTGAATGTATATGTGCGGGTCAGTGATCTGGACTCCCTGGCCTACCGGGCTTCCGGGGATGTGAAAAGCACCAACCCCATCATCACCGACAGCCTGAAAGTGGATGTCTGGGAAGGCGGGGGAAGCATCGACCTGGAGGTGGATGTGATCAAATCCTGGTTCCGTATCCACGAGGGAACGGCCGGCATCACAGCCCGCGGGCATACGACGGTGAATTTCATTTATGCGAACGCTTACGGGCCCGTTGATTGCCTCGGACTGGAAACCAAATTCACCTACATGAACAATTCCGGCACCAACCATTGCTACGTCAATGCATCCTATGTGCTGGAAGTAACCATCGAAAATACCGGCAATATTTATTACATGGGGGACCCGGACCATATTAAAACGGATATCAGCGGGGAAGGCAAACTCATCAAGCTGGATTGACCTTGACACCTATATGCGATGAAAAAATCATTTCTTTACAAGCTGCCCATCCCTTTGATCCTGATCATCTGCATCTGGGTCTCTTCCAACATGAGCTGGGGCGACCAACGCCAGGGAAGGATCATCAAGGCAGACGGCAACGGGTATTATGCTTACCTGCCCGCGGTTTTTATATATCATGACCTCTCCTTCGGCTTCTTTGACAGCATCGTAGAAAAGGAATACCATCCCAATCTTTCGTGGGATTACCGCTATGTTGGCAACGGTTTTGTTACCAATAAGTATTATGCCGGGACAGCCCTGGCCATCCTGCCCTTCTTCCTGATCGCACACGGGCTGAGCATATGCTTTGGTTATCCGGCCGATGGTTATTCCGCATTATACCTGATCTTCATCAATATAGCGGCGATCTTTTACCTGGGTATGGCACTGCTGTTCCTCCGCAAACTGTTGAAGCGGATCCCGGAACTCAGTGAAAAGGCCATTGTCCTGATCCTGGCCGCCCTGGTATTCGGCACCAATCTTTTTCATTACACGGTGGAAGAGCCATCGTTATCGCATGTGTATTCCCTGGCTTTCGTGACGGCGTTCATTTATTATGCGCGCAAATTTTTCGAGCGCCCCGGCACAGGCCCCGCCATCCTTTGCGCAACCCTGCTGGGCATGATCATCCTTATCCGGCCGGTAAACGGGATCATCCTGCTGCTTGTACCGTTCATCGCAGGCTCCCTGCCCCGCCTGAAAAAAGGGCTGAACCATTTCCTGCGCAGGCCGGCCATACTTTTGGGTTCGGTGCTTGCAGGGATTCTGGTACTTTCCGTTCAACTGATCATTTACAAGATCCAGTCCGGCTCTTTCTGGGTTTATTCATACGGGAATGAAGGGTTCGATTTTCTTGACCCGCATTGCGTTGATTTCCTGTTCAGCTACCGGAAAGGGATGTTTGTCTATACACCCCTGCTGTTCCTGAGCCTGGCCGGTGGTTATTTCCTTTTCAGAAAGAGCAGGTACCGGTTTTTCACCCTTTTCGGGTTTCTGGCCATCCTCATCTATGTGCTTTCCTCCTGGTGGCAATGGTATTACGGCGGAAGCTTTTCCCAGCGGGTAATGATCGAATATTACGCCGTCTTTGCCCTTTTGCTTGGCTATCTTTTATCCGGGAATGTTCACAGAAAAATAAGGAAGGCGGCCGTCATCCTGATCCTGGTCCTGTCCCTGTTTACCTTCATCCAGTCGGAGCAATACCGGATAGCCCATATACACTGGTCGGAGATGGACAAAGAAAAATACTGGAAGGCATTCATGCGGGTAGACAAACTGATCAGGCGTGAGCCGGTGGATCAATAAGCGCGCGCAAAAACAACCCTGCCGGCGGAAGGCTTGCCGGAATACACACATTTGCCTTCTTCAGGTTCCGCATCAAGGGGGATCACCCGTATGGTCGCCCTGGTCTCCTCCTTTATTTTTTGTTCGGTTTCAGCCGTTCCGTCCCAGTGGGCATAGATAAACCCACCCTTATCATCCAGGATGTTTTTGAAGGCTTCCCAGGAATCGACCTTGTGCGAGTTGGCTTCCCGGAAGGCCAGTGCTTTCGTATATAAGTTCTTCTGAATGTCTTCCAGGACCCGCTCCACCTCCCCGGCAATTGTACCGGCCGGCCGTATTTGTTTTTCCAGGGTATCCCGGCGCGCGATTTCGATGGTATTGTTTTCCATATCACGGGGCCCCAGGGCCAGGCGTACAGGGACACCCTTAAATTCATATTCCGAAAATTTCCATCCCGGCTTATGGGTGTCGCGGTCGTCGTATTTGACCGTAATCCCTTTGGCCTGCAAGGCTTCCTTGATTTGAAGGGCCTTTCCGGATATCTGATCCAGCTGTTCCTTGTTTTTGTAAATGGGCACTATCACCACCTGCGTATGAGCCAATTTAGGGGGTATAACCAGTCCGTGATCATCGGAATGAGCCATGATCAGCGCCCCCATAAGTCGCGTGGAAACGCCCCATGAAGTGGCCCAGACATATTCCTGCTTGTTCTCCCGTGTTAAGAACTTCACATCAAAAGCTTTCGCAAAATTCTGCCCCAGGAAATGGGATGTACCGGCCTGCAAGGCCTTGCCATCCTGCATCAATGCTTCAATGCAATACGTTTCGACCGCACCGGCAAAACGTTCATTCGGTGATTTCAGGCCCCTGAGCACGGGAATGGCCATCCATTGCTCGGCAAAACCGGCATAGAGGGCCAGTATCTTTTCGGTTTCTTCCAAAGCCTCCTTTTTTGTTTCATGGGCAGTATGGCCTTCCTGCCAAAGAAACTCGGCGGTGCGCAAAAACAAACGCGTGCGCATCTCCCAGCGTACCACATTGGCCCACTGATTGATCAGCAAGGGAAGGTCACGGTATGATTGTATCCAGTTTTTATAGGTATCCCATATAATGGTCTCCGAAGTTGGCCGGATGATCAGTTCTTCTTCCAGACGGGCATCGTTATCGACCACAATGCCTTTTCCGTCCGGAGCACTTTTCAGGCGGTAATGGGTCACCACAGCACATTCCTTGGCGAATCCCTCCACATGGTCGGCTTCCCTGCTGAAAAACGACTTGGGAATAAACAACGGGAAATAGGCATTCACGTGTCCGGTTTCCTTAAACATCCTGTCGAGCACCGATTGCATTTTTTCCCATATGGCATAGCCATTGGGCTTGATCACCATACATCCCCTGACCGCCGAGTTCTCAGCCAGGTCGGCTTTAATGACCAGTTCATTATACCACTGGGCATAGTTCTCTTTCCGCGTCGTAAAGTTTTTAGCCATAACTTGGTTTTGGTATAGTATTTGCTTATTTTAAGGAAACGCAACAAAATTACTAAAAACATATTGAAGTAAACACGGATAAACCCCAAATAAATCAAGAAAGGAACCAGCCATGAAACTCACAACCATTTTACTATCTGCACTGTTCCTGGTCTTCGCCGGTTGTTCCACCAGCGAACAAGCTTCCATGCCTTATGATGATGTATATTATTCAAAAAAACCCGCCTCCGTTAAAGAAACGAAGGTGGTCAAGGATGGATCAGGCACCTATGTTTCAGAAGAAGTATATCGGGAACCGGAACACGCTCAGGAAACAAAGGAGTCGGATTACGACACCGATTATTTCGATACAAAATACTATCAGGAAGAGGAAGAAGAGGGATATACCGGTGGTGAGGAATATTATGAAGAGGATAATTATGTAGAAGAAGATTATTACGATTACTCCTATACTGCCAGGATCAGAAGGTTTCATGAGCCAAACCCGGGGTACGGATATTACGATAATTTTTACACGAATATGTATTTCTATAATTACGATCCCTGGTACTATGGCACTTCCATCTACACCGGCTATAACTGGTGGTACCCCTCTTATTATTACCGTCCTTCCCTTTATTTCGGATTAAGCTGGGGAGGCATGGGATTTGGCTGGCCATATTACAGCTATTACGGTTCCTGGGGATATCCCTATTATCCTTACGGTTGGTACGGTAGTTACTGGAACGGATATTGGGACGGATATTATGCCGGACATTATTATAACAGCTATGATTACAATTCTGCATATTACGGGCAGAGGGGAAGCCGCGGGCTGAACCCGGACGGCACCGGTACCCGTGGTAAGACATTCGGTGAAAAGTATGAAGAGAAGTACGCCTCCGCGCGGGGCGGCCGCACAGAAACCAAGGCCGCTCAGGACATCCGGACATCCGACAGGACTGCCGGTTCTGTAAGCAAGGAAGACCGCACCGTTACACGCACACCGGCCTCAAAGGAAAACATCACTGCTGAAAGACAACGGCTGAGCAAGCCGGCCGGAACCACCGCCCGTGAAGACACACGCAAACAATATTCGAGCAGCGAACGGGAAAGATATTCAAGCAGCGAACGGGAAAGATATTCGAGCAGGAAAACCTATGACAAACCTGAAAAGAGGTACGATAAACCAAGCAAGTACCGTTCGCCGGATTACAGGAATGCGCGTTCAAGCCGGGAATACAAAAGCCCGAGAACGGTCAGCAGGCAAAATAATGATGCACGCAGCAACGTCAACCGTCCGTCAGGCGACCGGCAGGAAAGAACTGCGCAGCCATCCAATACAAGGAACCGCTATACCCCTTCCCGGTCCAACACACGGACCTATACGAGCCCGGCCCGGAGCAGCAGCCGAAGCATCACGACCCCGTCGAGAAGCAGCCGAAGCTACACAGCCCCCTCAAGGCCGTCAAGCAGGAGCATAAGCAGCCCCTCGAGGTCCTCCTCAGGCAGAAGCATCAGCAGTCCTTCCAGGTCCTCCTCAAGCAGAAGCATCAGCAGCCCCTCCAGATCCGGAAGCAGCGGTTCATCATCCGGCTCCTCAGGCGGAGGCAGCAGGGGCGGAAGAAGATAAATAAGACGCATCAACCACTAAAGTCACTGCCATGAAACAAAAACTGATTGCAACCGCATTATTTATCATAGCCATTTTTCCCCTGAATGCTCAAACAGCCATGGATGCACTCCGCTACTCCCGGCTGGAAACCGGGGGCACAGCCAGGTTTATGGCGCTGAACGGGGCCTTTGGGGCCCTGGGCGCGGATTTTTCCACCCTGAGCACCAACCCCGCAGGAATAGGCCTTTACAAAACTTCGGAGTTTACCATTACACCCAGTGTATATGCGGGTGGGACCGAATCGGTGTTCAACGGGACCACCGGTGAAGAAGCCCGCGTAAATTTCAATCTGGGCAACGCCGGCATGATCTTTACCAAAGATATGACCGGCCGCAACGACAAAAATGGATGGAAATATGCACAATTCGGCGTGGGGCTCAACCGGCTGAACGATTTCAACAACCGGGTGAACCTTCGTGGATTCAATCCTGAAAGCTCTATCCTGGATGTTTACACGCAGTATGCCAATGATCATCACCTGACTTATCCTGAAATAGAAGAAGACCGTTTTTATGAATATGCTTACGACCTTAACCCGGCCTGGTGGACTTACCTGCTGGATACAGACCCCGACGACACAACACAATTCACCAATCCCGTGCTGGTTCCCGGATCCAATACGAACCTGAACATTAACCGCTGGGGGTCCATGAACGAATGGGTCTTTACCTTCGGGGGGAATTATAATGATGTCCTGTATATTGGCGCTTCCCTTGGCATCCCTTACATACGTTATTTTGAAGAATACAGCTACTCAGAATCCCTGGAAAGCGATGATAATGATCTCCGCCGGTTTCATATTGACCGGGAACTGGAAACCAAGGGGACCGGTTTTAATGTCAAATTCGGCCTCATAGCCCGGCCGCTTAACTGGTTAAGGATTGGCGGGGCCATTCATTCGCCAACGTATTATTCCAATATGAAAGACCGCAACATCGTGCGCTTTGAATCCAGGTTCGCAACACCCGACCAGGATGGTAATACCTCATACAGCCGGAGCAATAGCTGGTCCTATGACTATGAAATGACCACCCCTTTCCGGGCCATGGGAAGCATTGCCTTTGTTATCGGTCCCTACGGACTGCTTAGCGGGGAGTATGAGTATGTGGACTATTCCATGGCCAAAATGCATAACCTGCCCTGGGTCAACGACGACATCCGGCAGGGATACACGGCAACCCATAATTTTAAAGCCGGGACCGAATGGCGCTACAACATATTCAGCTTCAGGGCCGGATATGCATATTACGACAGCCCTTACCAGGAAGGGGTCAATGATGCGGCCATAAATTCCTTTTCCGGAGGGCTCGGACTGCGGTTCCCGGGCTATTTCATCGATTTCACGTATGTGCATTCAAGCCATTCGGAAGATTATTACCTGTACGCTTACGGCCCTTATGAAGCCCGTGCCCAACAGGATGTCAGGAAACAACGGTTTATGCTGACCCTCGGAACGAAATTCTGACCTCAGGGCTTTATGCGGCTTTTTCCGGCCATGGCTTTTTGTTTTACAGCCGCTTCATAATCCCTGAAATCCATGGAGAGACAAGCATCATAATAATACAGGGCCCTTGCCGTATCCCCGGAAGTTTCATAAATACGGGCCAGGTTCAAGGCGGCATTGCCGGCAAAATACGCATCAAGGCCCTGTCCCGAATCAATGGTCCTTTGGTAATACCGGATGCTTTCCGGTTTTTTTCCCTGCCGGTGATAAATGCGCCCCAACCGGTAATAAAACGCCACCGTATCGGCCTTGCCGCATAAGCGGATATCCTTTCTTTCCAGGACATCCAGCGCATCATCATAATATCCGCCGTCAAAAAGCAAGCGGGCTTTCAGGAGTTCAACATTGGGCGGCTTTCCCTCCACGGCTTCCTGCAACGCGATCTGATCGCTTTCCATCCAGTCGTCACCATAATGCCTGACCTTCTCCATGGTATGATGATAAGATAATGTATCCCCCTCAAGCAAATAACTCCAGGCAAGTTTTTGCCAGGCTGACCGGATGTAATTCCGGCCCGGGAAATTCGCAACAAACCGGTAAATGCAGGGACGGCAATCCGGGTCCAGCTTGTTCAGCAAACATATGCCGGTAAGGTAATCCACGTAGAAAAGGGGATAATGGCCATCATCCTGCGGACGGCCCCTGAATACCCGCAGCGCCTTGTCGTTCTCCCCCCGGTTCATGAGGTAACGACCGTATGCATAGGCCAGCAATGGGTTGTGCCGGGACAGGCTGTCGTACTTGGCAGCAAGTGGGAGCGGTTGCTCCGGGAAAGACGAAAAATTCATTTGGATAAAAGCCAGGAAAAACATCCCTTCCGCCTGCTGAAATGCCCATGCACTGTTTTCCGCCTTTTTCACGAACCCCCCGATCTCATGCATGCCCTTCTTAACCGAACCTTCCATGGAAAACAGCCGGGCAACCCATTTGTATTGTTTCGGGATGGAACCGATCATCACATGCAAAACACCCAGTCCAAGGTCGTTCGGTATAAAATCCGGATAACGTTGCTTGTTTTCTTCCAGGTATTTATATGCCCGGTTAATTTCAACGGCCGCCCGCAGGTATTCCCCGAATTTGACCCTTGTAAAGGCCCATTGAAGGTTTATCATGGCCAGTGAACACAGGTAATAGGGTGAATCCTCCCGGCTTTTCCTGATCCGGGATATCCTTCCGGCACGGCGCGGCTCCAGGCGGTGGAACAGCTCCTCATCCCCGGAAATAAAAACCCTGAGAAAATCAATATAATTATCAATAAGCAGAGGGATGCGGTTCGAAGGGTTCTCCACCCGCTCGGTTTCCAGGATGTCCCGCCCCCGGTCCAGTTCCAGACGGATAACCGCTCCATAGGCCTCCCGGCAGTTTTCGTTAAAATCAAACTGGGAAAAGGAAGTGGTCGCCAGCAACCAACACAGGATTGTAAACAATATTTTCATTGGTCCCGGTAAAGATACGAATGAAGCAGGAGATCTGAAAAAGAAACATGCTTAAATCCCGGGGCCGCATGTTGAATGGTTCCTGGGAAGAGGATGGATCAATTTGCATCCACATTGTTGGCAATGTCGTCATCAACCAGTATCCTGCCGCAGTATTCACACACGATGATCTTTTTATGCAGTTTGATGTCCAGTTGATGCTGGGGCGGGATCTTGTTAAAACATCCCCCGCATGCATCGCGCTCCACCTGCACCACGGCCAGGCCGTTCCGGGCATTTTTCCTTATGCGGTTGTAAGCGGTAAGCAACCGGTCTTCAATATTATCCTGGTTCTCCCTGGATCTTTCCATGAGCGCTTTTTCTTCTTTTTCGGTTTCAGTCACGATGTCTTTTAATTCAGAGCGCTTGACCTCCAGGTCTTTTTTCCTTTCATCCAGTTCCTTTTCTGCATTGTCGATCTCTTCCTGCTTCCTTGCCTTTTCCTCATTACTTTCAAGGATCCGCTTCTCTGCCAACTGTATCTCCAGGGTCTGGAATTCTATTTCTTTGGACAGACTATCGTATTCCCGGTTGTTCCGGACATTCATTTGCTGATCTTTATACCGTGCAATGAGCGCTTCACTGTCTTTGATGGCATTCTTCTTCGCAAGAATGGAATTTTCAATATCTGCAATCTCGTTCTTAAACTTGCTGATCCGTGTTTCCAGGCCAACCAGCTCATCTTCAAGGTCCTGAACTTCCAGGGGCAATTCACCCCGTATGTTCCTGATCTTATCAATGTGTGAATCGATCTTTTGCAACGTGTAAAGCGATGTAAGTGTTTTTTCGATCTTTTGTTCCAATCGCTCATCTACATTTTCATTCCTCTTCGTTCTCTCAACCTTAACAGCTTTGGGTTGGGCAGATCTCTTTTTTACAGTATCTTTTTTTGCTTTTGCGGCCATATCTATATATGTGAATAATAATGAATTGCGTTGGTATTAATTTCCGAAATACGGAGTGCAAAGGTAGGGAATTTTTTCTTAAGGAGATGATAAATCAATGCTTTTGTATGCTGTTCGCTTTCGTAATGCCCTATATCGGCAATGATCATCTTATTTCCGGCATCAAAAAACTCGTGGTATTTAACATCGGCAGTTATGAAAACATCGGCGCCGGAATTCATGGCGCGCCGGATGAGAAAAGCGCCGGAACCTCCACATAAGGCCACTTTACGTATTTTCCGGCCCAACAATGGTGAATGGCGGATCACCTTCAGCTCAAAACGCTTCATAAGGCATTCCATAAAATCCCGCTCATCCATTTCCGGATCAAGCGTTCCGGTCAGACCCGCCCCTGCCTGGTTGAATTCATTATCCAGGGAGTAAATATCGTATGCCACCTCCTCATAGGGATGGGCACGAAACAAAGCGGCAAGGACCGTATTTCTGATATGTCCGGGAAATACCGTTTCAATCCGGGTTTCTTCTTCATAATGGATATTCCCTATCTCCCCGACATATGGGTGGCTTCCTTCCCCGGCCCGGAAAGACCCGGTGCCCTGAAGGTTATAGGAACAGCTATCATAATTCCCGATATGCCCGGCACCGGCTTCAAAAAGAGCGCCACGCAATTTTTCAGCGTGATCTGGCGGACAAAAGGTGACCAGTTTCTTTAACCCGGACCGCCTGGGTTCCAGTATCCGGGTATTTTTCAGTCCCAGCCTGCCGGCAATCACTTTGTTCACTCCGTCAGGAATATTGTCCAGATTGGTATGTACGCTGACGATGGCCACGTTTTCCCGGATCGCCCTGAGCAGGATCCGCCCGGTCATATCACTCCCGGTAATGTTTTTAACCCCCCTGAAGATCAAAGGATGATGGGATATGATCAGGTCTGAGCCTGTCTTTAGTGCATCTTCGAGCACCGCTTCTGTAACATCAAGACAAATGGTTGCTTGTCTCACGTTCCTGTCAGGCTCACCCACCTGTATCCCGGCATTGTCGTAATCCTCCTGCAAAGCAAACGGCGCAACCGAATTAAAATACTCAATGATCTGTTTTAATATCATATGGAGATCTTTTTTTGCTGGCCCCCGTGGCCAGGTTTCCGGAAACCGCCCATTTTCAATACCTCCCGGACCCCCGCCATTTTCCTGCCCGAAAAACACCAACAAAGGTATCAAAATAGCCTGTACCCTCGTATAAGAAAATATGAAAGGTGCTGACCATGCTTTTAAAAAGACCGGGGAGATGTATATATACCGCTAACAATGAATATCTGACGGAAACAGTAAAATAATCGTCCATTTCTATTGATCATTCAACAAAAAATCATATATTCCCCACCCGTTTTGATGAACATTTTTTAATTGATTTACACCCATGAATCTTTTGCAATTAATGCTTATGCCGTTCTCTTTGTTATACGGCATCATTGCGTTAATCAGGAATAAATTTTTCGACTGGGGCATCATTCCCTCCCGTTCATTCGGTATTCCGGTAATATCGGTAGGCAACCTTTCTGTGGGGGGCACCGGGAAAACCCCCCACGTGGAATATTTGATCCGCTTGCTGAACAAAGAGTTTGGTGTCGCTACATTAAGCAGGGGGTATAAACGGAAGACCAGCGGATTCATCCTTGCCGGACCCGGATCCTCCCATCAGGAAATCGGGGATGAACCCTTGCAATATGCGCAAAAATTTGATTCGATCCGGGTGGCCGTTGATGAAAACCGCGCAGCAGGCATTGCAGAGTTGCAGCAACGCTTCAGTGAACTGGATGTCATTCTTCTGGATGATGCTTTTCAACACCGGAAGGTCAAACCCGGACGATCCATACTCACCACGGATTTCCACAATCTCTACACCGATGATTTCCCGCTGCCATCCGGCACCCTGAGGGAATTCCGGTGCGGAGCCAAACGGGCCGACATCATCATCGTCACAAAAACACCCAATGTCCTGTCCCCGATCACCCGCAGGCGGATAACCAAAGAATTGAAACCCCGCGTTCACCAGCATCTGTTTTTTACATACATACGCTACGGAAAAATAACACCGCTTTGTGAAGAGCATAAAGATGTGGTCAGGGACAAATACAGCAGCATATTGATGTTCTCAGGGATCGCCAATTCCTACCCCCTGGTGGAACATTTAAAAACCATGTGCAACGACCTGTCCGCACTTGAATTCAGGGATCACCACATGTATTCACTCAAAGACCTGGAACAGATCGGCAGGAAATTCGATGACATCTTTACCAAAAACAAGGTCATCATAACCACCGAAAAGGATGCCATGCGGTTAAAAAAGAAAAGTGAATTTCAGGAAATTTTAAAGAAACTGGCCATTTGTTATATCCCCATTGAAATACATTTCCATAATGGAGATAATCTTATCTTTGACGATTTAATATTGGAATATGTCAAAGAAACTCTCGCAAACCGTTCAGTACCTCCGGAGCAGGAATAAGCGTCAGCCTGCCATTGGCATCATTCTGGGCAGCGGACTGGGAGATGTGACCGGTAACTTCACCGATGTTGAGACCATCCCCTTTGCAGAAATACCGAATTTCCCTGTTTCTTCTGTCAAAGGCCATAAAGGAAATCTCCTCTATGGCCGGATGAGCAATATGGAAGTCATCGCTTTGCAGGGCCGCTTCCATCTCTATGAAGGATATTCCCCGGACGAGGTTGTTTTCCCGGTGAGGGTCATGAAAAAACTGGGCATCACATTGCTTATCCTTTCCAACGCCAGCGGGGGGATCAACCCCGAATTCGAAGTTGGCGACATCATGGTGATCCGCGACCACATCAACCTGACCCATGCCAACCCCCTGACCGGCATCAATGATGATGCACTGGGCCCACGCTTCCCGGATATGAGCGAACCTTACGATAAAAAACATATAAAGCACCTGCGTGATCTTGCAGATAAAACCGGCATCAGGCTTCGTGAAGGTGTGTATGCAGGAGTGACCGGCCCAAATTACGAAACACCCGCAGAATACCGATACCTGCACATCATCGGTGCCGATGCCGTGGGTATGTCGACCGTGCATGAGGTCATATCTGCAAGGCATATGGACCTGCCCTGCCTTGCCCTTTCAGTGATATCCGATTTGGGAGTCCCCGGAAAAATAGAAAGGATCACCCACGAAAAGGTGATTGCGGAAGCCCAAAAAGCCGAACCCCGCATGGCCAGGCTGCTTAAAATTTTCGTGGCTGAATTATCCGGACGGTAAGCTATACGATTTTCTTGTCGATATAATTGGAGTTCATGAGATTCAGCACACCCATATAGGTCAGCTTGAATGCCATCAGGTCCCCGACCTTGTATTTTCTCCGGTTCTCACCAAGGTCCATGACGATCATATCGCTGCTGGCACCGGAAAACTCAATTTTTTTATCCACCGGGATAAGCTGGGAAGTATCTATATCCAGCAGGCCAATATCCAGGATGGCCCGGAAGGAGAATTTTCCATAATCCTTTTCATTGATCTCCGGGGACTCCCCGGCCACGTTTGTCCCGATCTCACCAATAGGCACCTTGGGTTTTTTGGTCAGTTCAATGATCTCGGCATACAATTTAAAAACATCCTGTTTCATGCCTTTGATGGGCGTGCCATCGATAAGATTATTGCCGAGATACAGGGTCTCACCCACCCGGAAGTGGTTCACACCGGCCGGAATGAGCTTCTTGCGGATCATTGGAATGGTTACCGAGGACCCTCCGGATACATAGGGTATCTTTTTATTGAACATGGCTTCGATCAACTGTTCGTACAAGCTAAGCTGGATCAATTTATCGTGCGATGGCATAACGCCGTTCAAGCAGTTTAAGTTGGTCCCGATGCCCACGACCTCAATTTTTGGCTGTTGAAAAATTTTGGCATAGAAATCAATGAGCTGGTCACCCAAAACACCTTCCCTGAGGTCGCCCATCTCGATCATGATGATGACCTTATGCAGCTTTTTCTGCCGCTGAGCTTCCTCGGAAATAAGCTTGATGGTCTCCAGTTCCGTATTGAAGCTGACATCAGCATACTTTACCAGGTTCCTGATCACCCGCCGGGCCGGCGGCTTGATATAAACGGTGACCACATCCGGATTAATGCTTTTGATGGTTCTCAGGTTGCTGATCCTGGAATCCATCACTTCCGTCACTCCCAGATCCAATAATTCTTTCAGGTAGGTACGGTTGCCGCATAATAATTTGGAAACCACCCCCCATTCGATCTTATGTTTCGCAAAAAGATCGTCTAAAAAATGATAATTGTGCGTAAGCTTTTTACTGTCTAATTCAAGAAAAGCCATACTGTTTTAATTGATGACATGCCTTTCAATATTCGAAGGCAGTCTGGTTAATAATTCGTAATTAAGCTGGTCGCTGAACTCACCAAAAGAGGCCACACTGATGGTAACATCTCCGTGGGAACCGATCAGAATAACTTCATCCCCGATCGTTGCCCCGGGGATCAGTGTTATGTCCGCGATCAGCATGTTCATGTTTACCAGGCCGATGACCTGGGCTACCTGCCCGTTGATCAAAACCCTCCCCTGGTTACTGAGCGACCGTGTGTATCCATGATAATAACCCACCGGGATGATCGCAATGCGCTTATTTTCCTGGGCAAGATAACTCATGCCGTAACTCACAAATTCACCCTCCCTGACATCTTTGATGCTCATGATATCGCTTTTCCAGGTGATCACCCTTTTCAACGGGTCCGTTCTCAGGTTGTTTTTATGCAGGTAATCCAACAAGGTTTCCTTTCCCGGCCAGAAGCCATATTGCATGATCCCGATCCGGACCATGTCCATACGGGTCTTGGGGTATATCATGGCAGCAGCGGAACAGGCGGTGTGGCAATAATCGGGGTATATGCCCTGTCGCCTCAGGGATCGTACAATGCTGTTAAAAGCTCTGATCTGACGGTGCACCCTCACATAGTTGGCAATGCTTTCCGCACCGGCATAATGGGTGCACAGACCCTTTATCTCGAAAAGCCCTGCATGATTCTTCAGGTATTTTACAGCCTGTTTCAGATGATTCCTCTGCAAGCCCGTGCGGTTCATCCCCGTTTCTACTTCCAGGTGAATTTTTGCTTTGGTTTTTAATTTTCCGGCAACAGCCATGGCTTCCAGTAAGCGATCGATCTCAAAAACATAAAACTCAATCCCGTTCCTGACCACCCATTCCATATCTTCATCCGGGACGAATCCCATCACGCATATATCGGCTTGCGCCCCTGTTACTTTATACACCTCAAGAGCCTCATCGGTGCTGAATACGGAAAAATGGTCCAGTCCAAGATCTTTCAGGATCGGCACAAACTGCTCAAATCCGTGTCCGTACGCATTGGACTTAACAACGGAGGATATCCTGACATCTTTCCCGAACTGTTCTCTCAGGAAATTGATGTTGCTTTCCACAGCACTTTTATCCAGTTCGATCCGCGATGTTGTTCTCATTCTTTGGTTCTTATTTATTGTGTTTTACGTACCTGCAATGAATGCGTGTCCCGGCCATAACCCGGGAAACAGCAAAAAGGACCGGCCATCCTGCCGGACCCGTGATGGGCCGTCAGGTGCCGTTTAGTATCTGATCCGTTATTGAAGAATACATCTGTATCCCTGCACCAATGATCTGCTCCGGAAAATCATAATCGGGATTATGAAGGTCGGGCTGGTCCTCACCACTGCCCAACCCAAACAAGACCCCGGGATACTTGTCTGTAAAATGCCCAAAATCCTCCGACCATTTCTTGGGCCGGGTAAGTCGGAATATCTCCAGGCCATGCTTTTCCGCTGCTTTTTCAACAAAATGGAAAGCCCCCGGATCATTTACCGTTGCAGGAAATTCTTCCACAAAAGAAATGCCGCATTTTAAATGTTCCGCTTCTGCAATCCGGGCTGTGATCCGCTCCGCCCCGGAAGATAAAACATGCATGTCATCGTTGCGGTATGAACGCAATGTTGCCCGAACTTCCGCATACCCGGCAGAGGTACCGAAAGCGATCTCTCCCAGTGCAATATGCACAAACGTGATCAATACAAAATCCTTAAAGGAAGCTTCCTGCTTATACAGGTTTGTAAGGTCCCGGATAATTCTGGAAACCGCCATCGCAGGATTTATACCCCGCTCAGGTTCCCCGGCATGTGAGGTTTTGCCTTGCAGCGTGATCACAACCCCTTTGGAAGCCGAAGCAAAATGCCTGTCAGACAACACAACAGAACTGTGCGGATACCCCGGCAGGTTGTGCAGGGCAAATGCATAATCCGGGACCAGGTTTTCGAATTCAGGATCCTGGATCACCCGGTAAGCACCTTCCCCGGTTTCCTCGGCCGGTTGAAAAAGCAGGATCACCTTTCCGGCATCCGGACGGTTGGCAGACAAATGTTTGGCGAACCCTGCCATAATGGTCATGTGGCCATCGTGCCCGCATAGATGCCCTTTTCCTTTCTGCGTGGAGACATATTCCAGGTCGTTGACCTCCTCTATGGGCAGGCCGTCCAGTTCGCAGCGGAAAAGAAGCGTTTGACCTGGCCGTTTGCCCTCAAAAACAAAGGCCAGCCCATAACCGCCTATGTTTTCATAGATCCGGTCAGGCCCGAGAGGATCAATGAACGCCCGTACCCTCCGGGCAGTTTCCTTCTCTTCCCCGGAAATTTCCGGGTTTTTGTGTATGGTACGTCTGAATTCGATCAGGTCATTCATAACGCTATCCTTCCTTATGCAACCGCATTTCCAAAAAGGGATTTTCAAATCCCATTTCCTTAATGAACGCCAGTGCCGGGTGATCCTTTTCAATATGCAAGGCCATATCCCCGCTGGTCATCTCCATGGCCTTCTGAAGCAATTTCCGCCCCAGGCCTTTTTTTCTGTGATCCTTATGCGTGATCAAATATACAAGCAGGTTTTCAGGCACGTATCCCTGCATCCCGGTATTGTTCAACAATGCCACGCCAATTACCTCCCCTTTCTCTTCATAATACAGGATGAACCCCCCAGCCAGGGGATAGGGGTTGAGGGCATAATCAATCGCTTTTTTTATATCCTCCCTTGAATCTTTATTGTGGCCAATATGTTCATTGATAAAGTTAACCAATTGAAGCTTATTTAGCAATGTTACTTCCTCTGCCGGTGTCAACACTTTTAATTCCATAATGTTAGGATTGAATGATTTTTGATTTCCGGTAATGATTTAAACCAAGAAAGACCACAACGGATGCGGATATCCCAAAGATATTCGGATCCAGGCCCAGGGGCATGTCCCATTCACCGATGATCAAAACCAGGGTAAGCGTGCCCCCGGCAATCATAGACGACAGGGCGGCCACCACATCGGTACGTTTCATGAACAATGCGCCGATGACAGGCATAAGAAGGCCGGACACCATGAACGCGTATGAATAAAGCATTAAATCCAGAACAACCCTCATTTTCAGGGCAATGATGATGGCCAGCACGCCCACGGCAAAGGTGAGTACCTTGGATATGCGCAAAGCGGTTTTGTGGCCGGATTTGAATGATGTGAATTTTTCAATGATATCGGTCAGGATATTCCCCGAAGCCGCCATCAGGCAGGAGTCTGCGGTCGATAAAATGGCGGAAAAATATGCAGCCAGTATCAAACCCATGGCCCCGTATGGAAGAACATTACGGAGCAACAGCGGTAGCCCCATCTCCGGGTCAAAATTTGCCATGTCCTCAAAACCGGTTTCCACGAGCAAGCCTTTATCCAATGCTATCCTGGCAAACAAACCCAGGATCACTCCCATAAATGCCATGACCGGCCATTCAAACAGGCCGGCGATGAACCAGGCTCTTTTGGCTTCCTTTATCGATCGCGTGGCGTATATCCGCTGATAGAGGGTCATGCCGACAAACCATATGGGAATGATGGTAACCGCCCAGTTCACCAGGTCCTGCCAGCGAACATTGGTCAGCGACAAAAACCGGTCCGGCAAAAAATCGCTGATCTCATCCCAACCACCCAGAGCAACATACGACATGGGTATGCCCACAAAGATCAGTCCGGTGATCAATATGGCCCACTGAATACTATCGGTATAGATCACAGCTTTTAAACCGCCCATAACGGTATATACAACCGCCACGGCACCCATGATCAGAATGGCATGGTTCAGGTTCAATTCCTGAAAGGTGGCGGATGCAAGCTTTGCCCCGGCCAGTAGCTGGGAACTGGTAAACCCAATATATCCTATGGCAGATATAATCCCCGCTATCAGGGCAACCCGGTGATCGTAATAATGGTTAAAGAGCTGGGGGAACGTATAGAAACGTTCATTGCCCGGGATCTTTTTGATCCGGGGGATCAGCAATACAGCGCTTAACCAGGCCCCGATCAGACCGGTGAACAGCATCCATGAACCCGCCAGCCCGATCAAAAAACCAAGTCCGCCCAGTCCGATGGAAAAACCTCCCCCAACATCGGTGGCGACGACCGAAAGGCCTACATGCCAGCTGCCCATTTTACGGCCGCCGACATAGTAATCTTCCATGCTCTTGTTCCTGAAGTGAAAAAAAAGTCCTACACCCAGCATAAGCAAGATGTAGATAATAAAAACGATTAAATCTACTGTATGCATAATAAACTAAGAAACCTGCAGTTGGATAAGCTGGGCATTGATACGGTAATCCCTGAGCATTTTCTGGATTTCTTTTTTCTTATCCTGTGGGACCATTAAATAAAAAACGCCCTTGTTTATTTGTACATAATTGCTTATGATATACCAATTGTCAATGTCCGGATCGTCCTCCAGCACGATGGTGAATACATAGATCCGGCCATCTTTTATGGCGGTTAAATCGGGTGTGATCCTTTTGTAGGTGATCTTGGAAATGATCTCCTCGGGCTTATGATATCCTTCGAGGTCGGCCTTCACTTCACTGAAATTTTCCTCGTTTAACAACTCTACGGCTGTCTTGAGTAACTCTTCCCTGGTCATTGATATCATAGTTCTGTGTGTCTGTATATGATCTTCATGAATGTTGCTGAATAACAAAAATAATAAAAATTATTGAACGGATGAATGTAAATTTTATGCATATATGCGTCCGGCCACATCTTCCGGGAAGTGCAGAACAATAAACGGTATTTAACCCCAGGGTAGAACCCTGGACCCATTTTTTCCGATGCAGAGCATCGGGGAATTAAACCATATTTTCTCGTCCGCCGCAACGAACGCGAAGGCGGATTAAACGGACAAGGCATGCCATCACCGGATGATGTGCGATGCTTCCATGCATTTTCTTTTAATATGAAGAAAAATCCAGGACCTGTAAAACCCAGGGCTTGCCAATAATACATTTCTTTTGCCGGAGGGGTGAAATTGCATAACCAAAACCGATCATTGCAGCACTGATAAATGCAGTATTTTTAAGCACAACAGGGCTGTCGTTGTTGAGCGAACGGTTGAATACATCCAGCACAAAATATCCGGCCCCGGCCATGCGCGTAGCTTTGGACAGTACTGTATAAGGCCTGCGATCCCTGTAAATGCGTTCGATGTTATGTAACGGCACCTCCAGTTCCGGCCTCAGTGTGATGCTGGTATCGGAAATGCCGGTAATGACCTTTGTCAAACGCTGACCGCTGCCTGCCAGTCTGAGGTCGATGGTGGAACCGGTCCGGTAGGTATAATACTTCAGGGTGGCCGGTTTTTTTAACAACAGGACCCTTTGCGCTTCCACGTCCGTTATAAGAAGCACCAATGCAATCAGTATGGCGTGGCGGACATACACCATATTTTTTTTGTTGAAATTACGGTTTTTTGCCGGAGATATCGCCTGTTTTTTCAATAAAATCTTTATTATTACGTTCAAAAACATACAAACGGCAAAGGTAAAACATACGGCAGCATAAGAAAAACCCTCCAAACAAGCAAACGCTATGAAAGTTCCGCACATTGCAACCTTGGTCCTTCTTATCCTGTTCCTTTACACAGGATGCCGCGAAGGCAGTCACGGGGATGGCAGCACGCGCATCCGGGGCGAACTGGAAGGATCGGCACAGGATAAGATACGGCTGAGCGAAGTAACACCCGGCCGGATCCTGGCCAGGGATTCCGTTTATACCTCGCCGGAAGGGACCTTTGAATTTGTCGTGGACCCCGATGAAACCACGATATACAAACTGGATATCGGAGGAAATATGCTGGCCTGCATTGCCGGTAAGGATGAAGAACTTTATATTGAAGCGGATTACCGGGACCTTCGGCATACGTTCGATGTCCATGGCAATGAAGAGTCTGAGCTGCTGGAAACGTATCTCAGACATACCTTCGAAAATGAACGCAAGGCGGACTCACTGGCGGCAGTCTTTGAAGAAAGCAAAAACCTGCCCGGGTTCCCCGCCATCCGAAACAGGATCGAAAAATCCTATGTGGAGATCTATCGTGACCAACAGGAATTTACCCGCAATTTCATCCGCAAACATCCCAGTGCTCTGGCCTCACTGATCGCCATCAACCAGGTCTTTGGTTCCAGCGAGGTGCTGGACAAATCCGCCGATTTTGAACTGTTCGATATGCTGGACCGCGGACTGAACAAAAAATACCCGGGAAACAAACATGCCCTGAAACACCACGAGATCGTCCAGGCCATGCGCACGGAACAGTCCAGAAAAAACATTGCCGCACAATACACATCCCCGGGAAAGGTCATCCCTGAATTCAGCCTTAAAACCCCGGAGGGCAAACGCACCCATGTCAGGGACTTCAGGGGCAGACCCCTGATATTATATTTCTGGGCTTCCCTGGATGCCCGGAGCCGCAAGGCCAATCATCAGTTAAAAGAGATCCTGAAAGAATACGGCGATGTGCAGGTCATGGCCGTTTCCTTTGATCAAAACAAGGAATTATGGAAAGCCGCCATGAAGATCGATTCGCCCGACTGGACCCATGTCAGCGACCTGAAAGGCATGTCCTCCCCGGTCAGGGTCCTGCTGAACCTGCCTGAAAAACTCCCCTTCTATTATTTGGTCGACGAAAACGGAGTGATCCTGGCTAAGGGAGGGGAGATCGCAGATCTCAGATCACAGATCGCCGAATTGAACGCAAATGAATGAAATGTCCGGGGAACGCCGGTGTTTTCCCGGATCCGGGAAACGGGCGTTGGGATCCAAATAATTCACTATTATTGTAATCAAATTCCATTCCGTGACAAACACAACGAATCGCACCCGTGCACAAAAGATCTATTTTGCATCGGATTTCCATCTTGGGATCCCGGACCGGGAAACCAGCCTGATCAGGGAAAAGAGACTGGTCGACTGGCTGGAACATGTGCGGAAGGACGCCCGTGAGATCTATCTCATGGGAGATGTTTTTGATTTCTGGTTTGAATATAAAACCGTCGTCCCCAAGGGCTATGTCCGCTTGCTGGGCCAGCTGGCAAGGATCACCGATGCCGGCATACCGGTGCACCTGTTCAGGGGCAACCACGACATATGGGCTTTTGATTATCTGGAAAAAGAAGCCGGACTGGTACTTCACCGCAAGCCTGTTCGCATGGAGCGTGACGGAAAAACATTCTATCTTGCCCATGGTGACGGCCTCGGTCCGGGCGACAGCGGATATAAATTCCTGAAAAGAGTTTTTGAGTGCCGTTTCTGCCAGTGGCTGTTCCGCTGGCTACATCCCGATTTGGGCGCCCGCATGGGATTGTTTTTCTCCCGCAGGAGCCGCTGTTCCAACATGGCCAGGGAAGGGAAAAATGAAGGATCCCTGAAAGACCCCGAAAACGAAATGTTGTATCGCTACACACAGGACCTGATCGGAAAAAACATCACAGCGGATTATTTCATCTTCGGCCACCGCCACCGGCCCCTGCAAGTGAATATAGGCAAGGGGTGTGCCATGGTCATTCTGGGCGACTGGATCACGCATTTCACCTATGCAGTCTTCGATGGGAAAGAATTACACCTGAAAAAACATCCTTAAGCACCCACGGTAAACTACGCGAAGGATTGCGCGATGTAACGCCTGTCCCGCTGTTCGGGAATATTCGAAGTGCAGCTCTTCGCCAGCTTAACAGAAACTTCGCACATCGCTACATCGCGCAATCGGGCAATCGCGCAATACAACTTC
>JAGYMZ010000038.1 GCA_018400295.1 Bacteroidales bacterium | reverse complement strand
AGGGGCTCATGGTAAAGTCGATGGAAACATCCACGACCACCCGCGGGTAGACCGTCGTATCCAGGCAGCCGTTGTCGTTGCCAACCACCAGCATCACGCTGTAGGTGCCCGGGGAACTGTAAGTATGGGTCACGTTTTGGCCGGTTGCCGTGGCCCCGTCGCCAAAGGACCAGTCCCACGTAGTAACATCCCCGCTACCTGTGGCATCAAAGCTGACCAGCTCGCCCACGCAGCTGGTATCGTTGGGGGAAATGGTAAAATCACCTGTGGGATTTTCTAAAATGGTCAGGGTCATGGAAGACGTATCATCACCACAAGGCGTTTGGCCGTATGCAATCAATGTCAGCACCACATCACCTATCTCACCCGGGGCCGGATAATACACAGGCGTAAGGTAACCCGGATCGCTAAATGATCCTGCTCCGCCGCTCCAATTAATGGAATCATAATCCGACGCCGAAGGTACCACGGGGGCTGTGGAAAAATCGTATGGCAGGTTTTCACAAATGCTGTCATCTATCCCTGCATCAGCCTCAGGAACAGGGGAGATCGTGACTTCCTGCATGACTGAATTGGCGCATATAGTATCAACAGTATTGCCAATGGAATCCAGGAAAAAATACTCGTAATGGATTGTATCCGTCCCGGGGCCGGCCAGGGAAGGGTCGAAGATACTATCCACCATGCCATTACCTGTAAAATATCCTCCGGGAGGATATCCTGCAAGGGTATCGGGAGGATCATCCTCGCAATACAGGGAATCCAGTCCGGTTATCTTCAGGCTATTATCCATGATCTCAATAACGAGGGTATCCGATTCATCGTTGCAAACCGACTCATAGTCATAGATCAGGACCACATTTTCCGTCGGTTCCTGGATATCATCCTGGAAGGGTTGTATGGTAACAGAATCTGAAATAGAACCTGAGGGTATCACCAGTGAATCGGGCAGGGCAGGATAATCGACATCGGGGGTGGCAGTGCCCTGGACATTAAACTGTATAACATAGTCGTAGGGCAGCGGCTCATAAAGTTCAAAAACGATGGTCGCATCATTACAACCTTCCACGGTGGCGCCAAAGTCATCGGAAGACTGGCTGAAATTTGTGGACGTATTGAGGCCGCGGGCAGAGAAGCTATTGGCCTCCAGAAAAACCCCTGAATCGTAGCTATAGTCCATACCATCAGCAATGGCCAGCTTTATATGATATGTTTCACAGGGTTCTACGATAACGGTAGCAGTAAAAACCGTTGTAAAACCATCGTACGCTATATGAATACCACCTTCCAGCTCATTATCAACGTAATATTCCGAGTATTCCATCAAACACCCCGGCGGGGGATTGGTCACGCCTCCATGGTTCACCGTATTAATAGACACAGGGATGGAATCGGACTCCGGGATCAGGGCAATATTTACCCCATCGTAGTTTTCCCCTGTGGCCGGGTTATCCCCCCATATGAAGAATCCAAAAACATCGTTATAATTACTGCAGACATATTCTTTATACTCTTCCGAACCAAATACATAATTGAACGTAAGGGTATCGGACTGGGGGACAAAATCAAATTCCAGCACTGCGGCATCGTTGGTAGGGACTCCTGCAAGGGCGGTTAAGTCCGGGTCTCCGGGTGTATTATTTGAATTGGACGCAAAGAAACTCACATCATTGGGAATCTCCAGCACTTTTCCAGAAGACATGACCACACCCTCATCCAGTCCGAGGTTGGTAGCATCCCCATTGCTAAAATCACCTATGGCATTATCCAGGCTTCCTTCAAAAGTAATGTTGGAGACAGTAACGCCGGAACCAATCAGGATTTGCTGCACCAGTTGCTGGGGTGTCAATGTATTTTCAACCACCAGTGCAGACTGGCCCGTTGCTTCCCGTGAAATAAAAGCCAACAGGAGCACGATCAATATTTTCGTAAACCTTTTCATAGTATCATACCCGGAACAGGGCCTGATGCCGGATTCTGTGACCTGGAATCCAAATCCCCCTTTTGAACTTTCAAAGTTACAAAAATAAAGACATGATCCGGCCGGTGAACGTTGTCTTCAGGGATTAACCGGTAACAATAATTTTCCTGTTCAGGGTAAACCCATTCATTGAGATCTCAAGAATATATATGCCCGGGCGAAGGGATTCCAGGGAAATTTCATGGGGCATATTTTTTTCGATGCGGGCCCTGGACTGATCAACAACAGATCCCTGCATATTCCTCAGGACGAGCAATGCATCAAATTCCCCGGGGAAAACCAGATACAACCTGTTTTTTGCCGGATTGGGATAAATTCGTATACTGCCCCGGATGTGTTCACTAAGGGCAATGGGATCTTTTATAAAAATGGCATGTTGGGATGTATCGGAATTGCTTCCCATAAAAGCCACGAGGCTGACAATATGCTCACCGGGTAACGCAAACGGATGGTACATTAAAGGCATATTACCAATACAATACCCGTTGTCAAGCCAGTGCAGGCTGTCAATCTCTTCCATAGGGAAACAATTGCTTTCGAGCAATACCGGTTCGGAGACCTGGGCTGTATCCTGGAGTGTAAAACGTGAGAGCGGGGCCGTTTCAGCATACATCTTAATACAGAGGTCAAATGCATAGGAGGTATTATTCCCCACCGGGTGCCAGGTTGAAGCATCCCCACTCATCCAGCACCGGCCTGTTTGCAGGACTATGCCCGAAGTATAGTTCTCTTCATACTCCTCAACGGGTATGGGGTTAGCGGTTCCGGGCGCGTCGTATGTTATCTTAACGTAGATTTCTGTTCCCACCGTATCGGTATGCAGATTCACAGGAATGGTGTAAAATCCGGCAAATTCACAATACCGGGTTTTGGCAGCGAGCAGCCCTGATAAATTCCCGTTCTGAAATTCACTGTAAATTTCAACATCAAGGGTTGTCCCGGGTTCAACAGCATAAGTCCCTATCCTTTTGATTTGCTGAGGTGTTAAGGACTGAAAGGTTTCCCCGATGATATAATGGGCCAACCCATATCCCACATTGGATGAAAATCCTGTATTGTTGATCCAACCAAACGCATCATAATAATATGCATAGGTTTCATTATCGGGCAGCACAGGATATCTGAGCGGAAATATTGCCGTTTCTGTGAATATTTCAGGATCCTGGTACGATATATAAAAATACCCATTATTGGCCCATGATGTCCCATAGGAATCTTTAATGATCCAGGCTCCCGGACTCAGTCCCGGAAAGCTTAAAGTATCATTCCAGCCAATGACCGTAATGCAATGGGGGTAGCCACCCGTTCCGTTATAACAATATTTGTAATTGGCAGAATTGTAAGACCCCATATCGAAGATCATGGTGGCAGCCACCGCTCCATGATCCAAAATGGCTTGTTTGACCGTATTGATATCACCCGGCAGGAAACGGACATCCGGGGCATATGCAGTGGGGGGCAGGGGTCCGAAGGGGCTCATGGGACAATTTTTTATGGCAAAAGTATCCTGGTAAGGATCCTGGGATTCCAGCACAGGACCAGAATGTTTTCCGAACATGGCGGAGGACATATAAAAATTTCCACCATCACATGGTAAATTGTCATATTCCTGGCAATTGATAAGGTTATCCTCAGAAAGGTCGTAGGTCCCGTAACCCATTTTTAACCAGTTGGATTCCACGGCAGCCATGGAAGCGAAGGCCCAGCAGGATCCACAGTTCCCCTGGTCTTTTACGGGCGTAACCCAGCCATAGGTCCTCAGGTCATAATATTGAGGAAAGTCCTGTTTTGAATTGGTTTCCGGGGTTAAAATGTCTGAATGCAAACGTTCCTGGGAAAAGCAAAAGGCAACCATTGCCAGGAAAATCATCAATGCGGCTATTTTCTTCATGATGTTTGGTCTGGTTTAACATTAAGGTCATCAAGATACGACATTCACACCGGGGAAACAAGACGAAACGGAAAATTTTTCATTCATTTCCAGATGTCATCCAGATGTCATCCGGATGACATCTGGATGACATCTGGAAAAAACGCCAGCATTTTACCGTATATAATGGGATTTCACGATAAGACTGGCTATTTTTGCATAAGAAATTAAAAACACGATCATGAAAAAGGCATTCATCCTGCTTATCGGCGATGGAATGGGTGTCAGCCTGGTCTTCTCCAGCGATTACCATACCGGGATTATGGTCCCGGTTTTGCCTGCAATCCACATTCGGAAAAATTCCGTGGAATCTATGAAAACTCGGATCTCTTCGATAAAATGATGCATGCATTTGGGATTAGGAAATGACACGGCATACCAAGGTTTTCATTTGTATGAGTTATATTTAGAAAAAGATTTATGAAAACAAAAGACGAAATAACCCAAAACTGGTTGCCCAGGTACACCGGTACAAACCTGGAAAATTTCGGCGAATACATACTGCTGACCAATTTCAGCGACTACCTTGAAATGTTTGCGGAATTGCATGGGGTGCAGGTCCAGGGTGATAAAAAATCCATGCCCAGTGCTACCGCAAATAACATCACCATGATCAAATTCGGTATGGGCAGTGCTAATGCCGCAACCATCATGGACCTTCTGGGCGCCATCCATCCCAAAGCCTGCCTTTTCCTGGGTAAATGTGGAGGATTGAAGAAAAAGAACAACGTAGGGGATTTAATTCTGCCCATTGCGGCCATCCGGGGAGAGGGCACTTCCAACGACTATTTCCCCGTGGAGGTCCCCGCCCTTCCGGCGTTTAACCTGCAAAAAGCCATTTCCACAACCATTCGGGATCATGGCATGGATTACTGGACAGGCACGGTTTATACCACCAACAGGCGTGTTTGGGAATACGACAACGAATTCAAAAAATACCTGCAAAGAACCCGTGCCATGGCCATAGACCTCGAAACTGCAACCATTTTTATGGTGGGTTTCGCCAATTCGATCCCTACCGGAGCCCTGCTGCTTGTAACCGACCAGCCAATGATCAGTGCCGGCGTTAAAACAGAACAAAGCGATATGGACGTGACCCGGAAATATGTGGATGAACACCTGAAAATTGGTGTGGATTCACTTAAGCAGATCATCAATAAAGGCGAGACTGTAAAACATCTTTATTTTGACTACAGCAAATAATATCCCGGTACCACGGAACCAATTCCAGATTTAAATAATTAAACATATATATATCTTTCGAATGTGCTTGTAATCCGGCATGCAAATAATTACTTTTGCATCGTATAATAATCCCCTAAAATGACACACCCATGAAAAGAATGTACATCTTGTTAATAGCTGCCTGTTTTTCTTTGTCCCTCTCTGCTCAAACTTTTATTTCAGAAGATTTCAGCAGCGGACAAATGCCCCCGCCCGGATGGAATGCATTACCATTGGGATCCCAATGGTCTTCCAGCAACACTTCCAATGCAGGGGGCGTTGCACCGGAAGCGGAATATTCAAATGCCACCGGTACCACCACGGCGCGCCTTCTCTCACCCATCATCGATCTTACCAATGTAGATACGGTACTTCTGGTCTTCAAGCATGCTTATGAAGGATCATGGGGCAGCCCGGACATCGGTGTTGCCACCCGTGGTGGCAGTCCATGGACCATCGTTTGGGATGAATCCCCAAATGGGAATATTGACCCGGAAGAAATACAACTCATACTTACCGGGGGAGACGTCGGGAAACCAAATTTCCAGTTCTCCTTCTTTGTTTCAGGAAATATGGCAAACTTGGATGCCTGGTATATCGATGATGTTATTTTAAAGAGTCCGTCAGGACTGGATTGTAAAATGACCAGCATTTCTGTCCCCGCGGTGATCACAGGACCGGAAGCCGTGGGCGGGTCCGTAACAAATCTCGGCAACACCGCAGTAAATGAGATCAGTATATCGTGGCAATCCTTCAACGGTACCGTTTATGATTCAACATTCACAGGATTATCCCTTGACCTCCTGGAAACTTTTGATTTTGACTTTGACGGTTCCTGGATCTCTGCCTTTGGATACCATGATCTCACCATGTGGATCAATACTGTGAACGGTGTACAGGATGAAAGCCAGGAAAACGATACCCTTTCAAAAACCATTGCCTATTATGCCAATATCCTGCCACGCAAACCATGCTTCGAGGAATTTACCAGTTCGACCTGCGGGCCCTGCGCTTCATTCAATTCATCCTTCGTCCCATGGTCGCAGCAACATGCTGATGAAATCGTGCTCGTCAAATATCAAATGAACTGGCCCGGTTCCGGCGACCCCTACTATACACCTGAAGGAGGTACCCGTAGAAACTATTACGGGGTAAGTTACGTGCCGGATCTTTTTTGCAACGGAACCCAGACCAATACCAGTATGGGCTCCGTTCAAAGTGCTTTTGACAATGCTTCCGAACTTACCTCCACGCTTGATATCGCCTCTTCATTTACCGTCAACGGTACAAATATTGACATCACAACGAATATTCTGCCTTTTTCCAACTACGGTGAAAAAAGAGTATTCACCATCGTTGTTGAAAAAGTTACAACCGGGAATGTTGGATCAAACGGAGAAACTGAATTTCACCATGTTATGATGAAAATGTTCCCCAATGGCAACGGCAGCACCGTGGACCTTCAGGACAGGGAAACAGCCACCCTAACGTACAATTATGACATGTCATCCACCCATGTGGAAGAAATGGACGACCTTCTGGTTGTCGTGATCATCCAGGATTATTCAAGCAAGGAGATACTTCAGTCCGCTTACGGCTATGAAGATGCGAATTACAGCGATGAAGCCCGGCTGGATATGATCATGCTGGATGGAGAACCCCTGGATGAATTTGATCCGGATGTATACGAATATGATGTGTACCTTCCGGAAGGTACGGTGGAAGAACCCATCCTCTCAGCAGAAACCATGGACGATGCAGCCTTCACCGTGATCAACCAGGCCTTTGAAATCCCCGGTACATCGACTGTGGAAGTATATGCTGAAGATTTATTCTCCACCAAACTCTATACCGTCAATTACAGGATCGCAACCGGTACGGATGAAAAGCCCGTTCCGGCCGTGCATGTTTTTCCAAACCCGGCACAGGACCAGCTTTACCTCACTGGGATCACCCGTGCCGATGTGCAGCTTTTCTCAAGCGACGGGAAATTGCTGATGTCGAAAGCGAATTTCCGCAGCGGCCCGATCGATGTATCGGATCTGCCCCGGGGCATATACATTTTGAACATACAGGCCGGGGATGCCCATGTGGTAAGAAAGAAGGTGATCATACTGTAAAATTTCCGGTTCTGCATTGCCGGTGATGATAAGCCGGGAAGCGGCTTATAATTCATCATACAATCTGATGTATTCGTAGCTGTTGCCTGACCAGTCCAGAAATTTGCGCATCCCTTCCCGGGTGATTACCAAACTGGCGGTATTGATGTTGGGATGGAAGCTAAGGCGCTCAGCCTCTTTCAGGTTCTCATCGATGAACAGGTGCACGTGGTTTTCCGTGTCGTTGATCAGGTTGAACAGGGATACCGACCCCCCCTCTGTACCCAGGAATTTTTTCAGCCGCCGGGGGGAAGCGAAAGTCAGCTTGCCTTGCTTCAACCTTTTCTCCAGGTCATGAATATCCAACTGGTACCGGTAATCGCTGATCACCAGGTAATGCCGGTTACCCTTATGGTTCCGGAAAAAAATATTTTTACAATGGGCCGAATCGATATCTTTCCAGTATTTCAGAGCCTTTTCAATTGTCGGCCCGGGGGGATGCTCATGATATTCAAAATCAATATCCAGCGCTTCAAGGATCTCGTATAATCGGGGATCTCCGTTCATAGCAATCGGTTATTTCCACAAAAATAACAAACAGTTCCTTCACAACAAAAATCAATCCCGGGCCTCATGCTTTCAGGCATATGATGAGGGATCATGTAGGAAACATTATGGATTGAGATTATTTTTATACTTTGGTGGAATATTAATATTCATTATGCGTACAAAAAAGAGAATGACAAAATTCGATGTATTTGACTTAGATCAGAGATTGCTGGAAGGGATGGAAGCCTTTGGCTTTGATGAGCCTACGCCGGTGCAGATACAAGCCATACCTGAAATCCTGCAGGGGCGCGACATTATTGCCTCAGCACAGACCGGTACAGGCAAAACAGCCGCTTTCCTGCTTCCGGTCATTCATAAAATATTGAATGCACCCTCCGGGAAAAGCATCCATACCCTGGTTATCGTACCTACACGCGAACTTGCCATGCAAATAGACCAGCAGCTGGAAGGGTTTTCCTATTACACGCCGGTCAGTTCCATTGCCGTGTATGGCGGAACAGGTGGAACTTCATTCATTGCTGAGAAAAAAGCCCTTTCAGAAGGTGCCCAGATCGTGATCGGCACCCCAGGCAGATTACTGGCCCACCTGAATATGGGTTACGTCAGGGCAGAGGACCTGAACTGCCTGATACTGGATGAAGCAGACCGGATGCTGGACATGGGATTTATTGATGACATTATGCGGATCATTTCCCAGTTGCCAAAGCAGCGGCAAACCCTGCTCTTCTCAGCTACCATGCCTTCCAAGATCAGGGAACTGACCAAAAAAGTACTGAACGATCCGGCAGAAATTTTCATCGCCGCATCCAAACCCGCAGAGAAAATACTTCAGATAGCATACGTTCTGTATGATCATCAAAAAATACCCCTGATCAAAAATCTCCTGGAAGGCAAAAACCTCCGGAGCATCCTCATTTTTACTTCCACCAAAAGCGGGGCCAAACAGCTCAATAAAGCGTTGAGATCAGCCGGCATGTCCAGCGCCGAGATCCATTCGGACCTGCTGCAGGAAACACGAAACCAGGTACTCAGGGAATTCAAAAGCCGGAAAATAAATATTCTGGTGGCCACCGACATACTATCACGCGGTATAGACATAGAAGACATTGATCTGATCATTAATTATGATGTCCCGCGCGACGATGAAGACTATATTCACCGGATCGGTCGCACAGCCCGGGCAGAAGCAGAAGGCATGGCCATTACTTTTATCAGTGAAAAGGAACAGGGAAAGTTTGATGCTATTGAAAAATTCCTGGGTAAAACGGTGATGAAAATACCCGTGCCTGAAACCCTCGGGGCCGCACCGGAATACCGGCCCCAAAAAGCAAAGAAATGGAAATACGATAAAAGGCCCGGGAAGAAAAGAAAATGAGATGCTTCATGGCTGAGAGATCAATCTTCCCGGACGGCCGCTGGTCCCTCACGGTATTGACTGACGGAAAAATCATCCAAAAAAACGGTTCCCTTATCGTGATGGTTAAAAAATATGACAACTGTACTGTCCACAGGTTGAGATGATATCCGGGTACACAGCCGGATCAGCTCCCAGCCATTGCCCGCCCTGGACAAGGATTGACCGGTCATAATGTAAACACTGTCTTTTTGAGGCTCCGGCGAACTGATCACCAATCCGAAACGTGAACCTTCCCTCAATCCAAAGGCCTTGAGGGTTACTTCAAAATAGTCTCCCCTCAAGACGTCGGTTATAAGATAGCCCGGGCTTCGCCTGCAGGTACTGTCGAGCATAACGGAATGCAATCCGTTATACACATTTTCCCGTGATCGATCATAAACCCCCTGCAATTTCATTAACCCGTCATCACTCAGCATGCTGCCTTCTTCTGTGATCTCAAACCCGCTGGAAACCTGCTTCAATGTATTCCATTCATCCGCATGACGGTACCTCAATATATACTTATGCCGCTCCTCCTGACGATAAACCGTATCAAGCCTGAGATCAACATTGTATTTGCCCGCTTCCCTTTCTATGTACTGCAATATCCTTCCCGTTCGCCGCTGGGGTGTGGAATACAGGTAGATATTCCTTCCGCTTTTCAGTATGGACTGGTTATTGGCAGGGTAATGTGTAAAATGGAGCAAGGGCCGGTCTTCGTGCCGGAATATGATCACATCCGGATACCATTGTTCGTATTCACGCATGTATTCATTTTTGTACCGGGTATAACTCAAACCATAGGCCAGTCCATCCTCTTTAAACAGGCCGCATCGCCAGGTGGGCTCCAGCAAATAATAACTGTCCCCGGCGCATTGGTCCCTGGCAAACATGTGCATCTGCCGGTAAAGTGATCTCCGTTCCACCCCCTGGGCATGCAGGTTGAAATAGGATTTAAAGCTAAAAAAGACCAGTGCGAACAGGCCAATCCCAAAAGCAACCGTCAAATACCTGGACCTTGCCTGCTTGCTCAAAACACTGTATGTCAGGTAAAGCGCAATGCCGCTCAGGGACAAAACCGGGGCCATGTAATACTGCTTGTAATGCTTGGCCACCAGCATATATTCAATAAGGCTAACCAGGACAAAAGCGATGAAGAACAGGGATTCTTTTTTGTGTGCTTTTCTGCGGCCGGCATTCGTTAAAACAAAGACCAAGACCAATACCGCTGCAAAAAGGATCATGAAAAACCCGGTATTGGCTTGAAAAATAAGCTTCAAATTCAGCAGAAAGGCATCAACATTGAGCACCTGTCCGGAACCGCTACCGTAAAGCCCGTCATGCGTGGCTATCTTAAACATAAAATCCCTGAAAAAAACCAGCTTGTCCAGAATGGGCAGCACGCCGATGAAACCAGCCACCAAAACACCCAAAACATGGTAGAAACGGTCCCTGACTTTTTCCAATACAAGGAAAGGGATAAGGACCAGTGGCAGATAGGTTATTTTTGTCGCAACGGCCACGCCCAAAAGCAATCCGGAAAATATAGCAAACTTTTTACCCGGATAGCCCGGCTTGCATATATATTGAAAGACCAACCCGGCCAGGATCAGTGAATAAACCGAAAGCATGCGATCCGGGTTATATCTGGAAGGCAGGCTCAAGACCACAACATTTAAAAAAAGGCTTAGCTGCATCAGGAGAATGCCGGCAGTATCTTTCTTATTGGCGTGGTAAACGATCCTACCAAGCCATAATATCACCAGGGCAGTCAGAAAGGTCAGCAAGAGGGATGCGCCCGTAAGATATTTTTCCGGATGGCCGATGACATCCTCCGTCAGGGTTCCCTGACCGGTAAATGCATAGACGATCCAGATAAACAGGCCGGTCAGCAATTGAAAGGGTGTCCCGGGATGATCGTGATGCCCTATCCGTTCAAATTCCCCAAGAGCACAGTTCAACCCGTTTTTCAGGTAAGCATATTCAGGGTCTATGCGCGAAAGGGAAAACGGGCCGGACAGGTGATGGATGTATAGTATCCAGCCCACCACCAGTAAGGGAATACCATATACCAGAATTTTATTGATCCGTTGCATGACAAGGATGTATCGGGTTACCTGATAAATTTCAATTTCCGGGCTGCAAACGCACTCATCTTGATCAGCAGCCACCCGTGCTTAAAACGGCTGATCTGTGTAGAACCGTATTCCCGGTTGCGGTAACGGACAATCACTTCAACGATCTTCAGGTTAAGCTTGGCGGCACCGAACAACAGGTCAAAATCCCCGAAGGGATCAAACTCCCCAAAATAGTTGCGGTTCCTGCGGATCATTTCATAGTCCTTCCGGAACAGGACCTTTGTACCGCAAAGTGTGTCTTTCAGCCGTTGCCCCAGCAAATAGGAAAAGAACCAGCCGAAAAATTTATTCCCGAGGTAATTCAAAAAACGCATGGCCTCTTTTTCCATGGGATAAACCAGACGGCAACCATTGATAAATTCCCCGTGATTGCGGGCCAGTGCCTTATAAAATTTATCCATATCTTCCGGTGGAGTGGTCAGGTCTGCATCCAGGATCATCAATACATCCCCCGTGGACGCATCAAAAGCCTCCCTGACAGCATTTCCCTTTCCCTTCCCGGATTGTTTCATCACCTTGATATCTTTGGCCGGATAGGCTTGCTGCACCCGGAGCATTTCCCCGTATGTCCCGTCCTGTGAGTTCCCCTCAATAAAAATGAATTCCTGGTGTGTTCCAAAGGCCGGCGTGCGTTTAATGGCATTCTCAATATTGCCTTTTTCATTGCGGGCCGGGACAACCACAGAAACTGTGTAATCCTTCCCGGAACTTGCCACCGGCCTGGCTGTGATCAGGTTTACCAAATCCAGACGGTTGATCCAGGGCAGGTTGGCAAAAAAGCCATTGAAGATGGCGTTAAAAATGGGTATATATTTAGGGAACAGGAGCTTCCGGTCAACTTTAACGATCTCGAAATCTTCCAGGTCCAGGAGATTTTCAATATCCTTAACCGTTAGCCAATTTTGCAAGGGTTGCCGCTCTTTTACCCGGATCAATTCACCGGCTTTTAAAACAGGCTCCCAAAAATAATTATACGTGGAAATGATGACCTTGGTATGCGGTGTAACCAGCCTTTTCATATTATGTATGACCGCCTGGATATCCCACAGGGAACTGAGCAGATCCGATAATATGATGTAATCAAACTTTTGATCCGTCATATAATCATCAGCATCTGCATGCACAAATTCCAGATCCGGATATTTCTCCCGGGCAATCTCCAGCATGTTCTTTGAAAAATCCACGCCCACTCCCATGGAAGGTTTCACCGAATGCAGCAAGTCACCTGTGCCGCAACCAAGTTCCAGGACTTTTGATCCCTCCGGGATAATAAATGAAAAATATTTTTCCAGGCTCTTGTTATAGAAGCGGTTCCTTTTCTTCCACCTGTCCCGGTTTTTCGCATGTTTCTCAAAATACTTATGCAATGTCTCTTTTCCGGACATAACGATCCTGTTGGTTTGACCGGGTCAAATGTAGGGTTTTTTCACAGAAGGAAGCACGCACGCAATGAATTTTTGGCATGGCCATGATGGCCGGAGAATATGTATACGGGCAGGATATCGTTCCAAAGGCCGGAAAGCCTAAAAGATATGGTACATCACCTCATCAATATCCCGGAGACGTATCTCCGCGGCACCTTGTTCATAGGCTCCCAGCCCTGCGCTCTGGAAATTCACCTGCTCCCCTTCAATGCCCTGGTTTACTTTGCTGAATTCTATCGCACCCGCTTTATCCCTGACCGTAATCGAATAAGTCAAAATGGTTTTATACCGGCGGTTATACCGGCTCTTTTCTTCCGTATCCGCCCGGATCTCCACAAAAAAGTCAGCAGGCGGCCGCGACGCCGCGACCTGATACCCTTCCGAAAGCAGTGCTGATACAAAAGCTTCTTTCAGGAGTGGCGCTTCAAGGGGCTTTCCAAGGTTCTGCTCGGTTGAAGTGACATGAAAAACCGGCGCCCGTATCCGGATGTTTACCACTGCGGAAGGGGTTTGCATCCCGCGCACAATCCGGCGTACGATCAGGTCGGAAGTGGCAGACTGCAAAATTTTATCCAGGTCCGGCGATACCCGGAATTCCCCTGAGGGGCTCCGTGTACTGAGTTTTTCCACACGGAAGGAAGCATATCCCTCCGGATCCGATACAGCCTGATCAAAAACCATGCTCTGGGCCGTAAAACCGGCCTTCACCGGGACGGACCCCAGCGGCCTTCCATCGCTGTCGGTGATTCGGAACCTCAGCTGTCCGGCGGTAACAGGATAACCCCGGGTTGCCACGATGCTTTCCCGGGAAGGTAAGATGCGGATATTGTCCAGGGTATACTGTATTTGGTATACCAGGGCGTTGCCCAGGTATACTTCCCTGTCATCCAGGGTGGTCTTCAGGGGTTCATTCAGGAAATTGCGCAGTTCATGCAAGCCTTTTACCTGGGATACAAGTGCGTTCCGGTACGCTCCTTTATCCCGGTAATCCATGGCCTTTTTCCATTCGGTTTTGGCTTTATCCATGGCCTTTTCCATCCTTTCCCGCTTTATTTTTTCAAACAGGGACCTGGACAGGCGATAATATACAAAATAGCGGTCCGCATCCTCGAAAGTATCCACCAGTTCATACCCCTCCAGCTCTTCCTCACTGGAAGTAATGATCCTGGAGCTGAAATATTCCGACAGGTTATAATTAACCTCCACAGTGTGCAGCACCGAGCGTCCGGAAACCGTGACAGATATTTCCCCGGCCAGGTTGTTCAGGGCATTCTGCCTGGCAATCTGTTTGTAACGGTCTATATTGGCGGTTTTGGGTGCCGAGCCGATCCCGGTGTAATACCCTTCCGTAACCGGCTTCCTTTTGGCCCATTCCGGCCAGTCACGGCGCTGTTTGGCAAGGTCTTTCTCCGTTCCGCAACCCAGGATCATAAAAACCCATACTATGAACGCAGCTTTCCTCATTATTCAGGGTTATACGCATTTACTTTTCCGGCGATCCGGCTTGCTCCCCCGGCAATCACCGCCTCCCTCAAAGAAGCTATGGTCCGGATCTTCCGGGTATTTTGAAGCAATTGCTGCAAATATAAACGTGCCCGGAAATGATCACGAATTTCATCTTTTTCGGAGGGTTTGTTTTTGTATTCCCAGTACCCCGGCACCAGGCCCCTTTTGTCCCCTTTAAAATCAGCATAATGCAGCCGGTCGGACTCCGAAACGGTAAAACGGTCGCTGCTCAGCACCGCACCGGTCGCGGTTGCAACCAGCTTATAGCTAAGTACACACTGCACTGCATTTTCTTTTTGAAATTCCTGGTAAAATACCTTTTCATAACGCGTGCGGGTTTCTTCCTGGCCCGTTTCAGGGTCGCGGACCTTGTATTCCCTTTTCAGGAACCCTTTCTTTTGTTCCTTTTGCAGGTCCCCTTCCTCAGCTTTGTACGCTTGCAGCCGGCAGATGAGCACTGCCCTGGCATCCCGGTACATAGCCAGGTCCTGATCTGATTCAAGGGAAGACAGGTTTCTTTCCCCGCCCATGAACGCTTGCCCACCGCCATCGATCAACTGAATAAATGGGTTGCTGAGCCCCGCCAGCCGGGCTTCCAGCTCCGTATGGAGGAGTTCTGCAAGCTGTTTGTCATGCACCTGGCTTTGGACCGGAAGCAACATAACGGTTACCCGGCCATCTTCCAGGGCTTTGGACTTCAGGCTTTTCGTGTTTTTATAAGTCCCTGATCGCGCCAGGATCCTGCTGAACAAGTCGTAGGCTTTCCTGAACCTTTTCTGTTCCATGGCTTGCTTAGCCTCCCTGTAAAGGGGTTCATTGCGGGCTTCTGTATACAGCTTTTGCACATTCTTATACCCTTTCTCCAGATCCATGATCTCCCCGAACACGTTTTCCGCCTCTTCAAAACGCTCTTCCCGGAGCAATTTATACCCTTCCCGGTACGTATCGGCAAGATGGGTGCTTTTCACCTCCCGGTAATACCCGCTGTATTCGGATGGAAAATCAAGGCTAACACCAACTGAGGACACTTTCTCCTGGTAATTCCGGGCATCGATATAATCCTTTACCGCCAGAGCTATGCGGTTATCCGTATAGGAAGCATAAAACCGCTTAAGCGCATCATCCAGGACCACCTGCCCCGTCCTTTTCAGGCCGATCCTGGCATCTATATTGTCTTCCTTCCGCAGCAGGGCCCGGTAATAATAATCCGCCGCTTCCCCGGCCATGCCGGCCTGTTCCAGTTCATACCCCTTTTTGGTAAGCCGCTTGGAAACGCAGGAAGCGGCCAGCATGGCCAGGATCAGCAAAACAATATACGGCAGGTGAAGCTTCATGAGATTTCACAAATTTAAGGAATTATGGGAGGTGAAGATATGGTTGATGAGAATAAAATGCCTTGGTTGTGGCTAACGCAGGCGGGAAGCCTGCACATATCCCTTGAAATAAGCCATGGTCAAATGAATGATTTTTTCTTTTTGCTAATTTGAGCATTCCCCTGAAATAAATCCGGCCCAAAGGGAGTTATTTATATACATATAAGTGTAAAAATGCACCGGAAATCGTATCTTTGATCGACCAATAATTTCCAGCCATGAAAAGATCAGGTTTTATTTTTCCTTTTGTTTTAGTCTTCACAGCCTTTTCACTTGTAGTTTGTAATTCCTGTAAAAAGGATGATGACGGAGACGACCCGGACACACCCCTTCCGGAAAATTATTACATCATGAGCAAGGAGTATATGGACACAGAGCTCCCCTGCTTCATCAACATCATGTTCCAGGTCACCAACGGCCAGGGAAAGGGCATCAGCAACCTGGGCACGGGCGATTTCGAGGTATTCGAAGACAACCAGGCCGTGTCCCCAACCGAATCAGCCCTTTCCATCATGAAAAAAGATGCTGCTCCATACCAGCTAAGGACGGTCCTTATGATCGACAACAGTCTCAGCGTGGGAGCCAACCTTGAGGACATCAAAGAAGCAGCAAAATCCTTTGTGGAAAATATCGAAAGCAAACAAAAGATCGCCGTTTACGTTTTCTCGGAAAACACCCAGATGGTAAAGGACTTCACAGGCGATAAAAACGCCCTGCATGAGGCAATTGACAGTATCCAGCTGGGATACGCCTCAACCGACCTTTACGGGGCGGTCATTACAGGCGTTCAGAAATGGTCCGATATATATTTCGACAATTACATCGAACAGGGGTACATGGTCCTTTTCACAGACGGCAGCGACACCCAGGGTTCCCATACCCTGAGTGAAGCCCTCTCAGCACGCGGGGACAAACAGGTATTTACGCTGGGACTGGGTGCCGAGATCGATCCCTCAGCCTTGCAGAAGATCGGGAACGCGGGCTATTATAAAATTGAGAACATTGAAGATCTGTCCGAGAAGTTCATTGATGTGCAAAGTGACATCCGCGACCTGGCCAACAGCTTTTATTACCTGTATTATATGAGCCCCAAAAGGGGCGATAAAGACCATAGCCTCAAACTTATCATCAAGGGCAATGCCAACAGCTCCTCCACGGGGCACATCACAGGACAGTTCAACAGCCGTGATTTTTATTCCATGACACAGACCCTCATGATCAATCACGGGCAGACCGAGGTGGCTTTAACCGAGAACGACACTTACACACTGACCGCTGTCACGTACCTCCCCACCAACCCGCCCGAATACTACTGGTCATCATCCGATCTCTCGGTGGTTGTGATCTCCAGCATTCCGTCCGATACATCCAACGCAGTGATAAGGGGCGTCGGCTCCACAGGGCAGACTGCCACCATCACGTGCACCGACCAGGCCAATTCGCTGACCTCAAGCATTGATGTGGTGCTGGGAGAATAATGGATGCCGTTTGGAATGACTTTCTTAATATATGGGAACGCAGAACGGAAAACCTGCATGGCCTTCCGCGGAAAAATAATTACCTTTATGCCAACATTGGCAATCTGTCCGCAAGATGAACGCAGACCCCACACGTGAAAAGATCGTTAAAGTTGCTTCCAGGATCTTTGGAAAGTATGGCTTCCAGAAGACCACCATGGATGAGGTCGCACGTACAGCCCACAAAGCCAAAGGATCCATTTATTATTACTTCAGCAGTAAGGAAGACCTGTTTTTGGCTGTCGTGGGCCGCGAGATGGACATCCTCAGGGAAGCCCTGCTCAGGGTTACCGAAAAAGAAGCGGAAACCACCAACATGATACGTAACTACCTGCTCACCCGCATGAAGGTGCTGTCAAATGCTGTAAATTACCACGAAACACTGAAAGCCGACTTCCTGGAAACCTTTGAATTCCTTGATGAGCTGCGTTCAGAATTTGATGCCTTCGAAGTGGACCTGCTGTCGGGCATTCTGCAAAAAGGCGTTGAAGAAAAGTCGTTCGAAGTGGAAAACGTCAGAAAAACCGCACAGGTGATCATCCTTGCCATGAAGGCCATTGAGATCCCCTTCTACCTGCAAAACAAGATCGTAGAATACGAAAATACCATCGTTGAATTGCTGGATATCCTGATCCGTGGACTGGAAAAGGATTCACGATCCCCGTAAGCACACCGGTTAATAAATTTTCCATCCGCACCGGCAGGCATCCCTTGCTACAGATGCACGATTTCTTTATCTTTGTATCTTTCTTTGACCAAAAAACGTTATTGGTCGAATCATTTACATTGAAGGCATTTTTTAATCCCATACCATTGATCAGGTGAAAAAAACAGCACATTATATCATCAGGTTCAGAAAAGCGATCCTCGCGGTTACCCTGCTTATCACAGTGGTCTTTGCATATTTCCTGAAGGATCTTGAGGTTGATCCCGACGTATTCAACTACCTGCCGGACGATGATCCGGCGGCATCTCTTTTCAACGAGATCGGCCGCACTTATGGTGGCAATTACATTGCCATGATCGGACTGGAGGCGGACAACGTGTTCAGCCTTGCGATGCTGGAAGAGGTGCGTATGCTGACGGATTCGCTGGAGATCATGGAAGGCATCGGCTCGGTCACCAGTCTGACCAATGTTATAGACATCAAAGGTTCCGAATGGGGCATAGATATCAGCACCCTGGTCGATCCCTGGGAGCTGCCTGAAACACGGGAAGAGCTCGACAGCCTGCGCCGGTATACCCTTTCCCAGGATATGTACCGCGGGACGCTGGTTTCTGCGGATGCCACCTTCACAACCATCATGGTAAGGATTGCCGAAGGCACCGACAAGATTTCCGTGGCACGCCGTATTAAAGATTTCGTTGAAGCCAGCAATTCGGCACCGGTGAAGGAAGTATATTACGGAGGTCTCCCCTTTACACTGCTCAGCCTGTCCGACATCATCATGGACGACCTGTTGCTGCTGGCCCCCCTCACCGCACTGGTGATCATACTGGTGCTGTTCATTGGTTTCCGCTCCTGGCGCGGCGTTCTGCTACCCCTGGTCACGGTGGGGTTCAGTACCATCTGGACCATGGGACTGATGGGAATGCTGAGCATCCGGCTTTCCATCATCTCCGATGTCATTCCCGTAATCCTCCTGGCTGTGGGCAGTGCCTATACCATCCACGTGATCAACCGCATCCGCGAAACACCGGGGGCAACCTTGCGCATCAGGATCAGGGAATCATTGTCATACATCATCACACCGGTTCTAATGGCCTCCATCACCACCATGATCGGGTTCGTTTCCTTTATCTTCGGCTCTTACCTGACCATGATCAGCACCTTCGGGCTTTTCACCGCTGCCGGGATCGTCTTTGCCCTGCTGCTTTCCGTGACCTTTGCGCCTGCGTTTCTGTCCATGTTCCCCGGTAAAGGCAACGACCCCATCTTCAACAACAGCAAAACCGGAAAGGGCATTCATTCCGGCGGATTGCTCAGAAGGACAGGAAAACTGGTCCTTGCCCATCCGGGCCGGGTCATCACCGTATGGGCCATCATCATTGCCGCCGGTATAGCCGGGATCCTTTTGTTAGAGCGCAAGGTTGACATGATCGACTATTTTAAGCCTGACGATCCCACACACATCGCCGAAAAGATGTTCCGCGAAAAGTTCGGGGGTTCCTTCCCAGTGTATATTGAAGTAATAGGCGATGTGCAAAGCCCGGCTGTGCTCAAAAAGATGGACAAGGCCGCCACGTTTATCGAGAAACACGGGGCAGTAACCCATACACAAAGCGTGGCAGACCTGATCAAGGAAATGAACGACCTGATGTTGGAGGGTGCGTCCATCCCGGATGAAAAGACCAAGATCCAGCAGCTGTGGATCTTACTGCAGGGAGAAACGATCATGGAGCAACTGGTGAACTATGACCTCGACGCCGGCCTTGTTTCCGGTACATTCAACACAGGTGATGTCACCGTGATGGACCGATTCGTTGAAGACCTAAAGGAATATCTGGAAAAAGAGAGCACCCCCGAATGCCGGATGCAACTGACGGGCCTGCCCAGTCTCTATCTGAAGATCGATAAAAGCATTGTCAACAGCCAGTTTCAATCCCTGGCCTATGCGCTTGTGCTGGTGTTGCTTGTGGTCAGCTTGCTGTTGCGCTCATTTGCCAGCGGAACTTACAGTCTCATCCCCATCCTGGCCACCCTGGTAGTCTTGTTCGGGTTCATGGGACTGACGGGCATACCCCTCGACATTGCCACCGTACTGGTAGGCAGTGTTTCCATCGGTATCGGTGTCGACTATTCCATACATATGATCTCTCATTTGAACCATGAGATGAAAAAGCACGGAAAACTGGAGGGGTCTATTACCCATGCACTCAACATCACCGGCCGTTCCATCATATTGAATGTACTGGCTGTTTCGCTTGGCTTCCTGGTGTTGTTGTTCTCCAACCTGGTACCCCTGAAGCATTTCGGGCTGCTCGTGGCAGTGACCATGGTTACTTCAGCAGCAGCAGCGCTCACCCTGCTACCGGCTGCAATGCTTAAAATCCAGTCTATGAAAGGCACCAAAAAGAATGAACAAAAGTAAAACCTCAAAAAATGCTTATTATGAAAAAGATCATCATCAGCACCCTTGCACTCCTGGCCTGCGTTGCTATGCTCAGCGGACAGGATGCCTCTACCATCGTTGAACGGTGCGATTCGGTCACCTATGCACCGGAAGACCAGGTGAACAAGATCAAAATGATCCTTACCGACAAAAAAGGCAGGACACAGGAAAGGGAAGCCATCGCCAAACAGATGGGCAACGATTACAGGCTTTTCCGTTTCACAGCGCCGGCCTCGCAGGAAGGCGTCGCCTTTTTGTCGCTACCCGACGATGTGATGTATCTCTATCTACCGGCATACAATAAATCACGGAGGATCGCCTCACATGTAAAAAACCAGAACTTTGCAGGGACAGACCTGAGTTACGAAGACATGGAGTCTGTGCCTATGTCCGAAAAATATGACGCCAAACTGCTGGAGACCAATGAAGAAGGGCATTTGCTGGAGCTAACCTACAAGCCCGGCAGGAAAAGCGATTATTCCAAAATGGTCACATTGATCGATAAGGACAATTACACCATCCTGCAAAGCGATTATTATGACAAGGGTGGGAATAAAGTAAAAGCCCTGAAGAACGAGAAAATAGAAAACATCGGCGGGTACTGGATCATCACAGACATGCTCATGACCGATCTGAAGAAGGACCATTCCACGCAAATGATCTTCTCGGAAACAAAGGTCGACACAGGCCTGACCAGGGATGATTTTAGCTTGAGAATTCTGGAAAGAGGTTTTTAATCGGTGAATCTTATGAAGACAATAAAACGATCACTGGCCGGCCTTTTGGCGGTCGTGTTTTTTTCATTCGAAGGAACGGCCCAGTTCGGGCAGGACAATGCACTTAAATTCGGTGGAAACCTATACATCGATCACCGTGTAAGGACAGAGAACGGCGAATGGTCATGGAATGAAAACCGGCTCGACCTTTCCCTGGAAAAGAACTTTAACAACAAGGCAGCCCTGTACGGGAACATTTGGCTTCGCTCCTTCGGGTTCCCCACGCTGACCAACTCAGACCAGCTTTTCAACAAAGAGGAAATATCGCCGTATGATATCGACATCCGGGAGGCCTACATCGACCTTTACGGGTTCTTGCTAAAAGACCTGGACCTGAGGATAGGCCGCCAGCGCATTGCATGGGGCACCGGCGACCGCATCAACCCTACCGATAACCTGAACCCCGACGATTTGGAAGACATCTGGGATTTTGGCCGCCACCTCGGCAGCGATGCCATCAAACTGGATTATTATTTTTCCGGTTTACGACTGGAGGCCGTTTACCTTCCATTCTTCAAACCGGCCGTGTTGCCCCGCGGCGACTGGGCAGAAGCCCTGGAACCTCCCCTTGACCTGCCCCCGGCCATTCAACTGCGAAAAATATCGGATTCCCTGGTAACGCCCGGATACAAGATAGGTGAAAGCAGTTCCTACGGAGCCAGGATCGGTGGTTTCCTGGCGGGGTATGATCTCTCGATGAGCTATGTATACGGTCGCGATGACCTCCCCCTGCAATTCTATAACCAGGTCTTGCTGGTCGAAGCCCCAGCCACCATTGATATTAAAAGCCGGCTGTATTTCCCCCGGCAACACGTATTCGGTGCCGACATGAGCGGGGCCATCGGAAGCATCGGGGTATGGGGGGAAGTGGGGGTTTTTCTGCCCGAAAAATCGACCGTGATGAAGACCGATCTCTCTGCCCTGGGCTTCCCCGATATCGATTCGGTGGTGCTGAAAAAAGAAGCCTATGCCAGGTATGTGGTGGGCGGAGATTATACCTTTGCCGACGGCTCCTATCTGAACCTGCAGTTTTTCCATGGATTTGTGACCGAACGGGGGCGGGGCAACCTGAACGACTATTTCATGCTGAGCTGGGAGAAGGATTTCTTTAACCGCAAGCTGAAGATCAACCCTCTGGCCGGAGCCTTTATTGTCGCCGACTGGGAAGATATCCCGGGCAACCATGCCTGGGTGTATAACCCGTCCATCAGCTATTATCCGAACATCAACACAGAGATCAACCTGGGCTACCGGGCCATTGGTGGCGAAGGGGACAACATGTTCGCACTGGTGAAAAAGAAAGATGAGGTTTTCCTGAGCTTCAGGTTTGATTTTTAAGGGCATTCCGCCGGTTATTATTGATTATACGGCATTATAATGGTGTCTTCTATCCAGCCGGCAAAGGTTGAATAAATAAGTAAAACCCCTTTACGGCTTACGCAAATCCCCCATGCCAAATTCAATCATTACCCCATTGATTTGCACGGTGTTTGTGTGTACCTTGGCCCGGCCAATAATCAAAAAACCTGGTTTATGAGAAAAAACTACCCTGTTCTTTGTAAGTCCTCCCAAATAATGCTTTCATTGATTTTGCCATTGATCATTTTGACCACTGCCGATGCATTTCCCCAGGAAAAACAGCATTGCATCCGTGATTTTCCATATTCTGAAAGCTTTGAATACATGTATGGAAGATGGAGCCAGGACAGCGGCGATGATTTCGACTGGATGATCAACACCGGCCTTACGCCCTCGGACCACACCGGTCCATTAAGTGCTTACGACGGCGATTGCTATATATATACCCGGGCATCGGATCATTCCGGGAACCGGCAGGCAGTGCTGATCAGCCCGTGCTTCGACCTTTCGGAACTGCAGGAACCGGTCTTATCCTTTGCCTATAATATGTTCGGTGAAGATATGGGATCCCTGGAGGTTTTGGCCAGCCCGGATGGAGGTCTTACCTGGACGCAAAGGGTCTGTTATTACAACGGAGACAAAGGCAATGCCTGGTATGTCGCCAGCTTTGACCTGCGCCGGTTCAGAAACCGCGACAAGGTCATGTTCAAGTTCATCGGCACCACCGGGGAAGGCCCCAGGAGTGATCTGGCCCTGGATTATGTGCATGTGGGGAACCGGGGGGAATTCGAGTTCAAAGACAACAAGATCGTTACCGGCCGGCCCCTGGAGGTCAAGGTCAGGACCCATTCCAACCGCCTGGCAGTGGAGCTCCCGGACGAATGCATTTACCAAAGCTCGCTGGAAATGATCAACCTGCTGGGCAGAAAGGTATACAATAACCACGAATGCAGCTCCAGCCTGATATCGGTCGACATTACCGGGCTGGAGGAGGGCCTGTATTTTCT
>JAGYMZ010000037.1 GCA_018400295.1 Bacteroidales bacterium | reverse complement strand
GCAGGCCTGGCTTTTTTACAGGCATTCCTGAAGGCCATACCCGCCGCTGCTTCAAAGGACAGCGGATCCGAATCTACCGGATGGGTGGCGCCATCAAGCAGCCTGACTTTTAAATTTTTAAGTGCAAATCCGGCCAATACGCCGTTTTGCATGGCATTGCGGAATCCTTTCGCTACCGAAGGAATGTATTCTTTGGGAATAGCCCCCCCACGGGTATCGTCAATAAATTCAAGTCCGGTTACATCCGGCCCGGCCGGGCCTATCTCGAGGGTGATGTCGGCAAACCTGCCTTTGCCCCCGGTTTGTTTTTTATAGGTTTCCCGGTGGCGTATGGTTTCCGTAATGGCTTCTTTATAGGCTACCTGTGGAGCGCCCTTGTTTACTTCCAGCTTATATTCCCTTTTCAGCCGGTCCAGGATAACTTCCAGATGCAGTTCACCCATCCCGCTTATAATGGTTTGCCCGGTTTCTTCATCAACCGTTGTTTCGAAAGTGGGATCCTCTTCCGACAACTTTGCCAGGGCAAGGATAAGCTTATCCACATCATCCTGAAGCTTGGGCTCTATGGCAAGTTTCAGGACAGGTTCGGGGAAATGAATGTTTTCGAGCAAAACCGGGTTTTTAATATCCGTCAGGGTATCGCCTGTCCGTATAAGTTTAAACCCCACGGCGGCCGCAATTTCCCCGGATTCTATTCTTTTCAGTGGCTTACGCTTATTTGCATGCATTTGCAGGATGCGGGCGATCCGTTCCTTTTTATTTGTGTTGACATTCAGTACGGTACTTCCTGCATCCAGGGATCCGGAATATACGCGGAAATAGGCGATCCTTCCTACAAAAGGATCGGATGCTATTTTAAAAGCGAGTGCACTAAAAGGTTCCTCATTCCCGGGTTTTCGCAATTCTTCCTTTTCTGTATAGGGATTCAGACCTGTCATGGGGGGTACGTCCAGTGGAGAGGGAAGGTACCGGCAGATGGCATCGATCAGTTTTTGTACGCCCTTGTTTTTAAAGGAAGCCCCGCACAATACCGGAGTGATTTTTAATTCCAGGGTTGCCTTGCGGATGGAATCTATGATCTCCTCATTTGTGATGGAGGATGGGTCTTCCAGGAATTTCTCGAGAAGCGCTTCACTTTCTTCAGCGGCTCCTTCCAGCAGTTTTCCCCGGTATTCGTCCACGGTTTCTTTCATGTCTCCGGGAATGGGGACTTCAAAAAAGTCTGCGCCGAGAGAATCGCTGTCCCATTCGTAGGCTTTGTTTTCAATAAGGTCGACAATTCCCTTGAAATCATCTTCTGCGCCGATGGGTAATTGAAGGGGGAAAGGATTTCCGTTCAGTTTGTCCTGGATCTGCTGGATCACGGAAAAGAAATCGGCACCGGAACGGTCCATTTTATTGACATAACTTATCCGCGGTATCTTGTACCTGTCGGCTTGCCTCCAGACCGTTTCGGATTGCGGTTCCACGCCTCCAACAGCACAGAACAGTGCAACGGCTCCATCCAGGACCCGGAGAGACCTTTCCACCTCCACGGTGAAATCCACATGTCCCGGCGTGTCAATGATATTAATGCGGTAAGTTTGGTCATCCGTATCCCAAAACACCGTGGTAGCCGCAGATGTTATGGTAATGCCCCTTTCCTGCTCCTGGACCATCCAGTCCATTGTGGCTGCACCATCATGGACTTCACCTATTTTGTAATTGATGCCGGTGTAGTACAACATACGCTCCGTCGTCGTCGTCTTGCCGGCGTCGATGTGGGCCATGATCCCAATATTTCGCGTATGTTGTAATTTGTCCTGCATTGTTGTATCCGATCCTAAAATCTAAAATGTGAAAAGGCCTTATTGGCATCTGCCATTCTGTGGGTATCTTCCTTTTTCTTGTAAGAAGATCCTTCTTCCTTGTAAGCAGCTACAATTTCCCCGGCCAGTTTCTCACCCATGGTCTTTTCATGCCTTTTGCGTGCAAAACTGATCATGTTTTTCATTCCGATGGACAGCTTCCTGGAAGGGCGTATCTCAGAAGGGATCTGGAAAGTAGCACCGCCTATCCTCCTCGATCTTACTTCAACATTTGGCGTAACGTTTGCCAGACCTTTCTTCCATACCTCCAGTCCGTCTTCTTTTGTCCGCTCGCTAACAATATCAATGGCTTCATAAAATATCTGAAACGCTGAATTCTTCTTGCCCTGCAACATTAAATTGTTGACGAATTTCGTGACCATAACATCATTGAAGCGTGGGTCCGGAAGAATTATTCTCTTTTTTGGCTTGGATTTCCTCATTTGAACCTGAAGAATTATATGAATACTTTATTTTTTTGGCCTTTTGGTGCCGTACTTTGACCTTCTCTGCGCCCTGCCTTCAACACCGGAGGTGTCAAGTGCACCGCGAATAATATGGTAACGTACCCCCGGAAGGTCTTTGACCCTGCCTCCACGGATCAAAACAATGGAGTGCTCCTGCAGGTTGTGGCCTTCTCCGGGTATGTATGAATTCACTTCTTTCCCATTTGTCAGCCTCACCCTGGCTACCTTCCGCATGGCTGAATTTGGTTTCTTGGGGGTTGTTGTGTACACCCGTACGCAAACCCCTCTCCGCTGCGGACAGCTGTCCAGGGCCGGGGACTTGCTCTTGTCAGTAAGCTTTTTTCTTCCTTTTCTTACTAATTGCTGAATTGTTGGCATATTATCATGTTTATAACGAATGTGTTCCAAATGATCATGGAAAAACAATACATTTATTTTTGATCCGGTAACTTTAAGATAAAATGATAATAGGAGGGTCGATGAGACAATACCCCTTTATCAGGGATGAAACCTATGTCTATCTCACTTTATCAGGTTTCTTAAAGTTTTACAGCCTTGTACTTTAGCAGTGTTTTCAGCCAAAGCGGGTGCAAAGGTATGAATATATTTTTATTATCCAATAATTTTTTAAAAAAAAAGCAGTATCTTTTCCATTGTATGAAATATTGTGAATATTTGTTCCGGGGAAGCGGATCGTCTTCATTGATGGACGGGATCCCGGGATGTAAGATTTTTTTATGAAAGAAACATACCTGACCTTAAAAGATATTCGGGACGAAACCGCAGCGATCCTGGAGGAGGTGAAACCAATTGCCAGATCATACAGGCCTGAACTGAACCTGCATCGCATGGCGCTTCTGGTCGTGGATATGCAATTGTTTTTTCTGCATGAACGTGGTCATGGGTTTATACCATCCGCGAATGCCATCATTCCGGGGATCCGCGCATTGGAAGAAAGCTGCATTCAAGCCGGCGTCCCCGTATTTCTGACCCGGCATGTGAATACTGTACAGGATGCCGGTATGATGAAAAAGCGCTGGAAAGAGCTCCTTACAGCCGGGCATGCATATATTGATATCCATCCGGATCTGATCCTGCCACAAGTCAGGATCATAAGGAAATCCCAATTTGATGCTTTTTACAATACGGAGCTGGAGGGTATTCTGAGGGACATGGGCCGTGATCAGCTTGTCATTACGGGGGTCATGACAAATCTTTGCTGTGAGACAACCGTCCGGTCTGCATTTGTGCGAAACATTGAGCCGGTATTTCCGGTGGATACCACAGCCGCCTATAACCGGGAGTTTCATATCAGCACGTTCAGGAATCTGTTGTACGGATTCATACATCCGGTGCTATCGGAAGAATTGCTTAATATTATTCTAAAATGAACATAGTGATCATTGGCGCCGGGCCGGCCGGCATTACCTGTGCCATCCAGTTGAAAAGATCCGGGTTGGATCCCGTTTTGATGGAAAAGGGAAAAGCGGGGGGATTATTGCATAATGCGGGCCGCATATCCAATTATCCCGGATTCCCGGAAGGCATTACCGGAAGCGAACTTGGGGATCGACTGAAAAGGCAGCTTGATCTTCACCAGGTGCATGTAGTTAATGAAGCCGTGCTTACCGTGGATCATGCTGAAGGAACCTTTACATGTAAAACCCGTGCAAAGGTTTATTTTGCTGATATTTTGGTCATTGCTTCCGGAACGGTCCCTGTCAGTCCCGGGTTTTCCTCCCCCCGCATATACACGGATGTTAACGATATCCGCGACAAAACCAATAAGGTCATTGGTGTAATTGGCGCAGGGGATGCCGCGTTTGATTATGCATTGCAGCTTTCCCGGAATGCTGTGACGATTTTCAACCGTTCAGAACGCATAAGTGCTGTCCGGTCCCTGAAAAATAGTGTTCTGGATCATCCTTCCATAACCTATAAGGAAAATCACAATCTGGAAGCAACGGAAACCCGCGGAGAAAAGATACGGGCCTCCTTTTCCTGCGGGACAAAAAAATCCAGTCATCTTATGGATTATATTATTTTTGCGATTGGGCGGTTGCCTGCAGAACATTTTATGGCCGGGATTACCGGCAGGCTGAAGCAGGAACTGATGGACCGGGGTGCGTTGTATGCTGTCGGGGATGTTGCCAACCGGCAATTCAGGCAGGCATCTATTGCGGCCGGTGATGGTATGCGCGCTGCAATGCAGATTATTTTTCAAATACAGAACCATGAACGTAATACAAAAAACCGAACACAATACCCTGGCGAACGTTTTTGTAGCGGAAGATGAAAATGGGCGGAGGGTCGAATTTGTAGAGTCCACCCAGCCCCCGTTGAAGAGAAACGAAAAATGGGTGCTCATTATTTCCACCCTGTTCGGATGTCCTGTGGGTTGCAGCTTTTGCGATGCAGGGGGCGCGTATCACGGGAAGCTTTCTTTTGACCAGTTGAAATTTCAGGTGGATTACCTTGTTGAAACCTGTTTCGGGGATAAGAATATTGATACCGGAAAGTTTAAGATCCAGTTTTCCAGAATGGGCGAACCTTCTTTGAATCATCATGTGATCGATTTCCTGGAGCGAATTCCCGGTTTATATAGTTACCGGCATTTTATTCCTTCTTTATCAACGGTGGCTCCGGCCGGGACGGAATTATTCTTTCACAGGCTATTAAAAACAAAGAAAACCTTATTCGACAACACCTTTCAATTGCAGTTTTCAGTTCATTCCACAGATCCCCGGCAGCGCAGGGAGCTAATTCCGGTCAGATCCTGGAGTTATGAGGAGATGGCTGCATATGGCAGAACGTTTTATACCCCGGGAGGGAAAAAGATCACCTTGAATTTTGCCCTGGGTGAAAAGAGCATGGTTGACCCGGCAGTCCTGCTGCGGATTTTTGATCCGGACACCTTCCTGGTCAAGCTTACCCCAGTCAATCCCACGCACCGGGCACGAAAGAACAAGATCAACTCGGTCATTTCGACGGAACATCCGCACATTCCCCTTGTGGATCAGTTGCAGGAGGCCGGTTATGAAGTGATCGTGAGCATCGGTGAATGGGAAGAGAATAAAATTGGAAGCAATTGCGGCCAGTATGTGAATTGTCCGGATGAAGCATATGACAGTGAAAGTTATACCTGCCGGCTGGTAAGAACATAATACGTGGCATTCAGGACCATCGCCGCAGTGGGGATGTGCTGAAACGTCGTTGATGCATTTGAGCGGATAACGGGATTCGAACCCGCGACCCTCAGCTTGGGAAGCTGATGCTCTGCCAACTGAGCTACATCCGCTTGGATGGTGCAAATATACAAATATTCTCAATTCGCACAGTTGTTGTCCGGGATCCGGCATCCGGAACAATGCATTGTTAACAACTTCTGGCCCCGGTTTGTGCCATTTCTATTATTTTTGCCGGTTAAAAGCACTGTTACAGTGAAAGATATTTTCAGGGATCTCAACGAAAAACAGAGGATAGCGGTTGAATATACCGAAGGGCCGTCCATGATCATTGCCGGGGCCGGTTCGGGCAAGACCCGTGCATTGACATACAAGGTAGCCTATTTGCTGAGGCGCGGAGCCGATCCGTTCAATATTCTCGCACTGACCTTTACAAATAAGGCCGCCCGGGAAATGAAAGAACGGATCATGAAGCTGGTGGGCAGGGAGGCAAGGAATGTATGGATGGGTACCTTTCATTCCATATTTGCACGGATGCTTCGCGTGGAAGGGCACAGGCTGGGATATGGGAAGAATTTCTCGATCTATGATACAGATGATTCCAAAAAGCTCATCAACAGCATAATAAGGGAAAAGCGACTGGATAAAAAGGCATATCCCACAAATTATGTTCTGAACCGGATATCCGGGGCCAAGATAAGCCTGATGACCCCGGAGGATTATGGCAAAAACGCTGAAATCCTCCAGTCTGATAAAATATCGGGAAAGCCTTTGATCGTTGATATTTTCAAAGCGTATAACGCACGGTTGAAAAAGGCCGATGCCATGGATTTCGATGATCTGCTTTTCAATACATATGTTCTTCTGGATAGCTTTCCGGAAGTATTGTATCGTTATCAAAGGAAGTTCAATTATATTCTGGTGGATGAATATCAGGACACCAATCTTGTGCAGTACATGATCACCAAAAAACTGGCTGCCAATGATGAAAATATTACCGTTGTTGGAGATGATGCGCAGAGCATATATGCATTCCGGGGAGCCAATATTCAGAATATCCTGAATTTTCAAAAAGATTATCCGGATACCAAAGTGTTCAAACTGGAGCAAAATTACCGGTCTACCAAAACCATTTGCGGCGCTGCCAATAAAGTGATCGCATTCAATAAAGAGCAGATCCTTAAAGAGATATGGACGGACAATACAGAAGGGGCCAAGATCCGGATGGTTCGGAATTCAACCGATTCGGAGGAAGGGAATATGGTCGCAGGGTCCATTTTCGAGAACATGATGAATTATCAGCTTCCAAACAGTGCTTTTGCCATATTGTACCGGACAAATGCACAGTCCAGGTCTTTTGAGGAAGCGCTGCGCAAACGGAACATAAAATACCGGATTTATGGCGGGTTATCTTTTTATAAGCGTAAGGAGATCAAGGATCTGCTTGCTTATTTCCGGATCTCCATAAATCATAAGGATGAAGAAGCGCTCAATCGCATCATCAATTATCCTGCGCGGGGCATTGGCAAAACAACCATGGAAAGGGTGGTGGCTATTGCCGGAAAGGCCGGTGTAAGTTTGTGGGAAGTGATCTCAGATCCTCAGAGATACGGATTAAATGTACATTCCGGGATTTCTTCGAAAGTATCTTCTTTCGTTACCATGATCCGGAGCTTCGCCGTACAGCTCAGAAAGAAGGATGCATACGAAGCCGGGAAGCTCATTGCATCCTCCTCCGGAATTTTGAAAGACCTGTATGAAGATAAAACCCCGGAAGGGGTGAGCCGGTATGAGAATATCGAAGAATTGCTAAATGCGATCAAGGATTTTACGAAGCAGGCGCTGACCGAAGCCGAGCTTTCGGAAAGGGAAGTCCCTTTCCGCACGCTGGATGAGTTTATGCAGGATATTGCCTTGCTGACCGATGCCGATGAAAAGGACAAGGATGATGGCAACCACGTTTCCCTGATGACCATACATGCTGCAAAAGGATTGGAATTCCCTTATGTGTATGTGGTTGGGATGGAAGAAAATCTTTTTCCATCTGTGCAGTCGCTCAATTCCAGGGCAGACCTGGAGGAGGAGCGGCGATTGTTCTATGTGGCTGTGACGCGGGCCATGGACCAGTTGACACTGTCCTACGCAGAGAACCGGTATAAATGGGGAATGCTCACTCCCAGCGAACCAAGCCGTTTTTTGGAAGAGATAGAGGAAAAATATCTTGACAAGCCATTCAGGGCGGCCGGTAAAGGTTTATATGCTCCGTCCGATATCCCGGGTAAATCCGCCTCAGGCGTTACGTCAACCTTCATTCATAAGAAAAAGCTCAAGAAGATCCGCGGCACCTATGATGATGCCGGGCCGGCAGGTTCACCGCAAGAGGATATTCAGGTTGGCATGGAAGTTGAACACCTTCGCTTTGGCCGCGGAAAAGTACAGTCCGTTGAAGGATATGGGGGGAATAAGAAAGCCACCGTGTTCTTCAAACAGGTGGGTCAGAAACAACTGCTTCTGAAATTTGCCAAACTTAACGTTTTGAAATGAAATAATTTATTATCTTTGCAGCGAAAATTATCTACGTTGAAATTCTGGCCCTGAAGAAAACTTTTCAGCAATTATTCTCAAAACGAACACATAAGAAATTCATTCATGGAATATAACAGCACTCGCAGTCAATTGTTTATGCCAGAGTATGGCAGGAATGTACAGAAACTTATTGAATATGCTCTTGCCATTGAGGACAGGGAAGAAAGAACGCATTTTGCCCATTTGATCGTAAACATCATGTCGCAGATGAATCCCAAGATGAAAGATTCGGGTGATTACAAGCAGAAATTGTGGGATCATTTGATCATGATCTCCGATTTCCGGCTGGATGTTGACGCTCCTTTCCCTTACCCATCCAGGGAAGTATTAAAGCATCCCCCCAAGCGGATCACCTATAAAGAAGAGCCCATCAAGTATAGACATTATGGCAGGAATATGGAGAAGATCATACAAAAGGCCATCGACTTTGAAGATGGACCGGAAAAAGATTACCTGATCCGTGTAATCGCCAATCACCTGAAAAAGTCTTACTTGAACTGGAACAGGGATTCTGTCAATGACGAACTGATATTTAAGCACCTGGAAGAATTGTCCAATGGTAAGCTGAAAGTGGACAAAGATTTCAAGTTGAATGAAACCAGCGATATTCTGGCCAGAAGTAAGCGAAAGAAGTTTACTGGCAAGCAGCGGGAATATCAGGGCAATGGTAAAGGTAAAAGCCGGAAAAGCAAAAGAAATTAACCATTTTCTATGAGTTCGTTCAAGATTTCAGGAGGGAAGCAACTGAAGGGTGAGATCGTCCCTCAGGGCGCCAAGAACGAAGCCCTGCAGGTAATATGCGCCACACTGCTGACCCCTGAAGAGGTTGTCATCAGCAATGTTCCCGATATACGGGATGTCAACCGCTTGATTGATATCCTGAGGGGATTGAATGTCAGGGTTGTAAGAAAAAAACACGATACTTATTCCTTTTGTGCGGACAGCGTGGATCTTGATTATCTGCGAAAGCCGGAATTCAAAACAGAAGGGGAAAGTCTCCGGGGTTCCATCATGATACTCGGTCCTTTGATGAGCCGGTTTGGCAAGGCCCATATGCCCCATCCGGGGGGTGATAAGATCGGGCGGCGGCGGCTGGATACCCACTTTATTGGTTTCAAAAAGCTGGGGGCCCGGTTTGAATATGATGATGCAGAAAAAATGTACCGCATTGATGCCTCAAAACTGATGGGGTGCAATATGTTGCTGGATGAAGCATCGGTAACCGGAACGGCAAATATTGTAATGGCTGCGGTAATGGCCGAAGGCAAAACAACCATATTCAATGCGGCCTGTGAGCCCTATCTGTACCAGCTATGTTCTATGCTGAACCGCATGGGCGCAAAGATCTCGGGGGTTGGATCAAATCTGTTGACCATTGAGGGGGTGGCGGAACTGGGTGGTTGTGAGCATCGCTTGTTATCTGATATGATCGAGGTAGGCAGCTTTATTGGCCTTGCGGCCATGACCCGGTCGGAGATCACTGTCAGGAATGTGGATTATGAGCAATTGGGTGTTATCCCTGATGTATTTAGGAAATTGGGAATCCATATCGAGCGCAGGGATCAGGATATTGTTGTTCCTTCCCAGAAGTCATACGTAATTGAAACATTTATGGACGGGTCCATCCTGACGGTCCGGGATGCCCCCTGGCCGGGTTTTACGCCTGACCTGATCAGCATTATACTGGTCGTGGCTACCCAGGCCAAGGGATCTGTACTTATTCACCAGTGGATGTTTGAAAGCCGTCTTTTCTTTGTGGATAAGCTGATCGATATGGGGGCTCAGATCATTTTATGTGATCCTCACAGGGCGACGGTTATCGGATTAGACAGGAAGCATCCCCTGAAGGGGATAGAAATGACTTCACCGGATATCCGTGCGGGTGTCGCATTGCTGATCGCAGCACTTTCAGCGCAAGGTGAAAGCATCATACATAATGTTGCTCAAATCGACAGGGGATATCAATACATTGATGAACGCCTGATCAGACTGGGTGCTGACATTCAAAGGATCTGAAAATATTTTCCGGCCAGGCACGGGGTTTTTAAGCTGCTCCGTAACCATTGTTTCCGAATTGGGAAAATTCATGGATGAACACCGGGATTTATACAATGCAATCCCTGCCATATTGTCTTAATAACCGCTGTGGCAAATTATTTGTACATGGAGCGTTGATTTTTGGTAAAATATTCATTGATATGACTGAAGAACAAAAGAATAAAGGACAGAAGCAAAAAGAACAGAAAACTCCTGAAGAACAGCAAAAGAAGAATAATGCAGCGTCCGAACATACGAACTCCGGGAAGAAAGCCAAAAAGTCCAAACAACAGCGAGAAAATGAAAAAGAAAAGGAAGCGTTGAAGGAGAAACTGGCTGAATTAAACGATAAACACCTGCGTTTATTTTCGGAGTTTGATAACTTCAGGAAACGAAGCCTGAAAGAAAAGATCCAGCTTACAGAAACCGCATCAGAAGAGGTACTCGTAGCATTATTGCCCGTTCTGGATGATTTTGAAAGGGCCATCAACTCTATGGATGAAGCGAATGTTGAGGAAAAATTCAAAGAGGGCGTTATGCTGATCTTCAACAAATTCATTACGGTTTTAAATCAAAGGGGACTTAAGCCAATGAAGACCATAGGTGAGGAGTTCAATACGGATTATCATGAAGCGGTTACGGAAATCCCTGCACCTTCCGGTGATATGCAGGGAAAGGTCGTTGATGAAATTGAAAAAGGATATATGCTAAACGGGAAAGTGATCCGTTATGCCAAAGTGATCGTTGGGAAGAAATCATAGATAAGCACGATACAAACAGCTTTTAGAATACCATGTCAGAAAAGAGAGATTATTACGAGGTGCTTGAAATTTCTAAAAATGCGACGGATGTTGAAATAAAAAAGGCATATCGTAAAAAGGCACTGAAATATCACCCAGATAAAAACCCGGACGACCCTGATGCAGAAGCCCAGTTTAAGGAAGCGGCAGAAGCTTATGAAGTGCTGCGCAATCCTGACAAGCGGCAGCGGTACGACCGGTACGGTCACGCAGGCGTCAGGGGCAGTGCTGGTTTTGGCGGCGGTGGTATGAGCATGGATGATATATTCAGCCAGTTCGGTGATATTTTTGAGAATTTCGGCTTTGGGGGTTTCGGTGGTGGCGGAGGCAGGACCCATACCCGCCGTCGCGTTAATAAAGGGACCAACCTGCGGGTAAAAGTCCGGCTGTCCCTGAAAGAGATTGCCGAAGGGGTTGAAAAAAAGATACGGGTAAATAAGTATGTGCAGTGTGATGCATGCAACGGGACCGGCGCCCATAAGGGGGGGGCTTATAAAACCTGCAATACCTGTAATGGCTCGGGACAGATCACGGAAATCACCAATACATTCCTGGGACAAATGCGGACGACTTCTACCTGTCACACCTGCGGCGGAGAAGGCAGGATCATTTCGGAGAGATGTCACAAGTGTAACGGACACGGGATTGTCAAAGGTGAGGACGTGATATCCATCAAGGTTCCTGCCGGTGTGTCCGATGGAATGCAGCTGTCTGTCAGCGGTAAAGGAAACGCTGCAGCCCGCGGGGGCATTCCCGGCGACCTCATAGTTCTTGTAGAGGAATTGCCGCACCCTGAACTGATACGTGACGGAAAAAACCTTATATACGAAAAATACATATCTTTTCCGGATGCTGCCATGGGTTCGACCATAGAAGTTCCAACCATTGATGCCAAAGCAAGGGTTAAAATCGCGGCGGGTACCCAGGGCGGACGGGTATTGAGGCTGAAAGGCAAGGGATTGCCCGATCTCCAATCATACGGTCGTGGCGACATCCTGATAAATATTAATGTATGGACCCCGAAAGAACTTTCGAAAGAGGAAAAACAACTGCTCGAAAAACTGGCAACATCGGAAAACTTCAAACCCAATCCGACAAGCAAGGATAAGGGGTTTTTTGACCGGATGAAGGAATATTTTCAATAAAGGATCTCTTTGATGACGGTATTTACAGCTGGTAACATCAGTAAAAGGTACATCAATCACCAGGCTCTTGACAGTGTATCCATTGATGTTCCTGAAGGAAGTATTTTTGGCCTCCTGGGTCCGAACGGAGCAGGAAAAACCACCTTGATCCGCATCATAAACCGGATCATAGCCCCTGATACGGGCACCTTGCTTTTCAGAGGTGATCCGATGAAACGCCATGACATCCACAGAATAGGTTACCTTCCCGAGGAAAGGGGACTGTATAAGAAGATGAAAGTCGGAGAGCAAGCCCTGTATCTTTCACAGCTTAAGGGATTGTCAAAACAGGATGCCATACGCCGGTTGCGGTACTGGTTTGAAAAGTTCTCTCTCCTTGAATGGTGGGACCGTAAAGTGGAAGAACTTTCCAAAGGGATGCAGCAAAAAGTTCAATTCATTGTCACGATCGTCCATGAACCGGAACTATTGATCTTTGATGAGCCTTTCAGTGGGTTTGATCCCATAAACGTTAACCTGCTCAAGGATGAGATCCTCGGATTGAAAGAAAAAGGGTCCACCATCATTTTTTCTACCCATAACATGGCTTCGGTTGAAGAATTGTGCGATCACATAGCTTTGATAAACAATTCAAGGAAAATTCTGGATGGCAAGGTAAAAGATATAAGAAATCAATACAAGGCCAATATTTATGAGATCTCATTCAACGGGTTTTCAGGATATCTTAAGGACCTGTTTGCGCCGGATGATGAGGTATTGTCTGAAACCACCGATGAAGACCTGAGGGTGGCCCGGGTAAGACTGGCCGAAGGGAAAAAAGCGAACGATATGTTGAATATGATGCTTCCGCATGCGGAGATACATTCTTTTCATGAGGTGTTGCCAACCATGAACGATATTTTTATTTCCAAGGTTAACGAAAAGCGCGGGTCCTGATGAACAAAGTACTGCTGATCATTAAAAGGGAATATTTGACACGCGTCAGGAAAAGGTCATTCATCATCATGACCATCCTGGGTCCGCTATTAATGGCTTCGGTTTTTATTTTACCCATTGTTTTGTCACAGATGTCGGACGGTTCTCAGAAAAATATTGCCGTTCTTGACGAAACCGGTATTTTTTACGGTAAATTTCAGGACGGGGACAATATACATTTTGAGTATGTGGTATCCGACCTGGAGTCGGCCAAGGAAAATGCCCTTGAGCGTGAAGATTATGCCCTTTTATACATCCCGAAAACAGAGTTGAGCGTGCCCTCTGCAGCGGTTATATACAGCCAGGACCAACCTTCTGTGAATGTTAAGAGCTATATACGGAATGTAATGAAGAAGGAGGTGGAATCCCTTAAGCTTGAAGCTTCCGGAGTGGATGAAGATGTGCTCAGGTCCATCAGGAGCAAGATTAGTTTGACTACCATAAAGATCGATGAAAGTGGCGAAGAAGAAAAGACTTTCACAGAAGTCAGCATGGGATTGGGAATTTTTGCCAGCATCCTGATCTATATGTTCATTTTTATTTTCGGTGCCCAGGTCATGCGCGGGGTTATCGAGGAAAAATCAAGCCGGATCGTGGAAATTATTGTTTCGAGCGTTAAACCTTTCCAGTTAATGCTTGGCAAGATCCTGGGGATAGCATTTGTTGGGTTGACCCAGTTTCTGTTGTGGATCGTGCTTACTTTTGCAATTGTTTCAGTTTTTCAGGTAGCTTATGCGGATATGACCCTGATGCAGAATGCTCCTGGCCGGACCGCTCAGGAAATATTGGATGAACCGGGATCCATGGCGGAAGAAGATGCCACGGAAAGGATCTTTGAAATGATCCATTCCATTGATTTCAGTGTAATGATCTGGTCTTTCCTTTTTTATTTCCTGGGAGGTTATTTATTGTATGCTGCTCTATTTGCCGCCATCGGTTCTGCCGTTGATTCGGAGGCGGATACGCAACAGTTTATGATGCCGGTGACCATTCCGTTGATCCTGTCCATTATCATGGCCCAGTTTGTCGTGCAAAACCCCAACGGCCCGGTAGCTTTTTGGTTTTCGATCATTCCCCTGACATCTCCTGTGATCATGATGGTCAGGATACCTTTTGGAGTTCCGCTTACCGACCTGTATCTGTCCATTGCCCTCCTTATATCAGGGTTTGTTGTCACAACATGGCTTGCAGGCAAGATCTACCGTACAGGCATTTTAATGTATGGTAAAAAGATAAGCTATAAAGAGATCTGGAAATGGATTAAATACTGACCTTAAACATTTTGCCTGTTTGTTGCGTGTTTTTTTGGGGATTTTCATTGATTTCAGGCCTGGAATTTTGTATTTTTATATAGGTTTGAAAAAAACCGGGTTTTTATCAGGGGGATGTTTGTTAAAGAGCAGTTTTCCAGACGCGTGAGGCTTGAAAAGTGTGCAATCCTGAAGGAGGGAGCGGAAGTTGGTATTATTACCAGAAAAACAACAGCAGTATGGAAGATATAAAGATGATATACCTTAAGGGGCATTCGGGGAAGAACTACAGGTTTTATTCTTTTAATTCGTCCGGGCATTTCAAAAAAGCCGGGGGGATATATATGGTTGCAAATTTATTAAGGGATAAGAACAAGAATAGATACGAAGTCCTTTATGTTGGCGAGACGGATGATCTTTCTATGCTTACCGACAGTCATGTGAAGTCTGTTGTGCCGGAAGACAAAGAAGCCAATTGTATATGTGCCAGGCTTGAGCATGATGCCGGTATGCGGAAGGCAACCATTACGGATATTGAAATGACCTTTGCCTCAAATGCTTCCTGACATGGCCTAAGGGAAATGAATGATTATGGAATCGGCAATTTCCTTTGCCGTGGTCAGGGTTTCCAGATTTTTGTATAAATTCCCGTTGGCTCCGCTGTAGTGGCTGTGTCCAAGGGGCTGCATGATGATCTCACCGGAAAGGCGGGACCGGTCGATGGCTGCTTCATAAATGATGGCCGGCTGGCTTGATGTTTTGTAATCCTCGTCCCCGGGGAACTTACTGTTTGTCCAGTATTCATTCCAGTCCCACGATTGATTGATCTCAAAAAGAAGCCGGAATTTCCGGGGGATATCCGGAGGCAATTGGGTTTGGAGGATGAAATCGCTTACCGGTGTCGGGCCGGTTATGGCATCCGGCATGGGGTTATGCGGGGTTGGAATGTATAAGCCATCCCTGGCCTGTATGCCACGCTTGTGCCCCCAGTATGGCAGGGCCGCCGGTCGCCGGACTTCGCCCGGCAGCCATTTCCTGCCGGATGGTACGGCATGGTCAAAGGTCCCTTTGGCTATGGATTCAGCAACGTATAATGTAGCGATGTAATTGCTGTCCGCATCCTCAATCCATATGGCCATGAGCGGATAATTAAAGGAGGCGCCCTTTGTAAATCGGATCTCCAGCGGAATGCCATCCGGGGCAACGGTGGTTTGAAATATATACGGTTTCTCTTCCTCCTTTCCTTGTTTTTTGGTGGATGAACAGGAAAAAAAGAAATGAAGCAGTATGACCAGAACCATGGCGGGAAGGACAGGTGAAAACCTGTTTTGCCCGGTCCGAGAGGTCATCATGAGGTTGCCAGGCTTCGCTTTGGATCCGCCCCGCAGGCGTGGCTTCCGTTTACGGTTGGGTATGGCTGAAAAGTTCATGTGTTGTTTGCTTTCTGGTGCTTAATACATCCATTACATGCTGAATTCAATAATGACTCCCAGGGTGGGCAGAACCGTTCCCGCTTCACTTCTGATCTCTTTTAGTAAATACCGCTGCTCCTCCGGTGGCGCTCCGGGATTGACAATGACGGGCTGACCATCCGGTCCGGTAACGCGGAGAAGATTGTCCGGCTCTTCCCCCTTAAAATTATAGACATTTTGGATATCTATATAAAAATTCAGCGACCATTTGTTAAAAAAATACGATTTATCCACCCTCAGGTCCAGTTGATGAAATGCGCCCAGGCGTAAACTGTTAAACCTGTCAAAGTCAAGATATCCTGTGCCCCGGGAGTCCCATGCCAATACAAGTCCTGATTTATTTATGTCCCACGGCGTATAGGGTGCACCGCCAACATAACGCCATCGCAATCCGGCATCCCAGTTCCCGGGAAAAGATCTTCGCGCGGTAATGTTGAGTATATGCCTGTTATCCCAGGCAGATGGAACGTAATTGTTGTTCTTATCCTGGAATTCGCTTCTGACAAAAGTATAGGAAAGGATGGTGTTTATTTTGCCAAACAGCATGCCACGGGCGTAAACTTCTGCACCATAAGCCCTGCCCTGCGATATGGATATCACTTCCTCATTGCCGTAAGTCCCAAACCCTGCTCCCTTGCTTGCCAGGTTAATGCTGTCGGCAACGGAAAAAGGATAATCGTCGTACATTTTAATAAAGCCCTCAAGGGATATCTGCGCATCTGTGGCGGGCCGGAATTCCACACCACCCACAAGGTGGTCCGACCGGATGTACTTAAGCCGGTTTGTTTTATTGACCAGTTCCCCGTCATTATTCCGGAATCCCAGTGCAGTATACGGTGGGCGCTGATAGTACCTGCCGGTATTGAAGTTCAGGAACCACCGGTCTGTGATGACATAGGACCCGGATAAACGGGGGGATAACTGATCCAGCAGGTTATTCATAACGGGGGAATAACTGTTGGCATCGCTGCGGATTCCCAGCGACAGGGTCAGCCGTTCATTGAAGAAGCCTTTGGTCACCTGGCCGAACACATTCCAGTTCCATAAATTGATCCGTGAATCGTAACGGATCAAACGGATGCCCGTATCCCCGTATACCTGCTGCGATGTTTCGTTGGTGTAGCCTGCATATTCAAGGCCTCCACCGTAGTTCAGAATGAAGGATCCGGTACTCATGTCGTGCTCGTAGCGAAATTTGTTCTCATATTCGGAGGATCTGTAATCCAGAATCTTGTTTTGAGGTGAACGCTCGTCGTTGTCGCGGTACTTATAGGATTGATTGTTCAGGTAATTGCGGCTTAGCACCAGGGTATGGTTGCCTTTTCTCCCAAAATGCTTGTAAACTGCTCCCACCGTATAGGACCATTGTTCGTTGACAGGAACGAAATCGAGGATGTATTGCTGGTCTTCCGTGGGATTGTCCAGTCCCGTGTTCAGCTCAAACTGATCTATGGCCCCGAGTCCGATAAATGTGAGGGTGTTTTTCTTGTCCAGCAGGATCCGGTTTTTCAACTGGAAGTCATTGTATGTTGGCAGAAAAGGCAGTCCGATAACGCTGAAAAGGAATTGAAGATAGGAACGGCGGGCTGACAGTATGTATGTTGATTTTTTACCCATTGGCCCTTCTACGGTGAGTGCCAGATCTGAGGCGCCCACGGTACCACGGAAAATGGTTTTGTCTTTATTGCCGTTTTTCATTTTCATTTCCAAAATAGAACTGAGGGCATTGCCGCGGTTGGCCGGAAATGCGCCCGAGTACAGGTCTATTTCCCTGAGGAAATCTGCATTGATGATCCCGACCGGACCGCCGGAAGCACCCTGGGTGGAAAAGTGATTTATGGTCGGGATTTCCACATCATCCAGGTAAAACCGGTTTTCGCTGGGACCGCCACCTCTGACGATCACGTCATTACGGTAGGAAACACTGGATGCTACCCCTGGCAGATTTTGGATAACCCTGGAAACATCCCGGTTGGAACCCGGGTTTTTTTCTATTTCCGAAATCCCAAGAGAACGGAGGGAAACAGGGCTTTCCTTTTTCCTGTCAAAGGGAGAAGCCCTGACCAGCACTGCCTCCAGTTCCACCGTGGCCGGTTCCATGCCAACATCAACAAAAACGGGGCGGGCATTCGTTACTTGCATTTCCTCCGTGATCCTGGTCCGGAAACCTATGGCCGAAGCTGCCAGCTTGTAAAATCCCGGTTCCAGCCCGGTAATGATAAAATTGCCGTCGAGGTCGGAAGTACTTCCGGTTTGCTGATCGTACAGGACAATATTGGCAAACGGGATGGGGTCGTTTGTATTGATGTTAAATATCCTGCCTTTGATCACACCGTTTTGTGCCGTAAGACCGGAATGCCAGAAAAACAGCAGGGCCAGTATCCATATTGTTCGTGTCGCAGGCTTCATGATTTTTATCGGATTGTTATTTTTTCCTTCCTGTGGTATAAAATTTCAGTGCTCTTTCCCTGGCTTCTTTATGATCCACAATGGGACCGGGATAATGTTCTGTTCCATATTCGGGCACGTACCTTTTAATGTATCTGTCTTCCGGGTCAAATTTCTGTTGCTGAATGTACGGATTGAATATTCTGAAATAGGGAACAGCGTCACTTCCTGTGCCTGCGGCCCATTGCCATCCACCGTTATTGGAAGACAACTCATAATCCAGCAATTTTTTTGCAAAGTAGGCCTCTCCCAGTTTCCAGTCAATAAGCAGGTGCCGGGTGAGAAAACCGGCCGTTACCATCCGTATGCGGTTATGCATATATCCGGTTTGGTTTAGCTGGCGCATGCCTGCGTCAACCAAAGGATATCCGGTTTTGCCCCCGCACCAGGCCCTGAATTTTTGCTCGTCATTTTCCCAGTCCAGGTCTTCATATTTAGCGTTGAATGCGTGTTCTGTCACACCGGGGAAATGCCAGAGGATCATCATATAAAATTCCCTCCATATGAGTTCGTTCAGCCATTGTCCGTTGAGCTGCCGGCCTTTACTGACCAGATGCCTGATGCTTACGGTGCCATACCGTATGTGGGGCCCAAGGCGGCTGGTGCCGTCCAGTGCGGGGATGTCCCTGGTGTTGTGGTAGTTCAGGATTTTCTTTTTGTTTGGTTTGCCCGGGGGAATATCATCCCGGTCGGGCTCAAACCCCAGGTCCCGTGGGGATACATCCAGAGCGGGTGCCATTGGTTGAAAGTTGTGAATAAGATCTTCTGAAGGATAACAGGGGATGCCGGATTTCGCGAGTTCCGACTTCCACTTTTTCATATAAGGAGTATATACCCTATAGGGATCCCCGTTATTTTTAAGCACTTCGTTTTTTTCGCTGATCACCTGATCCTTGAACGAATAAAAGCTGGTGTTTTTTGTTTCAAGGAATTGGCGGACCTGCTTGTCCCTTAGGCGGGCATAGGGTTCGTAATCATGGTTCGTGTAAACCGATTGGATGGTGTATTTTCCGGCCAAAGTATGGAATACTTCCAAGGGTTTGCCGTGGCAAACAAGAAGTGTTGAGCCCCGGTTTTCCAGGAACTTTTTGATCTTTTCCAGATGCCTGTGAATGAAACTGATCCGCTTGTCCTTTTTCTCTTCCAGCTTATCAAGAATGTTTGTGTCAAAGATAAAGACCGGAAGGACTGGATATTTTCCCGACAGCGCATGATACAATCCGTTGTTATCGGTTAGCCTCAGGTCGCGCCGGAACCAGAAAATATTTACCGGGGTTTTCATGCTGCAGGGATTATCATTGATCATAAATATCATGGAAACATACCACAAAATAAATTGTTCAATATATTTTTCCCTGCATTGAACAGGTTCGCGTCACGGGTCCGGACACCAAGCATCGAAATGGTGCTGAGAAGGGATGTACCTGTGCAGAGGCTCCCGCATCACCGGTTCTCATAAAACCAGTTTTGCAGGGAAGATTTTGCATCCGGGAAACGGAATGCATATCCTGCTTTGAGGAGTTTTACAGGCAGCACCTTTTGACTGCTAAGAATGACCTCCTTGGCCCGTTGTCCCAGGGCCATCTTTAGCGCGCATGCCGGCACGGGAAACCATGAAGGGCGGTGAACGGCCTGACCGAACAGGGCGAAAAAATCTTTTTGCCTGAGTGGCTGGGGGGCGGTGAGATTGAATACGCCCCGGGCATTCCGGTTTTCCAATAAAAAATCAATGGCTCCGGTTTCATCCCGGAGGTCGATCCAGGAAAACCATTGGTTGCCGTTTCCGACAGGACCTCCAATAAACCATCTGAAGGGCATTTTGAGCCTGTCGATAAAACCGCCCTCATTTGCTATGACCACGCCGGTACGTATGATCACGAGCCGGACATTGTCTTTGGTTACGGGAAGCGAGGCGGATTCCCATTTATGCGTCAATTCGGGCAGGAATCCTATTCCCTGTCCGGACTGTTCCGTAAATGTTTTTTCCGGGTCGTTGCCATAAAACCCGGTGGCAGAACCCTGGACCATCACTGCTGGTTTGGAGGTGGATCTGTGGATAAGCGCTGTCAGTCTTTCCGTGGTTTTTACCCTGCTTTTTAACAGGGTTTCTTTGTACGAAGGTGTCCACGCCCGGGATATGATGCCTGCACCGGCCAGGTTAATGATCGCATCCGCTTTATCGATGGCCCGGATAAGGTCGCTTTCAGGGGCAGACCACTCCAGTATATGGATCGTGTCCGGTAATACGCTTCGTGCATTCCGGGCGTTGGTGGTGAAAGCAGTCACGGCCATCTCCTTTTCCAGGAAATGCTGAACCAGATGACTGCCAATAAACCCGGTTGCACCGGTTATGATAATGTTCATCAGTTGATCAGGGTTATTTTTTGGGTCGCAGAATGGTTTCCCTGTGTCATGCGTATGATGTATATTCCCGGACTAAGCTTGCTGCCGCCCTGTCCGGTTGCGTTCCAATCAACAATATGTGTTCCCCTGTGTTTGAGGCCATCATCGATCAGGCATATTGTTTGTCCCAGGGTGTTATGTGCAGTGATTCTGACAGGTGCGGGGTCCGTGATTTCGTATCGCAAACGGAGTTTTGTTCCGGATGAAATGGAAACAGGATTGGGATAAACGGTAAAGGTGGTGTTGCCGTTGATCCCTGACGGATCCCCGGTGCTTACCAGGGCATTCAATCCCCCTGAATAGCAATACAATTTTCCATATCTTCCACCGGCAACCATTTCCATGGATCCGTCACCGGTGATGTCTGGGATGGAAGTGATGGCGTCGACAGGTTGCTGGAAATTAATGGAAGCCATTTCTTCTCCATCCACTCCGTTCATAAAATAGCAGTAATTATTCTGATAAAGCGTACCAACGATCACATCGTTGATGCCATCACCGGAGATATCCCCAATCCTTCCCACATTCCAGGATTTGTCCGCCAGGGAATGGAACCAGATGTTGGAACCATCCTGTCCGCTGATCATTAGTCCGTCACTGCCGCTATGCCCGGGGAGAAAATCAGGGTGCCCGTCTCCGTTCACATCATCCAGTCTGGCGAAACGCAGGATAAGGTACGGTCCGATATATCCGGGATGTATCACTGAGCCGTTTTCAGCGTCTATCAGGTAGTAGTTTCCGGCGAAATCCCCGGCAATGATATCTGAGATGCCTTTTCCGTTGATGTCGTTGAGTTGGCCCAGTGCCCAAACCGAGGAGCCGGCAGTGGTATAGGTCCATTCAATGTCTCCGTTTTCCCCGTTAATCCCGTATAATTTCCCTTCGGTTTCATTATCATTGGCTGCACCTCCAAGAACGTCCGGTTTTCCGTCACCTGTAAAGTCACGGATACCAATGACTGAAAAGTTTGGTCCGTTGGTGAAACATTCCCAGATGCTTTCCCCGTCTTTGCCATCCAGGCAATATATCCTTTTCGGTCCTGTACCGTTGGCATCGTCGCCGGTAGCTGCCAGCACATCCGGGAAATCATCCCCGTTATAATCGTACCGGCAATCCACCTGATAAACCCAGCCACCGGAACCATATTCATTTGTCTGATGCTTCCATAGCACATCCCCCGTTTTTCCTGACAGGGCAATGATAGAGCGGTCGCCACCGGCTGTGCCGATGATCACATCCTCATATCCATCGTTATCAATATCTGGAATGGTTGTGAGGTCATTCTGGAAGGGTACGGATCCCGAATATACGTACCTGGTCCACATAACATCAGCCGTGCCGGAAGAATTGCCATTGAAACAACGGATGTTGTAATCTTCGGAACATACAATAACATCTGCAACACCATCGCCGGTGATGTCCTGTATGGATGCAATGGCTTTGGGGCTGTTGTCAAACGCTTCATCGATGGTGTAATGCCACAGGGGCTCGCCAATAGGCCAGTCCGCATCGTTCCCTTCTCCTTCCAGGAACACCGTTAAGGGATTCTGGCCGGCATCGTTATGAATGATCTCCAGCTCGCCGTTATACAAGGATCCCTCTGAAGGATTGAACCAAATCCCGATCATTGTGGAGTCGAGCGAATTGATGTTGATCGGAAACGTAAGGTCCTGCTCAACGATGAACGCGGGATCCGATGAATTGATCTCTTCAATGGTGAGGGTTTCATCACCTATATTTTTGATTTTCAAGAACCAGCGGGTGAACGCATTCATGCGGACAAATCCATAGTCATGGGATGTTTCTGCCACCCAGAGGCTGGGGCCGGGATTTACTGCTTCTCCAAGAAGGTCAACCGTTTCCTCCGGCGTGATCGGATCAGTGGATTCCACTGTGACCGTCGTGTTCAGGGATCCTGTCTGGCTTGGTTCATAAGTCAGCGGGATGGTGACAGAATTTCCGGGTGCAATGGTTTCCGGCGGGGTGAATGTTGAAGAAACGGGTTCGCCGGGGGGTATTTCCAGGCCCGTAATGGTCAGTTCGGCAGTACCGGTATTTTGAACCTCCATCAGCCAGGTGTCGGAGGTGCCAACGGTAATTATGCCGTAATCGTGCAGGCGGGAGGGAATATTGATCACCGGTGTACCGGCACCGCCGGGATCAACTTTATACAAGGTGCTGGGGTTTCCGATCTGACCGTCGCAATACCACAGGTAGGTGCCGTCGAAAACAATGCCGGCTGGCTTTATATTCTCGGAAGGGTGCGCTTCCAGGATGTTCCCGGACTGATCGGTTTTATACAGCATGTCTGCATCATAATCCGCGATCCAGAGGTCATCGTCCTGCTTGCAGATGTCCCAGGTCTGCTCTTCCGGAGGATCAAATTGTGTCAGTACAGTGCCACTGTTATCGATCTTGTATATTACGCCCGGGTTCGGGTAATAGGTCCCGACCCAAAAATCATCATTATCGTAGGCAATTCCCGACATATAATGATCGGGCAGGGTGATGGTGGACACGATATTCCCGCTGAAATCAAGTTCTGTGGCCAGTGAGGGGTCCCCGCTGGAACCGGCGTGGTCGATGATCCAGAGGTGCTGGCCGTCGTAGGTCATGCCATAGCTGTCATCAATAGCCGGATTGACAAAAAGGATGGAAGTATTTCCTGATGCGGGATCAAACTGATATACATGATCGCCGTTTGACCCATAGATGCCAAAATACAGGTATGTTCCGTCCCAGGCAAGTCCGGATGCCTTGCCTGGAATATCATGGCTTTCTACGATGGACCAGTCTCTTTGTTGTCCTGATGAACTGAGCAGGATGGTGGCAAAAACCAGGGATAAAAGCGTGCGAAAGTGTAGATTATTTTTCATGAATTGTCTTTTTTGGTTAATGGCTTATTGCTGTGAAACAACATGTAAAAATACTATTTTTTACCGGGATTTCCAATTCCCTTGTATGCTGATCCGGAGAACCTGGACGCAGGGAATGATGATGTTTTTTTTTGCATGCCGTTTTTTTTTTGATCGTATGGAATACCCGTATGCTGTGGACGGCTCCGTTTCAAAACGGATCCGCACCACGTTGCCTGTTTCTTTTCTCCGGCATCATCAAAACATTTTTCTAACCCGGATAATTCATAAACCTAAAAGGTGAAACGCTGAATTATCCTGACGACAAAGAAAAGCTAACAATTTGATTCACTTCGTTTTCAAATTACAAGCTTTTCTAAGTCGGGGTTAA
>JAGYMZ010000036.1 GCA_018400295.1 Bacteroidales bacterium | reverse complement strand
AGTTGGTTCTGGGACCTGGGCAACGGGGAGACCTCCCGGGAGGCCAGCCCCGTGGTGCAGTATGAAGAAAGCGGCATCTATGTGATCCGTCTGACGGCCTATAACCAGTACGGCTGCCCGGACACCTCCCTGACCGAATACGCGCTGCTGTTCAGGGGCCTGTATGTGCCCAATGCCTTTGTTCCGGGCTCCGATGAGCCGGAGCTGCGTCAGTTCATCCCCTCGGGCATCAATTTGAAGCGTTACTCCCTGCAGATCATGAACCTGTGGGGATCGGAGATCTGGTCCACGGGCAAGCTGACCCCCGAAGGTTCACCGGCCGAGGGATGGGACGGTACCTACCGGGGTGAGGATGTTCCGGCCGGGACCTACATCTGGAAGATCAGCGCCGAGTTTGAGGATGGGGAGATCTGGGAAGGTATGGACGATGGCCATGGGAAGAAGCGGCGCTCGGGGACCGTCACGCTGATCCGGTGACCTTATTTTCCCCAGTTCTCCCTGTCCAGGCTCCGGTAATGAATTGCTTCCGAGAGGTGTTCATAGCTGATCGCAGGGACGTTATCGAGGTCGGCGATGGTTCGGGAAACCTTCAGTATACGGTCGTAGGCACGGGCTGATAAATTAAGCCTGTTAATGGCGGATTTCAGGAGTGTCCTTCCGGTGTTGTCAAGGGGGCAGACCTTTCGTAGGATTCTGGAGCTCATTTGTGCATTGCAGAATATGTTTTCATAGGCCACGAACCTCGTTTCCTGTATTTTACGTGCCTTGATAACTCTTTCCCGTATGGTTTCGCTGTTCTCGGATGCTTCATAATTGATCAGTTCCCTGACCTTTACCGGCACCACTTCAATATGAATATCGATGCGGTCAAGCAGGGGACCAGATATTTTATTCAGGTATTTTTGCACCTTACCCGCTTCACAGGTACATTCCTGGGAGGGATGATTATAAAAGCCGCACGGGCATGGGTTCATAGCCGCCACCAGCATGATGCTGGCCGGGTAATCCACCGATATGCGGGCCCGTGAAATGGTGATCATCCGTTGTTCAATGGGCTGCCGCATTACTTCCAGTACGGATCGTTTAAATTCAGGCAATTCATCCAGGAACAGGACGCCGTTATGTGCCAGGGATATCTCACCCGGCTGTGGATAGCTGCCACCGCCAACCAAACCCGCATCCGATATGGTATGATGGGGGGAACGGAAAGGGCGGACGGTTACCAGACTGTTGTTTTTTCCCATTTTCCCGGCAACAGAATGGATCTTTGTGGTTTCCAGTGCTTCTTTCAGGTTGAGTGGCGGAAGTATGGATGGCAGGCGCTTGGCCAGCATGGTTTTACCTGATCCCGGGGGTCCGATAAGAATGGCATTATGTCCGCCCGCAGCGGCAATTTCCAGGGCTCGTTTGATCTTATGCTGCCCTTTCACATCCGAAAAATCAATCTCGTAATTATTGAGGCGTGAATAGAATGCTTGCCGGGTATCCAGTTTATAGGGTTCCAGGGATGAATGTCCGTTGAAAAAGTCAATGGCTTCCTTGATGTTTTTTATGCCGCAAACTTCCAGATCTTCCAGAATCGCTGCTTCCCGAACATTATCAGCGGGTACGATCATGCCTTTGAATCCGTTCTTCCTGGCTTCAATGGCTATCGGAAGCGTGCCTTTAATGGGATGGACCGTTCCATCAAGGGATACTTCGCCCATTATTATATATTTATCCACTTCCCCGCCTTCTATTTGCCCGGAGGCGGCGAGAATACCCATGGCAATGGTCAGGTCGTAAGCCGATCCTTCCTTGCGTATGTCGGCCGGGGCCAGGTTGATCACTATTCTTTTGCCGGGTATTTTATAGCCCAGGAATTTTAGGGCGGATTCGATGCGTTGGTGGCTTTCTTTTACCGCACTGTCGGGCAGGCCCACCATAAAAAAGTTAACCCCCTTGTCGATGCTTACTTCTACGGTGATGGTTATGGCTTCAATGCCAAGGATTGCACATCCATAGGTTTTTATCAGCATAAGATATGTTCAAAAAAGGTTCTTGTATAGGTTAATACCTTTTTTGATCATTTGTCCCATAAAAATTTTCCCATCAGGGCTTATAACCGGATCTATTCAGGATTTCCTGTGCATTGTGGTTGTTCATTAATTCCGGCAGGGTCACATCGTTGCGGTCCATGTACTTCCTGACGATCTGCCAGCCGGTCCAGATGCCCGTTTTAGCAGGGGATTCACGTGAAAAGAAGGAAGTGAAGGGACCATCCTGGACCAGCTTGTTAATTTTGGAAGGATCGGAAACAAACAGCAACTGGTTTTCAATCAGGAAGGCCCATATTTTTCCTTCATTGTTTTCGCACCAGGCTAATTTGCCGGGTGTATATCCCATAAGGATGTGTTCAGGGGTTCCGGGCAATATTTTTTCCAGGAAATAATGGATCTTCCCTCCGGCGATCATAATGTCGATCAGCCGGTCTCCCTGACTTTCCGGGGTAAAATTCATGGTTGCCATTTCTTTCATACAATCCCTGGGAATATACTCCCGTGTCATGCGTTTGGCCTGATATTCGGGGATGCGTAACCTTTTATAGGGGGTAAAGTCTTTGCCAAGGTAACAATCCAACCCGATGATCATGACGGTGTCGGTGTACCGCACCGGGTAGGTTGCATCAACCCCGGAAATGTATGTAAACACTGCAGGCAATTTTTCCCGGGGGAAATAGTATTTATGGTATGTAAAGGCCCGGGTAAGCTTCTTTTCCAGGAAATCCACATCGGGATATTCCTTCATCGTTGCTTCATAAAGCTCAAGGAGAAAAGGATCTGTGACGTATTCGCGGATCTGGATCAGGTTCAGGGTATCCTCGTAAGCGTCTCCGATAAAGATCCTGTATTCATCCGCGAGTTGATCCAGCCCTTCTTTAACGCGGCCGGGGTCAATTGCAAAAAGATCCTTCCCATAGCGGCGGATCCTGACAGGTTCGATATCGACCTCCGAAAGATCAACGTCCGTTTCACTACTGCATGCTGAAAAAAAAAGCATCACGATAAAAAACCGTACCGCGGTTTTTATGTTCATATGTTTGGTGGTTTGCAGCGGCTTTTATTTAAAGGATTTTCCAACCCAGGGCTATGCTGAACAGGTTGTTCTTAAAATCCATATCGTTGACTTTGTAAACATCGTTCAAACCGAATTCATATCTCAGGTCGAGGGTTAGCATCAGCACATCCACGCCGGCCCCCACCTGCAATCCCCAGTTCACATCCTTGAAATCATCTTCGTTCAGTCCTTCGGATTTATCGTCGGTGGAGACCTCCTTGTTCAGCAGGAAAGAGGCCACGGGTCCTCCCATGATACGCAGGTTGGCCACTTTCAGGTTGATCAGCCGGAAGCCCACCATTAGCGGGATGTCTACTGTACGTAGCTTTACTTTATAATCGAAGTCCGTACCTTCACGGTCCAGTTTGCCGCCTTTGGTTTTAAACATGGCTTCCGGCTGGAAATATAATTTATTGCCGATGCGGACAAAAGCACCCACTTCGAAACCCGGTCTCATATTATCCTGCAGGGTGTCAATGTTTGTGGAGATCTTTGAAAAATTCACACCGACCTTAGGTCCGAGGGTAAGCCCTTTGATCTGTGAATATCCTGTTGTTATAACAAACAGGGCAAAAATGCAAAGAATGGTCTTTTTCATAGCGGTTGGTTTTGATATTGCTTAACGTGCGCAATTAGATTCATAACAGAATTTCCAATGCACTAAAATAGGCAAAACAAATATATCAACAAAGGGATTGTGAAAAATACTCTACCCGATAAAAATCAGTATGCCAAAAAAAGCATATTTTTATAACAGATTAAACTAAATCCGATACACCATGAAAAAAGCAGCATTGGTCTTGATCCTGGGGGGGGTCCTGTTCACATTGAATGCCAGGGCACAGCAGAAGCCATTTGTGTTCGGTTTCCGTTTTGCTCCCAACGTGGGCTGGAACAAAAGCGAAACAAAGGAATATAACCGCGATGGGATGCAACCGGGATTTTCATGGGGTTTCGTTGCAGAATTTTATTTGATGGAGAACTATGCCATAACTACGGGTTTTGATATTGTTTATCTGTATACCCGTATGTCATATCCCCATGAAGTCCAGATTGACAACAGCACCAGCCCGGAAGGGATCCTGAACCGAAAATACAAACTTAAGTATATAGAGATCCCCCTCATTTTGAAAATGCGTACCAATGAATTTGGCAAGTTCCGTTTTTACGGACAGGTGGGGTTGGGGACCTCCTTTTTGCTTGGTGCCAAAGCAGATGATGAATTCAGTTACGGGACGGAAAAAATAACCGAAGAAAAGGTAGATATCTACGATGACGTTGGTTTTATCCGTGAATCGTTGATCATTGGGGCTGGGACTGAGTTTATGGTCAGCGGCTCCACCGTCATAAACCTGGGGGTGAAATTTGACAATGGCTTTTTGAACATACTGAACGACAACAATCCTGCACGGCCCGGACTGGAGCCCAAAGCGATCAATAATTATCTGGAGTTAAACCTGGGTGTGGTATTTTAAAAGAGGAGACGCGGTGAACATTGCATTGGCACAGATAAATTTTCATATAGGCAACTTTGGGAATAACCTGGAGAAAGCTAACAAAGCACTGGAAGAAGCGCGGGACCAGGGAGCCGACCTTGTCGTGTTTGCAGAACTTGCTGTATCGGGATATCCTCCCCGTGATTTTCTGGAATTCCGTGATTTTATCCATAAATGCAGGCATAGTGTTGACCAATTGGCATCCCGTTGTAAAGGGATTGCCGCCATCATTGGCGGGCCATCTGTGAACCCCGGGGGACAAGGTAAAAAGCTGTTTAATTCAGCCTTCTTCCTTGAAAACGGGCAGGTCACGGAGATACGTCATAAGACCCTGTTGCCCAATTACGATATATTTGATGAATACCGGTATTTTGAGCCCAACCGCGACTTCAATGTGATCCGCTTCGGGGGCAAACGCATTGCCCTTACGATCTGTGAGGATCTGTGGAATATCGGTAACGATCGCATGTATGCGGTAAATCCGATGGACAGGCTTATGATGCAGGACCCGGATTTTATTATAAATATTGCCGCTTCTCCTTTTCATTATGACCAGGAAACGGACCGGAAAGATATGTTGCTGCGGAATGTGCAAAAATATGGATTGCCCCTTTTCTATGTCAACCATGTCGGGGCGCAGACCGAGCTGCTTTTTGACGGCGGGTCTATGGTGATCAGCAGCCGGGCTGAGATCATAGATGAACTTGCGTATTTCCGGGAAGATCTGAAGGTATATGATCTGGAGAAAGTGGATCGCCCCGGGGGCTCTGCTGCCTCTGCAGGGAACAGGAAGGGTAAAACGGAACGTATCCGGGATGCCCTGGTGATGGGGATCAAAAATTATTTCGATAAGCTGGGATTCCGTCAGGCCATCCTGGGATTGTCCGGGGGGATCGATTCGGCCGTTACCCTGGTATTGGCTGCTGATGCCCTCGGGCCTGAAAATGTCCGTGCCATCATGCTGCCATCGCCTTTTTCTTCCGGGCATTCCGTGGGTGATGCCGTTGCCCTGGCCGAGAACATAGGGTGCCCTTACGATACCATTTCCATTGATGAGGTTTACGATTCTTTTATTGCGACCCTGAAGCCGGTCTTTGGGGACCTGCCGTTTGATGTGACGGAAGAAAACATCCAGGCCAGGATCCGGGGGGTGATTTTGATGGCCTTATCCAATAAATACGGATACATCCTGTTGAATACATCCAATAAAAGTGAGGCGGCCGTGGGGTATGGGACTTTGTACGGGGATATGAACGGTGGCATCTCTGTGCTCGGGGATGTATATAAAACGGAAGTTTTCAGGCTTGCGCGTTTTATGAACAGGAACGCTGCGGTGATCCCGGAAAACATTCTTGCCAAACCGCCATCTGCGGAGTTGCGCCCGGACCAGAAAGATACCGATTCCCTGCCCGATTATGAAATACTCGATAAGATATTGTATGAATACATTGAAAAACGTAACAGTCCTCAGGATATCATCGCCATGGGATTTGATGAAAGGGTCGTTCGCAGAACCTTGAAATTGGTCAATCTCAGTGAATATAAGCGCCATCAGACCCCGCCCATCCTGCGGGTTTCGCCGAAAGCCTTTGGAATGGGTAGAAGAATGCCCATTGTAGCGAAGTATCTGGCATAACGATGAATGGCTATTCAATGTGTTTTCAGACCGATTCCACTGCTTTAATGTCCGGTATGGCTTTTTTGACAGCTGTTTCCACGCCATTTTTCAGGGTGATGGTGCTGAAGGGGCAGGATCCGCAAGCTCCTTTGAGCGCTACGTTAACGATCATGTCGTCGGTAAGTTCAACGAATTCAATGTCTCCGCCATCCTGCTGAATATAAGGCCGTATCTGGTCCAGGACATTCCGGACCTTCTCAATGATCTCTTTTTTCTTTTCTTGCTGCATTGTATAATGTCGGGGTTTTGTGTCGTTTTATTTTCAAACATGCAAACCGGGAAGGGGGGCTGTTTATTGTGTATCCGGTCCCGGGATCTTACATTTCCTTTAGCCGCCGGATGACATTTTCAGCCAGGCGGTCAAATGCGTTGGATACCGGTGTGTCTTTGTCCATTGCTGAAGGCCTTCCTTTGTCTCCCGCTTCACATACGCTCTGTACCAGCGGTATTTCGCCGAGTAAGGGGACGTTGGCTTTTTCAGCAAGCTTTTTGCCCCCTTCCTTACCAAAGATGTAATATTTGTTATCCGGAAGTTCGGCCGGGCTAAAATATGACATGTTTTCGATCAGTCCCAGGACGGGTATCCGGATCTGTTTCTGGTTGAACATGCTGAGTGCTTTACGGGCATCGGCCAGGGCAACTTCCTGGGGGGTTGAAACGATGCAGATGCCGGATACGGAAACTTCCTGGGCCAGGGTGAGCTGTATGTCGCCGGTTCCGGGTGGCAGGTCAACCACAAGATAGTCCAGTTCACCCCAGTCTGAATCGTTGAACAATTGCTTCAACGCATTGGACGCCATGGGGCCTCTCCATATCAATGCTTTTTCCGGATCGACGAAAAATCCGATGGAGAGGATTTTAATACCGTAGTTTTCCAGCGGAACGATCCATGTTTTGCCTTCTTTTTCATATACCTGTGGCCGGGAATTCATCACATCGAACATAAGCGGGATGGAGGGCCCGTAAATGTCGGCGTCAATAATGCCTGTCTTCGCGCCCGTTTTGGATAAAGAAACCGCCAGGTTGGCAGCTACTGTGGATTTTCCTACGCCGCCCTTGCCGGAAGCAACGGCTATGATATGTTTGATCCCTTCCAGTGAATTCCCCGGCGTTTTTATTGTGGCCTCCACTTCATAATCATTTCCTGCGGCTTCTTTGACAGCTTTAATGCAGGAATCCCTGACCACCTGCTCATTTTTTTCATCTTTAGACGGGAAAAAAATGACGAAACGGATCTTTTTATCTTCAATACTGATGTCCTGTATCATGTTCAGGTTGATCACATTATCCCCTTTTGGGAAATACAGGACGCTTTCCAGTGCGCTTAGCACATTTTTTTTACCAATTGCCATCTCTTGTTTTTTTAGAAGGCTTCAAAAGTAGTAATATTCTGAATGAAGGTCAACGGATTATTTCAATTCCCGCATGGGGTCCCAAAAATGTTTTTCAAAATCCAGGATGGTATCGTTTTCTATATGGATCCCTTCAGCTTCCAGCAGTTGTTGCATAGTGGAAGGTCCGCCAAAATGATTTTTTCCGGTGAGCTTTCCGTTCCGGTTCACCACACGGTGGGCGGGTACCGGGTCTTTCACGTGGTGCGATTGGTTCATGGCCCAGCCGACCATTCTGGCCGACATGCCTGATCCAAGGTACCGGGCAATGGCGCCATAGCTGGTGACATTTCCGCAGGGTATTTGCCTGACCACATCATAAACGCGCTCAAAGAATGATTTATTCAGCATTTTCCCTGGTTTAGCCGGAATTTCAAATATTTGATCCTGAGTCCTTCCTGCAGGAATAATTTTTCATAGTGGGTTTGTATGGATGTAAGTTCTTCCGGGGGATCATGTTTGTAAATGTCCTCTGTGGCATAGATCAGCGTATGTTTCTCTTCCCGGATAATATCCATGGTGTAGTGGAACAGTTTGTCGTTATCGGTTTTTAAATGGATCAAATGATCGGGGGTGAGTATGTTCCGGTATCGGTTCAGGAAAAGGGGGGAGGTCATTCTTTTCCTTGCTTTGGATTTTTTGGGTTGCGGGTCGGGGAATGAAAGCCAGATCTCACGTATTTCACCTGCCTGAAAAAGATCTTCTATTAATTCCGTTTTGGTCCGGATAAACGCAACGTTGCGCAATTGTTTTTCATTGGAGGTCTTGCACCCCCGCCAGATCCTGGCTCCCTTGATGTCGATCCCGATATAATTGTTTTCCGGATATTTCTGTGCCAGTCCTACGGTATATTCCCCTTTCCCACAGCCAAGTTCCAGGATAATGGGGTGGTCGTTCATAAAAAACGCGTCGTTCCATTTGCCTTTGAGAACGAATCCCCCTGCTCTAAGGTCCTGGCATCTTGGCTGGAACAGATTGGGGAATGTAAGATTTTCTTCAAATCGCGCCAGTTTATTTTTACCCACGGCCTGAATGTGTTCGGTTTACGGCTGCAAAGATGCTAAAATTTGATCAATACCGGATGAGCCAGGCTGAGGATTTATAATACGTTTTAATGACGTCCAGCCTTTCCATGGCATCTTTTTTATCCTGGTAATTGTCGATGCTTACCCGGTAATGGCCTTTTTCTGTCGGGCCAATGACTGTTGGGTTGTATCCTTGCGTTTTGAGCTCGTCAAAATATTCCCGGGCCAATTCTTCGGTTGGATAAGAAGATACGATGATATAATAACCGGGTTGTACATCAGGCCCGGTTTGTTTTTGGGTTTCGGGTACAGGCTGTTCCCGGGCCGGTTCGTTTCCCTTTTTTTCTATGGATTCCCGGGTAGGTCCCTCGGTCGTGCTGCGCTTTTTCTCTTTTGCCTGGGGTTTGCTATCCCTGGCAACCGGCTGTTCCTGTTTTTTTTCTTCTGTTGTGCTTGTTTTTGTTCTGGCCCCGGATATGTCCTTGTCCGCTTCCTGTTTTTTGGCTGGTGTACTGACCTCACTGGCCTTTTCCGCCTGTGAAATCACTTTTTGTTTAAATGGAAACAATGCGGTTGACCGGTTCATTTCCACAATCGGGATCATTCCTGAGGATTTGTATTGCAGAAAGGGGAAATTATGCGGATTGAACAGCAGGTAAACGACCAGGATCAATACGATCAGCAATGATATGGCTGTCAGTGCCGGCCCCCGGCCGGCCTGCGCCCCTTTGTCAGGCGGAACCGGTTGCTGTGCAGCAGTGGGTTCTTCCCTGGCTGCCCTGACAAATTTTTTCTGAGGTTTCGTATCCACGGGATCCATTCCTGAGGCCCCGGAGAGAAAGTTCTGTTTGGGGTCCTGCTCGAATTCGATTTCACCGGTTTCCTTATTTTTTTGAAGGACGCCTATTTTATTCAGATGGACACGCTGTCCCTTTTTCAGGGCTGTGGTGATCTTTTCAAAATATCCGTCCAGTTCTTTCCGCACCGTTTCTTTGTCCATGCCGCTTTCCCTGTGTATATATTCCAGCAGCTGTTCATCGCCCGCCCGGCTATCGGGGTGGAAAGCCAGGTCTTTTCTGGGCGGGAAGAACTTGTTTTGCTTATTGCTGAAATACGAAGGTTTGTAAACGGTTTTAAGCACACCAACCTGATCAATAACGGCTGTGTTTTTTTCGTACAAAAGGGACCGGATGTAATACGTTATATCCATTGGGTTAACAATTGGTCGACTAAGTTACTATTTCGATCGCAACGGTGCAAAATTTCATGGTAGTTTTTTTAAATCCCGTGGTGTATCGATGGAGAAATTTTCTGTTTCTGTTATCCTGGTGTGGATAGACAACCCATTTTCCAGCCAGCGGAGTTGTTCCAGCGATTCGGCCTTCTCCAACTTACCCATTGGCAATCCGGTGATGTGCAACAGGGTTTTTACCGTAAAGGCGTAAATTCCAATATGTTTAAAGAACCCGGCATCATCTTTCCCTTTATGGGAGGATGGCATTCTGAAGAAGGGAACCGGAGACCGGCTGAAATACATTGCCTTTCCCAGTTTATCGATCACAACTTTGACCACATTCGCATCGACATGTTCGTTTTCATCCCTGCTTGCTTTGATCAATGTGGCGATTTCAGCATTTTCTCCCATGAAAGGTTCTGTAACCTCTGCGATTTGTTTTTCGCTGATAAAAGGTTCATCACCCTGTATATTGATCACAATATCTTCCGGTGCGCAGGAGGAATTGTTCAATAATTTTTTTGCGACTTCTCCGCAACGGTCCGTTCCGCTTTTGTGCGCAGTTGATGTCATCATCACTTGGGCATCAAAAGATTCTACGGCCTTCCGTATCCGTTCGTCGTCGGTTGCAATGATCAGGTTTGTCAGAATGCTGCAGCGGGACGCATTTTCATAGACATGACGGATCATGGGCTTATCACCTATCCGTGCGAGGGGTTTCCCCGGAAAACGGGTAGAAGCGTATCTGGCCGGAATAATTCCAATGAATTTCATGGATCATTTATTTAAACAATCCGAACAATTCTGCATTGATCCTATCGATGACAACGCCGAGATCTTTTGGGTCATAGGCAAAGTCGATCTCATCCACGTTGATGGTCAGGAGTTTGCCTTTATATTTTGTGATCCATGATTCGTAGCGTTCGTTCAGACTTTTCAGGTAATCCAGCCGGATGGAATTTTCGTATTCCCTTCCTCTTTTCTGGATCTGGTTTACCAGGTTCGGTACGCTTGAGCGTAGATAAATCAATAAATCCGGGGTTTTAATGAAAGAGCTGATCAACTCGAACAGGGCGCTGTAATTTTCAAAGTCGCGTGTAGACATAAGGTTCATCGCATGCAGGTTGGGTGCAAAGATATAAGCGTCTTCGTATATGGTGCGGTCCTGTATGATGGCTTGCTCACTCTTATGGATGTCGATGATCTGTCTGAAGCGTGTGTTTAAAAAATATATTTGCAAATTGAAGGACCAACGCTGCATGTCCTGGTAAAAACTGTGCAGGTATGGATTGGTCTCAACATCCTCAAAACTGGCCTGCCAGCCAAAGTGTTTGGCCAGTAAGCCGGTCAGTGTTGTTTTGCCTGAACCAATGTTTCCTGCAACGGCGATATGCATGGGTATAAATTTATAACGAATTTAATAATTTACGCGATCTCCCGGCTATTCCATAGAAAATATTTTTAGGGTCCCTTCTTCCCGCACAAAGAGTTTTTTTGGTTTGGTCCCTAAGGAGAGCCTCACCTGGGAGGGGGATTCCGAAGGGATGTTGAAATTATTTTGCTGCCTGGTTTCGGGGTCCAGGATTGAAACCGTACTGTGTTCATGGAAAATGATTTTGCGATTGTATACCTGGAACGAATGCAAGCCTTTTATGCCTGTTAATTTATAATATGTTCCATATTTATCAAAAAGCAGGATCCCGTTGCTGGGATCATTCAGGTATACCTTGTTGTCCCTTTCAAGCAGTTGATCCGGATTTATTTCCAGTCCCGTGGCTTTGGTGATGTTACCGGTCCGGTCATCGATATTCAGGTGCTGGTCCAACCTCACCAATTCAATGGATTGCGGCAGGTACAGCCATATTCCGCTTTGACGGGAGGAGCAGGCAAGCGAAGCCAGTCCCAGTCCCAGATCATTTAGGTTCACCCTTGCTATGGGACTCAGCGTGTTATCCAGCCATTCAATAATTCCGAAGTCCTGGTAAAATACCAGGATCTTGAACGGGTCTCCTGCGTCCAAAAAGGTTATTTCCCCGTCCTTCAGGTTGCTGTATGAGTACTTATAATTCCCGCCATGGTCGTATTTTGTGAGGGTATTGCCCGATGTGACGTATAGGTTTCCGAGTTCATCGGAAGTAAAAAATGATGCGCCGGTGGTGATCGTTTCGGTCAAGGCAAAATGTTCCCACTGTGCTGTGAGATTCAGCGTCAGCAAGATCAGCAATACGGGGATGGTGTGTTTCGCTGGATTTTTCATGGGCCGTTCAGACTGGGGGATTATGTATCATCGTGAGTATTTCCTCAAGGTGTTTGCGGTCGTTGGATAACCGTGGCACCTTGTTTTGTCCTCCCAACTTGCCCCGTCTTTTCATCCATTCGTAAAAGGTGCCTTTGGGTGCGGTATGTATCAATGGTTCTTTCAGGATCAGGTTTCGGTAGCGTTTCGCTTCATAATCTGAATTAATGGATTTTAAAGCATTGTCCAGGGTCTCGGTAAAATACTGGAGGTTTTCGGGCGGGTTTTCAAATTCGATGATCCATTCGTGTGCACCCTGTTCCTTGTCTCCGAAGTATACCGGTCCGGCTGTGTATTCATTGACCGTAGAACTGCATTTTTTATTTGCTGTTTCCAGGGCTTTATCAACATTTTCAATGATCACTTCTTCCCCGAACGCATTAATGAAGCTTTTGGTCCGTCCGGTTATTTGTATTCTGTATGGGTTCAGAGCCGTGAATTTTATGGTATCGCCGATCAAATATCGCCACAGGCCTGCGTTCGTGGAGATAATGAGTGCATAATTGGTGTCTTTTTCTACCTCGTCAAGGGAAAGTGTCCGGCCGCCGGGATCTCCGAGTTTGTCCACGGGAAGGAATTCATAATAGATCCCGTAATCCAGCATCAGCAAGAGATCAGGGGAAGCGGTGTCCTGCAGTCCGAAGAACCCTTCCGAGGCATTGTAGGTTTCCAGATAACGGATATCCCTTGAGGGGGTCATTTTCCTGAATTGTTCAACATAGGGCGTAAAATTAACCCCACCGTGAAAAAAAGCCTCCAGATTGGGCCATACTTCCAGGATATCATCTTTCCCTGTTATCTTTAGTATACGCTTGAGGAGTAACAGTGTCCAGGAGGGTACACCCGATATGCTGGTTACGTTATGATGGATGGTTGCCTTTGCCATTTGTTCTATTTTGCTCTCCCATTCATCCAGCAGGGCTAGTTTGCGCTTAGGCACCCGTATAAACTCTGCCCAGAAAGGCAGGTTTTGAATGATGATCGCCGACAGGTCGCCAATATAAAATTCTTCATTACGGATCTCGTTGATGCGGTGACTGCCTCCCATAGCCAATCCCCGTCCGTCAAAAAGCACCGTATCCGGGAACATGGAACAGTAAATGGACAACATGTCTTTCCCGCCTTTGAAATGGCAATCTTCGAGCGACTCCTGGCTGACCGGGATGAATTTGCTTTTATCACTGGTGGTTCCGGATGATTTTGCGAACCATTTGATGTCTGACGACCAGAGGATCTGTTGCTCACCCTTCATGTTCCGTTCAATGAATGGTTTGAGTGACTGATAGTCATTAATGGGTATCCGGGATTTGAACGTTTCCGGGCTTTTTATATCCTGAAACCCGTATTTTTTACCATACTCTGTGTTTTTTGCGGAATTCAGGAGTTTTTTGAACCATTCTGATTGCACCTCATGCGGATACTTCATAAACAAGCCGATCTGGTGCATCCGCTTTTTCATGATCCAGGAAATGACAGAATTGATGAGTGCCATGATTAGAATTTCTTTTCCGAGAATTCAAAAATACAATATTAAACGGTAACTGTCTTGAAAAACCGTATTTTTGAACCATGATATGCTTTCCTAATGCAAAGATTAACCTGGGATTGCGGATATTGCGAAAAAGGCCGGATGGTTACCACGAACTGGAAACCATCATGGTGCCCGTTGGGTTTAATGATGTGCTGGAAGCCGTTGTGTCTGCAGAAAATTCTTTTCAGGCTTCCGGAACCGGCCTGGAAGGACCTGTAGCGCATAACCTGGTGGTAAAGGCATGGGAGCTCCTTGGCGGGGAAACACATTTGCCGCCGCTCAGGGTTCATTTGCATAAAAATATTCCGGTGCAGGCAGGACTGGGTGGGGGGTCTTCGGATGCTTCTTTTGCCCTGAAGCTGTTCAATGGTTTTGCATCTCCTGAATGCACAAGGTCCTCTTTGTTGGAAATGGCGGCTCGCATCGGCAGCGACTGCCCTTTTTTTATTGACAACCGGCCTGCCATGGTCCGGGGAAGAGGGGATTTGTTGGAGGAAGTCGATCCGGGTTTGAAGGGGTACTATGCCGGAATCGTCGTCCCGGATGTTTCAGTAAGTACCGTGGAAGCATACCGGCATGTTGTTCCATCTGCTTCCGGTATACCTCTTGATGAGGCAGTTAGAAAACCTGTTGAAGAATGGAAGGAACACATCTTTAATGGCTTTGAACCGTATTTTTTCAAAAAACATCCTGGCCTGAAGCGATTAAAGACTTCATTATATGACAAGGGCGCTGTATTTGCCCTGATGAGTGGAAGTGGGTCGGCTTTTTATGGTATTTTCAAAGAGAAACCGGGATTGAGCAAGCATTTCGGGGATCTTATCACCTGGGAAGGACCGTTGCCGCATTGATCTATTTGGGAGCGATCCGTATCAGGAAGGCGGCGACTATCCCGAAGATGATGTTGGGGACCCAGGCAGCAAGGGATGGGGATAGGTTGCCATTGGTTGCAAACACGGTAGATATCTGCAAAAACAGGATAAATGCAAAAGTGATCGCAATCCCAAGCCCGAGGTGCATGCCAATGCCTCCCCGCACCCTCCGGCTGGAAAGGGAAACGCCGATGAGTGTGAGTACGATGGTTGCAAAGGGGGAAGCCATCCTTTTGTGGTGTTCAATTTCATAGACCTTAACATCCTGAGAACCCTTTAGTCTTTCGGATTCTATTTTAGCCCTCAGTTGCCAGTAGTTCATTTCCTCAAAATCTTCTTTTATGACCAGGAGATCTTCCGGTTTCAATTTAATGGTGGTGTCCAGGCTGCGGCCTCTCCGCAGGTTCTCAGAGGTGTCACGGATCTCCCGTATGAAATAATTGAACAGTTCCCAGCGCCCGCTTGCGCTGTCCCACCGGATCCGTTCCGCTGTGAGTTTTACCCGGAGCTGGTTATTGCGGATCTCTTCCAGTGTGAATTTTTGGCCGGTATTGCCGGATGTATTATAGTATTCCATGTAAACAAAGGTGCCCGGATTGATCTGCATGTGTATATTCTTTTCAAGGTCCTGTTCCAGGCCTTCGATGTATTTGTCTTTGAACTCCCTGCGCTGTATATTGGTTTTGGGGATCAGGAAATTGCTGAGGTAAAACGACATTGCCGCCAGCAATAGCGCAGAAATCATATAAGGCCGCAGCATCCTGTAAAAACTCACGCCACTGCTTAGTATTGCCACGATCTCGCTGTTGTATGCCATTTTGGAAGTAAAAAAGATCACCGAGATGAAAGTGAACAGGTAACTGAACAGGTTTATGAAATAGGGTATGAAGTTCAGGTAATAATTGAACAGGATCTCATGCAGGGGGGCATTTCTATCCAGGAATTCGTCGATATTCTCGGAAACATCAAAAACGATCACGATGATGATAAGCAGGGATATAGCGTAGAAGAAGGTACCCAGAAATTTTTTTATGATATAAATGTCAATGATTTTCATCCCAATGCGTATGCCTGTGAACGTAATAAAATTATACAAGTCTAACAAATTAACCGCATCAATATTGCATGTTGACGGCGAAGGTTTCCGGTACCGATGAAAGGCTACCGGTCTGTAAATTTAACAAGCTTAAGGTTCCTCCTTTCCCATTCGATTTGATAATCCAGGTAATTTATGTATTCCCTGCCGTTCAGATACCCGGGGTTGACGGTGTAAAAGGCATCCGGGTCAAAGTCCTCCTCCCTGACGGTAAGGATATCCCCTCGTTCTGCAGTGATGTAGAAGGACATGCCGTGCTGGTACAAGGATCTCTTATAAATATACAGTGGCGCTCCCCGGGTAATTCCGGCTACCTTTAGCGCTTGTTCCTTAAAAGGTTGTATCTCGCGGTGGCGGTCGGGTAAAATAAACCAGTTGAAGCTTATTCTAACCAGCAAAAGCGCCAGGATCACCACGGCAAACCGTTGCGGTTTCAGTTTTAGATAGAGGGCCAGCACCAACATAAGCAGCGTGGCAATCAGAAGCGATTTGGCGGTTCTGTGTGGGACAAAAGAAAAATATTCCATAAATAGCGGGGTCAGTGTTGCCAGTATGGAGCCTGAGAGCATGACCAGAAAGAAAAGATGGATGATCCGTCTGTAAATCTTGTGCGGGGTTTGCTGCATGAGGTGGAACAGGATGCCCATGAGCAGGGGGATAAACATAAATAGGTAACGGGGAAAAACTTCCGGTGATGACCAGTAAGGTATGATGTTAACGATGAAAATGAGGGCCATATATTTGATAAAGGGATCCCGGTTTATTTTTTTTCTCAGGTTGCGTTGAAACAGGAAAACGGCCAGTATGGTCCAGGGGGCAAAATGATACAACACTTCCGCCGGGAAGGTGAACAGGTGCATGAACATGGCCAGGAACCCGAACCGTATGGCGGTCCTGCGCGCCGACTGTTCAAACAGCATGAACAGGATATCGCTCAGATGGCCTGGATTTCTCAGATCGTATATATAATAATATATGCCCAATGAAAGTCCCATGAATAAAAAGCCAAGTAAGTGTTGCAGGGAAAATAGCTTTTTAAATTTGCCGAAGGCCAGAAAGACCACCAAAAGGGATAATCCCTGAAAAACCAGGGCGGGCATCCCTTTCAGAAGGAAGGCCATGGTAATGATGGCATAACTGATGATAAACAGATGCCAGAATTTACCCCTTTTAAAATAATAATACAGGATCATGAAATCCAGAAAGATCAGCCAGGAAAATGTGATATCAATGAGTCCCAGAAAAGAATCCCAGAACAGGATGCGCCCGGTGGTCAGAACGATCAGGGAAAGTGTGGCCGCCTTGTATTTCCCGAAGGTGCTTTTAAAAGAGAAATAGATCACAAGGCCGAAAAGTATGATGGATATGATGTTGGGTAGACGCAGGATGAATTCATTATGCGATTGAAAGAGGTTGAAGAACAAGGCCAGGATCCAGTTGAAGAGCGGGGGTTTTTTCAGATACATCTCTCCCTGTATGGTAGGTACGACGTAATCGCCCGACAGGATCATTTCCATGCTCACCAGTCCGCGTATGGCTTCATCACTTGCCAGGAACACAGGATTCAGTCCCAGGTTGATCAGCAGCGCAGGAATAAGAAGTATGCCCGCGATGATCATGATCGCCCAGGGGTGTTTTTCCAGATAACGGAATATGGTATGCACGCGCATCGTATTGAATGGATTTATAATCTGGTATTTAATTTCTTGATCATCATATCCTTCCAGGGCCGAAAAGAGCCTTTCATGATCCTGACCCTTGCTTCCCGGACAAGCCATGTGTAAAATGCCAGGTTGTGCAGACTGGCAATGGTGGCTGCCAGGTGTTCATTGGCTGCAAAAAGATGTCTGAGGTAGGCACGGGAATAGTAACTGTCTACAAAGGATGTTCCTTCTTCATCCACCGGACTGAAATCGTCCTTCCATTTTTCATTCTTCATGTTCATGATGCCTTTCCGGGTAAAGAGCATGCCGTTGCGGCCGTTGCGTGTGGGTATGACACAATCGAACATGTCAATACCGAGGGCAATGGATTCCAGAATATTAACCGGTGTCCCGACGCCCATCAGATACCGTGGTTTACCGGAGGGAAGGATATTACAGACCACTTCCGTCATTTCATACATCAGCTCGTGGGGTTCGCCGACGGACAGGCCGCCGATGGCATTGCCATCCAGGTTCATTGAAGCAATGTATTCGGCAGACCGGATGCGCAGGTCGCGGTATACGCTGCCCTGTACGATGGGGAAAAGTGTTTGCGGATATCCATGCGGGCAGGATGTTTGATGAAAACGTCCGATGCACCGGTCCAGCCACCTGTGGGTTATTTCCATTGACCGTCGGGCGTAATCATATTCACACGGATAAGGTGTGCATTCGTCGAATGCCATGATGATGTCCGCTCCGATCTTACGCTGAATGTCCATGACCGATTCCGGTGTGAACATATGCTGTGAACCGTCGATATGAGACCGGAATGTCACACCCTCTCCGGTAAGTTTTCGTATGCCTGTCAGGGAATACACCTGATATCCCCCGCTGTCGGTAAGCATGGGGCCGTCCCAGTGAACAAAACGGTGCAAACCTCCGGCGTTTTCAAGGATATTTATGCCCGGCCTGAGGTACAGATGGTATGTGTTCCCCAGGATGATGCGGGCCCGGCTGTCCAGGGAAAGGTCTTTGGCATGAACAGCTTTTACACTGCCAACCGTGCCCACGGGCATAAATACCGGAGTTTCCACTTCTCCGTGGGCGGTCAGCATTGTGCCTGCCCGTGCCGCGCTGTTTTGATCCTTTCCTTCTATGGTAAATTGCATTGTTTTCGAGAAAATTCACGCCAAAGATAATTTTTATTCAGAAAGAATGGATAATTTTACCCCCTTAGCTGTTTGTAATTCATGACGGATTCCATACATACATGCCTTTTTGTTGTTTTTATGTTCAGCAGTTTCGTCCAACTGTTTTATACCTGGTATTTTTTTTCCCGGGTGGCTTTTTACCGTGGGAAAGAAAAGCGCCGGGCGCTGCCTCCGGTATCGGTCATTATTGCTGCCAGGAATGAATTTGAAAATTTGAAACGCAACCTCCCCCATATCCTGGAGCAGGATTACCCGGTGTATGAGGTGATCGTGGTGAACGATGCTTCCGGTGACCAAACCCGGGATTTGCTTGATGAGCTCAAAAAAAATTATGCCCATCTTCGCTGCATCAACCTGAGCCAACGCCTGAATTTTTTCCGGGGCAAAAAATTTCCGCTGTCTCTGGGAATTAAGTCGGCGGATCACGAAATTCTCCTGTTGACAGATGCAGATTGCCATCCCCGCAGCAAAGGGTGGATCCGGAGGATGGTTGAAAAATATCATGGCGATACCGGCGTTGTTCTGGGATACGGGGCTTATCAGCAGAGAAAGGGGTTTCTTGACAAAGCCGTGCGGTTTGAAACCCTGCATGTCGCCATCCAGTACTTTTCGTTTGCTCTTGCAGGTTTGCCATACATGGGTGTTGGCCGGAACCTGTCCTATAAGCGCGACCTCTTTTACAGATCCAAAGGCTTTACATCCCACTATAAAATCCAGTCGGGCGATGACGACCTTTTTATTCACAATGTTGCCCGCAAGAACAATACAGCCATAGCTCTTGAACCTGGGAGCCATACCATTTCCACACCGCCGGATTCTTTTGCCGGATTTTTGCGGCAAAAAAGGCGTCATTTATCCACGGGGAAATACTATTCCCTGAAATTCAAGTTTTTATTAGGGCTTTACTCAACGACCCAATTTCTTTTTTGGATTACTTTTATATTTCTGATGATTATACAGTTTAATATAGTATATTTGTTACTTACATGGGGAATCAGGTTGGCAAGTCAGGGAGTGGTATTTAGATCAATCATGGGCAGGCTTAACGAGACAAACATATTCCTGTTGTCTCCGTTGCTGGAAGTTATGTTTATTGTGATCAATCCCCTGCTGGCAATATCAGCTATGATTTTTAAACAGGATCGATGGAAGTGAATCCGCATTTAACAACGAAAGCACAGAGAGATTATCAACTGGTACAGGCTGCCATTAAGGATGGGGATCAAAAAGCCTACGCGGAATTGATGAAAAATTACAAAGATTCGCTGTACTTTATGTTGCTGAAAATGACCAATAATCCAGCAGATGCGGATGACCTTACGATCGAGGCGTTTGGAAAAGCATTCAAGAAACTGGATCAGTATACGCCCAACTATGCCTTCAGCACCTGGCTTTTCAAGATAGCTTCCAATAATTGCATCGATTTCATGCGTAAAAAGCAAAAGGCAACGTATTCCATTAACAATCCTTCCGTTGAAGAAGGCGATGGGAACGAAATGGTCAATATTCTTCCCTCGGAAGGAATGGATCCCGAAGAAAATGTGTTGAAAAAGGAAAAAGTCCGGCGACTGAGGGACATTGTGGAGAAATTAAAGCCGCATTACCGTAAGCTCATCGAGCTGAGGTACTTCAAAGAATATTCCTACGAAGAGATATCCAAAGAACTGGACCTGCCCCTTGGCACTGTCAAGGCTCAATTATACCGTGCCCGTGAATTCATTTCCAACATCATAAAAAGCATGCCTGAGCGATTCTGAGCATAGGCATATTCAAGGCTTTTAACATGTGGTATCGTGTCGCCCGGCACATACCGGCGATGAAAATTTACCGTATTTTTGCATAAAAAATTACCGCATCATGAACAACAAGGAATTCAGGAAGGCAATATTGCAGGGTATTCCGGAAATATTGCCGGAAGTCCCCTCCAGGGATGAAAGCGTTAGCCATGCCCCCGCCCGTAAAGACATCTTATCGAAAGAGGAAAAGAAACTCGCGTTGAAGAATGCATTGCGGTATTTTGACACAAAACACCATGCGGTGCTTGCCCCTGAGTTTGCTGAAGAATTGAAGAGATATGGCCGTATTTACATGTACCGTTTCCGGCCCGCATATGAGATCTATGCCCGCCCGATCCATGAATATCCCTGTAAGTCGAAGCAGGCCGCAGCCATCATGCATATGATCCAGAACAATCTGGATAGTCGTGTGGCTCAATATCCCCATGAACTGATCACGTATGGTGGCAATGGTGCGGTTTTTCAAAATTGGGCCCAGTATCTGCTGACCATGAAATATCTTGCCGGAATGACCAGCCTGCAAACGCTGGTGATGTATTCGGGCCACCCGCTGGGTCTGTTCCCTTCCCATAAAGAGGCACCCCGAGTGGTCGTAACGAATGGGATGGTGGTTCCCAATTACTCTTCGTCCGACGATTACGAGCGCTTTAATGCGCTTGGTGTATCCCAGTATGGACAGATGACCGCCGGATCGTATATGTATATCGGTCCCCAGGGAATCGTTCATGGGACCACCATTACAGTACTCAACGCAGGGCGCAGGCTGAAAGGGGACAAGCCCGGCCTGTCGGGCAAAGTATTTTTGACTTCAGGCCTGGGGGGTATGTCCGGTGCACAGGCCAAGGCTGCGGTTATTGCCGGAGCGGTTGGTGTGGTGGCCGAAATTAACCCCATGGCCTTGCAGAAACGGTATGAACAGGGATGGGTGGATGAAAAATACGGTGACCTGGACAGCGTGATCGACCGGATGCAGGAAGCCCGGAAAAATGAAGAAGCTGTGTCGCTGGCCTACCAGGGCAATGTGGTTGATCTATGGGAAAGGCTGGTAGAACGCGATATTACCGTTGAGCTCGGGTCTGATCAAACCTCTCTGCATAATCCGTGGGCCGGGGGATACTATCCCGCCGGTATGAGCCTTGAAGAATCCGATGCCATGATGGTGGCAAGGCCTGAGGAATTTAAGCAAAAGGTACGGGAGTCCCTTGTCAGGCAGGTGGATGCCATCAATGCCCTTTCAACGAAAGGCATGTATTTCTGGGACTATGGCAATGCCTTTCTCCTGGAAGCCGGCAGGGCAGGAGCAGATGTTAAGAAACCGGATGGTACGTTCAGATATCCTTCGTATGTACAGGATATTATGGGTCCTCTGTGCTTTGATTATGGATTTGGCCCGTTCCGGTGGGTATGTACTTCCGGAGATCCCAAAGACCTGAAGAAAACCGATGCGATCGCAGCCGGAGTAATGAAAAATTTGCTTCGGGATGCTCCCGCGGAGATACGGCAGCAATTGAGCGACAACCTCCTGTGGGTTCAGCAGGCGGAAGAGAATAAGCTGGTTGTGGGTTCCCAGGCACGCATCCTGTATGCGGATGCCGTTGGACGCATCCGCATTGCCGGCGCTTTTAACAAAGCCATAGAAAAGGGGGAAATATCCGCGCCGGTTGTGCTCGGGCGCGACCATCATGATGTATCCGGAACGGATTCTCCCTTCCGTGAGACTTCAAATATTTACGATGGTTCCCAGTTCACGGCCGATATGGCCGTTCAGAATGTCATCGGTGACGCTTTCCGGGGCGCTACATGGGTGTCTTTGCATAACGGCGGTGGCGTTGGATGGGGGGAAGTGATCAATGGCGGTTTCGGAATGGTGCTGGACGGATCGGAAGAAGCCGGCTTACGCCTGAAGCGCATGCTGCACTGGGATGTTCATAATGGAATTGCCCGGCGAAGCTGGGCGCGTAACGATGAGGCGGTTTATGCGATCAAAAGGGCCATGAAAGAAGAACCCCTGCTCAGCATCACCATGCCTGCCAGGGCTGATGATGGGTTGCTGGATGCATTGCTTTGATCGTCGGGGTATCTGAAATAATAATTAAAATATTTTTTGTATTATTGCACGGTTATTGCAGGTATAATAAAAAAAACACCATGAAAAAACCCATACTTATAATTGCTGTTGTATTTGCTGCTGCATCCCTTATGGGGCAGAGCCTGAGTTTATCCAATGAGCACGGTGCCATACCGGATCACAGTACCATCCTGGTCCTTGGCGATCCTGCCGACAATGAAATTGTCAGCGAAATGGATGTGACCAATAATTCAACAGATGCCATTGATGTAATGGTTTTCAGAAGGCAGGGGGCATTCCCTTCCGATTCTTCGTGGAGCCAGTTTTGCTGGGGGGTCTGTTTTGCAGGGGATACCGATACTTCTGCCTTTGCAATAACAATTCAGCCGGGCCCCAGCACCCCGGAGCCCTTTTCAGGGCACTACCATCCCAGGATGGCACCGGGATCTGCCATGGTTGCCTATGTTTTCTATGATGCAAACGACATGTCCGATTCTGTTGTGGTAAATGTTGAATACAAGGCTTCACCTGCCGGATATTCAGAAAACCCGGCCGGGCTTGTCAAAATGTCGGAAGTATATCCGAATCCTTCCGATGAACGTGCATTTGTGGATATTTATTTGCCCGAAGGTGCCGGAAATGCAAATCTGATCGTCAGCAATCTGCTGGGTTCGGTGGTGAAGGAAATTGAGATCTCCAAAGTCACTGAGCGACTGGAAATCCCTGTTTCAGACCTTAAGAACGGATTGTATTTTGTTTCCGTACGGATCGGGGGACAGGCAGTAGAAGCCAAAAGAATTGTGGTAAATCATTAACGCGGTTTCAGTTGAACCACCCGGTATCATAACCCGAAGGCTTTCCTGATCTCGTCAAGATAATCCAGTTTTTCCCAGGCAAAGAACCCGACGTTCTTATAGATCTTTTCTTGACCGTTTTCTGTCTTCTTAAAAGTGGTATCGTCCTGGTAGTATACTTCCACGTCTTTGTTATAATGACTGCGGCCAAAATGACCGTAGGTAGAGGTAGGCAAAAAGACCGGATTTTTCAGGCCGAACCGTTCGATGATGGCATAGGGCCTGAGGTCGAATAATTTCAGCAGTTTATCAGCGATGACGCTGTCGCTTATAATGTTCCCTCCTGTGGTGGTTGCCTTGCCTGTTCCGAATGTATTTACGAAAAGTCCTACCGGATTGGCCATGCCAATGGCATACGCCACCTGCACAAGCGCTTCTTCGGCCACTCCGGCGGCCACAAGGTTCTTGGCAATATGGCGCATGGCATAGGCTGCGGAACGGTCCACTTTAGAGGCATCCTTTCCTGAGAATGCTCCTCCTCCGTGGGCTCCTTTGCCTCCGTATGTGTCGACAATGATTTTCCGTCCGGTGAGTCCGGTATCGCCGTGAGGTCCTCCGATCACAAATTTACCTGTGGGATTGACATAAAGCTTAAGATCATCCGTGAAAAGAACCCGGATGCGTTCCGGGATATTTGACATAACCCGTGGCAGGAGGACTTCTCTTACATCAAGGGTTATTTGATTCTGCATGTTCTTTTCCGAATCAAAATCGTCGTGCTGTGTGGATAGCACGATGGTATCTACACGCAGCGGTTTGTTGTCATCGCTGTATTCGATGGTTACCTGCGATTTGGAATCCGGGCGGAGGTAGGTCATTTCTTTGCCTTCCTTACGTATGCCTGCCAGTTCCTGTACCAGTATGTGTGCCAGTTCCACGGGCATGGGCATTAAATTGTCCATTTCCCTGGAAGCATAGCCAAACATCATCCCCTGGTCACCTGCGCCCTGTTCTTCCTTTGTAATGCGCTCAACGCCCTGATGAATGTCCTGAGATTGCTCATGTATGGTGGTTACGATACCGCAGGATTCTGAATCAAAGCGGTATGCTGCTTTGTTGTATCCGATGTCCCGTATCGTTTTCCGGGCAACCTCGTCGATATGTACAAACCCTTCCGTCCGGACCTCGCCGCTGCATATAACCAGTCCTGTTGTGACCATGGTTTCGCAGGCTACTTTTGAATGCTTGTCGTGTTTTAGAAATTCATCCAGCAATGCATCTGAAATTTGATCTGCCACCTTATCGGGGTGGCCTTCTGAAACCGATTCCGAAGTAAATAAATATCCCATTGTTTTGGTTATTTAAATAAAAATGATCCTGTTCGTGTTATGAAAAAAGCAAAAGTAACCATTAGTTTTATCACGAAGGGGGGAGGGGTTGTTTTTTTGTCAGTGACTGAAAAATATTCTCCAGGCTTTGGACCTGTTTGCTTAGAGAAAGCACCTTTGTATTATGGTCAACCGCAAATTGGAAAATATCCGGTCGCAGGTCCTTGCCGGGTTCCGCAATGAATTCCCAGGTGTTGTTGTCAATATTTCTGAGCTGGGCTGTTCCGGGTATCTGTTGAAGGT
>JAGYMZ010000035.1 GCA_018400295.1 Bacteroidales bacterium | reverse complement strand
GTACAAGTGGTAACAGCGGTTGAAAGAAACGGTGGGAAATACTTAAAAGCAGTCGAGTCACAGCGATTAAGTGCAAAGGAAATAGATAAGGTATTAGGTCCCAAAATATCAGACAACGTAACGCTCATTACCGATAAGCATCCTTCATATCCAAAACCTCCACGCACAGTAATATTCCTCCGGATGGGGATCCGGCGGGCAGGCGATGCATTTGGTTCTGATGCGGGGATCGATGTTTTCGGCAAAGGTAGTGTATTCAACCAGCCCGCCGGATTTGCAGGGGTAATCATCCAGGCCCTTGCGTTTGCGGGCCGACTGCACACGGCAGTCGTCCATATGGAAAACGAAGCTGCTGCCGGTTTCTTCGTGGAAGGATTGCTCGTTAATGCTGGCATACAAGCGGTATTGCAAGGCCCTCTTCAGCCCTTCCAGTCCGGGATTCTCCGGCAGGCCGAGGAAGCGTTTGATGGACCAGGCCTCGAAGGGAGAGAATTGGCCCCAGCAGGAATCGTTGCAGCGTTTGGCATCGTTCATTCCCCGGCTGAATTCCACAGCCTGGAACCAGACCCCGTCGGTGGCCAGCCAGTTCACCGCCACCCCCTTTTTCAGCTCCTCCAGCTTCTCCTCCGGTAAATCCAGCATGGGTAAAGGCAACCCATCTTCCAGGTCATAATCCAGGATCTTTGCCAACCGTTTCATGTGGATGCCATAACTCCGGTCCGAAGCGGTTTTCATGATCTCAAAAGCCTTCTCCCGCCCCAGCTGGTGGGCCACTTCGGCAAACCACATGGCATGGTGCATCATACTGCGTTGAAAATAATCGATAATAAGCCGTACAGTCTCTTTTTTGTTCATAATTACAGGGTTTATTAAGGATCCATTCGCTCCGCACCCAAACCACCATCCCCATTTTTATCTGTATCCTTTTATCTTATTTCTCTCAGCTCCTTCACAAACAACGGATCACACAGGATGCTGGCAAGCACCGCCGGGGCCACCTCTGTCCCGTAGCTCTTCAGCTTTTCCATAACCTTCGCCTTGTCCTCCTCTGAGCCCAGGATATTCCGTATCTCCTTTACCTGTGATCCTTTCAGCTCATCTTCCAGGGCTTCATAAATGATCCGGAAAAACTGGCTTCCTTCCTCCTTCCGGGGCACGCCGAAGGCTTCCAGCTCATCGATGGAAGCTTCCAGGATCTCCCGGCCCAGCTTCTTACAGGTTTCCAGGTAAGAAGAATCCCCGGTGGTATCGCGCAAAGCCCAACTGCTGTAATCATAGGTGATTTTTTCAATCTGGCGTATCTTTTCCGAGTGGTCGCCGAAGATGCGGGCGATGATCACGATGGTGTATTTCTTCCAGGCTTCAAGGTCAAAGCCTTTTTTATCCAGCTTTTCGATCTGCTTTTTTAAGAGTTCAATTTCTTTTTCAGCCATGATTTGCGTATTTTCGTTTTTTATCCCAGCGGGGGGATTTTCTTCGAAAATCCCCCCGCTGGGGAAACCGGGCATTAATCAGGGTAAAGATATGAAAATAACCAGTACGTCCTTGCTCATATTTCTGATCCTTATCGCTAAGCCGCTGCTTTCACAGGATGAGATCATTTGTTTTGTTTATCACCGTTTCGGGGATAACCGCTATCCTTCCACCAATATTCAAACGGAACTATTCCATAAGCATCTGCAATACATTAAAAGCAAGGGATTCCGGGTTCTGACACTGTCGGAGGCCATTACCGGCCTTAAGAAAAACACGCTGCAGGGGAAAACAGCCGTCATTACGATCGATGATGGATACAAAAGCTTCAAAACCGGGGCCGTACCCATCCTGGAAGAATACGGGTATCCGGCGACATTGTTCATTAATACAAATACCATCGGTGGCCATGATTACCTGTCCTGGAAGGACATCCGGGAGATCCGTGACAAAGGCATAGAGATCGGAAACCACTCACATTCCCATGCCTATTTCCTGAATATGAAAAAAAAAGAAAGGAAGCAAAAATTCAGGGATGACCTCAGGCAAAGCCAGAAGATCCTGAAAGAGCAAACCGGCACTGCCCCTGTTGTATATTCCTATCCCTACGGCGAATACGATGAAACCATGCAGAAGGTACTGGAGGAAGAAGGATTCCTCTGTGCAGCAGCACAAAACAGCGGGGTAATATCCAAATACAGCAATCTATACTCCCTGCCCCGTTTCCCGATGAATGAAAAATACGCCGGGCTGGAAGGCTTCATCACCAAAGCTTCCATGCATGCACTGCCGGTAACCGGAATCATATCCGGACATACGGTGTTCGAAAACAACCCCCCCATGCTGAAATTAAAGATTGAAAAAGAGAAAATAATCCCGGACCAGATCCAGTGCTTTATCGATGGTTCCCGGTCCTGCATCAAAGAAACAACCATATCCGGAAAGGCATTGATCCTTGGCATAAAATCCAAAGGAGTGCTCAATAACCGCCGCACCCTTTATACAATTACCGCTCCCCGTACCGGCGACAAAGGATGGTGCTGGTTCAGCCACGTCTGGGTCAACCCGGAGGTGGAAGAGTAACGGCTTCTGTTAAGCCCTGTCCGACTACTTATTAATATTGTTTTTTAGCATAAATTTCTTACTTTTGCAGCCATTTCTAAAATCAGCAAGACTGAACGGATGGCAAATAAGGAAAACACGTATCGTGAGTATGAAAAACTTGACCTGACCCGGACAGGGAAAGACATCGGTGCCTTCTGGAAAGAAAACCGGGTGTTCGGCAAAAGCCTGGACCGGAACAGGGGCAAAAACCCGTATGTTTTTTATGAAGGTCCGCCTTCGGCGAACGGAAAACCGGGCATTCACCATGTGATCGCCCGCGCCATCAAAGACCTGTTTTGCCGGTACAAGACCATGAAAGGGTTCTACGTGGAACGGAAAGCCGGATGGGACACGCATGGCCTCCCCGTGGAAATTCAAGTGGAAAAAACCCTGGGCATTACCAAGGAAGACATCGGTAAAAAAATCAGTGTTGAAGAATATAACCAGGCATGCCGCAAAGAGGTCATGAAATTCAAGGACCTGTGGGATAACCTCACCAACGAGATGGGTTACTGGGTTGACCTTGACCATCCTTACATCACCTTCGAAAACAAGTACATTGAAACCGTGTGGCACCTGCTCAGCAGGCTTTTCGAAAAGGGCCTCCTGTACAAGGGACATTCCATACAACCCTATTCACCGGCGGCCGGTACCGGCCTCAGTTCCCATGAGCTGAATTTGCCCGGCTGCTATAAAGACGTCAAGGATTCCACTGTGGTGGCCCAGTTCCGCGTGGAACGCAGCGAAAAATCGGAATTCCTTTTCAGGAAACCCCATGGGGATATGTTTTTCCTGGCCTGGACGACCACCCCCTGGACCCTTCCTTCCAACACCGCCCTGGCCGTGGGAAAGAAGATCGATTACATCAGCGTCAAAACCTTTAACCCATATACCCACCAGCCGGTAACGGTCATACTGGCCAAAGACCTGCTGAATAAGTATTTCCAGGAAAAGAACGCAGAATTGCCACTTTCCGGCTACGAACCCGGGCAGAAAAACATCCCCCATGAAATCAACGATGCCTTCAAAGGCTCAGCCCTGGAAGGCATCCGCTATGAGCAGCTGCTGCCTTACGCCCAGCCGGAGGACGGCGACGCCTTCCATGTGGTGACCGGCGATTTTGTGACCACCGGGGAAGGGACCGGCATCGTGCACATTGCCCCCAGCTTTGGTGCGGACGACTTCAAGGTGGGAAAGGAGAACGGCATCGGTTCCCTGACCATGGTCAGCAAACAGGGAAAGTTCATCGATGCCATGGGGGAATTTGCCGGACGCTATGTCAAAAACGAGTATGACCCGGGTTTTGATCCCTCCAACCCGGAAGACAGCGTCGACATCGACATCATCGTCAAGCTGAAAAAGGAAAACAAAGCTTTTAAAACCGAGAAATACGTACACTCTTATCCGCATTGCTGGAGGACAGACAAGCCCATCCTTTATTATCCCCTGGATAGCTGGTTTATCAAGACCACAGCATTCAAAGACCGCATGATCGGACTGAACCGTACCATCAACTGGAAACCCCCGGCCACAGGCACCGGACGCTTCAGCAACTGGCTGGAGAACCTGGTAGACTGGAACCTGTCACGGTCGAGATACTGGGGCACACCCCTGCCGGTTTGGATGACGGAAGATAAGGAAGAAAGCATTTGCATCGGATCGGCAAAGCAGTTTAAAGCGGAGATCGAAAAAGCGGTTGAAGCCGGTTTTATGGAAACCAACCCGCTGTCCAGGTTCAATCCGGAGGATATGTCGGAGGAAAACTACCAGACCTTCGACCTGCACAGGCCTTATGTGGATGCCATCATCCTGGTGTCGCCCTCGGGAAAAAAGATGTTCCGGGAAAAGGACCTTATTGATGTATGGTTCGATTCCGGCGCCATGCCCTATGCCCAGTTCCATTACCCCTTCGAGAACAAGGAAAAGTTCAGGGATTGCTTCCCGGCCGACTTCATTGCGGAAGGGGTGGATCAGACACGCGGCTGGTTTTTTACCCTGCATGCCATCGCAGTGATGCTTTTCGACAGTGTGTCATATAAAACATGTGTTTCCAACGGGCTTGTGCTGGACAAGAACGGCAATAAGATGTCCAAACGCCTTGGCAACGCAGTGGATCCCTTCGAGACCATCCACCGCTTCGGTCCGGATGCGGCCCGCTGGTACATGCTGACCAATGCCCAGCCCTGGGATAACCTGAAGTTTAATGATGCCGGCGTAACGGAAGTTGTCCGGAAGTTTTTCGGAACCCTGTATAACAGCTATTCCTTCTTTGCCCTTTATGCCAATATCGATGGCTTTACTTATAACGAAGCGGAGGTGCCGGATGCGGAACGTCCCGAGATCGACCGCTGGATCCTCTCAGAACTTAACTCCCTGATACGGTTCGTGGATGAAAGCTATGCCGATTACGAACCCACACGTGCCGGCAGAGCCATCGCGGAGTTTGTGGATGAGCACCTGAGCAACTGGTACGTCAGACTTAGCAGGAGAAGGTTCTGGAAGGGGGACTATACCACGGATAAGATATCGGCCTACCAAACCCTGTACACCTGCCTGGAAAATCTGGCGCTGCTTATCGCCCCCATCTCCCCCTTTTATGCCGACCGGCTTTTTACCGACCTGAATAGCGTAAGCGGCAAACAAGAGGCGGTTTCGGTGCACCTGGCCGCCTTCCCGGAATGCGACCTTAAAAAAATTGATGCAGACCTGGAAGAACGGATGCAGCTGGCACAGAAATTCTCTTCCATGGTGCTCTCCCTTCGGAAAAGATCAAACATCCGCGTCCGTCAGCCACTGAACAGGATCATGATACCCATCCTGGATAAAAAATTTGAGCACCAGCTGAAAGCGGTGGAAGAACTGATCCTTTCGGAAGTCAATGTAAAAGCGGTTGAATACCTTCCCGATACGGCAGGTATCCTGGTGAAAAAGATCAAACCCGACTTCAAGAAGCTGGGGCCCAGGTACGGCAAGCAGATGAAAAAAATAGCCGCCGCCATCAGCCTGTTCTCACAGGAGGATATCCAACAACTGGAAAAAGAAGGGAAATACATGCTGGATATTGACGGACAAACCCTGGAGATCACACTCCCCGATGTGGAGATCACGACCCAGGATATCCCGGGATGGCTGATCGCAACCATGGATAACCTTACCGTGGCCCTGGATGTTACCATCACCCAGGAATTGAAGGAAGAAGGCCTCGCCCGTGACCTGGTCAACAGGATACAAAACCTTAGAAAAGACAAAGATTTTGAGGTTACAGACAAAGTTCGCCTGAAGGTTGAAACAAATGGTGAACTCGGTGTAGCCATTCAAAATAATTATTCTTATATTTGTTCAGAGACGCTGGCAGAATCGCTGGATGTTGTTGATCAGATCGATAATAACAATAAAGTCGAGATCGAGCTCTCCGATGGCATAAGAACACATGTTTCAATTAAGCGAATCTAGTGTAACATTTAAAACAAACTGTACGATGAGTAAAAAGGAAGAAATAAATAAAGCAGACCAGTTGAAGACGAGATACTCCGATGAAGAGCTTGAGGAATTCAGGCAACTTATCCTGAAGAAGCTTGACAAAGCCCACAGAGATCTCAAAATGCTCACCGAAGCATACACCAATACCGATGAGCACGGAACCGACGATACCTCCCCGACCTTCAAAGTACTGGAAGAAGGGTACCAGGTCATGTCGAAGGAAGAGAACAGCCGTTTGGCCGCACGGATAAGCAAGTATATCCAAAACCTGGAAAATGCACTGATCCGTATTGAGAATAAAACCTACGGCATTTGCAGGGTCACCGGAAAATTGATCTCCAGGGAACGCCTCCGCAGCGTGCCCCATGCCACCCTGAGTATCGAAGCCAAGTTGCAACAGAAATAAAAATGAATGGATCCCGGACCATGGCTCAATCCCTGGTCCCGGCCCGGCTTGTACTCCAAAAACACCTGACCTGCTGTGAAAAGATCCCTGATCATTATTTTTCTGGTGCTCTTGCTTGATCAGATCCTGAAAGTATGGATCAAAACGCATATGCACCTTGGCGAGGAAATACCTGTTTTCGGAAACTGGTTCATCATACATTTCACGGAAAATGAAGGGATGGCTTTTGGCATGAAGCTGGGGGGCGCATCGGGAAAGCTTATATTGAGCATCTTCAGGATACTTGCTGTAATACTGATCGGGATTTATTTATACAGGCTGGTCCGTACCGGGTCGCACCCGGGACTGATCATCTGCATATCCCTGATCTTTGCGGGTGCCTTTGGAAATATTATTGACAGCGCTTTTTACGGATTGCTGTTCAGTGAAAGCAGTTATCACCAGGTGGCAAGTTTTCTCCCGGAGGGTGGAGGATACACTTCTTTCCTTCATGGCAAAGTGGTTGATATGTTCTATTTCCCTTTGATTGAAGGGTCCCTTCCATCGTGGGTACCCTTCTGGGGCGGAAACGATTTTGTTTTTTTCCGGCCGGTATTCAATCTTGCGGATTCATCCATTACCGTCGGGGTATTTATATTGATCCTGTTCCAGAAGCGCTTTTTCGGCAAAAAGAATTGATGGGGTATGCTACAGAACGGTCATTGAAAAATATAATACATCCATTTTTATGAAAATTGAATACATACCTCCGGATTACTACCTCATGGACGAATTGCTGACGGATGAATACAAAATCATCCGCAGTTCCGTCAGGGACTGGGTAACCAGGGAAGTCAAGCCCATCATAGAGCAGGCCGCCCAGTCGCACAAGTTCCCAACCCATCTGATCACCGGCCTGGGCCGGCTTGGTGCCCTGGGACCGTTTATCCCCGAAAAATACGGGGGCGCAGGTATGGATAAAATGGCTTATGGCATCATTATGCAGGAATTGGAAAGAGGGGATTCGGGCATACGTTCCATGGCCTCGGTGCAATCTTCCCTGGTCATGTACCCCATTTACGAATTCGGAACGGAGGAACAAAAAATGAAATACCTGCCCGGACTGGCCTCCGGCAAGCTGGTGGGGGCCTTCGGCCTGACTGAGCCCAACCACGGTTCCGACCCGGCCTCCATGGAAACCCATGTGATCGACAACGGGGACCACTATGTGCTGAACGGATCCAAGATGTGGATCACCAACTCTACCATTTGCGATGTGGCTGTGGTATGGGCAAAAGACGACCAGGGCTTTGTGCGGGGCATGCTTGTGGAAAAAGGCATGAAAGGATTGTCTGCACCGGAAATCAAAAATAAATGGTCGCTGAGGGCATCCGTCACCGGCGAACTGGTCTTCGACAACGTCAAAGTCCCTAAAGAAAATGTGCTGCCGAACATCGTCGGACTTAAAGGTGCATTGTTATGCCTGAACACGGCACGGTACGGCATAGCCTGGGGAGCCATCGGCGCTGCCTGCGAGTGCTACGATGTCACGTTGCGTTACGCAAAACAGCGCAGGCAATTTGGCAGGTCCATCGCCTCTTTTCAACTTACCCAAAAAAAACTGGCCGAGATGCTCACCGGCATAACCAAGGCACAGTTGCTGACATACCGCCTCGGACAGCTGCGCAATGAAGACCGGGCAACCTCCGCCCAGATATCCATGGCCAAAAGGAACAATGTGAAAATGGCCATTGACGTAGCACGGGAATGCAGGCAAATACTGGGAGCCATGGGAACTACCGGTGATTATCCCATGATGCGGCACCTGATGAACCTGGAATCCGTCATCACTTACGAAGGGACACACGACATCCATTTGCTTATCACCGGATTTGATGTGACCGGGGAAAATGCGTTCCACTGATGTAAAACCGGCAATGGCATCTCCCCCTGCAGCTCCCTTCCCGGAAGGCATCCGGGGTGTCTGGGAAAACGTGAACGGGCCACAGAACTGACAGTACCCAACATGAACAAGCCCGGTGTATCTTTTTTCCCTTCATACTTCCCTGAATTCCTGAAAAAAAAAGTACCTTTGTGAAAATTTTAACAAAAGCTTTCGTTCCATGAAACCTTCTCACATTGAACATATTGGCATTGCGGTCAAAGATCTTGACAACGCCATACCCTATTATGAAAAATTATTGGGTTCGGATTGTTATGCGGTCGAAGAAGTCAAAGACCAAAAAGTTAAAACCGCCTTCTTCAAAGTGGGCCAGACCAAGATAGAACTGTTGGAATCCACCGACCCGGAAGGTCCGGTGGGAAAGTTCATAGAAAAGAAAGGCGAAGGTCTGCATCATATTGCTTTTGCCGTATCCAACCTGGGAGAACGCTTAAAAGAAGCGGCGGGACATGGCATCCGGCTCATTGACCAACAACCCAGAAAGGGTGCCGAAGGACTTGATATTGCTTTCCTGCATCCAAAATCCACTTTTGGGGTCCTGACGGAATTGTGTGAAGACAAATCAAAATAATCCAATTATAAGCACGTCTGTACCATGTCTATCGAAGATAAAATAAAACGGCTTCTTGACAAGCGCGAAGAAGCCAAGCTCGGAGGGGGGCAAAAGCGTATTGATGCCCAGCACGGCCGGGGCAAATTCACAGCCAGGGAACGACTGGAATTATTGCTTGATGAAGGGTCATTTGAAGAGTTCGACATGTTTGTCACCCACCGCACCACTGAATTCGGGCTGGCCAATAAAAAATACCTGTCCGACGGCGTGATCACCGGGCACGGCACCATCGACGGGCGGGTGGTCTATGTATTTTCCCAGGACTTCACAGTGTTCGGCGGTTCGCTTTCGGAAACCTTTGCCCTGAAAATATGCAAGGTCATGGACCAGGCCATGAAAATGGGTGCCCCGCTGATCGGCATCAACGACAGTGGCGGGGCCCGCATACAGGAAGGGGTGCGGAGCCTGGCCGGTTATGCCGAGATCTTTGAGCGGAACATCCTGGCTTCCGGGGTGATCCCCCAAATATCCGCCATCTTCGGACCATGTGCGGGTGGGGCGGTCTATTCCCCGGCGCTGACCGATTTCATAATTATGAGTGATCAGTCGAGCTACATGTTCGTGACCGGTCCCAGGGTCACCAAAACGGTCACCGGGGAGGATATATCCACCGAAGATTTGGGTGGCGCACAAATTCACGGCAAAAAATCAGGGGTGGCGCATTTCATCGCTGAAGACGAAAAGGAAGGCATTTCCCTGATCCGCAAGCTGATGAGCTATCTCCCCCAGAACAACCTGGAGGATCCGCCCATAATAGAAAACAACGACCCCATTGACCGGACCGAAGATCTGCTGAACCAGGTGATCCCGGAAGACCCGAACAAACCTTACGACATCCTGGATATCATTCACACCATCATCGACGATGGTGAATTTCTGGAAACCCAGCGCAATTATGCCCGGAACATTGTTACCGGGTTTGGCCGGTTCGACGGCATGCCTGTGGGGATCGCAGCCAATCAGCCCAACTACCTGGCCGGTGTGCTGGATATTAATGCCTCCCGAAAAGCCGGCCGCTTTGTCCGGTTCTGTGATGCTTTTAATTTACCCATTGTAACACTGGTGGATGTACCGGGGTTCTTGCCCGGCAGTTCACAGGAATACGGAGGGATCATCATCCACGGGGCCAAGCTCATGTTCGCATACGGTGAAGCAACCGTCCCCAAAGTCACCATTACCCTCCGCAAATCATACGGGGGAGCGCATGATGTTATGAGCTCCAAACAGCTCAGGGGAGACATCAATTATGCATGGCCATCCGCTGAAATTGCCGTGATGGGCCCTGCCGGGGCCGTTGAGATCCTGGAAAGAAAGAAAATCAACGAGATCGGCGACCCGGAAGAAAAAGAAAAATTCATAAAAGAAAAGGAAAAAGAATACAGGGAGGTATTTGCCAATCCATACGAAGCTGCCAAATACGGGTATATTGATGATGTGATCGAACCCCGGAATACACGGTTCAGGATCATACGCGCACTCCGCACGCTGGCAACCAAAAAGGAGGTCAATCCGCCCAAAAAACACGGGAATATACCCCTGTAAAAATGCAGGATCAGACATGACATTAATGAAAATTGAAATGGATTTCAGTGCCGCATTGGGAGAAGGGCTGACCATCGCTGTGGTTGGTTACGTAACCGTTTTTTCGGCACTTGTGGTATTGTATTTTGTGTTCACCTACCTGGCGCGGATGCACAAAAGCCAGGTAAGAAGCCGGCTGATCAGGCAGGGGAAACAACCCGAGGAGTGCTGCAGGGACATTTTTATTCCGGGCGATACGGTAGCCGCCATCAGCATGGCAATTTACCTGTACAATGAACTGCACGACGAAGAAAGCAATGTGATCACGATCAAAAAGGTCTCGAAAGCTTACTCGCCCTGGAGTTCAAAGATATACGGATTACGGAATCTTAACAAATGGTAGAAGGTCAATCATACAGTTCAACATGAAAAAGTTCAAGTTCACCATCCGGGGCCACGAATATGATGTGGAAGTAAAAAACTTCGAAGACCGTCAGGCCCTCATCGAAGTCAACGGAACGAGTTATGAGGTGGAGCTTCACAAGGAAGTAAAAGAAACCAAAACCCCGAAGCTGGTCAGAAAACCCATCGAGACCCCGAAAGACGCACACGAGATCAAAAAAGAAGATAAACCGGCATTCAAAGTGAAAGCTCCCCTGCCGGGCACCATCATGCAGGTGTTTGTCAGGGTGGGGGATGAAGTAAAAAAGGGGGACCGCCTGCTTATATACGAGGCCATGAAAATGGAGAACAACGTGATGTCGGAAAAGGAAGGGACCATCCGGTCCGTTAAAGTCACCCCGGGAGATAATGTATTACAGGACGATGTTTTGATTGAAATTGCGAACTGACATGACACTCAGAAAATCCCTTACCGTATTTGTGATCCTGGCTGTGCTCTCCCTGCTGCATGCCTTGCTTTACCAGGGAGAAAAAGCACAGGCCGGTGAAAAAAGAACAACCGGCACAGAGCAGGTAACCACCAATCAGGATGCACCCGCCACGCCCGGTGAAGACAAAACATACAGTGCCCGTCAGGGCTTTGATAAATTTCTGAATTTTACCGGCTTTGCCAATGCCACCGCAGGCAATATTGTCATGATCCTGGTCGGACTGTTCTTCATTTTTCTGGCCATCCGGTATGATTATGAGCCGTTGCTTCTGATACCCATCGGTACAGGGATCATCCTCGGGAACGTCCCCTTTTTCCAGGCACCCGGCGTCAACCTGCAACTGGGCATATACCAGGAAGGCAGTGTGCTGAACTATTTGTATTTCGGGGTTACCAAAGGGATTTACCCGCCCCTGATCTTTCTGGGCATTGGCGCCATGACGGATTTTTCCGCACTGATCAGCAATCCCCGACTGGTCCTTCTGGGCGCAGCCTCCCAGGTGGGTATTTTCCTGACATTGCTCGGGGCACTTGTTTTGGGATTCAATCTCCCGGAAGCAGCCTCCATAGGCATCATCGGCGGAGCTGACGGCCCGACAGCCATCTTCCTTTCATCCAAACTGGCCAATGGTGGTATCGTGAACGGACTGCAAACGCAAAACCTCATCGGCCCCATTGCCATAGCCGCATATTCCTACATGGCACTGGTACCTGTGATACAGCCTCCCATCATGCGGCTGCTTACCTCAGGGAAAGAAAGACGGATACACATGAAGCCACCACGGTCTGTATCCAGACTGGAAAAGATCATGTTCCCCATCATCGGGATGATACTCACCCTTTTCATTTCGCCGGGAGCCCTGCCATTGCTGGGCATGCTCTTTTTCGGGAACATCCTGAAAGAAAGCGGGGTTACGCGCAGGCTGGCCGATACAGCCCGGACTTCGCTGATCGACATTGTGGTGATCCTGCTGGGATTGACCGTAGGGGCATCCACCCAGGCCGATGTGTTTCTGACCCACCAGTCATTGTTGATCTTCGTTTTGGGGGCCGTTTCCTTCATGATCGCCACCGCAGGGGGCATCATATTTGCCAAGGTCATGAACCTGTTCCTCCGCAAAAACAAGATCAATCCGCTCATCGGCGCCGCCGGCGTATCGGCTGTTCCCGACAGCGCACGGGTAGTGCAAAATGAAGGGTTGCGCTACGACCCCAACAACCACCTGCTGATGCACGCCATGGCACCCAACGTAGCCGGTGTGATCGGTTCAGCAGTGGCGGCCGGTATATTGCTGAGCTTTTTGATATAGCATCCGGCACCGCTACCTCCGGCCGGAATATTCAGTATATTTGGAATGATAAAATGATGATGCCTCACAAAGCCTGCATCGACCCATGTATTTTTATCGCGGTTTTTCCGTTAAAAAAATGTACATTTGACTTGAACAGGATAATGGATCAGCTCAAACCTCAGTCAATTATAAAACCATGCCGTATCAAAACAAAAAAATAGGCATAGTCCTTTGCGGAGGCGGGGTCCGGGGCCTCTCCCAGATCGGCATCCTTGCCTCCCTGGAAGAACATGGCATTGTTCCCGATTACGTATCCGGTGCAAGCATCGGGGCGGTCATCGGAGCATTTTATGCAGCAGGGTATTCCCCGCTCGAAATGCTTGAGATCTCCCGCCAAAGCAGTCTGATCAAAGTATTCAGACTGAGCCTGAGCCGCAAAGGATTAAGCAACCTCAAGTACCTGCGCAGGATACTGGAAAAGCACATTAAGTCCAACACATTCGACGCACTGAAAAAAAAGCTGTTCATTTCTGTTTCGAACCTGAATACGGGACGATATGAAATATTCTCAGAAGGCCCCCTGTTTGATGCGGTTATGGCCTCCTCTGCCGTCCCCATTGTATTTGAACCACAGTACATAAATGGATACGTTTATGTCGACGGGGGCCTGCTCAACAATTTCCCCATTGAGCCCCTGAAGGCACATTGCGATAAAACCCTCGGCGTTTTTGTGCATAACCATTATGAAACCAAAACAATAGACTCCTGGGGAAGCATCGTCGACCGCTGTCTCAGTCTACAGCTCTGGCATAACTCCAAAAACAACATCGATGAATGTGATTTTGTCATAGAGCCTGAAAAAGGATACGGATACGGGGTTTTTAAAAAGAAAACGGACGAAGAGCTTTTCCGGATAGGGAAAGAGAAAACAGATGAAGTGATTGACAAGATCAGAAAAAAACTCAATTCATAAAAAAAGGCAACATACAATGCCCCCGTTACTGCAGGGAATGAAAGATCAAAAAATTATGCATGCATGACGCCCAATGAGATCGCAGGGAACAGAAGTTTTTTATGGTACCCCCGGGATTGCAGGCGAACAAAAAATAATTTAATCATTAAATTAAAACAACCCCATGTTAACCATAGGGATAGCAGGCGGATCCGCTTCAGGTAAATCTACGGTCGTGAATCAGGTCGTGAAGTCCCTGCCGGCGGATTCCGTTGCATTGGTTCCGCAGGATTCTTATTATTACGACAACAGCAGCCTGTCGGCCGAAGAAAAGAAAAGGATCAATTTCGACCATCCTTCTTCTATTGAATTCCCATTGCTCATAGAGCATCTAACGACCCTGATGAAAGGCGGGACGGTGGATATGCCCATATATTCCTATGTTTCCTGCACCCGTTCTGAAGAAACCGTGCATTTAACCCCCAAGAGCATCATCATCGTGGAAGGGATCCTGGTGCTTACCAACGCAAAGCTCCGTGATTTGCTGGATATCAAAGTATATGTGGATGCCGATCCCGATGAGCGGTTAATGAGGATCATGGAAAGGGATACCATTGAACGGGGCCGGACGGTAGCGGATGTATTAAAACATTACACGGCTTTTGTCAAGCCCATGCACCTTCAGTTCATAGAACCGTCCAAACGATACGCCGACATCATCATCCCCCAGGGAGGCAGGAACGGGGTGGCCATCGATATTTTATCTTCCAGGATCCGGCTGAACCTGTGATCCTTCTTCCCCGGACGGAAGGGTCACCGTAAATATACTTCCCTTGCCGGGCTCGCTTTCCACGTCAATATCCCCCCGGTTGATCGCAACAAATTCCCTGCACAGGATCAAACCCAGTCCGGTACCCGTTTCACCGTCAGTTCCGGGAGTACTTTTATTCTCTTCTATGTTGAATAATTTGCCCATCGTCTTTTCATCCATACCGGTTCCGTTATCTTTTACCTGTATCCGTGTCATACCATCCGTCCTTTCACAGTCCACCCGGATCCATCCATCCCTGCCTGTAAATTTTATGGCATTCAGCACCAGGTTGCGGATAACCGTTTCCACCATATTCGGATCCGCATACACAGTTTCGGTTTCATCGATGCCGTGCTGCATTTCTATCCCTTTATTATCGGCGATTTGCTTATGAAGGTTGAGTATCCGGCGGACCATGCCGGCCAGCCTGAACTGTTCCGGATTGATCTCAATGGTCCCGCGTTGTACCCTGGACCATTCCAAAAGATTTTCGATCAATTTGAATGTATTTTCCGAAGACTCCCGGATCATGCCGATGTATTCTTTCTTTGTTTCATCGTCCAGCTCCCCGAAATGTTCGAGCAAGATGTCCGACAGGCTCAGCAGGGCAGTAAAGGGACTTCGCAGGTCGTGGGCTATGATGGAAAAAAACTTGTCCTTTGTGGCATTGGATTTTTGCAGCTCCGATTCGCTTTTCCTGATTCGCTCCCTGTCGCGGATCTGTTCGATGGAATAACGGATAGACCTGCCCAGCAGGGTGCTGTTGATCTGCCCTTTCACCAGGTAATCCGCGGCCCCGATTTTCAATGCCAGATTATCCGTTTCTAAATCATCCTGGCCGGTGAGCATAACTACAGGGATCCGGGGATAATTCTGAACAGCATACTTCAGGAAATCCAACCCGTTCTCACTTCCCAGCCGGTAATCGCATAAGCAAACATCGAATGATCTTTCTTCAAGCTTGCCTTTGGCATCCTCCAGGTTCGTCACCCAGTCGAGGTGATATTTCGCATGAGGCAACTCCAGCAACAGATCCTGGGTGATGATATAATCGTCTTCATCATCTTCGATGAGGAGTACGTATATTTTCTTTTCATCGAACATATTGGGTAATTATGGTCTTCCGGATATACATTTCTCTTTCTTAAAATACAACCTGTGTCTTGCCACAGACCCGAAAATCCTGAAAGGCCCGGTATCCGGGCACATCAATACCTCCGCAGGCACTTCACCCTTCAGACGTGAGGAAGGGGGCTATGAAGCTATTGTTCCGATAATTTGACGATCTGAAACCAGTACTCCCCCATTTTTTTCAGCACCTCCACCAGTCCCTCAAACGTGATCGGCTTTGTAATGAAGGAGTTGGCGCCCAAATTATACGTCCGCAAAATATCTTCTTCCGCCTTTGACGTAGTCAGAACGATCACAGGAATGGAGCGCAGGGAAGGTTCCGATTTGATCTCCCTGAGTGCCTCGCGGCCGTCTTTCCTGGGCATATTCAGATCAAGCAATATGATCCCCGGCCGTGGGGAGGATTCCGGATCGCGGTAATTATTCCGTCGATGCAGGAAATCCATGAGCTCTTCGCCATCTTTCACCAAATAAAGTTCATTTTTCAAACGACTTTCTTCGAGCGCTTCCTCGGCCATCAAACGGGCGTCCGGATCGTCATCGGCCATTAAAATTACAATACTGTCGGTTTTTTTGTTCATAATTCATTGCAATTAAAATCATTTATTGATCTTGCCGGGGCTGTTCCAATGGGATCTCTATAACAAACTCCGAACCTTTTCCGGGTTCGCTATTGGCGGTTATCTGGCCATTATGCCTCTGCACGATCTTATTCACAATGGCCAGCCCTATACCGTTGCCTTCATATTTACTTCGGCCGTGCAGGCGCATGAAGGGCTGGAATATTTTCTCTGCGTGTTCCTGTGAAAACCCAATGCCATTATCCCGGACAGAGATCCTGCAGATGCCGTTCTCCCTCTGTGAATTTACCAGGATCACCGGGGGAACGTCCGGTTTGCAGTATTTTAACCCATTCCCGATAATATTTGCAAAAACCTGACGCATCTGTACTTTATCGGCCTGAACAACAGGGAAATGCCCCTGTATTTCAACATTTCCCTTCTCCCTGTCAATCCTCGTTTCCAGGTCAGACAACACTTCCTCCAGGATGAGATTCAGATCCACCCCGGCAAAGGCGTTTTTCCGGGTAGTTAACCTTGAATAGGAAAGCAGGTCATTGATCATTTCCTGCATCCGGCCGGCTGCAGAATTCATGCGCTCCATATAATCCCTGCCCCGGTCATCGATCACATCCTTGTATTTGTGTTGCAGGCGGTCGCTGAATGCCTGTATCTTCCGGAGGGGTTCCTGAAGGTCATGGGAAGCAATATAGGCAAACTGTTCCAGTTCGGCATTTGAGCTTTCCAGCTTTTTCATGTATTCCCGTAGCTTGCGCTCAAAATCCTTTTTTTCGGAAACATCGGTGTGTATTCCCATGTAACCGATCGATCTTCCCTGTTCATCCCTGATCACATCCACCCGCAAAAAAACATCTATGGCCATCCCGTCCTTGTCCCGCATCTGCAATTCCCCGGACCAGGATTGACCGGATTCGTTGGCTTTATCCACCTGCTCCCTCAGGTCATTATCCAATATGAGCAAACCCGGGCTGCCCCCCAATTTGTGATAATCTTCAAGGCTGTACCCAAAGAGGTTTTCGAGGGCCGGATTCACATACTGCATTTTGCCTTCGAGATCCGCAATACCTATCCCATTATCCGAAGTATCCACGGCTTTCATGACCTGTATCAGCTTTTTGTCCTTTTCCAGCCGATGCGTTACGTCCTCAAATATCTCAATGCCCCCAACAACCCTCCCGTTCGTATCTCTCAGGTAATCCACATTTTTCTCCGCATTCCTCAGACGGCCATCTTTGGTTTTAAACGTGCATGGAAAATCGGAGAGGGGTTTTCCGATCTTTTGATCGAATAGTCCGCAGGAAGTACGACAAGGGTTTTCAGCAAAGGTGGTACACTTCTTACCAATGATCTCCGTTGCTTTGTAGCCGGTAATTTCTTCTGCCCTTTTGTTCCAGCTCGTAATGATCCGGTTTTTATTCACTGAAAATACAGCACTGGGGACATTCTGAAGGATCTTTTCCGAAAACTCCTTTTTCCCGGAGTTTTCGGTTTCGGTGCAAAACGCCAGGTATTGCCCGTTGTTGAACCGGATGGCATCCACCACAACATGAACAGAAGAACCATCCTTTCGCATAAGCAGGAACGCATCCCGTGCGCCTCCCTCATCCTTTAACCCGATAAAACGCTGAAATCCTTTGTGAACGTATGAAGGGTGTATCAGGTCGGTAATTGACAAGGCGAGCATTTCATCATGGGAATATCCCGTTAATGTTTGTGCAGCTTTGTTAACCTCCAGAAACGCTCCCCTTTCATCCGACACGAACACAGCCACAGGAGCGTTTGCTATATATTTTTCGTACCTGTCCTCATAATCCCGCATCCGGGTTAAATGCTTCAACCGGGATTCCAGGGCTTTGATCTTTTTTTCAAGATCATCTACAGCATGAATGTTTGTCATAATGGCTATATTGGGCAGATCTGTCCACATTACACCAGGCTGAACCAGTATAATGGAACTTGCCAGGAAGGCAATTTGTCAAGATTTGGTTTAATAAAAGTACAACAAACAACCGTTGATATGCAAACGGGGGGTCATATTTACGGGTATCAACGTAATGAATTCAGTATAAAATGGAGGTGTGGCGCCCAAAAAAGACGGGTTTAATGCCAGCCGGGGAATACACTTCTAATCCGGCAACTGCACCGGATAGGTTGCTTCTCTTTCCGCGGCTATCCTGTCCCATTCAGGCACCACGGTTTCCAGGAATTCTTCCTTTTCCTGGTTCAGTCTTTCCATATCCAGTCCAATGAAAGCCTGTGCTTTGGCTTTGGTGGAAATGTCGGGATAGGGCACCTCTTCTCCATATCCTGCGGCTGCCAGTATGCGGGCCAGCATTACCCGGGCTTCCTGGGCCCTTGCGATCCCATCGGCTATGATACGGCTGGTTTCCACAGGGGAATGAAAGGAATTGCCGTGTCCGGCGGCTGCATAATCCCAGCGCCACTGAGACTGCCGTATGTACTGAAGCACGGGTTCCATTTCGATCTCTCCGGCACCCAGGTCCCATGCCTTTTTGGCTTCCACATGGGCCCTCACAAGCAATTTTTCCAACTTGTTGCGGTTTTCAATGATCTTATCCTGGCGTGAATAGACATCCTTTACCAGTCGTTCCGTTTCATCGCGGTGGCAAACCTGGCAGGATGCATTGATATTATTCAGCGGGCTTTGAACATGGTGGCTGGTATATTTCCTTCCTCCGGCACTCTGGTATGGCATGTGGCAATCCGCACAGGAAACCCCCCTGCTGGCATGGGTCCCGGTGAGATATATCTCATAATCCGGATGTTGTGCCTTCAGCATGGGTGCGCGGCTCAACGCATGGGTCCAGTCGGCAAATCCCATCGCATCGTAATATGCCTGGGCAGAATCCGCATGAAGTCCCCGGTCCCACGGATAAACCAAATAGGGTACCCCCTCAACAATGTTTTCATTAAAATAGTATTCAACATGGCACTGGGCACATACCAGGGACCGCATTTCCTGGTGACTGCTTTCTTCAACATCCACGCCCCTGCGCTCCAGGGCTTCGATCAGGGCCGGCCTGGATATGCGTAGGTTCATGGTTTCGGCGTCGTGGCAATCTGCACACCCGATTGTGTTCACGATCTCATGGCCTTTCTCTTCCCAGCTGCCTTCGTAAAACCCGGCTATGCCAGATACATCCATTACACGGGGCACGTCAGGGCTTTTACAGGTCCAGCAGGTATTGGGCATTGGACTGTCTTCACCTTCCATGGGGCCTCCTGTTCTGAGGGTTTCCCGGATATCTTCAACGGCATACTGGTGGCCGCGCGACTGGGAATAGTCTTTCGAAAACCCATACCCGGCCCAAAGAACGACCATTCTGGGGTCTCTTTCCAGCATATCGATAAACACGCTTCCATTGTATTTGCTTTCGAAACCCGTATCCGCCGTTTGAAGATATGAGTGGTATTCGGTGGGGAAATTCGCACCCCATACATCACTCCGCGGTTCATGCTGTCCGTATTCGATCACCGGCCTATAGGCAAATACCGCTTCGGCCCTTCTTTCCATGATGGCTGAAGCCAGCAGGCCCAGCAGAAATACCACGACAAGTGTTGTCAAAAATAACACCCAGCCAAACCAGGGCTTACCGGCAATAATTTCTCGAATTGATTTCATACTGTATGTATTATTTGTTGCGTGCTCTTTTAATCCATGCAGGGACCGGACTTTCAGGCAGCGGGACCCTGGCAAAAGGAACACTGGACAAGCTGTTTACCCGCCCATGGGGTGTATCCCTGTGACAATCCCAGCACAAACGGTCATCCGCCAGTTCCTGACGGTAATGATAAACGCCGGTATTATAATAATCCACCTCCTCCCGCATCACCAGGTCTGCATGGCAGCGGACACAATTCCCCTGTACAACCTCCTTGCCGGCCTCTTTGATGAATATGGCCTGGGGCTCATTCCTCAGCGTAAAAATGGTGGCGTGGCGGAGCCCGTCTTTGGCTTTAAAGTAATAAGAATTTGCCACATTGTTATGTGGAACATGACAATCGTTACAAGTGGCATACACCCGGTGTGCACTGTGAAACCAGGTGGCATATTGAGGGGCCATGATGTGGCAATTCACACAGGTATCCGGACTATCGGAAAGATAGGAATGGGCTTTGGAAATATAAACCAAAAAAACGAACATCCCTGCGAAAATCCCCAGGGCCATAATAACCGGCACCTTCCATCTTTTCGGAGGTGTAAACCAGTGCAATAATCCCATCCTGTTATAAATTATTATGCAATATATGAAACTTATTAATTGTTTCAAAATGGTTGCCGGCAAATAAATGCCCGGCACTTTTACGCACATGGCCCGTTCTCCTCATAACGCCGGCACAGCATGTTTGTATCCGGAAAAGATCACGCTTTGATCATACAAAGAAGCATCTTGAACCGCTTTGGTGCATGCAGTTTATGCGGTATGTTGGCCGGCATGATGATGTACTCCCCGGCTTTAAGCGTATGATCTTTCTTATCGATCGTGATCAGGGCTTCCCCGTCGAGGATCTGCACAAAAGCATCAAACGGAGTACTGTGCTCACTGAGCCCTTCCCCCTGATCAAAAGCGAACAGGGTGATGCTACCGTTCCGTTTCTTTATCAGCTGCTTGCTGACAACGGAATGATCGTTGTATTCTATATTGTTTTTCATAGCATGGTTATTTTATGGACATCATACCGGTCTGCAAACCCTTTATCAAGCCCCTTTTTGCCTGCTATATTGGCGAGTATGGAAACACCCTTGCAGACATAGATCAGCAGATCCTGCATGTTGGCCACATCGCCGGTTTTACCGCACACGCCCTTAATGGTACATCCTGTACCTTTGGCGGTTTCCTGGCATTGAAAACAAAACATTGACATTTTTTTCTCCTTTTTTAAACAATTCGTGTTGTTGTTTTTCGATGGGTCCGCAGCAGCGAAATACGCTGCATCCGGGTTGCCCGGGTGCAGCGGGAAAATCCGGTGGGCCAGCCAATACGGAACCCCTTTTCCTGATTGATCTCCGGTACAAAATTAGAAGATCCTATATACGTATATTGTACCATATGTTACAATATACAAAAAATTCAGGATCTTTGCATCACAACAATGCATTATGATCGAGAAACTTTCAGCCAATCCGCTCTTCGCGGGGATTAGCAAAGGTGAGCTCAGCCACCTGATCAACCAGGTTACCGTCCAGAAAAGGACATTTGAGAAAAAGCAGTTGATCGCACAGAGCGATGAAGCCTGCGACCATTTGCTCATGATCCTGAAAGGGAGTGTGCGGGGGGATATGATCGATTTTTCCGGTAAAACCATTAAAATTGAAGACATTGAAGCACCCAGCCCGGTGGGTTCGGCTTTTTTGTTTGGGGAAAAAAGGGCTTTTCCTGTAAACATAGTGGCGAATGAAAACGTTGAGATATTAATGATACCGAGATACTCCGTTGTTAAAATGTTTCAGCTTAACCAGAAATTCCTGGAGAATTTCCTGAACATGATCTCCACACGTGCACAATTTCTTAGCATGAAGATCCGGTTCCTGTCGTTTAAAACCATTAAGGGAAAGATCGCTCAGTACTTGCTGGGACAGGCCGGACCTTTTCAAAAGACCATAACCCTGACAAGGTCGCAGCAATCGCTTGCCGACCTGTTCGGAGTGACCCGGCCCTCCCTGGCCAGGGCTATGGGAGCACTGCATAAAGAAGGTGTTATTCATTTGAACCGGAAGGAAATAACGCTGTTACAGCGGGACAAGCTCAATCAACTGCTCAATGAACATACATCCAAAACATAAGAAGCCATGCGTTATAATAAATTGGGAAAATCAGATCTGAATGTATCGTCCATCGGATTAGGCACCTGGGCCATGGGCAATGATTTCTGGGGCCCCGGAGATGAAAGGGGATATCTTAAAGCCATCCATGCCGGCCTGGATCACGGGATCAACCTTATCGACACCGCCCCGGTCTATGGCGACGGGAACGCAGAAAAAATCGTCGGCAAAGCCATCAAAGGGAAGCGCGATCAGGTCGTACTTGCTACAAAAACAGGCATTCACCGGGAGAATGATACAATTGTGCGTGACCTCTCCCCGGCAAGGATCCGCAAGGAAATAGAGGCATCCTTAAAGCGCCTGGAGGTAGATTTCATTGATCTGTACCAGATCCATTGGCCGGATCCGGGGACGCCCATGGAAGATTCCCTGAACCAACTGGTTAAGATCCGCAAGGAGGGTAAATTCCGCTTTTTGGGCGTTTCCAATTTCAATGTCGCTCAACTCAAAGAGGCTTCCTCCATAGCCCCGGTGGTTTCATTGCAACCGCATTTTTCACTGCTTGAACGGGATATTGAAAAAGAGATCATGCCCTGGTGCATTGAGAACGAGATCGGCATCTTGTCATACGGATCCCTGGGAGGCGGTATTCTGACCGGGAAATTCAAGGAAAAGCCCGAATTCGGGGAGGGGGACCATCGCGACAAGTTCTATAAATATTTTGAAGAACCCGTATGGGGCAAAGTCCAGCAATTACTGACGGTTTTAAAAGATCTGGCAGATACACACAATAAGGCCATTTCCCATGTCGTCCTAAGCTGGACCGTGCAGCAGGCAGGGATCAGCACTGCCCTGGTGGGTGCCCGGAACGAAGCACAAGCCATATCCAATGCGCTTGCAGGCGACTGGCAGCTTGCGCAACAGGAGCTGAAACGGATCGATGTGGCATACCGGGAGATCTTTGGATAAAAATATACGGCGCACCCGCAGGATCCCCCCGGCCAACATAAGGCCCCGGCAGGCGATCCGGGCTGGATGAAAGATAACATTGGCAAAACAAATCAAAACAGCCGACACAATATGAAAAATACGATCGGATTTATAGGACTTGGATTGATGGGAAGCAGAATGGCTTCCAACATTCTTGAAGCGCACAAAGCGTTACTGGTATTTAACCGGACCAAAGCCAAGGCCAAATCCCTGCTGGAAAGCGGGGCGGAATGGGTGGAAACCCCCGGTGAACTGGCTGAACGATCGGATGTTGTATTTACAATGGTATCAAACAACGGTGCCATTGAATCCCTGGCGTTCGGAGAAAAGGGATTCCTGAAACACATGCGAAAAGGCACGTTATGGGTGGATTGCAGCACGGTTAACCCGTCATTCAGCATCCTGGAAGCCCAGGAGGCGGGAAAAAACGGGATCCGTTTCCTGGATGCCCCGGTTTCCGGATCCACCATGCCGGCAGAAAAAGGGGAGCTGGTTTTTCTGGCCGGAGGGGAAAAAAAGGACCTGGAAGAAATTCAGGATATTCTTTCCCTGATGGGGAAAAAGACGCATTTCCTCGGGAAACACGGCATGGGCACCTCCATGAAAATGGTGGTCAACTCCCTGCTCGGCCAAGCCATGGCGGCATACAGCGAAGCGGCGGCCCTGGCGAAAAATCTGGGACTCTCTATGGAAGACCTGGAAAATGTATTGCACGAAGGCCCTCTGGTACCGGCGTTCATACCATACAAGCATAAGAAACTGCTGGATCACGATCATGAAACGGAGTTCCCGCTGAAGCATATGCACAAAGACCTGTTCCTGGCTTCCTACGAAGCCTATACCCATAATTTAGCCCTCCCCCTCCTGAATGCGGTCAAGGAACTGTACGGCCAGACCAAAGAAAAGGGGAAAGGGGATAAAGATTTTTCCGAGATATTCAACAGCATCGTCCGCTGATCCGAATCCCCCGGCAATGGCGGTTATGCCCGGCGGACCTGGTTTTCGAGTTGGAGTAATGATCCGGGCAGATATCCCCACATTACCGGATGATTATCTTTTTCTGTCGCATAAAGGATAATGTGACAGATCCCATTGCAGATTCCTGCGATTTCGGACACTGAATTTTGACTGCTCATTCCGGAATGGGAAGCAATGCTCTCCGGATTTTACATATATTTACAAAATCTGCGGTTTTTCTTTGATAAAGATACAAGACTTGCTAACTTGGTCCTTTGAAGCCAAACCAGAATGTCATGAAAAGATTATTAATTCTTCTTCTTGTTTTGCTGTCATTTGGAGTATATGCACAAGTAGAACTGTCCGGTGAGAGTGGATCCAGGTATGTCAGCATCACCAAAGATCCCCCCAAACCTCCGTTCCTGGAAATCGAACCAGGATCACTGAAATTCAAAGACCAGGACGGTAATGACCTGATCAATGCCAATGAAGAATCCTACATCGAATTCACGCTGAAGAATACAGGTTTAGGTACGGCCTTAAATATGGAACTCATCGCTTCAGAGGCAAACAGCATCCCGGGTTTGTCATTCGCCAGAAAGGACAATCTGGGCAACCTTGAACCTGATAAATCCCGGCATCTCAAAATTCCCATCTCCTCTACGATGAACACAGCCGATGGGAAAGCCAGTTTTACCTTCCAGATCAAAGAGCTCAATGGATTTGGATCAGATCCAATCCACTTTGAGGTGGAAACCCGTGCATTCATCCCTCCGATGATCAAGGTGGTGGATTATAAAGTAACGAGCCAGTCCGGGAATACCCTGCAAAAGAGAAGGCCATTCGATGTGCAGCTGTTGGTTCAGAATATTGGTCAGGGAGCAGCAAAAGATATCAGCATACACTTGCCTGTCCCGGATAATATGTTCTGTTTATCCGGGAATGAAAATACCCAAATCCAGAGCCTTGATCCAGGGGAGCAACAGCTTATAGAATATAACCTGATCGCCAACAA
>JAGYMZ010000034.1 GCA_018400295.1 Bacteroidales bacterium | reverse complement strand
CCTGCATTATTTGAGTACATTGAGCTATCTTATGAATAATGCAGGCTCAAAATATGTACATTTGTGACAGGCAGGGGGAAGTATCTGCCAGCCACAACCGGACTCTGATGGCACGGAAAAAACTGTTCAGCGACATATTGAGTGTCTTGGGAAGCAATGTATTTGCTGTGGTGAATGCCTTGGTGGTCAGCATCATACTAACCCGGACCCTGGGCCCGGAAGGGTTCGGCTTGTATGCCGCCATCCTTGTTGTCCCCATGGTCGTCATTGCCCTGACCCAGCTGGGCATCCGGGCGTCGGCCATATATCATATCGGAAAAGACCGTGACAATTTGCAGTCTACGGTTTCCACCATCATGATGGTGCTGGGGTTGACATCCCTGGCCGGTATGCTTATTGCCGCCGTTGTCCTGCTGCTCATGGACACCGTGGATTACACCTTGCCCATGCTGGTCCTGGTTGTGCTGTTCGTCCCCGTGCATCTGACCACCCTGTATGCCGGGGGTATTTTCCTGGGAAAGGAAGAGATCCGCAAGGCTAATTTCATCCGCTGGTTTCCGGTCTTCGTTGATGTGCTGCTGGTCCTTCTTTTTGTTTTATTTTTTAAGTGGCGTATCACCGGTGCCTTGCTGGCCATTTTCGCGGCGTATCTGATCGTGGCCCTGTGGGCACTTGTGATATTGTCCAGGGAGCACAGCATCGTGCCGCGGTTTAACAAGGATATTGCCGGCAGACTGGTTAAGATGGGCATCGTATTTGCGTTGTCCGTATTCGTGATCCAGCTCAATTACCGCATCGATGTGCTGATCCTGAAAAGTCTGACTTCAGCGGAGGAAGTGGGGTTTTATGCACTCGGCGTGTCCATTGCAGAATCCCTGTGGCAGTTTCCCCTGGCTGTAGGTATTGTGGTCATGAGCCGGACGGCCAACACCAAAGATCACCGGCTGATGAACCAAACCACCGCAAGATTGCTTCGCCTGTCTCTGCTTGCCGGGCTGGCCGGAGCCATTTTGCTGTTTGCGGGAGCCCCGTGGCTGATCCCGTGGATCTGGGGGAAAGCGTTCATGCCCAGCATTGACCTGCTCAGGTATATTTTACCGGGAATCCTTTTTTTAAGTGTTTTCCGGATCATCAGCAGCCGTTTGTCGGGGATGGGCAAGCCACAAATTGCAATTTATGTATTTTTGCCATCCCTTGTGTTGAATGTGGCCCTGAATTACTGGTGGATCCCGGTGTACGGCACCATGGGCGCGGTAATGGCGACCAATGTGAGTTATGTCCTGGGCGCCATCGCCTTTTTGATCGTTTACGCACGGGTAGTGGACATGCCGCTGAAAGAGATCGTTTGTTTCAGGAGCTCGGATTTTGAGTTTACGGTGGGAGGCCGAAAGAACAGATAATTAGCGGGGGTTAGGGTTTGTATGGCAGTGAAAAAATCACAAACACATTGAATACTTACGACATACCTTTTTTCTTCATCATTGGCCGGCCGCGGTCGGGCACCACCCTGCTCAGGATGCTGCTGGAAGCGCATCCCAACGTGGTTATACCCCCGGAAAGCCCGCTTATTCTGAGCCTGTATAAAAAATACCGCAAGAAAACCGGATGGAGCCGGGAGGATATGGAGGGACTTTTCCGGGACATACGCAAACAGCGGTATTTCGAGTCCTGGTTGATGGATGAAACAGCGCTGAGGAGAGAAATGATGACCATGACGGGGGAAAACACCTTCCGCAATATTCTGAAAAAGGTGTACCTTTCCTATGCTTCCCTGTATCCCAAAGACGATATCCGCCTAATTGGGGATAAAAACCCGGGATATTCACTATACATCAAACGTCTGCACAAGCTATTCCCGGATTCCAAATTCATATACATTGCCCGCGATTACCGCGATAATTATCTTTCGCTTACACGGGTGAACTTTGAAGTCCCGGTCATTCCCCTGGTGGTTTACCGCTGGAAATTTGCCTACCGGCAATTCCGTACTTTACAGCAAAAACACCCTTCCAGCTTTTATTACCTGAAATATGAAGATCTGGCTGCCAAACCGGAAGCGCAGTTTCAAAGGATATGTGAATTTCTGGGCATCGAATTCAGGAAAGATGTTTTTGGATTTTATAAAAAGGAGGTGGAGCTTAAAGAAGCCTACGGGCATTCGGAGGAACTTTTGAATATTCACCGGAGCTTGCTTAAACCTGTGAACACGGGCAGGATCGGGATCTGGAAGGGAAAGATGAGCGAAAAGCAAGTCCGCAAGGCCGACCTGGTCGCTGGAAAAGCGGCAGAGCAAGCCGGTTATGAAAGAAAATACAGGGGTTTCAGCCCGTTTCTGTACATGTGGGTCATGCCTGTACTGGTTTATGCCCGGTTCATGTATGCCCTCATGTTATGGGGTGAGCGTTTGCCTTATAAAGTAAGGAACAGCCTTCTTGAAGTCCTGGGAATATTCCTGAAGGCCTACTGGGCAATGAATAAAAAGAAGCTTAAACAGGGGAAGGCTTGAAATAAAAATATTTCCCTTCCCCGGTTGTTTTCACCGACCGGATATGTTCCGGGTCCATTTTGCTTTCCATAAAACCGGCCAGGCCGGATTCAATTTCTTCATTATTAAAAAAAATGTATTGTTGGAGGGAATCTGAAGGTGCCAGCAGGGATGCGGCACGGATCAGCTTGCCGGCATTTTTGACGAAGCTTTCGCGGGTGAGTTCGTATTTCTGGTTGTATACTTCTTCCTGGCCGGGCATTTGCTGGTATCCCAGGCGGGCATTCAGCTTTTTTGCCCGCTCATTGTCTTTCAGGGTTTTAATGTAAGACCTCCGGGCATTCAAAACGAATATGCTGGTTTCCAGCAGGAGCAGGGAAGCCCACACCGGAACAAAGGTTTCATAATACGTATCGTCCCAGAGAAAAATGCCTCCTTCGGAGGACATATCGTTATAATCCGCGTTGCTGGTATTGATCAGGCCGATTTTTTCCCCTTTGTATTCTATGATGAAGTAGAAATTATCCTTGTTTGTTATGGATTTGAACCATTTTTTTTGCATATCTGCGGTGATCTCATCCCTGTATTCCATAAACCGCCGTATTTTTTCCGAATTCCTCCATTTTCTGACCAGTTCCAGGTCGTCTTCGGTCAGCCGCCTGAGTGTTATGCCATATTTAAAAAGTTCCATGATATGTTTGTTTAAGGTTTGAATAAGTCTTTTACATCCTGACGTTTCCGGATCTCTTCCAGGAAAACATTATGATACTGCACATTGGCCGAATATGCCCATTTTGCGGCTTCTGTGCTTTGGGTGGCTTTTACCGTACGGATGATCCGCTTACTGAGGGCTTTCGGGTTATACAGCTTGTTCCAGCATTCGTTGGCCACATCTTCAAATTCCTGTGGCTCCATAAGTCCGGGCCGGTATACCAGTTCTGTGACGTTATACCGTTCCCAGTCTTGCGGATAATCCGTATAAAGCAATCTTCCTTCCGCTGCAAGCCTCTTGTACAGAATGGTTCCGGGCAGGGGGGTGAGCACGGTCACCTGCATCGCATCCACATCCGAAGTGAGGATATACTCCGTGCGGTGGCGGAGTTTATCCGGAGTATCGCTTTCGAGGCCGAAGATAAAAGCCCCCAAAACTGCAATGCCTGCCCGGTGTATGTTGTCGTATATATTGCCAAAGTGATCAACCCCAATCCTGTAATTGACCCGCTTGTTCATGGAAACCAATTGGTCGGCCAGATCGGATTCGATGCCCAGGAAGATCATCTGGCAACCGGCCTTTGCCATTAGCTTGAGGAGTCCGGGGTTTTCCCCGATGTTCATGGAAGCCGAGCAGAACCATTTCTTTTTCACACCTGAGTCAATGATCTTTTTACAGATCTCAGCCAGGCGCCGGGCCGATCTCCTGGAGTAGCCGCAGAGGTTATCGTCTACGAAAGCGACCCTTTCCTGCGGTATTTGCCTGTACTCACGGATCACCTCATCCACCGGGCGGAACCGGTATTTTCTTCCGTTAAACGTATGTACGGAGCAGAACTCGCAGCGCATGGGGCAGCCCCGGGTGGTCTGTATGCTGCCGATCCCGTAACCGGGGTGGTACAGATCCATGCGGGGCATGACCAAATTCCTGAGGGAGGGCAGGTTTTTGTCATAAAACCCCTTTAACTGTCCTTTTTCAAAGTCGCGGATCAGTTCCGGCCAGATGTTTTCCACTTCACCCTTTACGACCACGTCCACATATTGCATGGCTTCCTCCGGCATCATGGAAGCATGGATGCCGCCAAGAATGGTGGGCACCTTATTTTTTCTGTAAATGGCTGCCAGCTCGTACGTCCGGTTCACGGTGGGGGTGAGGGCCGTGAATCCTACCAGGTCGGCTTCCCGGTACTCAAAGGGTTCGAATATCTCATCCAGGATCTCCACATCCCAGTGGGGCGGGGTGAGGCCGGCAATGATGCCCAGGGAGATGGGGGGGTATATGGACAGGGGTTCCCTCTGGACCGTCGTTTTACGTCGGTTGACCGGATTGATGAGTAAAAGTTTGTAGCGTTTCCTGTTCATGGTAGATCCCGGTTCTGCGTTCTAAAGTATTTTTTTTATGGCATACGGGGGTTTTTTGCTTTGGGAAAAATAGATCCTGCTGATGTACCCACCGATAATGCCCAGACTGAAAATGATGATGCCTGTGGAAAACGTAATAACCACGATGAGTGAGGTATAACCCGGGACCGGCAGACCGAAAAAAAGCTTCTTGATGATGTAATAGATGCCGATCAGGAACGAAAAACTGGAGAACAGCAGTCCGCCGTACACCATGGCCTTTAGCGGTACATTGGAATAAAACAGCACAATATTGGAAAACAACCGCATCAATTTGCGGGTTGTGTATCCGGATCGTTCGTTTTTACGTTCCTCATGGTTTACCTGTATGTATGCAATATCGGAAGTATACCAGTTGATGAGTTCATCCAGGAATACGAAGCTCTGGAAGTGCTGCAGGATATTATCCGTCAGTCCGCGTTTTAAAAGCCGGAACGAAGAACCTTTGCCCGGGCCTTTGAACAGCACCCTGGAGGTTTGCTTAAAGGAGGCGCTGGACACATTGCGCAATGCCGAGTGTTTTTCCTTTGAAAATATTCCATACACCAGGTCTGCACTGGTTTCTTCATACTTCTGCATTAATTTTTTGATTTCTTCCGGGGGGACCTGCAGGTCGTCGTCAATGGTGATGATGAGATCGGCTTTGGCCTGTGCCAATGCACAGAAGGTCGCGTTATGCTGTCCGAAGTTTTTGGCCAGGCGGATGGCCGTGACCGTTTCCGGGTGTTCCTTTTTGATCTTCTGCAATACTTCCCAACTATGGTCTTTGCTGCCATCATCCACAAAGATCACTTCAAAGATCTTTTCTGCTGTCTGAAAAACCGACATGGTTCGCTCAAAGAGTTCTTCGAGGGTATTTTCACTGTTATATACAGGTACGATCACAGAATATTCCGGGCTGTTCATAGCGATGGTTCTTATTTTTCAGGTTCTCCGGGAAATTTTTTACCCTCCTCCAAGGATCAGGTTTGTGGCTGTGATCCAGCGGGATGCATCCGATAAAAAGAAAACTGCCGTATTGGCCACATCTTCCGGTTCCCCGAGCCCCAGCAATTGCTGTTCCTCAATTTTTTTCACGGCTTCTTCTGAATAGTTTTCGGCCGTATCATCCAGCATGGGTGTTTTAACGAATGCAGGTGCAATGCAATTGGAACGGATCCGTTTCGGGGCCAGTTCCAATGCAAGAACGCGGGCATATCCTTCCAGGGCTGCCTTGGCACTGATATACATTGCTCCTCCCACGAAGGGATAACGGGTAGAGATGGAGGATATAAAGACAAGGGAGCAGTCATTCTTTTTAAGTTTTTTTCCGGCGAGCAATTTGCTGGTCAGCAATACCGAAGCCTCAAAACTGATCCGGAAGGTTTTTTCGATGGTTTCTTTGGTAATAAACCGTGCCGGGTTCAGGTCCGAGATGCCGGTGCTGTATAATACCCCGTTAAGTGCCGGGAGCTGGCCCGCCAGTCTTGCTGTTTCTTCCTCACTGGTGAGGTCAGCGGCGATCATCTTATGTTCATTGCCTTTCAGGAGGTCAAGGGTTTCTTTGAGCCGTTGTTCATTTCTTCCGGTGATGATCAGGGAGCCGCCGTATCTGCTGATGGTTATGGCACATTGTTTTCCCAGTCCGGACGAAGCCCCGGTTACCAGGATGGTTTTATTCTTCAGTTCAAAGTCGTTCATGATGGTTTTCCTTTGATTTTTTGACCAGCATCTCCTGTCCAGGGTTCAGATCTCAACAATTTCAGGGCAGACGATCCGGTCGGTTTCGATAAACGCAGTCCCCCAGGAAAGCCCTATTCCAAAGGCCGAAAGCAGGAGCTTCAGGCGGCCGCCCTGTATCTTTTCCCGCAATTCGGATACAATGGTCAGGGGCAGGGAGGCCCCGCTGGTATTGCCGAATTTATGAATGGTAAAAGGCACTTTTTCCTTGTCCAGCTTCATCATTTTTCGCAGGGTCTCATTGATGATCCGGTTTGCCTGGTGGAATATGTAGTAATCGAAATCATCGATGGACCGGTTGGCATAGGCCAGTGTTTTTTTGATGTTTGGGACCACTTCCCTGAGTGAAAAATTGAAGACTTCTATCCCGTCCAGTACAACGTGCATCCTGGAGCGGTATATCCCATCGCTGATCTTTTTTATATCCAGGGATTTCCTGGAAAATAAATTGCGCACACCCCCGTCCGGGATCATGATGGCTTTGTATCCGGATCCATCGGTTTGCAGGTTGAACGGTATGGCCGGAGCATTCTTATCGTATTCCAGGGCTGTGACCGTCCCCGAATCCCCGAACAGGGGATAGGTGCTTTTATCCCGGTATGAGGAGGTGATGTTGGACAAATCACCCACCAGGAGCAATGCCTTTTGGATCTGTCCCGAGCTCATCAGTCCGCCCAGAACCGAAAGCCCATAAACATATCCGGAGCAACCCAGATTTATATCCAGGGCCATGCAGGTGTGGGGGAGCCCGAGCCTGTCCTGCATGATGGTAGAAGTGGCGGGGATGAGGTAGTCGCCCGATTGGGTGACAAAAACCAGGGCCTGAATTTCATTCCGTTCCCAGCCCAGCTCGTCCAGAAGCTTTTCCGTGGCGGCGAAGCACAGGTCGGAGGTAGTGGTTCCTTTTTCAGCCACCCGTTTCTTTTCCACCCCGATATTCTTAATAATGGAAGCCCTGTCCTTTTTCGGTATCCAGTTGTAGTCCCAGTTGGAGACTTCCTTCTTCGGGACAGCTGCCGCCATCCCCTTGATGCGTATGTTGTGTATGGTAAACTGAGCCATGGTTTTGAGTTCCCCCGTATTGCCGTTGATTTTTTTACCCAGGATATTCCCGCGGATGACCGCTGAGCACTTCCGGATTAAGCGTGATACAATGATCTCCCCAGTTTATCATGATCCCATTATCCGGTTTGCTCATTGCAAATTTAATTTAATTTTCATTACTACTGTATGATTTCCTAATTTTGCAGGTTCTGGCAAGCAAGGCGGTTAACCATGGATGTATTAAATTTTCTGACGAATGCGATTACCGAAGATGACACTTACGGGTATACCATCGTAGATGTTTTACGTATGCGGTCGAGAGAAACCCCGGATCGCATCGCATATACGTATTTGAGGGATGGCGAGGAAGATGAAGAATGGATTACATATAAAGAATTGCATGAGAAGGCGGTTTCTATTGGAAAAAGATTAAAATCTTTAAGTCAGGCAAACGACAGAGCATTGTTATTATATCCTCATGGACTGGAATTTATTAAGGCCCTGTTTGGTTGTTTTTATGCGGGAATAATTGCTGTCCCGGCTTATCCCCCAAGAAAGAACCGTTCACTCAGCAGAATCAGGTCTATCGTAACGGATTGCCGGCCAACCGTTGCATTAGCAATAGAAAAGATATATTTACTATCAAATAAGAATTTTAATGATGTTGAGGAATTAAGAGGATTGCCCTGGTTGCAAACCGATAAAACCGGGCAAGTTGTTGATGAAACACAGCAATTACCTGATGTGAAGGGGGAAGATATTGCCATATTGCAATATACATCCGGTTCCACCGGTACCCCGAAAGGAGTTATGGTTACACATACCAATATTATGAGGAACTCGGAATTCATGCGACAGAGTTTTGATTTAGACCCGAAAAGCGTATCTGTATGTTGGTTGCCCAGTTTTCATGATATGGGTTTAATAGAAGGAGTTATACAACCATTATATACAGGGTTGCGCAGTATATTGATCCCGCCGGTTTCATTTTTGCAGAAACCGGTACGATGGATGCAGGCGATAACAAGGTATGGCGGGACCCATGCCGGAGGGCCGAATTTTGGATACGACCTTTGTGTTGAAAAAATCACAGAAGCGGAAAAGAAAACATTGGACCTTTCTTCACTCAGGACTTTATACAACGGGGCGGAGCCTATCCGGAAAGTCACCCAGGAATCGTTTACACATTATTTCCGGGATACAGGCTTTAAGCCTCAGGCTTTCTATCCTTGTTACGGCATGGCAGAAACGACCCTTATTATCTCAGGGGTGAATGTCTCGGATAAACCAACGTATCTGCCGGTCATCATTGAAGAACTGGAAAAAAACAAGGTTGTCGTCACGAACACGGACGTTCCGGAGATCAATTACCAGGTTGGGGTGGGTCATGCGTGGATTGATACCGATATACGGATCGTGGATCCGGAAACCGGGACATCTTGCAGTGATGGCAGGGTCGGAGAGATATGGGTGTCCGGTTCCATTGTAACCAAAGGGTATTGGGGGAATGCGCATGAAACCAAAAAAACATTTCATGGATATATATCGGGTACGGGTGAAGGCCCTTACCTTCGGACGGGTGATCTGGGTTTTTTTTATAACGGGGAATTGTTCATATCCGGAAGATTGAAAGACCTCATTATTATCCGGGGCAGAAATATCTATCCCCAGGATATTGAGTTTATTGTTGAGGCCAGTCATGAGGCCCTCCGTCCAAATTGCAGTGCCGCCTTTTCTGTGGATATTGATGGCGTTGAAAAATTGGTGATTGCAGCCGAGCTGGAAAGGGTCTTTGTCAGGGATCCCGATACTGAGGGCATTTGTGATTCGATCCGGGAGCAGGTATTTGAGGAGTTCGAACTGGAAGTGTTTGCCGTTGCGCTTCTTCGCACGGCAAGCATACCCAAAACCTCCAGCGGCAAGATCCAGCGCCGGGCATGCCGCAACGGTTTTATCATGGGGGAGCTCAATGAGGTGGGACGGTCGGTGCTGGACGATGAACCGGTAACTGCAGGAGCCCGGGAAAAGGTTCCGGTTTCCATCCTATCCATTCAGTCCTGGTTAATGGCCTGGATCAGTAATAGGCTGAAGATCGGGATCTCCAAGATACATCCGGGAAGGCCCATTGTTGCCTATGGTATGAATTCCCTGAAAGCCGTCCAGCTCCGGAACGATTTTCTGGAAAATTTCGGCGTGGATTTCCCGCCTTATTTATTTTATAATAAAATGACCATTGAGGATGCCGCTCAGAAAGCCTGGGAACTTGTCATGGAAAAAAATGAAGACCGGGAGGGATCTTCCCAAAGGTAATGTGATCAGGCTGCCCTTTCTTTGATGATATCAAAGAGCTGCCGGATGGTGTTGGATTTGCGGATGTCTTCCGCATTGATCGCTACATCGTATTCTGTTTTGACCAGGGCGATCAAAATAAGGGCATTGATGGAATTCCATTCAAAGTGCTCTCTGAAATTGCTTTCCGGTTTGAGTATCCCGGGTTCCAGGTCATCAAATTCCTCTTCGATCTTGGCGATAAAGTCTTCTATCTTCATGGTGGTTCATGCTTAGTATTCCGCTGCAAAAGTAAACAATTTTAAATATCCCGATGGCGTATATTCCAATTTATCCGGTTCATTCCCACCCCGCATCTTTTATCATCATTTACATTCCCTTCATGAGCGCCTGCATCTTTCTTCCGGTTTCATCGAACTCCCCGTGGAGGTAGCGTCGGATCAGCTTGTAGCGTTGGATCTTTCCGCTGCTGGTTTTGGGGATCTCATTGGATTTAACCGGGATAAAAACATCGGGCGTAATGGCCATGGTTTCCCGGAAAAGTTTTTTCAGTTGCAGGAAGGTGCCGGCCGTTGCCGGTTTTAGGGAGCCTACCAGGAAAATAATGATCCTGTCTTGCCCTTTGATTTCATCAAAGACGCCGCCAATTACCACCTTGCCATAGGAAACCCCTTCCAGTCGTGTCGCAATGGCTTCCATGTCGTTGGCATAAATGTTTTGCCCCCTGACGAATATGATGTCCTTGTGCCTTCCCGTGACATAGAGGTTCCCTTCGAAAGTGAAGCCCATGTCCCCTGTGCGCAGCCAGTGCCCGGAAAAAATGCCCGCTGTGGCTTCAGGGTCATGATAATAGCCCGGGCACACATTTTCGCCCGTGACCTGTATGTGTCCGACCTGTTTTTCTTCGAGGGGGGTATCTTTTGCATCCGTGATCCGGTATTGACAGTGTTCAATTGCCTTGCCGACGCTGACACAGTGCATGGCCCGGGGGCTGTTTGCCGGAACAGGTACCGCCCGGTTACGGACCTGGATCTCCTGGCGGTCGAAAGCCCGGACCAGCGGTTTTTCCTTCAGGGGAGAAAAGGTAACAGCCAGGGTTGCTTCGGCCATGCCGTATACGGGCATCATGGCTTCAGGCTTGAAATGATGGCGGGACAACAGGTGGAGGAATTCGTTCATGATCTCCGGCGAGATGGGTTCTGCCCCGTTAAAAAGGACTTTCATAGGGGAAAAATCCCAATCCTTATGGGTTTTTCTCTTCAGGTGACGGTTTACGATGATCTGCCCGAAGTTCGGACTTCCTGTGACGCTCACTTTTTTCGCGCTCATATGATCCAGCCACAAGAACGGGTTTTTGATAAAATCCACCGGGTCGATGCTGTATTGGTCCATGGCACTGAAAAGCGTCGTGAAATGGAAACCGATCAGCCCCATGTCGTGATACAGTGGCATCCAGCTCAGGGAAGTGTCCCATGGGCCGAGATCTGCTTTGCGGGTGATGGCATCCACGTTTTTAACCAGGTTGCGGTGGGTGAGGACCACCCCTTTGGGGTCCCCTGTGCTTCCCGAGGAGAACTGGATGTATGCTGTTTCATCCGGTTCCTTCTCAGGCAGGCAGGGAGGCAAGTCTGTTATGGGTATGTCCGTCACCGAAACCACGTTTTCGGTGGCCACGGTCTTTGACATCCATTTTTTGGAAGTTTCTTCCGAAACAATGACCATTGGTGCCCCCAGTTTCTCATACACCTTTTCAATTTTTTCGAGGGCGGGGTTTATGGTCGAGAAAGTTACGGGGGGCTGCAATATGGTTGGAACAACATTTCCCGCAATGCATGCCCACAATATGGGTATGGTTTCCTCATTCTTATCAATGGCCAGGATGACATTGTCACCGCTGGATATTTTCTTTTGCCGCAGTCCGCCAAGCAGTTGCAGGGACCTTTCCCGCAAGTCCGCATAAGTCAATAAGGAGGTCTCCCCTTTGTCTGAAATAAAGCCCATCTTATGGTCCGGATATTGCTCCACGCAATTTTCCAGCATGTCCCATAAATTCTCAACCCTGCTTGTATCCAGCTTCAGTTTTTTCATGCATTGTACATTTAATCCGCTCCAAAACCTGAGATCACGGTTTCAGGTTGAAAGGATGTGTAAACATATCGTTCAGGGATCCGGTGATGATGTCCCTTCCATCGCAAACGCTGATGATCACGGGGTTTTCTGCAAATTCGGAGATCACCTGGCGGCAGGCACCGCAGGGTGGGGTGGGGGAAGGCGTTGGTGTGTATATGATCACGGTCCGGATCTGCAGTTTTTTATCCATTACGGAAACCGCGTGAAAAATGGCATTCCGTTCGGCGCAAACCGACAGGCCAAAAGACGCGTTCTCAACATTGCAACCCGTGTATATTTTGCCATCCTGATCGGCAATGGCACAGCCCACAGGGAATCCACTGTAGGGAGCATGGGAATGCCCGGCTACTTCCCGCGCTTTCCGGATCATCTCCGATTCCATTGCAGAAAATTTTTTCAAGATCCTTATTTTGGTGCCCAAATATAACAACATTTTTCATGCTCAAACACCATCTTTGTCTCCAGTTATTTCATATTATTGTATCTTTATATTTTCATAAGATAAAGGAACTGAAATGGCAATCCCTTATGCGTTTATTCGCCTGAGTGAGCGCCGATCATGCGTCACAAATAATAAATCTCAAAAGACATTTGACATGAAAAAACTCTTTACACTGATCATTCTGCTGGCCCTGGTAACTGCTGTTACGGGACAGTCCGGGCGCCTGGTGCTGATCGAAGAAGCTACCAATGCTTCTTGTCCTCCATGTGCTTCCCAGAATCCTGCTTTCGATAATTTGCTGAACCAGAACCGGGATATACTGACAGCGGTGAAATATCACTGGTATTTCCCCGGGTATGATCCCATGCATAACCACAACCCGGATGAGAACAATGCCCGTGTATCGTATTATGGCATAAGTGGTGTGCCCACCGCTACGATTGACGGGGACATACCGAACGGGCCTACCTTTAGCTATCCTGGCGGGCCGCATGGATACACCCAGCAGCTCATCGACGACTATGCTGCGGTCCCTTCCCCTTTCAACCTGACCCTGAGCCATAGCATAAGTCAGAATGAGGACAGCATATATGTCCACATGATGATCGAGGCTACGGAAAATGTTTCTGGCATGTTGAAAGGACATATGGTTGTGGTAGAAAAAGAGATCAACTTTTCTTCCCCTCCCGGATCCAATGGTGAAACGCACTTTTTGGATGTCATGAAGAAAATGATCCCGGGTGCCACGGGAACCTTGCTTCCCGACTTTGAAACCGGTGACTACATGATCCTGAGCGGTTCCTGGGCAATGCAGAATGTCTATAATATGGATGAGGTAGGGGTAGTGGGGTTTGTCCAGGATGATGATGACAAAACGGTGCACCAGGCCGGCAACGGTTCCACCGAGCCACTGGTTCCGTTGTATACAACCGATGTAAGCATGCTGGAGATCGGGAATGTGGCCGAACGGAACTGCCTGGGCGTTATATCCCCGGAGATCACCATACGCAACAACGGCTCTGCTGACCTGAACAGCGTGGATGTTTTTTATCATGTGAACGGTGAAGAGACCTTTACTTATAGCTGGAGCGGCGACCTGTCATTTCTGGAAACGGCCACCGTGCAGCTTCCGGAAGTTGGCTTTACCGTGGAAGAGGAGAATGACCTGGTCGTGTATACCGCCAACCCCAACGGTACCACTGATGAATATCCGGGGAATGACACCATGCATAGATCCGTGCCCAGGTCCAGGGTCACACCGGAAACCATCAACTTCTTGATCCGGACCGATGAAAACCCGGAAGAGAATACCTGGGAGATTGCCAATCCGGAGGGTGAAATCATATTCTCCGGAGGTCCTTATGCCGAACCCAATACCATGTACTCAGAAGAACTGGTGATCCCTGCAGAGGACTGCTATATTTTCAGGATGTATGACTCGGGCGGTGATGGCCTTACGCTTCCTGCCTTTTATGCTTTGTATTTCGGGGGCAGTAATTATATAGCCACCGGAACGGATTTTGGTGCTGTGGATTCTGCGTATTTTATGTATTCCACAAGCGTTCGTTTGCCTGAAGTCGCTGCTGGTGGGGAGGTCCGGGCCTATCCCAATCCTTTTACCGATAACGTGACGGTTGCCGCCACCCTAACGCAGCCTGGCGAGGTACAGATCACGGTTACGGATATCCTTGGGAATGTATTGTATTTGAAAGACTATGGTATGTATGGCCCCGGGGAATACCAGTTCAGGATCCCAACGGGATCCTGGGCGAAAGGGATATACTTCCTGAATTTTGTATCGGGGAAGCAGCGGATCACGGAAAAGCTCCTTCGGTGATGAAAGTGCATAAAAAAAAGCCCTGCAAGAAGCAGGGCTTTTTAGTGCACGTTTTTTATGTAAAAGAAACTAAAGCAGTTTTACATTGACTGCATTCAGTCCTTTTCTTCCTTCCTGGAGGTCAAACGTTACTTCGTCGTCTTCTCTGATCTCGTCGATCAGACCGGTTGCGTGTACGAAGTATTCTTTTTCTGATTCATCGTCTTTAATAAAACCAAATCCTTTGGCTTCATTAAAAAATTTTACTTTTCCTTTGTTCATGATAAATTATTGATATATTATTAATTTGGCAAAAGTAGTGAAATTTATAAAGAAACCAACAAAAATCTGTTATTTTATCATTTGGGGACCACAGACCCCGGGTCAGATATGTAATATGCCGTATGGAGAATTGCCGGTTCTCCCGGTCATCAGATTTCCGGGGCATCCCCTGCAGAATCTCCCCCAACCCAAAGGTTACCGAATGTTCTTATGAATTTCCGGGTCTTGCGTCAGTCAATATTCGCCAGTTTTTTCAGCAAACTCCTTACATCCTTTACATTTTCCAGGCAATACCTGGCGTCTGTGCTGCGGAACCCCACGTTTATTGAATAGGCGGAGTCCGGAAGGACTTCATAGAGGAATTCATCCGTCCAGTCATCACCCACGGCCAGGATAAAATCAAGGTCTTTACTTTCGATCTTTTTCCGGATCGCACGGCCTTTATTTATCCCTGCCGTTTTTATTTCCAGCATTCTGTTGCCTTCCAGTATTTCCAGGTTAAGATTGACCGTTATGGAAATAAGTTCATCTTTAAGTTCCAGGGCCCTTAGTGAGCCGAGTTCCGGATCGGATTTCCGGTAATGCCATACCAGGGAGTAATTTTTTTCTTCAACAAAGGACCCGGGGGTCCGGTCGGTAAACTTTTCCAGGATCGGAAGTATGTCTTCTTTCCAGTCGTTCCGGATTGGCTCGATCATTTTCCAGTGGTTCCCGGGATCTTTCAGCCAAACACCGTGTTCGGCTATTAATGAAAGGTTGAATTTATTAAACCACCCGGAAAGCGTTTCTTTGTCCCTTCCACTGATAAGCGTCAGTGCGTTTTTATCTTCTTCGGTCAGGCTTTTCAGGATGTTCCTGAGTTCCTTATCCGGCCCTGCCCGGTAGGGTTCTTTGCTGAATGGGATCAGCGTACCGTCGTAATCAAGCAACAAAAGCCGGTTTTTTGCTTTGGCGTAATCCTGGGCAATCCGTTCTATGATGGTTGGGGTTATGTGCTTGGAAAGCAATTGACTTTGTTCTTCCTTGATTTCGTTCAATGAATTCATGAAATCGTTGGCCCAGCGCTCCACGTCATACCTTTTCAGGCGATGCTGCATTCGGGTATTGTTTTCCTCTTGCTCCATTTCCGGCATCGTCAGGGCCTCTTTTATCGAATCGGCCATATCATTTTTATCGTTTGGATTGACGATCAGGGCTTCGCCCAGTTCCTGGGCCGACCCGGCCATTTCACTCAATATGAGCACTCCCCGGTTATCGATCTTGGATGCCATAAATTCTTTTGCAATGAGGTTCATCCCGTCCCTGACGGGTGTAACCAAAGCAATATCGGAATATAAATACAGTTCCACGATCTGATCGAAAGGCAGGGAGCGGTAGAAATATTTGATGGGTGTCCAGTTGATGGTGCCGTATTTACCGTTGATCCTGCCAATGAGTTCATCAACGTACCGTTTAAGGTTCATATAATGATCCACAGTAGTTCGTGAGGGGACGGCAAGAAGGATCATGCTGACTTTTTCGCGGTACATGGGATATTTTTCCAGGAAATATTCAAAGGATTCCAGTCGCTGGGGAATTCCCTTGGAATAATCAAGGCGGTCCATGGATAGGATCAATTTGAGTTTTGAATCCTTTTCGGTCGTTGTATCTACCATGGTTTTTATCCTGGACCGGCGGCCAACATTGGATTCCCGGATATCCTTTGCCTTTTGTTCAAACCGCTTGTAATCGATGCCCATCGGAAAAGAATCCACCTTTATCTCCCGGTGGTCTGTCAGGATCCCGTTAAAATATGTTTCCTTGCCCAGGAGCCTGCGTACGGTGGAAATAAAGTGCCGCTGGTAGTCATACGTATGGAACCCCAGCAGGTCAGCTCCCAGCAATCCTTTCATCAGTTGATTACGCCAGGGCAGGAGCCTGAATACTTCGTAAGAAGGAAAAGGTATGTGAAGGAAGAACCCAATGGCGATGTGTGGAAATTTTTCCCTGATCAGTTGGGGGAGCAAAAATAAGTGATAATCGTGGATCCAGACAATATCGTCTTCTCTTATTTCCTTGAGCAATTCCCGCGCAAAGATCTGATTGACCTTGTTATAGGATCTCCAGTAATCTTCCCGGTAGGTAGTGTATTGGGTGAAGTAGTGAAAAAGGGGCCAGAGTGTTTTGTTCGCAAACCCATAATAATACTGGTTCAGGTCATGCCTGGAAAGGTAAACGGGCTTGCATTTTTCATCCTCGAGCTTTGTTGCTACCTCTGTCCGCTCTTTTGGTGATATCTGGCCTGTATGGATCCCTGGCCACCCAAACCATAGACTGTCGTGGGTTTTATAAAAAGATTTCATTCCCGTTGCCAGTCCCCCCACGCTGGGCTCCACTTTGATCGAGTTGTGCCTTTTTTTTATGCTCACCGGCAACCGGTTTGATACAATAATTAATCTTTTCATATTTGTCTGTTTATGTGAATACTGGCGAACCTGTTGGTTTTCACTATATTTAACATTTTATAAGAAATATTGTTTTCCCATGCGTATTCATGTTCATTTTCCAGGGTAAGCCCGGTCCCGGTATGCCTAAATTTTTTATGGACGCATTTTTGCATGGTTGAATGAAACGATCAAGGGTATTGCAAGTCTTATGCCGTTAAACAACAATAATGTAAAGCCTGCTTTTTGTATAAGCTATGGAAAAAAGCGGGAAACGGCCAATAGATGCCGTATCACCCGGAATGAGAGAAACAAACCATAAAGACACACCATGAAAATACAGACATTGGATGCGTTTATTGAGATCATGCGTGCAACCATACCTGTGCGCCGCAAGATGGTTGTGGATTACTTGCTTGAAGGCCGAACGGATCCTGAATTGATCAGGCATTTGAAGCGGTTTTTGAATACGATCGGGGAAGTGCCCGACCAGGAAGGATTAAAGCTGTTCAACCTCTTTGGCGACCACACTGCCAGGGTAGATGTAACGTATGAAACAGAGGAGCTGAAAAAGGATATCTGGTTTTTTGAAAATGGCGAACAGGTGTTTACCGAACATATGGAATCCATAAACCATAATTTTTTCAGGGAGGTCGATCGGGGCATCAGCTTTCTTTCCGGTCTGGAATTCAACAGTTTTATCAGTGACCGGGACGGGACTGTCAATAATTATTGTGGAAGATACTCCACATCTGTACAATCCGCATACAATGCCATATACCTGGCCCGTTTTGCTGCCGGAAAAACCCGGAACACGGTCATCCTCACTTCTGCCCCTCTGGGTAACGGTGGCTTGCAGGACATATCCGTATTTCCTGAAAAAGTTTTTCATTATGCGGGTTCCAAGGGACGGGAATATGCGGATAAAAAAGGAAGGGAAGGCAAATTTCCTGTGGATGATGAAAAACAGAAAGTACTGGACGCATTGAACAAAGACCTGGCAAAACTGGTTGGAATGGAAAAGTATAAGATCTTTAGCCGGATCGGTTCCGGGCTGCAGCTTAAATTTGGGCAGACCACCATAGCGCGTCAGGATATACATAAGAGTGTGCCGGAGGACCGCTCCCTGGGATTTTTGAAAAAGATCAGATCCATGGTGGCGGACCACGATCCGGAGGACGTGTATTTCCGTATAGAAGATACAGGTTTGGATATAGAGATCATCCTGACCATTGACAAGGGGGATGAAGGGGTAAAGGATTTTGACAAGGGGGATGGGATCGATTTCCTGGATTCCGCGCTGGACCTGAGGTTGGATGAAGGAATAAATTTGATCTGCGGGGATACCGCTTCAGATATTCCCATGGTTGAGGCAGCCATGAAAAAAAATGGGGAAACCCGGGCGATATTTGTTACAAAAAACAGCGATATTCAGCGAAAGGTCGGGAAATTATGTCCCCACAGCATGTTTGTGGAAAATCCCGATGTGCTTGTTTCTTTGTTGAATCAAATTTCATTGATATAGTTATGGATATACAACAGCTTAAAGGTGCCATATTCGACCTGGATGGAGTGATCACATCTACCCAGGATACGCATTTCAAAGCCTGGAAAAGTACATTTGACGGTTTTCTTGAGAAAAATGCCAAAAATAGTGATTACCAGCCCTTTTCCAAGGATGATTATCTGAAATACGTGGATGGTAAGCCAAGGTATAAAGGGGTCCGGTCCTTTATGAAATCCCGGGGCATTGATCTGCCCTACGGGGAGGAATCGGACAAAGCGGGTGAGAAAACCATTTGCGGAGTGGGCAATACAAAAAATGTCAAATTCAGGGAGTTCATAAAAAGTGAAGGTGTGGATGTTTACCAGTCCACACTGGATTTTATTGATATGCTCATGGAGCGGAACATCCGGGTGGGTGTGGCTTCTTCCAGTAAAAATTGCCGGTTTATTCTTGAGAAAACCGGGTTGACCGGAAAATTCGGTTCCATCATCAGTGGCATTGAATCCCAAAACCTTGGATTGAAAGGGAAGCCCGAACCCGACATTTTTATTAAAGCTGCAGAAGAGATCGGGCTGGTGCCTTCCGAATGCCTCATGGTTGAGGATGCCATATCCGGTGTGGAAGCCGGGAAAAAAGGGGATTTTGTTTGTGTGATCGGTGTTGCCCGTGAGGATAATAAAGATGCCCTGCGCAGTTCCGGTGCGGACATTGCCGTGGAAGATATGGGTGAGGTATCCTGGAAAGACCTGGAGCATTGGTTTTCGGAGGGCATATTCCAGGACGGATGGGAGCTGAACTATTACAATTTTGACCAGACGCAGGAAAAGCTCAGGGAAACCCTCACAACGGTCGGGAATGGCTATTTTGCCACTCGCGGATGCTTTGCCGGTGAACGGGCCAGTAAGGATGTCCATTATCCGGGAACCTATGTGGCCGGTGTATATAATAAAGTGCCTACGGTGATCCATGACCGGAAGATCTATAATAATGACTTTGTGAATTGCCCGAACTGGCTTATTGTAGATTTCAGGATCGGGGAAGGGAACTTCATAAGCATCATGGAGACGGATGTCCTGGCGTATAAGCATTCCCTGGATATGTACAAAGGTATTATGTGCCGGGAAATAACCTTTAAGGATGCCAAAGGGAACATAACAACCATAAAGACCGAACGGTTTGCCAGCATGGATAATCCCCACCTGGCTGTCATCCGGTACCACGTGATCCCCCATAATTATTTCGAGCCGGTCACCCTGCGTTCCACACTGGATGGAACCATTACCAATTATGGCGTGCCGCGGTACCGTTCGCTAAGCGGCAACCATCTTAACGCCATAGATCAGTATGCTGTCAACGGAATGTTGTTTTTACATGTGCGGACCAACCAGTCGGATGTGGATATATATATGTATGCCCGGCAAAAGCTGTTTGTGGATGGTGATGAAACCAAAGAAAAGGGAATGGTTGAAACCAGTATAGAAGCCATTTCAGAAAGCTTTACCTTTGAGTGTGAGCAGGATAAGACCTATACCATTGAAAAGACGGTTGCTTTATATACATCACAGGACCGGGGAGTGGAAAATCCAAAGGAACAGGGGGCGCAAACCCTTGATGCGGCAGGTTCATACGACAGGATGCTGAAAAAACACAGGGATGCGTGGAAAGACATCTGGGACAAGGCCGATGTGATCGTGGAAGGGGACCGGTTTTCCCAGAAGGTATTGCGGTTGCATATTTATCATTTGCTTGTGACCGCCTCACCGCATAACAGGAACATCGACGCGGGCATACCGGCCCGGGGACTGCATGGGGAAGCATACCGCGGACATATTTTCTGGGATGAGATGTTTGTGTTGCCTTTTTATGATTACCACTTCCCGGAAATATCGCGGGCCGATCTGCTGTACCGGTACAGGCGACTGGATGCTGCACGGGAAAATGCCCGGGAGATGGGGTTCGAGGGTGCAATGTATCCCTGGCAATCGGCCAATGACGGGAAGGAAGAAACCCAGATCATACACTATAACCCTGTATCAGGTAAATGGGATCCGGACCTGAGCCACCTTCAGCGTCATGTATCGCTTGCCATTGCCAACAATGTTATGGGTTATTGCCGTGCCACGGATGATAAGGAATTTATGAGGGATTACGGTGCAGAGATCATGTTTGAGATCGTACGCTTTTGGGTGAGCATTGTCAAGTATGATGAACACAAGAAAAGATATGTGATCAACCGTGTGATGGGGCCGGATGAGTTCCAGGAAAAATATCCCGGGGCCAGCGAAGGGGGGATCAATAATAATTCCTACACGAATGTTATGGTCAGCTGGCTCCTGAATAAAGTGATCCATTTCTGTGATCATTTTAACCGGCAGGAAATTGATGGAATTCTGTCCAAACTGAGTATTACACAGGAAGAGATAGACAAATGGAGAACGGTCCGGGATAACATGTATGTTGAAATTAATGAGGATGGCATCCTGGCCCAGTTTGAAGGGTATTTTGACCTGGAAGAGCTCGACTGGCAGCATTACCGGAATGCCTATGGTGATATTCACCGGCTGGACAGGATATTGAAGGCCGAAGGCGATACACCGGATAAATACAAAGCGGCCAAGCAGGCGGACGTATTGATGCTTTTTTACGTTCTGTCGCCTGCTCAGGTAAAAAAGGCCCTCGAACGCATGGGTTATGAGACTGGAGGCGAACTGGAACTGCTGAAAAAAAATTACGATTATTATATTAAACGGACAAGCCACGGTTCTACCCTGAGTTATGTTGTTCATGCTTCCATTTTAAAATATCTGGATTTTGAGGACGGCGAACGGTTTGAATGGTTCAGGAAGGCCCTGGAAAGTGATATTCATGACACTCAGGGAGGAACCACTGAAGAGGGCATCCATACAGGGGTGATGGCCGGTACCCTGGATATTGTATTTCAAAGTTTTTCCGGATTGGAGTATTTCCCGGATCATATTGTCGTACACCCGGCATTGCCCCGTCAATGGTATGCGTTGCAGTTCAAAATCCTGCACCGGAAAAGATGGCTTCATTTCAGGTATGGCCGCAGTGAACTTACGGTAGAGAGTTTGTCGGATTTTGAGGGGGACTATTACATTCAATACAAAGGTAAACGGCACGATTTGAAATCCCGGTGTAAGGTACGGATATCCATAAATTAAAGGGCTCGCGCAGGCCTTTGCCTGTGCGGTAAACGAAGCTTTTTCCCATTATTTTTTTGAAATGAACACTTGTTGGTTGAAAAAACCTGTATAAGGTTGTCATATAATTCAATCATATTTCTATTTTTGTGACGTTATTTTAAAAGTGAAAAAGCCAACACTATAGATTGACAACCCATTATGTACCATAACTTAAGCGAAAAGTACACAACAAAATACCCGGTATTGGACGGGATGGATGTAGATGTTTACAAAAGGCATACCGGAGAAAAGATCATTGAGGAGATAAAGCAACTGGCCCTTCCCCTTGAAGGAAAGGAACTGGCGCATGTAAATTCCACTTTTGAGGGGGGAGGCGTTGCTGAAATGCTTAGAAGTGTGATCCCCTTTCTGAAAGGATTGGGATTGAAGAGTACCTGGTATTGCATTGAAGGCGGGGAGGATTTTTTTGTACTGACCAAGAAGTTCCATAATCTTATTCAGGGCGTTATACAGAATTACAGTGTACAGGACATCCTTCAGCTATATATTGACAATTTAAAGGAAAACTTCAATAACAATCCCATTGTTGCCGACCTGACCGTTGTGCATGATCCACAGCCCGCCGCTGCCATTGTCCATGGTGAGTTTATGGGCAAAACCCTGTGGAGGTGCCATATTGATACGTCCGAAGCCGACAGTTTGATTTGGAACTTTTTGCTCCCATACGTAAACCACTATGATGGTGCCATCTTTACCCAGAAAAGTTTTGTAAAGCCGGGGATCCGCATTCCTGCATACGGGATCAGCCCGTGCATTGACCCGATCAGTGTCAAAAACAGCCAGTACACCCGGGAAACGGCTTTACGTGTACTGGATCCCTTGATCAAAAAGTATGATATTGATATTGAGCGCCCCATGATCCTGGCTGTATCCAGGTACGATGTCCATAAGAACCAGCCTTCCATTATCCGTGCGTTCAAAGAGCTCAAGAAAAAGGAAGACATAAAAAAGATCAATCCCATCCTGGTGCTGGTAGGCAATTCAGCATCGGATGACCCCGAAGGTCAAATGATGTATCAAAACATCATGAATGAGGTGGACAGTGATCCGGACATATGGCCCTTGTTGAACATTCCCAACAACGATCTGAACATCGGGGCACTGATGCGCATTGCCAACCATTTTGTACACGTTTCCACGAAAGAAGGTTTCGGATTGGTTGTGACCGAAGCCATGTGGCAGGGATGCCCTGTGATCGGGAGCAATGTGGGGGGTATTGTCCAGCAGGTGGTTAACAAGCAGACCGGCTTCCTGGTTGAACCCATGTCCGTGAGGGAGATCACCAATTATATGCATTTCCTGCTGAACAATAAAAGCCAGCGTGATGAAATGAGCCGCAATGCCGTAGAGCATATACGGCATAATTTTCTGATACCAAACCTGATCAAAAAGTATCTTATTCTGATGCGTTATTTGACAGGTGTAGAAGACAAGGTGCCGTATTTCAGGATCAGGTAATCAGTGCCCCAGGATGTTTGGGATCTCTTCGGCCCGGATCAGTTGTGCACCGGCTTCGGCCATTTCTTTCTTTGCTTTTTCTTCATCGCCTTCCTCTTGCCGCACACCCTCTATGGCATCTTCGATGACGTAGGTATCGAAGTTTCTACGAAGGGCATCCAGTGTAGTGAACCTGACGCAGTATTCTGTGGTCAGCCCGGCGATGAAGACTTTTGTTACGCCCTTTTCTTTGAGGTATGCTTCCAGGTCTCTGTTCACTGCTTCGAACGAGGAATAGCCGTCGTCATCCTTTCCGGTCCCTTTTTTAAAAACGAATGCTATGTTTTCCCTGTTCAGGTTATCCGGAAATTCTGCTCCTTCGGTATTTTGTATGCAGTGGGGAGGCCATTTTTGAAAATGCTGCACCTTGTCCGGCGGATGCCAGTCCTTGGAAGCGACAACCAGATCAAATTCGTCTTGCATCTCATTGATGGGAGCGACTACCTTGTCACCCTCCGGTGTTGCCAGGGCCCCACCCGGAAGGAAATCCTTTTGCAGGTCTACGATCAGTAATGCATTCATTTCCGTTCTTATTTTTTCATTTTTTCGTTGATCCTTATCTTTTGCCTGTCCCTCAGATTCATAAGTTCTTCACTGATCCCCGTCCTATATACATGCGGGTTTTCAAATCGTTTATGTTCCCCCGGTAATTTTGTCAATCTTTCCCGGGCAAAAGATGCCCGTTCGCTGATGCTTCGGTCTTCCATGACCACTTCACCCCTGACCATGACCTGTTGCATGAGCGCTTCATGTTGCATCCCTTTTGTATCCGTGTTCTTTTCAGGTTGGTGGGGGTGGAAATACCTTGCCGGCATGCTTTCATTTTCCAGGTATATGCCGTCCAGTAAAAACTTGCCGTTGCTGTCAAGGTACCTGCGGACCTTTTTCCGGCCCGGAAGCGTCATTTTCTCAAGGGTATCGGATATCTTGATCCTGGGGCTGCCATTGCACCAGCTGATCTTATATACCCCGTCCAGCGCCGCATCCTCTTTGCCTGTTACCAGCTTGGTACCTACACCGTAAGCATCGATCCTGGCTCCCTGTTCGTTCAGGCTCCGGATGATGTATTCATCCAGTTGGCTGGAAGCCACGATTTTAACATAATCCAGTCCTTGTGCGTCCAGCAATTCGCGTGCTTTTTTACTGAGGTAAGCCAGATCGCCGCTGTCCAGTCGTATGGCTTTCAGCGCATGGCCTTTGTCCTCCATTTCCTTTGCTACCTGGATGGCATTGGGTATACCGGTTTTTAACGTATCGTATGTATCCACCAGGAGGATACAGGAATCGGGATAGATATTTGCGTATTCACGGAAAGCTTCAATTTCATCATCGTAGCTCTGTATCCAGGAGTGGGCCATGGTGCCTGAGGGTTTCAGGCCATATCCGAAAGCGCTGAAGGTATTGGAAGTGCTGTCGAAACCTCCCATAATGGATGCTTTGCTGGCATGTATGCCACCGAGTCCCTGGGCCCTCCGCAAGCCGAAGTCCGTAAGCAGCGCATTCCCGGCAGCTTTGCGCATGCGCGAAGCCTTGGTGGCGATCAGGGATTCAAAATTCAGTATGTTCAGCAAAACGGTTTCGATGATCTGTGTTTCGGTCAGGGTGCCGTCGACACGCACCACCGGCTCGTTGGGAAAAACAACATCCCCTTCACGGAATGCATATACATCCCCCGTGAAGTGAAAGTTGCCCAGATAATCAAGAAATTCTTTTCGAAACCCAAGGGAAGCCAGATAATCGCATTCCTGTTTTGAAAAACGGTAATTTTTCAGGATTTCCAGTAAATCTGATAATCCGGCGAACAATACATATCCGCCTTCAAATGGGTTCGCACGGAAAAAATAATCAAAGGAGGCCGGGATATTTTTTCTTCCGGAGAGGTAATATCCCTGTATCATGGTCAGCTCGTAAAGATCGGCATACAGGCCCATATTTTTGATCAGTGGAGGCATGTTGTTCAGATATTTTTTCAGGGTACTTTTAATCCTTACCCTATTGACAATTTTGCTTTCTTTATGTTCAATCCGGGATACAGCGGACATTG
>JAGYMZ010000033.1 GCA_018400295.1 Bacteroidales bacterium | reverse complement strand
AAAGGAAAACACTAATCAACGGGATGCCTGTGATGAAAGGCATCCCGTAAAAACTACTGGCTATGCATCTTCTTTTGATCAGCAATTCAACAAACTACGGTGAAAAATACCTGGAATGGCCACAAGAATACCTTGCGGATTTCATGAGCGGACAACACATAAAAAAGGTGCTGTTCATTCCCTGGGCCGGCGTCGGCCTGGATCCGGAAGGACTGGAGCAATCCTATAATGCCTATGAAAAGAAGGTTCAAAACGTATACCACAAACTGGGGTTCGAAATACATTCCATCCACCATGAAGCTGATCCTGTGAAAGCCGTTAATGATGCAGAATCCATCGCTGTCGGTGGCGGAAACACTTTTCACCTGGTTGCCAAAATGCACGAAACAAAAACCATGGCGGCCATTCGCAAAAGGGTCATGGACGGCATCCCTTATATGGGATGGAGCGCCGGATCCAACGTGACCTGTCCAACCCTTATGACCACCAACGACATGCCCATCACCGAACCGGAAAGCTTCCGTTGCCTGGGTGTGATCCCTTTTCAGATCAACCCGCATTATATCGATGCCCATCTCCAGGGCCATGCCGGTGAAACCCGAAAGCAGCGTATCGATGAATTTTTGTTGGTGAACAGGGACATGCCTGTTGCCGGACTTCGTGAAGGCACACTGCTGGAGATCCATAATACGGATATTCAGCTGAAAGGTAAAAAATCCCTGATCCTCTTCCGCTTTGGCCAGGAACCCCGCGACCATGAGCCCGGCAGCGACATCCGTTTTTTGCTGGATCATTAATGCCGGGCCGGAAACCAATCCGTCCCTTTGGCCAGGCTTCCCCGATCAATCAACTTCCTTTTTTTGATCAACCTTCCTGTTTACTGGTTAACAACACGTTAATGACAGTGTTAAGCAAATATTAAGTATTTTTTGAGATCCGGAAGGAATTTAACCTAAGGTTAACAATTCGTTAAAATTCACTTAGGATATATGGGTTTCTTTTGCATCAAATACTTATTTGCTAATGAATCAAAAAATTATTCACATCATGAAAAAGAAAAATTTTCGATTACTTGCTGTGTTGTTTGCTTCCATCCTTTTTGCTGCCGCAGGATGTAAAAAAGATGACGATGACGACAACACCCCCACCCCTGCCCCAACAAATGAAGTAACGTTGGAAGGCAGCATTACAAGCGACATGACCCTTGATGCAAGCAAAACCTATCACATCAAAGGATTCGTTTTTATTGAAGACGGAGCCACCCTTACCATCCCTGCAGGCACACTTTTGGAAGGCCTGCCCGGACAGGGAGAGAATGCTTCTGCACTGGTTGTTAAAATGGGTGCCAGGCTGATCGCCAACGGGACCGAAACCGAACCCATCATCATGACCGGTTTGGGCGACGGAAAAGAAGGGAAATATGACAAAGAGATCCGTGGATTGTGGGGCGGGCTGATCCTCCTGGGTAAAGCCACAACCAATAATTCCATTGCAAAAAGGATCGAAGGCATTCCGGAACAATACGATGCATTTTACGGCATGGATGGGAATGCAGGGGCCGACGATGGCGACAATTCAGGAAGCCTGAGGTACCTCCAGATCCGTCACGGCGGGACCGATATTGGTGCAGGCAATGAGATCAACGGACTGACGCTTGGTGCGGTAGGCAACGGGACCACGATTGAGTATATTGAAGTCATTTCGAACAAGGACGACGGTGTTGAATGGTTTGGCGGTTCTGTAAACACCAGCCATATTCTGGTGGCACTGTGCGGGGACGACTCTTTCGACTATGATGAAGGTTTTCACGGAAAGGGCCAGTTCTGGGTTGCCATACAGGACAACGATGCCGGCGACCGCTGCGCCGAGCAGGATGGCGGAACCGGAGACGATGAAGAAGCAGCCCCCTATGCGCAACCTGTCATCTTCAATGCCACTTATTATGGAAATAACCAGGGGCATTTTATGGTATTCCGCGACAACGCAGCCGGAACCTATGCAAACTCCATATTCGCAAACGCATCCGAAGGAATAGAATTGGAATACCGCGACGATAAGCACAGCAGCTATGAATGGGTCTCAGATGCAAACCCCGGTGCGGAACTCATGATAAAGAACAACGTGTTCAGCAACATCCATGACGGGACCATTGCAACACAGATCGTAGCATATGCAGAAAGCGGGGACCTTCCTCCGGATCATGAAACCGTTATGAACGGCCTCTTTAGCGATAACGGCAACATCATTGAAGAAGCAGGGATTGATGCCGGCAACCCGGTGCCAGCTTCAGCTTCCTCCGGATCCCTGGCAGCCAAACCGGCCGATCCTTTCTTCAAAGACGCCCCTTATCATGGCGCATTCCAGCCGGGAGGCATGAACTGGGCCGCCAGCTGGTCATTATATTTTAATTAAACGGATGCGGCATATACAAATAAGCTGACGGGTCTTCTGGCCGGTTGGCTTATTTGTTATGGAAGCGTGTTCTAAAAAAAACCAAGAAACACCGCAACAGAATCAATCATCCTGAAATGATAAAAAAGATCATACCACTGTTCTTCCTGTTTACACTGTTGATAAACGCAGGCATTGCACAGCAGGGGTTTTTAAGGGGCACGGTCACAGACGCCCGGACCGGGGAAACCCTGATCGGTGTCACACTCTTTGCAGAAGGGACCACCATTGGCACAACAACGGATTTTGACGGAAAATACAACCTGCCGGTGGATCCCGGCACCTATAATATCCGCGTTTCTTACATCTCCTATCAAACACAGAATTTCACGGAGGTGCTCATCAACCCCGGCGAAGTGAACATCCTGAACATCAAAATGAAGAGCGTTACCACAGAATTACAGCAGGTGGTTATCTCCGCAAAAGCCAGGCATAACAACGAAGCCGCCTTACTGATCATGCAAAAGAAATCAGCGTCCATGCTGGATGGCATATCCGCACACCAGATATCCCGGCTGGGGGATGACAATGCGGCCTCTGCATTGCAACGGGTAACCGGCGTTTCGGTACAAAACGACAAATACATTTATGTAAGGGGACTGGGCGACAGGTACACGAAGATCACAATGAACAGGGCGGATATACCCGCACTGGACCCGGAAAAGAACACGGTCCAGATGGATATTTTCCCAAGCAACATCATTGAGAACATCGTGGTGCATAAAACCTTTACCCCGGATCTGCCCGGAGAATCCACAGGCGGACATGTCGATATCGTCACCATGGATTTTCCGGAAAAATTCACTCTGCAGGTCTCCGCATCCCTGGGATACAACCCGCAGGCCAACCGGAACGATGAGTTTTTGACATACGAAGGCGGGAACACTGACTGGCTCGGATTGGATGACGGGACCAGGGATGTGCCGGCACGGGCAAAAAAGGCATTGGATGCCAACGGAAATACCCTCTACCCCACGACATTCAATGCGGCAGAGTCGTATGACATCTCAAATTCCTTCAATACGGTCATGGAGCCGGAAACCATGCGTTCCGGCCTTGACCAGTCGTATAAATTTTCCGTTGGAAACCAAACGCCGCTGTTCTCAAAGACCCTGGGCTACAATTTTGCCCTGGGATATTCCAAAGGATTCGAATTTCACGACGACGGGGAATACGGGCTGTATCAGGAAGGGATCATTGAAGACCCGTGGAAAATATTCGATACGGTCAGCTATGGTAAAGAAAAGGTGAATGTATCCGGACTGGCCAACCTGAATATGAAACTTAACAACAACAATAAAATCGGGTTCAGGTATTTCAGAAACCAAAACGGCACAAAAACCGCACTTTCGAGGTCGGGCCACTTCTACTATGAAGACAGGGATGATTATGACAGAAGCCTGGGTTTCATGGAACGCATCCTGAATTCATACCAAATCCATGGCAAACACGTTTTCCCGGCCGCAAATGACCTGGTCGCGGATTGGATCCTTTCCTACATCGATATGGATCAAAATGAACCGGATCTGAGGTTTTTTGAAAACCTGGTGGGCGACAATACCTGGGAGATCAAGACCAACGATCAGCCCGCCCGCTTTTACCGAAAAATGAACGAAGCAAACCTAAACGCCAGGCTGGATCTTGAATTGCCCGCAACCATCATGGGCAGCAACAGCAAGATCAAATTCGGCGGCATCTATTCGTATAAAAACCGCGACCTGGAGGAAACCAAGTTCGAACTGAATGTGCAGAACAGCCTGTATGATAAGCATATGACGATTGACAGGTTCCTGGATCAGTATATTATATACGATGTGCCGCCAAACACCCTGGAGGAATACCCTGCCGGAAGGCTGGGCTGGTATTATCTTGCAGACCAGAACCAGGATAAAAACAACAGCTATGAAGCCGCCCAGTCGGTGTTTGCCGGATATGCCATGATCGATTGGCCCGTTGTGGACAGGTTGCGGTTTATCGCGGGATTGCGCCTGGAATATACAGACCTTCGGGTGAACAACCTGGTCGGGACTGCCGACACAAAATATAAAAGCGGGGGTTACCGGAAAACCGACCCCCTGCCCTCATTGAACCTGATCTACAACGTGAACGATGAAATGAACTTCCGGCTTGCCGGATCCCAGACCATAGCCAGGCCATCATTCCGGGAGATCGGGACAAACTATTATGATTATAAGCTGGGGATCTTTGTTGTCGGCAACCAGGATTTGAAGCGTTCCAGGATCACGAATGTGGACCTGCGCTATGAATGGTTCTTCAACCGGGAGGAAAAAATCGCCATTACAGGGTTTTACAAGCACTTTACAGATCCGATCGAACAACAACTTTCTCCGGAAACACAAAATTTTGAGATCAAATACATCAATGTGGATAAAGCCCGCTTGTATGGTTTTGAATTTGAATTCAGGAAAGACCTGGATTTCATTAATTTCCTTCGAAGCTTCCATCTGGCGGGCAATTTCACATATATAAAATCCGCCGTAAAGATCCCCCCGAAAGAACTGAGAAAGATCAGGCTGGCCGATCCCGGCCGCAGCGATACACGGCCTATGCTGCTTCAGGCGCCTTACGTGATCAATGCCAGTCTCGGTTATGAGCACGACAACCTCGGACTGGAATCAACGCTTGCTTTCAATGTGTCGGGTGAAAAATTATTTATCATTACCAAAGGTTCAACACCTTACATTTACGAACAACCCTACCCATCCTTGAATTTCAACATCTCCAAATCGATCACGAAAAACTTCATCATTGAACTATCCGCAGGAAACATCCTGGATTCTGAATATCAGGCCGTACATCATTATCCCGGCAGCGACAGGAATTATATTACATACAGCACAGGAAGATCATACAAGGTTGGATTAAAATACATGGTACACTGATCCCTGCGTCAGATATCCGGAACAGCTTTTTTTGACATGCTTTCAAATAAACGGTATTTAACCCCAGGGTAGAACCCTGGACCCATTTTTCCGATGCAGAGCATCGGGAATTAAACCATATTTTCTCGTCCGCCGCAGCGAACGCGAAGGCGGATTAAAAATGCATACGATCATGAAATACATAATCCCCACATCAGGACTGGCCATGCTGCTTATCATCTTTCTTGTTTCCTGCGAAAAACGGTTGAAATACGATACGTTCGAACCTTCGAAATATTTAACATTGTACGAATTGCACGAGGCCGAGACCTTCCGTTCGTTAGACAGGGCCCTAAAAAAACCGGATTCGGTTTTCAAACTCGTTTTGTTTGATCAAAAACTGAAGGAAGTCCCGGAAGAAATCCATGCCCTTAAATATTTAAACACCCTTGAGCTGACCAGGAACAAATTGAGATCCCTTCCGGAATACATCGGGGATATGATCTATCTTCAGGGCTTGTACCTCGCAGAAAACGAATTCAGCAAGGTCCCGGAACAGGTATACCGCTTACCCCGGTTGAAAAGATTTCGTGCTGGGGAAAACCAGCTAACCGGGATCCCCCTCAGGCTGCTGGAAATGCCAACAATAGAAGAACTGTATCTGGGCAGGAATTCCATCACCCGGGTACCTGATGCGTTATACGGGATGAAGCAACTGCGGGTACTGAAGCTGGACCACAACCAGATCGACACGCTGAAACCGGCCATTGCCCGTTTGGATAACCTGGAGGTCATCGACATCGGGTTCAATGGCCTGACCTCCATACCTTATGAAATCGCCGCATTGACCAACCTACGGATTCTGGATATAAGCGGGAACAGCATACCTGTTCAAATCGCCGACAGTCTGAAGAAACTGATGCCGCATACCAAGATCACGTATTGATGTCCTGACACCGGGCATGATCCGGCTTCTGAGCTCCTGACCCACATGCAGGGGAAGAAGGGCCGGAGGTGGGCGGCGATGAAAACCGTCACGCATTGTACCGGGGCATTGCCTTATTAATTTCTCCACAAAGCATGAAATATATTACCTTAGCATTCAGATAAAAACCACTCTTCAAGTAGCTTTTTATGACAAAACAGTTGATATCGGCCCTGGTTGTTGAGAATACCCGGAACAAAAACAGCCATGTGCGGGACATCATCACCCGGTCGGTAAGAAAGACATACGTTGCAAACAGTGCCGGGGAGGCCCTGGACCTTTATAAAAAAAAGAAACCCAACGTGGTTATCACGGATATAAAGCTCTCAGGCCAGAGCGGATTCGGGTTCATTGAAGAACTTTTGGATATAGACAAGCATGCGCGCATCGTCATCACCTCCGCTTCCGCCCGCTCAAAGTTTTTCCTGAAGGCCATTGAATACGGCGTAAAGGGATTTCTTGTCAAACCTCCGGATCCCGAAAAGGTCCATAAGATACTGGGGCAGATTGCTTTTGAGGTCCAACTGGAAAAGAAAGCACGGGAACAGGAATGCAAGCGAAAAAAAGCGGAAAAGGCCCTTCAGAAAAGTGAAGAGATCATGCATGCGGTAGGTTTTGCAGCCGAACAATTCCTCAAATTCAACTACGGGGATCAGAGCATCAAGAATGTGCTCAAACGCCTGGGTACGGCCACCGGCGTGAGCCGTGTATATATTTTCCGGAATTCCCGTACAAAAAGAGGGGACATGCTGACTTCCCAGCAATTTGAATGGGTGGACGAGGGCATCCGGCCCCAGATCAACAATCCCCAGCTCCAGAACTTGTCTTATCATGAAGCGGGCTATCAGCGATGGACCGATACGCTTAGCAAAAACCTGCCGCTGTATGGTACCGTCGACGATATGCCCGAAAGTGAACAAAACAATTTAAAATCACAAAACATCGTAAGCCTGATCGTAGTACCCATTTTCGTTTACAATCAATGGTGGGGTTTCATGGGCTTTGACGATTGCCTTAAAGAACGGGAATGGACCGAAGCCGAGATCAGCGCACTGATGGCCGCTGCCAACATCCTGGGGGCAGCAATACACCGCAAGAAAGTAGAAGTGGAATTCCTCCGGTTGAACAACGAACTGGAATCCAGGATAAACCAACGGACCAAAGATCTGTACAATGAAATACGCGAAAGGGCTCAAATTGAAGACATGCTCAGGGAGAGCGAGGAAAAATACCGGCTTATTTTCGAAAATGCCAACGATGGCATCTTATTATCCGTTGACGGCATCGTACGGTTCATCAACCCCAAATTACATGAGATCACCGGGTACCTGCCCAGGGAATCCATCGGGAAGCCATTTGTCAATTTCCTTCACCCGGAATACAGGGACATGGTCCTGGAAAACCACTATAAACGTTTGCATGGAGAAGAAGTACAAGAAAGGTACGATGTCAAATTCCTGGATAAGTCCGGAAATGAAAAATGGTTCGAGATCAAATCCAACCTGATCACATGGGAAGGGGAAGCCGCTGTGTTGTCTTTTCTGACCGATATTACCGAAAGAAAAGAAACGGCCGAGGAACTCAGGGAGCTGAACCGGAACCTGGAGAAGCGGGTAACAGAAGAACTGGAAAAGATCAGCCAGCAACAACAATTGCTTATCCAGAAATCAAAGCTGGAATCCCTGGGTGAGCTGGCAGCAGGAATGGCCCATGAGATCAACCAGCCCCTGGGAAGCATTTCCATGGGAATGGACAACATACTTTTCAAACTTTCAAAAAATGAGCTTTCCGAGGAATATGTCCAACGCAAATTCGATTCCCTTTTCCAGGATATCTCAAGGATCCGGAGCATTATTGAACACATCCGGATTTTCTCCAGAGACCAGCAGGCACAAAAGAACGAAAAGATATCCATCAACGATGTCATCATCAATGCCCTGTCCCTGATAACCACCCAGTACAGAAACCACGGGATACTGCTCTCGCTCGAATTATCGGACAAAGACTGTTATGCTTACGGCAACATGTACAAATTGGAACAAGTCATACTGAACCTTTTATCCAACGCAAAATATGCCGTCGATGAAAAAGAAGCAACGGCAGCCGAGGAAGAAAGTTATCAGAAGCGGATAACCATAAGCACCGCCAGGCACAACGGCCAGATAGAAATAGAGATCAGGGACAACGGCATCGGGATTGCCGGGGATGTCATCAACAACATTTTTGATCCTTTTTTTACAACAAAAAAGGCAGAAATAGGGACCGGCCTGGGCCTTTCCATCATTTATGGCATTGTCAAAGAAATGAAAGGGGACATCACTGCCCAAAGCGAAATCAATAAATACACCCGGATGTCGGTTTTAATACCGGAATACGGAGCGAAAAGGAAATAATCCCATGAATACGCTGAACATATTGATCCTGGATGACGAAGAACGGGTCCGCAATGAGATTGAGGAATTCCTGCTGGAAAAGTCATACCGGGTAGAAAAAGCGGGATTGCCTTCAGAGGCATTAAAAATACTGCACGCAAAAGAGATCGATATCCTGATCCTGGACATTAAGCTCCCGGAAATGAACGGACTGGAATTCCTGCATACCATAAAAAAGGAATCTCCTGAAATTGAAGTCATCATGATCTCCGGACATGGAGACATGAACAGTGTAATTGAAGCCATGAGGCTGGGGGCAGCGGATTATTTCCCGAAACCCTTTCGGCTCGTCGATATCAACAATGCCATTGAAAGGACACGGCGTTTTGTGGAGCTCAATACCAAGTTGAAAAAAATTGAAAAGCATTACTCGCTTATTTCCAGGGAACTGCAGGATAATATAGGCCACCAGCTTATCGGAAAGACAAAAGCAATGCAGGATGTTGTGGACCAGATGGCCAAGGTAGCCAGGGCCGGCAACACAACCGTGCTCATCACCGGAGAGAGCGGAACCGGGAAAGAGCTGGTGGCCAGGGGAATACATTATTTGAGCAAAAGGAAACATGAATATTTTCATACGGTCAATTGCTCAGCCATTCCGGAAACCCTGTTTGAGAGTGAATTTTTCGGACATAAGAAGGGTTCCTTTACCGGGGCCAGCGACGACCGCAGCGGATGGTTTGAAATTGCCGACCATGGAACCCTGTTTTTGGATGAGATCGGAGATATGCCGTTGAACCAGCAAGCCAAGCTGCTTCGCATCCTGGATGAGAAGAAAGTCAGCAAGGTGGGTTCCCACAAGTTGATGGAAGTGGATGTCCGGGTAATTGCCGCTTCCAACAAGAAGCTTTCACAACTCACGCATGATCATAAGTTCCGCCTGGACCTCTTTCACCGCCTCAGTTCTTTCGTCATCCACATTCCCCCATTGCGGGAACGTAAAGGAGACATACCCCTGTTGATCGATCATTTCACGGGTTATTTCTCCGACAAGCTGGGTAAGCGGATCGAAAAAATTGATCCGGAGATCAGTGCAAACCTCAGGGGATATTCCTTTCCGGGAAACATCAGGGAATTAAAGAACCTGGTGGAAAGGGCCATTATCCTGTGTGAAAGCAACCAACTCTGCTGGACTGATTTTGAGGGACTGGTCCCGGACCTGCCTGCAAGCAAAAAAACACAGATGCCAATGGAAGAAGGCGTGTACGCTTTGGAAGAAATTGAAAAAAGTGCCATTCTCAGGGCGCTGAAGAAAGCCGGCCACAACAAAGCCAAAGCTGCCGGGCTCCTGGACATAACCTGGCAATCGCTGAACCGGCGCATGAAGAAATACGGATTGTAGCTTCCCGGTGCATCACGGGGATAAAAAAAAGACGCGCCGTTGCCTGACGCGTCTTATCCGGTATGGTTGAGATTATCAGTTTATTTTACTTTTTCTGCCAGGGCCTTAAACCTTTCCGGATCGTTCATGGCCATATCCGCCAGCACCTTCCGGTTTATTTCAATATTGCTGGCGTGAAGCTTACCCATAAAAACCGAGTAAGACATCCCATGTTCACGGGCCGCCGCATTGATGCGCTGTATCCAAAGACTCCTGAAATTTCTCTTTTTGACCTTACGGTCACGGTATGCATATTGCAACCCTTTTTCGTATGCATTCTTAGCCACGCTCCAGACATTTTTCCGCCGGCCAAATTGTCCTTTGACATGCTTCATGACCTTTTTTCTGCGTTGCCTGGAGGCTACTGAACTTACTGATCTTGGCATAATTTTGTTCTTTTTACTTCAGCGCTCCGCCACCAGGCGGAAACTTAGGGGCTGATAGTAAGGTTAACATTCGGTTTACTTTAATATCATTTTGCGTACGTTCTTTTCGTCCGCAGGGTCCACGATCGTCTTATATGTAAGGTTTCGTTTTTGTTTCTTGGACTTTTTGGTCAAAATATGGCTCTTGTACGCATGTTTGCGTTGGATCTTGCCGGTCCCGGTGAGTTTAAACCTCTTTTTGGCACCGGATTTTGTCTTCATCTTAGGCATTATCGTATCTGATTTATATTGTTCATGAAATCTATTTTCCTTTCGGTGCAATGATCATGATCATCCGCTTTCCTTCCAGCTTTGGCAAGCGTTCTACCTTGCCATATTCTTCAAGCTCATGGGCGAATTTCAAAAGGACATATTCCCCTTTCTCTTTGTAAATAATGGTCCGCCCTTTAAAGAACACATCAACCTTCACCTTTGCACCGTCCTGCAGGAACTTGATGGCATGCTTCAATTTGAAATTAAAATCATGGTCATCAATGTTCGGACCAAGACGGATTTCCTTTACCACAACCTTGGCTGTCTTGGCTTTGATCTCTTTTTCCTTTTTCTTTTTCTCGTAAAGGAACTTTTTGTAATCTATGATTTTACAAACAGGCGGACTGGCACCGGGTGATATTTCCACCAGGTCCAGTGCATGCTTATCTGCCATTGCCTGGGCTTCCTTAACATCGTATATTCCATTCTCAACATTCCCTCCTACAACCCTGACCATGGGAGCACGGATTTGTTCGTTGATCCTGAAACGGTCTCCGGGCTTCTTTCGCTGAGGGCCCCTCATCTTATTTCTTCTTTTAAACGGTGTTGCTATTGTTCTTCCTCCTGAATTATTTAACAAATGATACCATTGATTTTACTTTATGGCTTCCCGGACCTCCCGGGTGATCTCTTCAGCGAATTCTTCAATGCGCCGGATCCCAAGGTCGCCCTGGCCCTGCCTGCGCACGGAAACCACCCCGTCACGCTCCTCCTTCTCTCCCACAATAAGCATATAGGGAATTTTCTTTAGTTCCGCATCACGTATTTTCCGGCCGGTTTTTTCACTTCTTTCGTCAACGAGGGCGCGAATATCGTAATTATTTAGCAAATTTAAAACTTTTTTGGCATATTTATGATATTTCTCGCTGATTGGCAATATGATGACCTGCTCAGAAGTAAGCCAGAGGGGGAATTTGCCCGCACAATGCTCCAGGAGGACGGCCACAAACCGCTCCATGGAACCAAAGGGTGCACGGTGTATCATAATGGGCCGGTGTTTTTCATTATCCGCGCCCACGTATTCCAGCGCAAACCTTTCCGGTAAATTGTAATCCACCTGGATGGTACCCAGTTGCCATTCCCGGCCGAGGGCATCTTTCACCATAAAATCCATCTTCGGTCCGTAAAAGGCGGCTTCCCCTTCTTCCACAGTCGCATCCAATTCCCGTTCGCGGGCTACTTCCATGATCACATGTTCGGCCTTTTCCCAGTTTTCATCCGATCCGATGTACTTTTCTTTGTTGCTTTTGTCCCTCAGGGAAATTTGCGTTGCAAACTCCTTAAAATCCAATGCCCGGAATATTTGCATCACAATATCCATGACGCCCTTGAACTCATCCTTCAACTGGTCCGGGGTGCAGAAAATATGGGCATCGTCCTGGGTGAATCCGCGCACACGCGTCAGGCCGTGAAGCTCACCACTTTGCTCGTACCGGTAAACCGTCCCGAATTCAGCATACCGGACCGGCAGGTCCTTGTATGATTTTGGAATGGCTTTGTAGATCTCACAATGGTGGGGACAGTTCATGGGCTTCAGGAAAAATTCCTCTCCGGGAATGGGTGTGGTGATCGGACGGAAGGAATCCCCGGCATATTTCTGATAATGCCCCGAGGTCTTATATAGTCCGGCTTTCCCTATATGGGGACTGATCACTTGCTGATAGCCGGCCTTTTTCTGAATCCTTTTCAGGTAATTTTCAAGCCTTTCCCTTAAATCGGCACCTTTGGGCAACCACAATGGCAGCCCCGACCCTACCGCATCCGAAAAAGCGAATATCTCCAGTTCCTTTCCCAGCTTGCGGTGATCACGTTTTTTGGCTTCCTCCAGCATCTCCAGGAACGCCTTCAGCATTTTTTGCTTCGGGAAGGTAATCCCGTACAAACGGGTCAGCATCTTACGGTTTTCATCCCCCCGCCAGTATGCACCGGCAATGTTGAGCAGCTTGACCGCCCTGATATATCCTGTGTCAGGAATATGGGGCCCGCGGCACAGATCGGTGAATGTACCCGATTCATAGAGGGAGATCTGCCCGTCTTCAAGTTCTTCGATCAATTCCAGTTTATACGGATCGCCCTTTTCTTTGAAATATCGCAGTGCTTCCTCTTTCGATACGTCTTTGCGCTTGAATACCTGTTTTTCCCGGGCAAGGGTGATCATACGGTCTTCGATCTTTTTCAAATCGCTGTCGGAAATGGTATGGTCGCCAAAATCTATATCGTAGTAAAAACCGCTGTCGATATCCGGGCCGATGCCAAACCTGACACCGGGATATAATTGCTCCACCGCCTCAGCCATCAAATGGGCGGATGAATGCCACATGGCAGCTTTCCCTTCCCTGTCATCAAACGTGAGCAATTTGATCCGGGCATCATCCGTGATGGGAAGCGTTGCATCCCTTACCTCTCCGTTCACTTTAGCCGCCAGCACATTCCGGGCCAGGCCCTCACTGATATCCCTGGCCACTTCCAGAGAGGTAACACCTTCGGGATATTCTTTCACAGAATTATCCGGCAACGTAATATGTATCATAATATATGCAGTTCTTAAAACAGGGTGCAAAGATAGAAATTTACCGGATAAGAACAAGGGATGGGGTGGGCCCGGTGGACCGGATCCATCCTGCATAAACGGCCGGTCCGTTCAGCATGTTGCTTTCTTCCATTCCATGGGGATCATCGCACATGACTTTGCATCACCATTGCATTAACGCACTATTTCCCGGGCCTTCGAAAGGGGTTCAAACTGCCAAAAATCGACCGCATCTTCAAGGGCTTAAAATATCCTTCCCGGACAGCCCTGATCTCTTCCATGCTATAAAAAGCATGGGGATTATACATGTTGATCAGCTCCACCACTTCCTGTGACTGCTTCCGCTTGATAATGGAAAACAACATTTTCAGTTTCCCGGATTTCCCTTCCACATCAACAGCGGTCACACCATAATTGTGCTCCCGGAGGGCTTGGATCAGTTTACCGGTGTCCTTCTGAGGGATAACACGGATCAGCAGTGTACCCAGGGAAAGCCTTTCCTCAGCCAGCATACCTGTATAGTTCCCCATAGCAAATCCGGCGGCATAGGCAATATAGCACAGGGCATTGTCCAGATGCTGCATAACCTGCGCAACAACAACGATCCATATCAGCACTTCAAAAAAGCCCAGGACCGGCACAATGTATTTATAGCCTTTCGCCGCGAATATCAGACGTATGGTCCCGACAGTCTGGTCGAAGATCCGCGAAAAAAATATAAGCAGGGGCAAAACCACCCATGAAAAAAGTTCTTCACTCATGGCCTTTTGTTTTTATTATGAAAATATTCCGGACCAGTTTCTTGGCGCCCGGTTTTTCCAGTCGAAATTATGATATAAATAACTCGCAATAAGCGGGACAACGGTGGTCGCTTCTGCATAGACCATTTGTTCGTAAGCCGTCTCAACCTTACCCCAGGAAGATGCTTCTTTCAGGGTTGAACCGGAACAGGCGCCATCGCGTACGTCAGCAACCGTAACCTGCACGGCATATTTATGCATGGGAACCTGCCTGCCCAGGACTTCCGCGCAAATGACCGTATCCTGGACAAAATTCTTGGGGACGCCGCCACCGACCATAAACAATCCGGAAGATCCGGCCTCCATTTTTATGCGGCTTAATTCCAGGAAGTCACGAACGGAATCAATCGATAAATGACGGTCGGGGTTATCCCACTGGTGCTTGACAAGCCCGAAGCCGGCGCTGCTGTCTGTAAAGGCGGGACAAAAAACCGGCACGCCTTTTTCGTAGCAGGTTTGTACCAGCGAGTCCTTCTTACGTGCATTATCCAATAGATACCGGCCCATTTCATGGATGAACGCACGCGAGGAATATGGACGGGGTTCCAGACTGCCGGCAATTTCTTCAACGGTATGGTCGCAAACCTGGAGCTCCTCCTCGTCAATATAGGTATCGTAGATCCGGTCAATATAGAGTTCTCTCAACTTTTTGTCATCCGCATGGGAACTCCCCTTATAATGCTTAAAGCCAAGCGCTTCGAAGAAGTCCATATCCACAATGGAGGCTCCGGTGGCAACCACTGCATCCACCATATTGCACTTCACCAGGTCGGCATATACCTGCATGCATCCCCCGGCACTGGTGCTTCCGGCCAGGGTGAGCATTACGGTACAGTCCTTATCGCTGAGCATCCGCAGGAAAATATCCGCTGCAGAGGCAATTTCACGTGAAGTAAAAGACATGCCCCGCATGGAATCGATGATGGGCGTACTGTCATAGGATGTAATATCCACATGCTTCACGGTCTCTTTTAAAATGTCTTTTTTACGCATAATTTACGGGATTGTGTTTATTTACAAAAGATCATGCCCAATACCTGGTACAACAATTTTGCCGCCAGAAAATCCGGGGCCCTGCCGGCCGGGCCCGGACATAACTCCACGATGTCAAAACCCACCACCGGACGCATCGCGGCCACCTTCCGGAAAAGGCCCAGCACCTCATGATAATACAAGCCTCCCGGCTCAGGGGTCCCGGTGGAGGGAACAACAGACGGGTCCAGCCCGTCCAGGTCCAGGGTTATGTACACATGGCCCTTCAGCATTTTCGCCACCATGCCGGTCCAGTCCGGAACCAGGCCCCCGCGTATATCACGGGCAAAGAACACCCTGCCCTCCGGCAAATAGGGCTTCTCCGAAACATCCATGCTGCGGATCCCCACCTGCACGAACGGACATACTTCGCGAACACGGGCCATAACACAGGCATGATTGTATTTACTGCCTTCGTATTCAGGCCTCAGATCCGTATGTGCATCGATCTGAAGAACACACAGGTCTTTGTATTTTTCCACATAGGCCTGAATGGCGCCTATGCTCACGGAATGCTCGCCACCAAGGGTAACGACCATTTTATCCTGGGCAAGCCACCCGGAAACACGCCTGCGCACAGCCCGGGCCATGGTTTCGGGTGAGCACTTTTCTTCCACCGGATCATCCGTATGGATCCCGATCCGGTAAACCTCTGCATCCGTATCAATATCATAAAGCTCCATATTTTCAGAAGCTTCCAGTATGGCTTCCGGACCTCTGTCCGACCCTTTGACCCATGTACTGGTACCATCGTAGGGCACCGGAAGGATGACCACGGAAGCATCCCTGCTGTTGCTGTATTCTTCCGGAATACCGCCAAATTGTCTGGTCTTCATTGCTTTTGATCTTTTTGGTTTTTCTGGCACATAAAAAATACCACGGTCCACTGGTTGGCCATTCCCTTTGTTTTCTGCACTTTTGCAAGCTTCTTTCCGTTCATGGCAATTCATGACGTCCGTGGTCACGTTCTTAATATCCCAGTATCTTCAGCATCGGTATGTGCGTTTGTTCCTTGGCAAACAGCCTGGTCGTATATTCGCCTTCTTCATCCCTGTCGATGATGATGTGCTTGGGTGCCGGGATCAGGCAATGTTGTATGCCTCCATATCCCCCGATCGACTCCTGGTATGCCCCGGTGTGGAAAAAACCTATATACAGCGGCTCATCTTTGTCAATCTTATTGATCCCGGGCAGAAAGACCGCATTGGAATGTGCTTCGGCATTGTAATAATCCATGGAATCACAGGTCAGCCCGCCAAGAAAAACGCGTTCATATTCCTTATCCCAGTTGTTGACCGAAAGCAGGATGTATTTCTGGTTGGAAGCCCAGGTATCCGGCAGCGTGGTCATAAAAGAACTATCGATCATATTCCATGCCTCCCGGTCATTTTGCCTTTTTTGGCCGATCACGCTAAAAAGGACTGCTCCGGCCATTCCGACGGTATGGGATCCGAACTCGGTGAATATGTCAGGCTCCGGCAACTTGTTCTGGTTGCATATTTTTTTGATCTGATGAATGATCTCTTCGGCCATATATTCAAAATCATAATCAAATGAAAGCGTTCTTTTGATGGGAAACCCACCCCCGATATTGAGCATGGTCAGTTCCGGGCATTTCTTTTTGAGTTCACAGTATACATTGACACTTTTATGCAACTCGTTCCAGTAATAGGCCGTGTCCTGTATGCCTGTGTTGATGAAAAAATGCAGCATCGCCAGTTCGAACCTGGCATTCCCCTTTATCTCATTTTCATAAAACGAAACGATATCGTTGTAACGGATACCCAGGCGGGAAGTATAAAAGTCGAACCGGGGCTCCTCCTCGGAAGCGATACGTATTCCCAGCTTCGCCCTGGTTTTAATGCGCGCTTTATACGTTTGCAGTTCCTCCATATGATCCAGTATGGGTATGGCATTTGAAAAGCCGCTGTTGATCAGATCAACGATGTTATCCCGGTACTGGGGGCGCTTGAAGCCATTGCAAATAATATACCGCTCCTTATCAAGAAGCCCTTTTTTGAAAAGTTCATGTACAATATTGATATCAAAAGCGGATGAGGTTTCCAGATGTACACCGTTTTTCAATACCTCCTCCAGAACAAAAGAAAAATGCGAGCTTTTTGTACAGTAGCTGTAGTGGTAAACCCCTTCGTAATCCGCTTTGGCCATGGCCACATTGAACCAGCGCTTTGCTTTTTGTATTTGCTCTGTGATCCTGGGCAAATAGGTTATTTTTAAGGGCGTTCCATACTGCTTGATCACATCCATTAGTGGAATGCCGTTAAAATAGAGCGCATTCCCTTCCACCCGGAACTCATCCTGTGGAAAATCAAAGGTTTGTTCTATAAGGTCTGTGTACTTGTTCTTCATGACGGCCCGTTTTTAAAAAATCGCGCAAATATATTCCAATATTCATTAACCACGACAAGCGGACAATATTTATTCCGCACACTTCAGGACCATGTACCGCATTCAGTCAACATCAATAATTTTGAGCTCCGTTCTGCGGTTCAGGGCCCGCCCCTTTTCTGTTTCATTGGAGGCGTATGGATCCCCGTAGCCATAACCGGTGTAGTGCAGCCGGTCCGGTTCGATCCCGTTCCGGACAAAGTATGCATATACCGATCGTGCCCTTCGCATCGATAAGTCCTTATTATATGCTGCAGAACCAATGCTGTCGGTGTGGCCGCCAATTTCGATCTTTAAGCCGGGGTTTTCCTTAAGAAAACGCAAGGCCCGCTCCAGTTCTGTCAGGGATTCCTCTTTCAGCGCATATTCATCGGTCTCAAAGAAAATATTCCGCAGCACCATCTTTTGGTTCTTTTCAATGGGTACCAGAGGGATATCCATCCGGTAAGGCCTGGTCCGCAAGGTACCGGACACCAGGTCGAAATGTGCGGAATAAAAAAGATATCCATGTTTGTTCACATTGAGGGCATATCTGTTTCCGGAAGGAAGGCAAACCAAAAACTCACCTGTCCCGGGATCGGAAAGGGATTCCACAACCGTACGCCCGCTGCCCAGGTCCATTAGCTCAAAACGGGCTTCCAGGGACTGCCCGGTTTTGCTGTCGAAAACGCGTCCGGCCAAATAGGTCACTGGAAGGGGCCGCAAATGCTCCGGAAGCTCAAAGTAAAAAATATCGTATGTGCCTGCTTCTGAAAATTTTGACGACGAAATGTATGCAGTCTTACCGGACGGGGATACGATCAGGTTGATCTCATCGGCATGGGTATTAACGGGATAACCAATATTCTCAGGTGTTGACCAGGTTCCGTCCTCCTGCTTTCTGGAAAGAAACAGATCATATCCACCCATCCCGGTATGGCCTCCGGAAGAAAAATATAACGTAACCCCATCCTGATGTATAAAGGGTGCCATTTCCGGGCCGGAGCTATTCACCAATGGCCCGAGGTTTACCGGCCGGCTCCATGTCCCGTCGGATTGCCTGCGGGAAGTCCACAGGTCTGAGCTCCCATACCCACCGGGGCGCCGGCTGCTGAAATACAGGGTTGTGCCGTCGGAAGACAGGCACGGCTGGGAGTCCCATGTGGATGTGTTCACCACCGGCCCCAGGTTTACCGGCATAGACCACCGTGCCCCGGTTTTCCTGGAATAATACAGATCGCAGCTCCCATAGCTCCCGGCAGCATGACAGGCGGTAAAAAAGATGTACTGCCCATCCGGGGAAAAGGTCGCCGCCCCAACATTGCCGAATTCATTAAGAAAAGGGTCAAGTCCCCGGGGGGAAGCGCCGGAACTGTCGCGCAACGGACAGAGATAGACCTGCTCCCTGTATACGCCATCCTTACCGGGAACCGGCTCCTTGCGCGTGAAAATAATGCGCTCCCCGTCGGTGCTCAGGGAATTTACATATTCATCATCATCCGTGTTGATCCGAGAATCCAGCGGACGGGGATGAATCTCCAGGGGCTTGTCCATGGTTCGCTTTCTGAAAAGGCATGTATTGATCCGCTTTTCAACAGCTTTGCGTTCCGAAGGATGGACCTGCGCCATCTCCAGGTAATTTTTATAGTGACGGACAGCAGCGCCATAGTCCTGTTGCTTCATGGTGACATTGCCCAACATAAGGTTCAGAAATGGATCGAATTCCGGGTCGATGGCCATGGCCTTACGGTATGACACTGCAGCCCGTCCATATCGCCCCTGGTCCGTAAGGATATCCCCCCGAAGTATCCAGGGCAGAATGAAATTTGTGTCCGCATCAATGGCCTTTTCAGCATACCTCAGGGAAATGCCGTCCTTGTCTTCCGCATACGCTTCCCTGGCTTTCTCCATCATTTTCCATGCTTGCCGGGAACCGGTATGCTGCTGCTGTTCAAATGATTGGGAGACAGCAATTTGATCTGAAAAAAAGATGCAAAGGCACATCAGGAATAGCCAACGGATCAATTGCTTCATGGGTTCAGGGAATTCGCATATATTTATGACTCTGCAAAGACATTTGCCATTTTGGATGTTCCAGTATATAGTCAACGATGCAGGGCATCATTTGTTTTGACCGGCTCCATTCCGGCTGCAAAAAAAGCATGCACTGTTCATTCACTTTGCGGGACTGTTTTTCCGCCCACGCAAAATCCGCTTCCGATGCGATGACAACCTTTAGCTCATTGGCTATGGAACAGACCGATCCCACAGGGGGATTGCTTTTTTTCGGGGAAAGGCATATCCAGTCAACCTTACCCTGCAGGGGGTGCGAACCGGAAGTTTCCAGGAAAGTCTCTATAGACCGTGCCGACAATTCATGGCACAGGTACGACAGGTTATACAGCAAGGGCTCACCACCGGTAATGACCACAGCTTTTGCAGGACAGGATGCGATGCGTTCAAGCATTTCGTCCACGGCAACAAGGGGATGAAGGGCCGCATCCCAGGATTCCTTTACATCACACCAATGACACCCGGCATCACATCCGCCCACACGGATAAAATACGCTGCCTTGCCCGTATGAAACCCTTCCCCCTGTATGCTGTAGAATTCCTCCATCACAGGAAGCTTCCTGCCGGAAATATCAGCGATATGATCAGCACGGTGCGTCAATTTTTAATGAGTTTGCCTATATGGATCTGCGGGCCTGTCTGGACTTTCACAACATAAAATCCATCAGGCAAATGGGCTACATCCACCTCGATTTTGCTGCCTTCCTCCTGCCGGGTATATATGAAGTACCCCAGGTCACAGGCTTTTCCCATCTGATCAAAGATCTTGACATCGGGTTCGGTGTGGGTATGGCGGTTAATCCTGATATAGAGTTTGTTATTTACCGGGTTGGGATTGATGCGTACTTCTGTTTTTTCCATTGCCCCCGGCGAAGCAGCAATTGAAGGACGGATCCACTGGCCCACGGGTATGGCAAACATTTGTTGTGTGACCAGGGTTGTGGACTCTGTGGAAACAAAAACACTCCCGGGGTTCCTGAAACAAATGCCTTCTGTCTGGGACCCCAGGATGCCGGGCATGTCGATCCTGCGGGTGTTTCCCGACAAAAAATCCCTGCCTTCATAATCCCAAAGCAGCCACAGCAGGGGCATGAAATTCGAATAGCCCGACAAGGCAACAACGCCGTTTTCATGATCCAGAGCGGCTCCGGTGATCAGGGCATCCGCATTGAGGCTGTCCATGAGTTCGGCCGTGTAATTTCCCGCTTCCGCCGGAAGCCGGTATATTTTCGTATACATATTGGCCCAGTTCTTGGAAAACAGGTAAATGCTGTCGCCATGAACGATCATGCTTTCACAATCGAAGTTGTGATCATTCATGTTCGACTGGAATACCTTCTGGTCTTCGTAATGAAAAGCCAGGATCTCCGCCCTGGCGATAACGTTCGTATCCCCCTGCATATCTTCCTTGGCCAGTATAAGAATATTCAAATCGGTGCGGTTTCCGGGATTGTTGCCGAAATCCCCGATATAGATATGCTGCGCATCCTGGGCAATGTCTTCCCAGTCGCGGTTCAAGGCATTGGAAACCTGGACCGTCGCGACCACCTCCCCGGTCAATGTGTCAATTTTGTATAACACCGGTTCATTCCCGGAATCGTTATGCGTCCACAACCCGCCGTCCCATAAAACAAGGCCTGAAGTTTCCTCAACCGCAGGGGGCAACAACATATGAACACCCGGTGTGTAAGCAGTTGTTTCATAGATGCAGGATCCGTCATTATAAACAGCCAGGGGATCATGGTTTGTTGCCAGCGGATCCGTGCACCCGGCCACTTGAGCTTCTGCCGGCACCGCATTCATAAAAAACAAAATGAATGCCGCTGTGTATTGAACCGGTGTTAAGGATGCATTCATGGGCATGGTATGAATTCAAGAATAGATTTCCTTCCTGGATGCTTTCAGGGTATTTAGCAGTAAAGATACAATGGTCATGGGTCCGACCCCACCCGGGACAGGGGTAATGTATGAACATTTTTTCGACACTTCATCAAACATCACGTCCCCCACGAGTTTGAAGCCGGTCTTGCTTGTTTCCGACTCCACCCGGTGCACGCCCACATCAATGACCACGGCATTGTTTTTCACCATATCCGGGGTAAAGAAGCGGGGTTTGCCGATGGCCGCAATGAGAATATCGGCCCGGGAAGTATGTTTCTTAAGGTCGGAGGTGCGGCTGTGGCAAAGGGTAACGGTACAGTTGCCGGGACTTGTTTTTCTCGACAACAAAATACTCAAGGGTGTACCCACGATGTTGCTCCGGCCTGCCATCACACAATGCCGTCCTTCGGTCTCAATACCGCATTTATCAAGCAATTGAAGGATGCCGTATGGGGTTGCAGGCAAATATGCCGGCATTCCCTGGACCATCCGGCCGGTATTCACGGGATGGAACCCATCCACGTCCTTTGCCGGATCAATATGCCGGATCACCTTTGCAGCATCTATATGTCCGGGCAATGGCAATTGCACGATGAAGCCGTCAATTTCAGGATCATGGTTTAAAAAACCAATGACTTCCAGGAGCTCTTTTTCAGAAACGGTGGAAGGATGCTCGTATACCGAGGATATCATGCCCACCTCACGGCAGGCTTTCTCTTTGTTGTTCACATAGGTCCGGCTTGCGGGATCATCGCCAACCAGGACAGCAGCCAGGTGCGGGGCCGGCACATCACGGTCCAGCATTTCGGCCACTTCTTTTTTGATTTCCCGCCGGATCCCGGCAGCGATCTTTTTTCCGTCAATGAGTATCATGGTCAGGATGGGATTTTGAGGGTTGGTCACATAGGTTAGGGGCGGGGTGCATTCTTCATGTTGCGCATCATACGCATCATATTTTTGCCGCCGCCTCCCGACATCATCTTCATCATCTTGCTGGTCTCACCAAATTGCTTGATGAGGCGATTCACTTCCTGGACATCCGTCCCGCTTCCGAACGCGATCCTTCTCCGGCGGCTGCCGTTCAGAAGCCTGGGGTTTTTCCGCTCTTCGGGCGTCATGGAATGTATGATGGCTTCAATGCCCCTGAAGGCATCGTCGTCGATGTCAAGGTTCTTCATGGCTTTCCCCATGCCCGGGATCATGCCCATCAGGTCTTTGACATTCCCCATTTTCTTGATCTGTTTGATCTGGGACAGAAAATCGTCAAAATCAAACTGGTTGCGTGCGATCTTTTTCTGAAGCTTCTTGGCTTCCGTCTCATCGTACTGTTCCTGGGCCTTTTCAACCAGCGACACAATGTCGCCCATGCCCAGGATACGGTCGGCCATGCGGTCGGGATGGAATACATCGATGGCATCCAGCTTTTCGCCGATACCGACGAACTTAATGGGCTTGTCAACCACCGCCTTGATGGTCAGGGCCGCACCACCCCGGGTATCCCCATCCAGCTTGGTCAAAACCACACCGTCGAAATCCAGTTGCTCATTGAACGCCCTGGCCGTGTTGACTGCATCCTGCCCGGTCATGGAATCAACCACGAAAAGGGTCTCGTGGGGATCAATGCTTTTCTTGATGGCGGATATCTCTTCCATCATCTGCGCATCGATAGCCAGGCGCCCGGCCGTATCCACAATGACCACATCACAGCCCGCTTCACGGGCATGTTTGATGGATTGCTTCGCGATCTTGACCGGCTCTTTGCTTCCTTCCACTGTAAAGACCTCAACGCCGGCCTGTTCCCCGAGCACCTTCAGCTGTTCGATCGCAGCAGGACGGTAAACATCACCGGCCACCAGCAAGGGCTTCTTGCCTTTCTTCCCTTTCAAAAAATTGGCCAGCTTGGCACTAAAGGTGGTCTTACCCGAACCCTGCAATCCGGAAACAAGGATCACCGCCGGCTTGCCCTGCAGGTTGATATCCTCCTTTTCACCCCCCATCAGGGCAGACATCTCATCCCGAACCACCTTGACCATTAGCTGACCCGGCGAAACCGCGTTCAAGACATCCTGTCCCAGGGCCTTTTCTTTCACCTCATCCGTGAACTGCTTGGCTATTTTATAACTCACGTCGGCATCAATAAGGGCACGGCGGATCTCCTTGACGGTTTCGGCCACGTTGACCTCGGTTATGTGCCCCTGTCCCTTGAGTATCCGGAACGATCGTTCCAGTTTTTCACTTAATCCTTCGAACATAATCTTTTTCTTTCTGTTTTCAGGGTGCAAAGATAAGGATTTTATGCATGGGATGGTATTTGGGATCGTGCATAACTGCTTCAGGAGGATGCATTGCATGTCCGGCTTCAGGCGGATAAGTGGTGATCGGGGCGATAGGGGGAATTACATGCGTTCTGGGACTTCGATACCGAGCAGCTTCATGGAGGTGCGGATGACCGTACCGGCCATTTTCGACAGGAGGATCCGGAAAATGGCCGTTTCTTTGTCCCCGGCCCTTAATACAGGCACTTCCTGGTAGAACTGGTTGTATTCTTTCGCGAGTTCATAGACATAATTGGCCAGGATGGCCGGGTTGTATTTCTCCCCGGCCCCGGCGATGGTCTCAGGGAATTCATAGAGGATCCTGAGAATGTTCCTTTCCTTACCAACAAGGCCTGCCTCACCGGCCGGCGCCCGGGAAGCATCATCCATCCCCCTTTCCGCAGCTTTTCTGAGCAGCGATTGGATGCGGGCATAAGTATATTGTATGAACGGCCCGGTATTTCCGTTGAAATCGATGGATTCCCCCGGGTTGAACACCATGTTCTTTTTGGGGTCCACTTTCAGGATGAAGTATTTCAGGGCACCCAGGCCGATCTTCCGGAAAAGCTCCATGGCCTCCTCCCCTTCCGTTTCTTCCAGCTTGCCCAGCTCCGAAGTGGTTTTCCGGGCCCTTTCAAACATTTCATCCATCAGGTCGTCCGCATCAACCACCGTTCCTTCCCGGCTTTTCATTTTACCGGAGGGAAGCTCGACCATGCCATAGGAAATATGCGTAATGTTCCCGGCCCAGGACAGGCCAAGTTTCTTTAGAATGATCTTCAGCACCTCAAAATGATAATTTTGTTCGTTGCCAACAACATACAGCAGCCTGCCAGGATGAAAATCATCGTAACGCAGGCGTGCCGTACCGAGGTCCTGCGTCATGTACACGGAAGTACCGTCGGGACGTAGCAAAAGTTTTTCATCCAGGCCTTCCTCTGAAAGATCACACCATACCGAGCCATCCTCCTTTGAAAACAGGACCCCGTCTTTCAATCCCTTTTTTACGATCTCCTTACCCAGCAAATAGGTATCCGATTCATAATATATCTTGTCGAAATCAATGCCCAGGCGGGCATAGGTTTCATCAAACCCTTCGTAAACCCAGCGGTTCATTCGGTCCCACAATGCCATCACCTGTTCATCGCCCTGCTCCCATTTCCTGAGCATATGGCGGGCCGTGATCATGAGCGGGGAATTCTTTTCCGCTTCCCCTTTCTCAAAGCCTTCTTCGGTCATGGCGTTGACCTCGGCCTTATGTTCCCGGTCAAAACGCACGTAGAGGTCCCCCACAAACTGGTCCCCCTTCTTGCCTGCCGATCCGGGTGTTTTGCCTTCCGCCCATTTTTCCCAGGCCACCATGGTTTTGCAGATATGAATGCCCCGGTCGTTGACAAGATTGACCTTCCGGACCGGGTAACCGTTTGCTTTCAATATTTCAGCAACAGACCAGCCCAGGAGGTTGTTCCGTATATGGCCCAGGTGCAGGGGTTTGTTCGTGTTCGGTGAGGAAAATTCAACAACCACCATATCAGAGGCAGGTTTCCCGGCGTGCAATCCATAATCGGCATCCGCATGGTTCTTTTCCAGGAAATCCTTCCAGAAGCCTTCCCTGAGCACCAGGTTTAAAAATCCCCTGATCACATTGAAGCGCCCGATCTCATCCATGCGGTCTTTCAGAAAATCACCCACTTCCTGGCCGGTCGCTTCCGGTTTCTTTCTCGAATATTTCAGGCAGGGAAATACGTTGATGGTATAATCCCCCTCAAACTCCCTGCGTGTTTTCTGCACAAGTCCATCGGAAACAGAAATCTCCTGTCCGTATAACTCACGAACGGCTTTGACAAAATTCCCTGCAATCGCATCTTTGATCATAGGCTGGTCTTTACAGGGCAAAAATACACAAAATAGTCGTTGCCCTTTGAAAACCCAACATTCGTCCGGCACCCCTTTAAATTCGTACTGTCCTGTGAATTATCCGCATAAACCTGCCGGCATAATTCCCGCCGGTTTCAAGGCACCTTCTTAATTATCAGGTATTTTCCCTTGCCGAAAACTTGTATAAGCCAACACGTTTTTATATTTTTACCACAGGAAAGAACATACGGAAAAACCGGACAAACCCATGCATTATTTGATTATTTTAATCAGTATTGCAGTATGGTGCAATGTATTTTATCGTCTGATTTTTCCGGCTTATTATTATTTATTTTTATGTATATATTTTTATGAACCATATTTTTTAAAAATATTTTATGCCATGAAATATTCCGATGCATTAATGATTTTTTCGATTTGTTTTATTGTTTTAAATGCAATGACCATAGCAGCGGTTTGTTCAGAAATACCGCCTGTAATGCCTGTAAAAGAAAGAACAATTGTAGCTACAAATCAAATGCCTGTTAAAAATTTGAAAAAAACTTATGATTCAAACTTAAAAGCAAATAAAGAATATTCTTCTGAAATTG
>JAGYMZ010000032.1 GCA_018400295.1 Bacteroidales bacterium | reverse complement strand
TATCCTGTATTTATTTCTTAGAACATTTCTTTTCACTTATCCCGGATTCGAACCTACGTCCGCCCAATTCGGGCGGATATGAGCCCGACGATCCGGCTTACCGCAAATCCATCCTTCCACAATGAACAATTTTCCGTACTTTTGCGGTTTGCAAAGGTACCATTTTGTTGGATACCATCCAAATGATTTTACTTTTTTTTCAATGCTTCACAAAGCAGGTTTTGTAAACATTATCGGCAGTCCGAACGTGGGGAAATCCACGCTGATGAACGCTCTGGTTGGGGAAAAGCTCAGCATTATCACGCCAAAGGTGCAAACGACCCGGCACAGGATCATGGGCATCGTGAACGGGGACGATTATCAGATCGTCTATTCCGATACCCCTGGAATTCTGAAGCCGCATTATAAATTGCATGAATCGATGATGCAGTTTATTCACAATGCTTTTGAGGATGCAGATGTGTTCCTGTTCATCACGGAAACAGGGGAAAATTTTGACGACCGGGAAATTTTGAAAAAACTCCGGGAAACACAAATACCGGTAATCGTTCTCGTTAATAAGATCGATCTGTCGGATCAGCAAAACGTCGAACAGATGCTGACCGGATGGCAGAAAACCCTCCCGGATGCTGAGGTCATGCCCATTTCGGCGCTTCACCGGTTTAACCTGGAAAAGGTCTTTCGCGTGATCCTGGAAAAACTCCCCGAATCGCCGCCTTTCTTCCCCAAGGATGAACTCACGGACAAAACCATGCGGTTCTTTGTTTCAGAGATCATACGGGAAAAAATATTCCTGAATTACCGGAAAGAAATACCCTATTCTTCGGAAGTGATCGTGGATGAATACAAAGAAACGGAAAGCATCGTCCGGATAAAAGCCTATATTTACGTAGCCCGCGAATCACAAAAGGGGATCATACTGGGCCATCAGGGAAAAGCGGTCAAAAAACTCGGGACAGAAGCCCGGAAGGAAATAGAGGAATTCATTGATCAAAAGGTTTTCCTGGAATTGTCGGTCAAGGTATCGGGAGACTGGCGCAATGATGAGAAGAAACTCAGATGGTTCGGATATGAGCATTAAACGTAAAAAAGAAAACATAAGACAATGAGCAATATTCTTGCCATCGTAGGCAGGCCCAATGTAGGCAAATCAACATTGTTCAACCGGCTTACCGAAAGCCGCCGGGCAATCGTTGAGGAAACCAGCGGGGTTACCCGCGACCGCCATTATGGAAAAAGCGAATGGAATGGCAGGGAATTCTCTGTTATTGATACTGGCGGATTTATAGAGGGATCGGAAGATGTTTTTGAATTAGCGATCCGCAGACAGGTAGCGCTTGCCGTTGAAGAAGCAGATGTCATACTGTTCATGGTCGATGCAAGAGAAGGCTTGTCGGGACTGGATGAAGACGTTGCGCATTTTTTGCGGAGAATAAAAAAACCCATTTTCGTAGCCGCCAACAAAGCCGACAACATCACTCGCCAGCATGAAAGCGGAGAGTTCTATAAGCTCGGACTGGGTGAAGTACACCCGGTATCCGCCATTAGCGGTTCCGGAACCGGCGACCTCTTGGATGAAATCGTAAAAAAATTCAAAAAAACGGCTTATGAAGAAGAAACAGACGTGCCACGCATTGCCGTCATAGGCCGTCCAAATGTCGGAAAATCCTCCCTGGTAAATGCATTGCTTGGGGAAACCCGGAATATTGTCACGGACGTACCCGGAACCACCAGGGATTCAATCTATTCCCCGTTCAAAGCCTTTGGGTTTAATTTCCTTTTGGTAGATACGGCCGGCCTGCGCAAAAAAAGCAAAGTCCACGAAAACATAGAGTTTTATTCGGTGATGAGATCCATTAATGCGGTGGAAAACAGCGATGTTTGCATTTTATTGCTGGATGCAACGCTGGGAATGGAAAGCCAGGACCTGAACATCCTTCATCTGGTGGAAAGAAATCATAAAGGCGTTGTCATCGTTGTGAATAAATGGGACCTGGTAGAAAAAAGTTCCAATACACACAAAGAATACGAATCCCTGATAAAGTCCAGAATGTCTCCGTTTACGGATGTGCCGGTAATTTTCACCTCCGTGGTCAATCATCAGCGGATATTAAAAACCCTGGAAGCAGCCCGGCAGGTTTTTCATAATAAGTACAGGAGAATACCCACAGCACGCCTGAATGAGACCATACTCCCCATCATAGAAAAAAATCCTCCGCCAGCCACACGGGGCAGGTACATTAAAATAAAATACCTCACCCAGCTCAAAACCCAATATCCTTCTTTTGCTTTTTTTTGCAATTATCCCCAGCATATTAAAGACCCCTATAAACGTTTCCTGGAAAATAAGCTCAGGTCAAACTTCGAATTAAGCGGCGTTCCGGTCCTGCTTTTTTTCAGGAAAAAATAAGGAAGGAACGATGCAAATGGGTTTGCGGAAACCAGATTGCCGCACCCGGGGAAGGGCCGGATCGGCCAAAAACCTTACCTTTGATCTGGGAACAAAAGCTTATTGTAAATATTGCGTATGGAAACCGTACGGATAGATAAATGGTTGTGGGCCGTGAGGATCTTTAAAACCCGTTCGCAGGCAACCAATGCCTGTAAGGCCGGGAAAGTAAAGATGGATGATCACAGCGTCAAACCATCCAAAGAAGTGAAAATAGAGGATGTTGTGACGGTGCAACTGGGCCCCTTAAAGAAGGTACTGAAAGTGACCGGTCTTATAGAAAGAAGGGTCTCGGCCAAACTGGCCGTGCAAAATGTGGAGGATCTCACCCCGGAAGAAGAGATCGGGAAACTGAAAAAAATGAAAGAAGTGAATTATGAACACCGGGAAAAGGGATTGGGCAGGCCGACCAAAAAACAGCGGAGACTTATCGACCATTTGAAGAAACAACGGCATTTTTAACAATGGTCAATTGTCGTAATTGATCTCTTTCAGTAGATTTCCTTCCTTGTCATAAAATTGCCAGACACCAACACGGTGATCGTTGTCGTATCGGCCTTCCACATATTTTTGCCCGTTCTCATGATAGGTTATGCCCGGACCGCTTCGTGTGCCATTTTTAAAGTACCCTTCGCTCCATTTGTTTCCATTCTCATACCAGTATACCCATTTTCCATCCCGCTTGCCATTTTCATACGCACCTTCCAGCCGTTTACCGCCATCCGGATAATAGGAAACCTCCCTCACAAGATCGCGGGCATCTCCGTGAATTGTATAATACTTGACGGTCTTGGGTGTTCCGTCTTCATGCGTGGATTCAATGACCTTTTTTACATCCGATCCGCAGGAAATGAGCAACATCAATGAAATAATCATGTAAAGAAACAGGTGTCCGGACAAAGCCAGCCCTTTCTTTCCGGCAATGCGGCAACACTGCCGCATCTGCTCCCCGCAATGATCCGTTTTCCTGAAAAGCACCTTGCTCATAGCAGTTAAAAATTAGCGGTTAAACAACAATCTTTGTCCCTTTACGGTTTCATCAAATTCCCCTTCATGATATACAAGGGATCCGTTTACAAACGTATGCGTCACCTCTGATGTAAATGCATGCCCTTCAAAGGGCGACCATTGGCATTTATACAGGATATTGCTTTTATCCACGATCCAGGGATGGTTCAGGTCTATCAGCACAAGATCTGCCCAATAGCCTTCCCTTATAAATCCACGCTTATCAATATTAAAACATACTGCAGGAGCATGACACATCTTTTCCACCACCTGCCAGAGAGGAATTTTTCCCTGTTTGTAAAACTCAACCATGACGGTCAGGGAATGCTGAACCAAGGGGCCACCGGATGGGGCATACAAATATTCCCTGTATTTTTCCTCCAGGGTATGCGGAGCATGATCCGTAGCAATGACATCCAGCACATCCATTTTCAAAGCTTCCAGCAGCGCTTCCCGGTCGTGACCTGTTTTAACGGCAGGGTTCCATTTGATGCGGTTTCCCAATGCATCATAATCCTCATTGCTGAACCATAAATGATGTACGCAGACTTCCGAGGTAATCCGCTTTTGCGCCAGGGGCTTCTGGTTATCAAAGAGTCCGAGTTCACGGGCGGTCGACAAATGCAGTATGTGCAGGCGGGTATCAAACCTATTCGCCAATTGCACAGCATGGGAGGATGAACTGTAGCATGCCTCTTCTGAACGGATCTCCGGATGGAATTCAACAGGGATGTCATCCCCATATTCATTCCTGTATTCCCTCAGGTTTCGTTGAACGATCTGCTCATCTTCACAATGAACGGCGACCAACAGCGGGGATCGTTCAAAAATACCACTTAGGGCCCGGGGATCATCCACCAGCATATCCCCGGTGCTGGCACCCATAAATACTTTAACCCCACATACAGAAGAAGGATCCGTTTTTAGGATCTCTTCCAGGTTATGGTTGGAGGCGCCCATATAAAAAGAATAATTGGCCAGGGAATGATCAGCGGCCAGGGCATATTTCTTTTCAAGCAGTTCCTGGGTCAGTGTTTCAGGCTGGGTATTGGGCATATCCATAAAAGAAGTCACGCCACCTGCAATGGCTGCCCTGCTTTCGGTAAAAATATCGGCTTTATGGGTTAAACCCGGCTCCCTGAAATGGACCTGATCATCGATCACACCCGGTAGAAGGTGTTTTCCCCTGGCATGTATGACCACCAAATCATCTGGCAGGGCTTCATTCTCATATTCATCTTCATCCCTGTATACCCTTTCAATAATGCCGTTCCGGATCAACAAGCCGCCTTCGAAAATTTCACCCTCATTGACGATCCGGGCATCCCGTATTTGATAACTCCTGGTCTCTTTCATAATGTTGGTGTAAAAAACTAAAATACAAAAAAGCAGGGCAATGAGATTATTCCGGCTTGTGAATTTTCCGTATGCTTCGCAGTCGCATACTGATCACACCAATAATGGCTTCCCTGAAAATGGAGGTGCTCATTTTAGATTCACCTTCCGTACGGTCCGTAAAAATAATCGGGACCTCAACAATTCTGAATCCAAGTTTCCAGGAAGTGTATTTCATCTCAATCTGGAAAGCATATCCGATAAAACGGATCTTGTCGAGGTTGATACGTTCCAGAACTTTTCTTTTATAGCAGACGAATCCGGCAGTGGTGTCTTTTATATGTATCCCGGTGATCATGCGTACATACATAGATGCAAGGTAAGACATCAGTATCCGGCCCATGGGCCAGTTAACCACGTTAATCCCCTTAACATATCTTGATCCAACCGATACATCGGCTCCTTCTGCTGCACATGCATCACGCAAACGGGGAAGGTCGCCGGGGTTGTGTGAAAAGTCGGCATCCATTTCAAATATATACTCATATCCTTTATCCAGGGCCCATTTGAACCCATGTATATATGCCGTTCCCAGGCCAAGTTTTCCTTTTCTTTCTTCAATAAAAAGACGGTCAGGAAATTCCTCCATCAACCGCTTTACAATCCCGGCTGTTCCGTCAGGTGAATTATCCTCCACAATAAGTACATGAAACGCACGGTCCAACGAAAAGACTTTCCGGATAATCCTTTCAACATTGTCTTTTTCGTTATAGGTTGGAATGATTACTAAACTATCGGTCACGTCGTAAAATTTATGCAACGAAAAGAGCGCATCGCAATGAGACAAAAATCATTATTACCTTTTAACGCAGCAAACCATGCTTTATTTGATCATATACATACAACATGTTTGCTTATTTTATTATTCATAAAGCCGAACATTATCGACCCGGTACGAAGTTGTCAATCCGGCAATATCGTTACCCTCATATTTAAACCCGATATAGCCCGTCCCGGAATAAGACGACAAGTCGATCACGCCGGAGGGTATCCAGGCATGCTCCGGATCTGTGGATCCGGCAATATCTGCATTCAGCACCGTCCAGGTTGCAACCTCCACATTGGTTCCGTCGAAATCCGTCGAAACATATACACTCAGGCCATCGTGCTCCCAAAAGGCATAAGCAGTCTCGAATTCCAGCTTGGGTGAAGCCATAGCATCCAGGTCGATGGAAGGAGTGATCAGCCAGCAAACATTCTCTTCACCACCATTATATGAGGTGGCCTGCGCATAGGTGTTCCCGCTGAATTCCTTCCCCCGCCACAGACGGGTACCCTTGATTGCCACATTGAGCCAACCATCGATATCAATATCCACATTGTTGGCCTGATCCTCAAAATCTTCATCCAGGGAAGTCACGGAACCGCCTCCGCCACCACCGGTTTCTTCAACATCACTAAGGTTGCGGATGGATATCTGCGGATCATCATAATAAGATGCTATCCCGGTAACCGTAACGGTTTCCGTTGGGAATGATTCATCGGCAAAATCAGCATATTCATATGTATACATATTTATTTCACCCGTGCCGTCGTCCAATACAGTCGTCCATTTATAGGTCGTATAGCCGCCTGGACTGCTGATCTGGACATCGGAAAGTTGCACAAGCATCGCCTCATAATTCTCATAATCTGCAAGCAGGTCACCAATGCTTATCTCCACCGGGGCAGGCATGGTTCCCGTACCGGTAATTGTTGCCCGGTCGGGAGGGATCTCGTTGATCTGCAGCAATCCTTTAAACTCCGACAATTCCAGTCCGGAAACATCGATCTCGACCAGCGCCCCCATGGGCAGATCATGCCAATTGGTAAACCGCACGGCTATGCCTTCACCCGATGTTTCCTGAATAAAGGCATTGGAACCCGGGAGGTTATTGTGTTCCTTATCTGAAGTGATGACACCGATGATCTTTTTGCCGGAGGGCAGGTTCATAAGACTGCCGGAATACATATCCCGCACATCGGATATACTGATCTGTTCAAGACCACCACCACCGCCGCCGCAACGTTCACCATCCAGGTTGACTTCCAGGGTGGTACGGATAAGCAATTGCCAGGTTTCGGCATACTGGCTCACAACAGCGATCAACGAACCATTGCCACGGGGCAGGGTATCCTCAGCAAAACTGGCATAATCGCTGGTACGCACAATGATCTCATTGCCGTCACAATCCTCCAGGATGCGATTGGCCGGTCCGGACGGATCGGCATACGTCTTGCCCAACTCGGAGTTCTTAAACTGCACATTTTCCAAACGTATCAGTTGTGCCTGGTATCCCCCGCCCAGTATCCCGGGGATCGTCATGATCCGTGGGGAAACATACTCCTCAGTGGCCCGGATGATGATGTTCGAATCATTATGCACGTCTGCGATCTGGTTCAATCCATTATAATCGGAAAGGAGGCAACCTTTCAGATACACCCGTATCAAATCCCCGATCCTGAGACCACCGGGTTCCTTTAAATAAAGATTAATGCCCCCGGAAGTATCCTGGATGTATGCACTTCGGAATATATTGCCGGTACTTTCATCCATGGTAACGGTAGCATATACCGAATAGTCCTTTTCAAACCTGTATTCACCGCTGTCGGCAAATATTTGCCGCAGTTCAGCGATATCCAAAACTGTCCCTACGGGTATCTGTCCTATGGGCGGTTTGTCAAATTCTTCTTTGACGCATTGGGTAACCAATATCGTTGCGAAAATCAGGGCGAATAATCTGGCGATTGACTTCATATTTTTTAGTTTTCTTGCGAACATGCAATTTTTTAACGAAATCTGAAATATACATTTACGTAATACGTCCGGCCATAGTAATAAAAATACTTGGGCGGGAATTTGCTGATGTTGTCCGGATCGAAACGGTATTGCTCGTACCCTCCGGTACGGAAATCCGTTTTGTCCAGAATATTGTTAATGCTCAGGGTAAACCCGAGGTAATAATTGTCTTTTATCTTCCAGGATTTCCCGCCAAAAGCATCCAGGGTAAAGGCTTCCGGGAGTTTTTCCTGGTTCAGTACCTGCCGGGTACGGATATCATCGGCCGAAAGTCCGGCAACCGCTCCCTCAGTCCTCCTGGCAGGATTTAACGATAAATATATATCATCAAAATAATTGACCTTGACTTGTGCAAACCAATACCTGGAAGAATTATATTTCAGGCCCAGCGATGCAACTGTCTGGGGCATTCCACCCTGGTAATAATTTTTCAGGTATGCATTTTCATCGTCTACAATGATCATTTCATCGTTATCGCGGGCAATGGTAACATCCGGCCTGGAATCGTATAAATACCGGCCGGTTCCAAAAACACCCAGCAAACTCAGGGATGTAGTAATGTTTGCTTCCGCACCCAGTTCTATGCCTGTATTGACTTTATCCACACCGGTCATCAAATAATTTACAAAAGTGTTTAAGTCTTCATGATAAAAGCTCCTCGCCCATGTTTCATCCCTAAAACTGGCATAATATATCGAGATCCGCGACCGGAGGTAATCCGAACGGTGTATGAAGCTGAGATCGCCCGACAATATCTTTTCACTTCTCAGGGGATCAACCACAAAATCCCGGGTCCTGGGTGAAATATACGAATCCCTGAAAAAGGGTGCCCGGGTCAGATACGCACCATTCCCGGAAATAAAATTCTTCCCGTTCACTTTATAGGTGACCCCGCCCTTGATCCCGTAGTTGGTAAATTTTTGTTTTTCGGAATCACCGTAGGAATGTTCGGGGAAACGGCCATTCTGCATGTGTCCTGTCCGCCAGAATGTAGTCTGTGAAAGCGAAAACCCCCAGTAAAAATCCACTTTGCTATAGGTGTATTCTTCCTGGACATACCCGCTGTATGTATGCACATTGGAGGTATAATCATGGGCATACCGGTCTCCTTCCTTAACGATCCGGTTCGGGTTCCGGAGATCACTCTGAGCCTCGCTGGTAATTACAAAAGGTTCCTGGTCGGCATATTTGTCTATATCCAGCCAGAAATCCCCTCCCAGAAGATCATCAACAACGTTAAAATGATATCCCTTATAAAGTGTAAGATTCAATCCCGCCGACAGGTCTGCATGCTCATTCCGGTTCAGCGTATATGTCGAGACCAGGCCAAACTGGTTTTTATCGTGCCTGCGCTGTTCGACAATGTATTTCGAACGAAGGCCCGTTACATCGTTTCCTTCTTCACCATTCACATTGTCCACCGTGTAAAGGAACTTGCTGTTGGCAAAATACATGTTATCCCAGTTGATCTGCCGGAAATCTTCATTATTCATCCATTGTGACCTGAGATACCGGTAGGCGTCATAGTTCCCTTCATCATACTGGTATCCGGGAAGGTTCCGGTAATAATCCGGCCTTGGATCACCGGTTTCCACCCAATTAAGAGCCGTAGACCCACCACGGCCGAAATTATTATACACTGAAGTGGTTAGTTTTGCCCTTTCGCTCATATTCCAGTAATGCGAGAGCATAAACATGGGCTGATGATAATTGGCTATCCGTGAATTTCTTTTATCTCCATTCTGAAAGCCCCAGTAAGGATTATAAAAATTGGTCCCGGTCAAATCATATGCTTCCTGCACAGCCAACCCGGACATCCCTCTTTTGTTTGGTGACGCGTACCCGATCAGACCCAGGCTATGCGCTCCGGATATTTTTTTCTCTACGGAAAGAAAATAGCTCCAGGCATCATAAAAAGTCCCCTCCACATAACCTTCCTGCGCCCAGCGACGGGATCCGGATGCCACGACCGACCATCCATTCTCCATCTCGCCGGTAGCCGCCAGGAACATCATACGATTTGTGTAGGTACGGTTTGACATGGCATAGGAAAACTTAACCCCCCTGGGATAAGAAGATGCCCGGGTCTCTATGTTGGTGATCCCTCCGATACCCCCATACGTCATGGAGGATGGGGATATCCCCGGATTAATCTCCTGATTCCTGAGTGCATCGTTCAATCCCCCCCAGGCAGCCCAGTAAGCCCTTCCGGACTCAACATCATTTACCAGGACCCCATTGATAAGAACGGCCGTATTTTCTGAGTCGTATCCACGCATGCGGTAACGGGCAGGTCCGAAGGTATATCCTGCCGTGGAAATAAAAATGTCCCTGGATGACTGCAATAAGCCGCTGATATCCTGGCTTTCACCATATTCCGAAATTTCTTCCGGGGTAAGGTTAAAAACCGGCAGGGGGGTGCTTTCATCTTCAGAAATGGTCGTGTCCTGTTGCGCATGTGCTTGGTGAGCGAGGAATAAAAAAAACAACAATAACAGGAATAAAACGGGATAAGTGCTTTTCATGCCATGATTTTGATGAATGGTTGAATGCTTCTCTCCAGCAAAAATAAATAATTCATGGCATATTCCGGCAATTTGCAAAAAAAACAAAATAAAACTGCCGATCTTCCAATGCTTCAAAAACAGGATGTTGTATATGGAATATTCATTGTGCAAATAACCATATCTTTGCCACAGGAAAGTGAACCCTTTACCCGTAATTCAAAAAATACCGCCATGATAAAATCTATCCCGGCCCTTATTTTGCTGATGATATTATCTTTCAGCAATCAGGCCCAAAATGATCAGCATGCATACCGCATTGTGTGCGTTGGATTTTACAATCTGGAAAACCTGTTCGATACGATCGATGATCCCAAAAAAAACGACGATGCCTTCACGCCCGGCGGAGCAAACGCCTGGACCGGATCACGCTTCAGGGAAAAAATCGCGAATTTGGCACGGGTGATCAGTGAGCTGGGGACGGACATTACGCCCGACGGAGCAGCCATCCTTGGACTTTCGGAAGTTGAGAATGATCATGTGGTCCGGGAACTGATCCAAACCCCGGAGCTTATCGATCGCAACTATAAGGTTATTCACCGGGAATCACCAGATTACCGGGGGATAGATAATGCGTTGATCTATCAGCCGAAATACTTCCAACCCCTGAACATTAAAACATATACCCTGACCATTCCCGGCCTTGATAATTTCAAAACAAGGGACCAATTACTGGTTTCAGGAATACTGGATCAGGATACCGTACATATCCTCGTAAATCACTGGCCTTCCAGGAGAGGCGGAGAAGCCCGGTCCATGCCCCGCAGGATCGCGGCAGCACAATTAAGCCGCCACATCGTTGATTCCCTGCAGCAAATGCAATCCGGTGCAAAAATCATAATTATGGGAGATTTGAATGATGATCCCAAAGATCCGAGCATCAAAAAGCATTTGAATGTAAAAGGAGAACGGCAGGACCTGAATCCGGGCGATTTGTATAACCCTTATGAGCGTATGCACGAAACAGGTATCGGAACCCTTGCTTACCGGGATGTATGGAACCTCTTTGATATGATCATTCTCTCTGAATCCCTTAGCGGTGAGGAAATGGATAATTACACCCTGTTCAAGCCCTTTGTTTACAAAAAAGATTATCTCATACAGAAAAATGGAAGGTACAAAGGATACCCGCTGAGAACTTTCGGCGGGGGAGTTTACCTGAGCGGATACAGTGATCATTTCCCCGTTTATGTACTGCTCATAAAAAAGGTTGGGGACTGATCCGGTCCCAGCATCTTTTTGATCTCTTCAATGGCCTCCCGGACTGTGCTTATGCTAACCACCGTCATGGTCAGGTGACCAGGTTTTTCTTTCATAAGGCACTTTTTTGGATGGTTCTGGACGTATTTCAGGATGCTTGTAAAAATGCCCGACCGGTAATATTCCGAATCCTGGTCACGGACAAAGTGTACGATCATTCTGTTCTTTTTAAGAAATATCTTTTCAAATCCCCCTTTTCTGGCCAGCCATCTCAGCCTGATGGCATCCATCAATCCTTCCACCTGTTCCGGTACAGGACCGAAGCGATCGGAAAGTTCCATCCTGAACTGGTCTAGTTCTGCTTCCGAGGTCATGTTGTCAAGACTACGGTACAGACTGAGCCGTTCGGTTATGTTCGTAATATAGTGATCGGGTATCATCAGCTCCATATCCGTTTCGATCTGGCACTCGGAAACAAATGCTTTCCTTTTCTCTTCATCCTTGAAGAACCCTTTGAATTCCGTTTCCTTCAATTCGTTGATCGCCTCATTCAGGATCTTATGATACATCTCAAAACCGATCTCAGAGATAAACCCGCTCTGCTCGGCACCCAAAATGTTCCCTGCGCCCCTGATATCCAGATCGCGCATGGCAATATTAAATCCGCTGCCCAGATCCGAAAATTCTTCCACAGCCTTAAGGCGTTTACGGGCTTCCGGTGTTACTATGGACAACGGGGGAGCCAGCAAATAACAAAATGCTTTTTTGTTGGTCCGGCCAACCCTGCCCCGCAACTGATGAAGATCACTCAAACCAAAATTATGGGCATCATTGATAATGATCGTATTCACATTGGGTATGTCCAACCCGGATTCTATGATGGTTGTTGCCAATAACAGATCGTACTGTTGGTTGATAAAATCCATCATGACCTTCTCCAGATGCCGGCCTTCAAGCTGCCCGTGGGCAACGGCTATTTTAATATCCGGACAAAAGCGGTGCAGGACCTGTTCCACCTCCCCGATATTTTGCACACGGTTATGCAGGAAAAAGATCTGACCCCCACGCGCTATCTCATAATAAATCGCTTCCCGTATCACTTCTTCATTAAAACTGCTTATTTCGGTTTGCACGGGATACCGGTTCGGAGGAGGGGTATTGATGATGGAAAGGTCACGGGCACCCATCAGGGAGAATTGCAGGGTTCTGGGTATTGGTGTTGCTGTCAGTGTGAGCGTATCCACATTTACCTTGAATTCCTTCAGCCGTTCTTTGGCCGAAACACCGAATTTCTGTTCTTCATCCAGGATGAGCAACCCAAGATCCCGGAATTTCACATCCTTACTGATCAGGCGGTGGGTGCCTATAATGATATCGATGGTCCCTTCCGAAACGCTTTTCAGGGTTTCTTTTTGCTTTTTGGCGGATTTGAACCGGTTGATAAAATCCACGGTGCAGGGAAACGTTTTCAGCCGTTCCCGGAACGTATGGTAATGCTGCAGGGCCAGGATCGTTGTAGGCACAAGGACCGCAACCTGTTTGCTGTCCGATACCGATTTAAAGGCAGCCCGTATGGCCACCTCTGTCTTTCCAAAACCAACATCCCCGCATATCAGCCGGTCCATCGGATAAGGTTTTTCCATATCGCTTTTGACATCCTGTGTCGCCTTGATCTGATCGGGAGTATCCTCGTAAATAAACGAGGCTTCCAATTCATTCTGCATATATGTATCGGGTGAGAAACCAAATCCTTCACTTGCTTTTCTTCGGGCATACAATGCAATCAACTCCTTGGCAATGTCCTTAACCTTCTTTTTCGTTTTGTTCTTCAGCCTGTTCCATGCATTGGAACCCAAGCGGTCAAGCCGGGGAATGCTTCCCTCCCGGCCAACATACTTGGCGATCCGGTGAAGGGAATGAATGGATACATAGAGGATATCGCTGTTCTTATAGATCAGTCTTATCGCTTCCTGTTCCTTGCCGTTGTTGTCAATTTTCTCCAGCCCGTCAAAGCGCCCGACACCATGATCGATATGCGTAACATAATCCCCGGGCTGCAAATCGTTCAGCTCCTTGAGGGTGATGGCTTCTTTACGGGTAAACGAATCTTTCAAATAAAAACGGTGATACCGCTCGAAGATCTGATGGTCGGTATAACAGGCCAGCTTCAGTTCTTTGTCTATAAAACCCTCATGCAGGGATATATTCATGGTATCGAAGTCAAAATTCACCTGCATGGCCGTCTTCAGCTGCACATCCTCAAAAATGGCATACAATCGCTCCAGTTGTTTTGGATTGTCGGATAAGATTACATTCTTTATTGCATTCTTTGAATTTTTATTCAAATCCTGGATCAGCAGTTGAAAATTCTTGTTAAAAGAAGGCTGCGGACTTTGCTTGAATCTTATCACAGCCGCCCCGGACCTTGTAAACTGCTTGCCGAACTCAACAAGCCTGTGATTACGCATGTCCTGCATAATCCGGTCGCCAGAAATAAAATTCCCGGGTGCATGAAGTGCTTCCTCTTCCGGGCCGGCCTGCACAAAGGATGCATACGCCTTCTCATACGCTTCGGCAATTTTATCCAGCATCAACTGGATATCCTCAATCCAGACAACGGATCCACCGGATATGAACGACAGAAGGGAATCTTCTTTATCACGGATGTTTTGGCTGTGTATGTCGGGAAGTATCCGGATCCGGTTGAATTTTTCCCGTGAAAGCTGGCTGGCAGGATCAAAAGTGCGGATCGACTCTACATCGTCCCCGAAAAATTCTATCCGGAAAGGATAATCATTGGAATAGGAAAATACATCAACAATCCCTCCCCTGACAGAAAATTGTCCAGGCTGCACTACAAAGTCCTGCCTTTCAAAACCATACCCGTTCAGTACATCAATGATGAAATCCAGGGATATTTCTTCGCCAACATTCAGATGTATGGTGTTCTTTGATAGATACCGGCGTGTTATGATCTTTTCGCACAGGGCTTCCGGATATGTAACCACGATCTTTTTCCTGGCTGCCCCGGCCAGGCGGTTAAACACTTCGCTCCTTGCAAGGGTATTGGACTTATCCTGAACATGAGGCTCGAATGGGCGTTTATAAGAGGATGGGAAAAACAGGACCTTCTTCCTGGCAAAAACCGCTCCCATTTCTCCGAACAAGGATTCCATGTCGTTAAAAAAATATGCAGCCGTTTCCTTATCGTTCAAAATGTATATATGAGTCCCGCCAACCGGTCCAAGCACAGCCGAACACACCACGGCCCTTGCAGAACCGATCAGGCCCTGTACCTTCAGGTGCTTGCCGCCCCCATCCTTCAAATGGCTGACCAATTTTTCAACGCCTTCACCCGAAGCGAACAAATTATGCAATTCTTCTTTCTTCACTGCTTATACCCCCAAACGCATTTGTTCTGCAAAAGTATTACTTTTGCGTATAATAAGTGATCATTGCTATTGCTTCATGCAGGAACAAAAAACAATCCTATTCAAATTCGGCGGGGCTTCCGTTAAAAATGCGGAAGCCGTCAGGAATATGGAACACATCCTCAACCGGCAGGGGGAGGCGCCCCTGCTGATCGTCTTGTCTGCCATGGACAAAACAACCAATGCCCTGGAAGAATTGGCGTATTCCTATTACCTGGGCAAACCGGATACACCGGAACTTTTTCAAAAGATCAAATCATTTCATGTCTGGATCGTAAAGGACCTTTTTGAAGATCAACACAGTCCTTACTCAGGGCCGGTCATCCAATGCCTCAACGAGCTTGAAGAATACCTTTCAAAACCATCCCCCGGAGAAAAAACGCCCTATGACGAAGTGTATGACCGGATCATACCCTATGGTGAATTGTTATCCACCCGGATAGTATCGGGATATCTGGAAATGAAAGGATTTAACCATCGGTGGATGGATGCCCGGGACATCATCATAACCGGTCCGCCACACCGCGATGCAACCGTGAATTGGGACCTCACCGGAAAAAGGATCCGGGAAAGGATCACACCCCTCATCCGGGAAAATACCCCCGTCTTGTTACCGGGGTTCATTTCCGGCACGGTAGATGGAAAGCCCATGACCCTGGGCAGGGAAGGCTCAGACTACACCGCTTCCATTTTGGCTTACCTTTTAAATGCAAACCGTTGTGTCGTTTGGAAAGATGTTCCCGGACTGCTCAACGCAGACCCCAAAATATGGCCCCACACGGAAATGATACCCCGTATTTCCTACTGGGAAGCCATTGAGCTTTCTTTTTACGGGGCCAAGGTCATACACCCGAAAACCATAAAACCCCTTCAGAATAAGAAGATACCTCTGATCATCAAGTCTTTCCTGGATCCTGAAGGGGCCGGGACCATCATTTGTGAAGATACGGTACAGATGAATACACCTTTTTACATCTTCAAATTCCAGCAATTACTGATCTCCATATCGCCCAGGGATTACTCCTTTATTGCCGAAGATAATCTGCATGTTATTTTCGGCATCCTGGCCCGGCATAATGTTAAAGCCAATATTATGCACAATTCCGCCCTGAGCTTTTCCATTTGCATCGATGATGATGCAAAATCCGGGGCGTTGCTGCAGGATCTTTCGGAGGGTTTTATTGTCCGCTATAATTCCGGACTGGACCTTATAACGGTAAGGCATTACACCCAGGAAGTGATACAGGAATTAACAAACAACCGGAAAGTATTCCTGGAGCAGCGAAGCCGGAATACCTTCCAGCTTGTATTACAGTAACCCCGGCAACTTATTCATCCAGCCTTTTCCTGTTTTCGTAAATTTTCTTCAACCCGTAACCTGCCCCCAGGGCCGCCAGTATAGCCAGGCCTTCCCCGATGGGGGCACCCCCGCCGATGGGCCCGCCACCCGGCCCGGAACCGTCTCCGTTATACCCGGGATGGGGCTGTGCATAAAGGGTCATCATGAAACACGACAGGATGAGTGTAAAAACCAGAGATGAGATCAATGTATATTTTTTCATATCGTTTTCAACAGTTATTAATTAATGATCACTTTTTTACTTTGCATACTTCCTTTGAATACCAACCGGAGTATGTATATCCCTCCATCAGCCTGCAGGTCGATCCGGTTATCACCCGGAAGGACCCTGTACTGCCGGATCAGCCGTCCGCCCATATCAAAAAGTTGCAATCTGCCATTACCGGGAGCATCCGGTATGAGGACGCGGTTGTTGCAAACATGCATCCGGTCAATGCGCATACCGGTCCCGCCGGTACCGGTCAGGCCGGTGAAGCTCAACAGGAAGCGTTTCAAAGGATTGCCCGGTGTATGATCAAAACTGTATTTTTCCGTTTCCCTCAGGTCCATGATCTCTCCGGTAAACAGATCTTCCAAAAAAATGCCGGTCCCCGGATCAAAATTCCCCACCCCTGTTGGTTCCATGTCAAAACACCCATCAAAGCCCGATTCAAATTCCACTTCCAGTTGCTGGTTTTCCGACCCCACCGGAAATGAATTAATGGCCAGTCTTTCACCTCCTTCAGAACGGGTATATACCATGGGGGCATGTTCAAGCCCGCTCAGCTTTAATGCATCGAATTCCGTATCGTATGCAACCGTGGCATTCCCCCGGAAATGAATATAGGCAGCATCCGCATAACCGTTGTTCCCCCGGACATGAAGCACCAGCAAGTCCGCCGCTTCATCTTTATACACAGGATCCGTTGTCAGGGTTTTTGAATCAAGCGGTATCGTAAGGGATGGGGATGCGGTATTGGCCCTTACAAAAAAAGCCTGACAGGGCGGGATCACGCCACCTGTTATTCCACCGGTGGTACCGTTCCAGTAGATATATCCGCCATTGTGTTCACTCCAGACTGCAATGCTGGCATCCAGCCCGGTCTTGACCCAGGATCCCTCGTCCCAGTCTATGCCACAAATAAAAGGGTTGCCCACAAGGTTATACCCGTTAAGGTCCGGATCCGGTGTGCCTGCAGTGGTAAAGGAAAGATCAGGCGTTACGTTATCCTGCACCAGGTCCCCCTCAAAAGAAATGGTGGTGTCCCCATCCTGGAGCCAGCAGGAATAACCATTTCCGGAATATAAAGAATCCTGGCCGGTGAGGTTCCCCCAGAATTGCCCCGGTTCATCCCACATCCTAACATAGGCAGTAGCGGGGAACACATCGATGGCCCGGCAGGAAGTCATGGGAGAAGAAACAAAATGATATACAGCCTCCGGATCATCCCGTGAGACCCCGGCTCCCCCGGTCAGGAATACCTTTACCTTTACCGTACCATATACTTCAAGGTATTCATCCCCGAAGATCGATGCAGAGGACAGCGTATCCGACTCAAAAACCAGGTCATGGCAATATGCCGGATCCGAAAGTACGGGTTGGTCCGGTGTATTGGAGGGAACAGTAACATTACAGGATGCATCCGGCAAAAAAGCTTGTCCTCCGGGAAAGATCCAATTGCTGGTATCGTTCCATCCCCCGGACGCAATACCAGTCCAGGTGATCTCCACACGGTGCACCCCGGGGGTCATGTCCATTACGCCGGAACCGGCAGTAACCGCCCAGGATCCGGACATCCAGGCTGTATCCGGATAAACAGAAGAATATATGCGCGTGGCTTTGGCATCCAGGTATTCCCAGTCCGTACCGGTACCATCCTGGTTTATTTCACCATAGGCATCGAAAAGTTGGCCGTCAGCGTGGTCGCCGTCCCTGAAAAGGAAATAGCCATCATCGCCGTTGCCTGTAATGATGCCGCTGGAAAGATCGGGTGGAAAGCCATAGGCAGACATGAAATAATTTACATTGTATCCGATCACGTATGTATTTGCCGGAGGCAGGGTTCCGGTAAGCTGCACATCAGACCAACTACTGCCATTGGCCTGCCGGCAAAGGAACCAGACAGCGGAATCAAAGTCGATGGTATCCGTTCCGGTGTTATACAGTTCGACGAAACGGCCCTTGTAATAATCCATGGGGTCACCGACCTCCGATATGATGAGCTGCGCCTCATCCCGGGCCGGCGGCCGGTTGTCTTCAGGGCTCGTGTTTTGGGCCGGGCAGACCAGCCCGGGGCCACGTAAAAATGCAAAGAGCAAAACGCAAAAAAGCACATTTTTCATAGGTGTGTAGGGTTTTGGGGTTCATCACTAAAAAGGGGGCGGTAAAATGTCCCCCCAATTATTGATACCCAAAACCGGAATTTATACCCAGGAAAAGGAAAGAATTTTCAATGCTGCCTGCCGGTTGTGATCAGGCAGGCATGATCATCATAGCCCGTGGGATTTTCGGCCCCTGCTACTTCATGTCCTCGGGCAGCACAACCGGGAAATCATATTCAAAGTCTTCGTACCGCATACGTTTGAGGATCTTTGACAGGAAATCGATGTATGCGTCTGAAAAATTAAAACCATCGATATCATAATACTCCTTGGGGAGCGATTTATTACCGATACGGCCCATATCGATGCTGCCGGCATTAAACTCTTCCAGTTCCTGATACGGGACCATTTTACGGATCACGGGCATCTGGCCGAATTCTTCCCGGAGCAAAAGGTCAACCACTTTATCGGCCAGGGTACTGGTAAGCCTGCGATCGTAACGGCGGCAATTCCCGGAGCGCGCGTAATATCCCGTTATCTGGGCACGGGCCTCAATTTTGAGCCGTTTGGATATCTCCGAAGCGATAACACCGCTGATCCCTCCGAACCTGGGGTGGCCGTATTCATCGACTTCCGAAGAAGCGTAAACCACATCCACCTTGCCCCTTTTCTCATCGTACCAGCGTACGCCTTCCGAAACCGGAATGATCAGTGACCGCTTCGGTGAATTCATGTATACTTCTTTGACGGTTTCAAAAAACACATCCTTCCGTTCTTTGGTGATCTCGAATTCGGGTACCAATCCCATGCTGGCCCCTCCAAAAAGCGCAGATCCCGCCAGCCATCCGGCATTCCTTCCCATAACCTCCAGAACGATGATCCGGGAATGGCTTTCCGCAGTCGTCTTAAGATTGGCCGTATATTCAGCAATGGCTTTTGATGCCGATGGAAAACCCGGACAAAGCACAGCCTCTATTTCCTTGCCTTCGTACGTATGCATCGTATGGGTGCGCAAGTCATTATCAATGGTTTTGGGGAAACCGATCACCGGGATGCCTTCAGTTTCATAAAGCCTCCGTGCTGCCCCGTTCGTATCGTCGCCCCCGATGGTGATCAACACATCGATCTTATACCTGTCCAGGTTATCCAGGACCTGAGGCACACGGTTTTCCGGTGTTTTTTTGGAAGGGAACGGATTGGTCCGGCTGGAACGTAAAGCCGACCCGCCATACCAGCCATTATATGGCTGATGCGTAAGGTCCACCACATCCCCGTCGTCAAGAAGGCCCTTCCATCCGTGACGGACCCCAAGCACACGAAAACCAAGGAGGGAGGCCCGGTTACGCACAGACTCGATACTGGAATTAATGGCCGGGGTATCTCCCCCGCCTGTGAGAATAGCCAATGTTTTTCCTTTGAAAAGCTTATTTTTTCCCATGTTTCTTTCTGTTTTTTTTGCTTACTTTTTCTTGCGTTACCATCGCTATTATTTTATCCGCCAGGATCCTGGCCAGTTTATATCTGGACTCATGCGTCCAGCCGGCTATATGGGGCGTCAACACAACCTTGCCGGAATCCACAAGGTACCGGAAAGCCCCGGGGAGGTCTTCCCGGTTTAATTTTTCAAAGGAACGCGATTCATATTCCAGAACGTCAAGAGCGGCCCCCAGCACCTTGCCTTTTTCAATATTTGCAACAAGATCCTCTGTATTCAGCACCTTACCACGTGCCGTATTGATCACAAAAACAGGTTTTGCAAATGTATTCAAATATTCAGAATTTACCATGTCATACGTTTCCCCGGTAAGCGGAACATGAAGGCTCAATATATCGGTCTCGGCAAACAGGGTTTCCATATCCGATTCCCGGACGAAATCGTTGCCAAAACCTGTTTTGTATTTATCATATGCCAACACCCTGGCCTCAAACCCTTTCAGCCTCTGCGCGAAGGCACTGCCCATATTTCCATACCCTATGATCCCAATGGTTTTCCCCATGATCTCCATTCCGCGGTTTTCTTCCCTTTTCCAGAGACCATTCCGCACTTCCCTGTCGGCCATACAAATCTTATTCATCAGGCACAACAACATTCCCAGGGTATGTTCACCAAGAGCATCACGGTTCCCTTCGGGCGCATTCAAACATCGGATCCCTTTCTTTTCAGCATACAATACATCAATATTTTCCATCCCCGCCCCCACCCTTCCAATAAATTCAAGGTTGGGTGCACGATCCAGGAATTCCTTATCTATGGTCAATCTCCCCCGGATAATAACACCCTGGTATTGATCGAGAATCCTCAGGTGATCCTTCCTGGAATATCCGGGGAAATGATCGCATAAAAAGCCTGTCTTTTCAAGCTCCTCCCGCAATACAGGATGCGTATCGTCAATAAATAAAACCTTGTGTTTCATAACAATCCATCTGCAGGTTACACCCCTGAAAGCCGGATCCGTTATACCATCCTGGATCCAGGGATCCGAAGCCCCCGGCTCTGAGATCTAAAGATAATAATTTTTAACCAGGGAAGGATCATGAAACCGGACTGCAGAATTTTATTATCTAACGGTAAACCATTATCTTCGTGGTTCTTTTTACACGGCAATAAAATATCCCAGGCACAAGCACGATGGCATCAATGTGGACCTTCATTGTCAGGATCATTTTACGCAACCGGTTGGTTAACCTGGTCATCATCTTCCTGCTTACCGGTTTTATGCTTTACAATGCCATGCAGGTGAAGTTGTCCTACCAATTAGCCAAAATGCTCCCCTCCACCGACTCCACCTACATCGCCTACGAAAATTTTAAAAAACAGTTTGGAGAGGACGGAAGCGTCATGTTTATCGGCATACAGGATACAAATTTATATACAAAAGATAAATTCGGCGACTGGTATGATATGACAGAGGATATCAAAGGGATCTCCGGGGTACAGGAGGTGCTCTCGGTTGCCAGGATATACAATCTCAGACGGAACGACAGCCTCAACCGCCTGGATTTTCAACCACTGATCAGGCAACGTCCGCAATCGCAGGAGGAAGTGGACAGCCTGAAGCAATTGATATTTTCCCTGCCTTTTTACAAAAATCTGCTGTATAACCCCGATTCAGATGTAACACTGATCATGGTAACCCTGGATAAAAAGATCCTCAATTCAAAGAAAAGGGTATCACTGCTGCAGGAGGTTAAAGACAGGGTGGATGAATTCGGGGAACAATACAACTTAAAGATCCATTATTCAGGATTGCCATACATCCGGACCGTCACTGCCAAAACACTGGAGGACGAGCTGGTCTTTTTCATTTACCTGGCCGCCATCATTGCATCGATCATCCTGCTGCTGTTTTTCAAATCATTCCGGGCAGTCTTCTTTCCAATCCTGATCATGGGGATAACCGTGATCTGGGTATTGGGGACCATTTCCCTTCTTGGGTACAAAATTACCGTACTGACAGGGATCCTGCCCCCCCTCATAATTGTCATCGTTGTAGAGAACTGTATTTTCCTTCTGAATAAATATCATACCGAATACCGCATTCACCGGAATAAGATCAAAGCCCTGTCGCGGGTGGTGCAGCGGATCGGGAATGCGAACCTGTTAACCAATGCCACTACGGCGGCAGGATTTGCCGCCTTTACGATCACAGGGAACAAAATCCTGACGGAATTCGGTGTCGTAGCTTCCATCAATATACTGGTAGCCTATTTGCTGACCCTTATACTCATTCCTGTCGTTTTCAGTTATCTCCCACCTCCCAAAGAAAGACACCTGGGCCATCTGGAGCGAAAAACCGTCAAGGGCATCATCGCAAAGGTTGTACACATCGTCCTGAACTACCGGAACACGATCTATGTAATTGCAGCCATGATCATAGGCATTGGCATATGGGGCATGACCAGGCTGGAAACCACAGGAAACATCGTCGATGATATTTCCAAAAAGCATATATTATACAAAGACCTGATGTTCATGGAAAAACATTTTAAAGGGGTGATGCCGCTGGAAATTTCCATAGATACAAAAGAAGAAAACGGCCTTTTCAAAAACAATGCCCGGGCCTTATACAAGCTTAAAAGGCTACAACGCTTATTTATCAAAGATTCTTTATACAGCCGTTACTTTTCCAGGCCCTTATCGATCGTTGACGGCATCAGTTTTATATATCAGGCCCACCGGGGTGGAAACCCCAGATATTTCATTGTACCTCCCCCGTCGCAGTTGCGGGAATTAAAACAGTATACCCGGAACATGTCCTCGGATAATACATTTAAATCTTTTATCGACAGTGCCAACCGCATTACACGGATGAGCATTCAAATGGCCAATGTAAGTACCGGTGAAATTGAAATGCTCACCGACAGCCTCCGGCCGGAAATCGACAAAATATTCCCCCCGGATGATTACACGGTTGAATTGACCGGTACCAGTGTTGTGTACCTGAAAGGCAGCAAATACCTTATGAAAAATCTGGTTTCCAGCTTATTGCTAGCCCTGACCGTCATATCCGTCCTCATGGCCCTGTTGTTCACCTCCTTCCGAATGATCGTGATTTCTCTTGTACCCAACATCATACCCTTGATCATGACCGCAGCCATGATGGGCTTCGTTGGAATATCCATAAAACCATCCACAATTTTGATCTTCAGTATAGCCCTGGGTATTTCTGTTGACAATGCCATTCATTTTCTGTCCCGCTACCGGCTTCAGCTCAGGTTCAACAACTGGAACATCAAAAACTCTGTACTGGAAGCCCTGCGTGAGACCGGATACAGCATGATCTATTCCTCAGTGGTCCTGTTTTTCGGGTTTTCCATCTTTATCCTGTCTTCCTTTGGTGGCACAGAAGCACTGGGATACCTGATCTCCTTCACCCTGGTGATCGCATTGTTATCAAACCTTTTTATTCTGCCATCTTTATTGTTAACTTTGGACAAGCATATTACAACGAAAGCGTTTAAAGAACCCCTGCTTGAGATCTTTGACGAAGAAGAGGATATTGACCTGGATGAGCTGGAGATCGATACGAGAGGGTCGGCATGATATGAGGGGGGTTGAGCAACAGGTGATTGCGCAATTTAAGTAAAAAAGAGCGCAAATTGAACGAAACGATCCTTTTATCTTTATATTATATCTCTTATCTTGTAACCTATGAAAGGAATCATACTGGCAGGCGGATCGGGGACACGCCTTTACCCCATCACACAGGCGATCAGCAAACAACTGATGCCGGTCTACGACAAACCCATGATCTATTACCCGCTTTCGGTGCTGATGATGGCCGGTATCCGGGATATCCTGATCATTACAACACCCCAGGATGTTGACAACTTCAGGGATCTGCTCGGCGACGGGCAACGTGTGGGATGTACATTTTCCTATGCGGTCCAGGAAGTCCCGAACGGACTGGCACAGGCGTTTGTGATCGGTGAGGAGTTCATCGGACAGGACAAGGTGGCGCTTATTCTCGGGGACAATATATTTTACGGTACCGGTCTCCAGGATCTTCTTCAGGAATATAGCGACCCGGACGGAGGCATTGTGTTCGCCTATCATGTTTCCAACCCGAAACGCTACGGGGTGGTTGAGTTTGACAACAATAACATAGCCAGGTCCATAGAGGAAAAGCCCGCCAAACCCAAATCCAATTTTGCGGTTCCGGGATTGTATTTTTACGATAATGCGGTGATAAATATTGCCAAAGAGATCAGGCCCAGTGCCCGGGGAGAATATGAGATCACCGATGTGAATAAGCATTACCTCAAGAGGAATGCGCTTAAGGTTGGCATCCTGGACAGGGGTACAGCATGGCTGGATACGGGAACTTTTGCATCCCTGATGCAGGCCTCTCAGTTCGTGGAAGTCATTGAGCACCGCCAGGGCCTTAAGATCGGATGTATTGAAGAAACTGCGTACCGCATGGGATTTATCGATAAGCAACAGCTTATCGAGATTGCCCAACCTTTGCTTAAAAGTGGCTACGGAGATTATTTGATAAACCTGGCGGAGAATTAAGCCATGAAATCATTCAGCGAACTGAAAATATTTTTTGATGAGGCACTGAGAAACGGGCACTTTGAAGGGAACCCTCCCGAATTATACGAACCGGTAGCCTATACGATGGCCATGGGGGGGAAAAGGATGCGGCCCTTGTTGCTCCTCATGTCGTGCGAAATGTTCGACGGCAACCTGAATGAAGCCATATCCCCTGCCATTGGCATTGAAATATTTCACAATTTCACCCTGATCCATGACGATATCATGGATCAGGCACCCCTTCGAAGGGGGAATAAAACCGTCCACGAAAAATGGGATCGAAACGTGGCCATATTGTCGGGCGACACCATGTTCGCATTGGCATACAAGCATATGGTATCTGTCCCCGGAATACACCTGCCAGAAGTACTGAAAACGTTCACCCAAACAGCGATTGAAGTATGCGAAGGACAGCAATACGATATGAATTTCGAAAAGGCCCCTGAAGTCAGCATCGCGGATTATCTTGAAATGATCCGTTTAAAAACAGCCGTGCTGCTGGGTTGCGCCATGAAGACCGGTGCCATTGTTGCCGGGGCCTCCCTTCCCGACCAGCAGCGGATCTGCGATTTCGCAAGCAACCTTGGCATTGCCTTCCAACTGAAGGATGACCTGCTGGATGCATTTGGGGATGAACAGAAATTCGGTAAAAAAACCGGCGGGGACATCAAGGCAAATAAAAAAACATACCTGTACCTGAAGTCATTGGAGCTTTCGGATGCGGAAACCCGGAAACGGCTGATCCATACATTCACACATAAGGAAAAGGATGCCGGAAAAAAGGTCCGGCAAGTAAGGCAAATTTTCCGTGAGCTGGGAATACCGGAAGAAACCGAAAAATTAATGCGTGAATATTATCAAAAAGCCAGGCAATCCCTGGATAAGGTAGGGGTTTCGGGCGAGAGGAAGAAAACAGCCGAAGCGTTTTCAGAATTGCTCATGGAACGCGAGCATTGATTCATCCCGTCACATCCCTTTTTTCAGCTTCGATCTCTTCCATTTTCAGATGCCACCGTTCCCATTCCTCCATTTTTTCAGTCAGGGATCCCTTAAATTGGTCATACTCCAGGTAAACCCTGTCCATATCGGTGGTATTCCCATGCATTTCAGGATCCATCAACAACTTGTCCATGCGGCGGATATCGGCTTCCAGGGCTTCTATTTCGTCCTCACATCTCTTCAGCCCCTGCCGGGTCTTTCGTAATTCCTTCTCCAACGCCTTACTCCGTTCCCAAATGACCTTGCTTTTGCTGTGCGACCGTTTTCCTGACTTCCCGGTTGCCGCCTTTTTCAGGTTTAGCTGCTCCAGGTCCTTCAGTTTTCTCCTTTCCAGGAAATCATAAATATCCCCGAGATGTTCATGAACGCTCCGGTTACGGAATTCGTATACCTTATTGGTCAGGCCCTGAAGAAAATCCCGGTCGTGTGAAACGATCACCAGCGTGCCGTCAAATTTCAGCAGGGCATTTTTCAGCATGTCCTTGGACTGCATATCCAAATGGTTTGTCGGCTCATCCAGGATAAGGAGATTGACAGGGGTTAACAACATTTTTGCGAGGGACAGTCTGGACTTCTCACCCCCGGAAAGCACCCTGACTTTCTTTTCCACATCCTCACCGCTAAAGAGGAACATGCCCAGCAAGCTTCTCACCCTGGTACGCATATCCCCCACAGCAACATCGTCGATGGTCTCGAAAGGGGTTTTCTCCCCATCAAGCATTTCCCACTGGTCCTGGGCGTAATACCCGATGATCACATTATGACCGTAACGCAAGTCGCCGTTGTAATCCAGCTTGCCCGCCAGGATCCTGGATAAGGTTGTTTTTCCTTCGCCGTTCTTTCCCACGAAAGCGATCCGGTCGTTTTTGATGATGGAGAAATCCAGGTTTTCAAGGACCAGCTTATTACCGTAGCTTTTTGACAGGCCCGCGGATTCCGCCACTACTTTCCCCGCCCTGGGGGCCGGTGGGAAACGAAAAGAAAAGGTAGAAGCATCGATCTCATCCGGTTCAATCTCTTTCATTTTATCCAGCATTTTGATCCGTGATTGCACCTGCCTTGCTTTGGTATTTTTATACCTAAACCGCTCAATAAAGCGTTCGATCTGCCTAATTTCTTTTTGCTGGTTGTTCATGATCGCCAGCTGTTGCTCCAGCCGTTCTTCCCGCATCATAACGTAACCGGAATAGCTGGCCTTATAATCGTATATTTTCTGATCGGATATCTCGATGGTCCTCGTTGTTATATTATCCAGGAAGGCCCGGTCGTGCGAAACCATAAAAACGGCCCCTGGATAATTCCCCAAAAACTGCTCCAGCCATTGCAGGGATTCAATGTCAAGGTGATTGGTCGGCTCATCCAGCAATATGAGTTCCGGTTTTGCCAGCAATATTTTGGCCAGTTCCACCCGCATCTGCCATCCCATGCTAAAGGTATTCACAGGGCGGTTGAAATCCTTATGCAAAAACCCCAGTCCCAGAAGCACCTTTTCAGTTTCCGCCTGGTATTTATCTCCACCAATGACCTGGAATTTTTCATTGGCCTCGGCAAGTTCCTGGATTAACTTTTGATAACGCTCCGAATGAAAATCTTCAGAAGTGGCGATCTCCTCATTCAACCACCGGATCCTTTCCCTAAGCTTCAATAGGGGTGCAAAAGCTGTAATGGCTTCTTCCAGGATGGTTTTACGGCTATTGATCTTCCTTTCCTGGGGAAGGTATCCAATGGAAAAATCCGAGGGAACGACCACCTCTCCGGTTTCCGGCTCCTGCATCCCGGCAATGACCCGCAAGAGCGTGGTCTTCCCCGATCCGTTCTTGCCGATCAAACCGATCCGGTCCTTCTCCCGAATCTGGAAAGAAACATCCCGGAAGAGGTAATTCCCCGAATAATGCACCGATATTTCGTTAACAGAGATCATAATCCCATTTTCTTCCGGACAAAGATAGGAAGAGATTGTTGATTCTGTATTCTAT
>JAGYMZ010000031.1 GCA_018400295.1 Bacteroidales bacterium | reverse complement strand
CGGGATGGTATACCGGTACGGACAAAACAACCGGGAAGCGGGAGAACGGGTAAAAAGGGAATTGGACATCATATTCAGGATGGGGTTTGCAGCCTATTTCCTGATCACCTGGGATATTATACGCTATTCCATGTCACGGGGCTTTTATCATGTCGGCCGGGGCAGCGGGGCCAACAGCGTGGTGGCATATTGCCTGAGGATCACCGACGTTGATCCCATCGAGCTGGACCTCTACTTCGAACGCTTCATTAACCCCAGGCGCAGCAGTCCTCCGGATTTTGACATCGATTATTCCTGGACAGACCGGGAGCAAGTGCAGGCGTACATCTTCAAGCGATATGGCCGGCAACATACGGCATTGCTTGGGGCCATGTCAACATTCAGGGGAAGGTCCATTTACCGGGAGCTTGGGAAAGTATACGGACTACCCGGAAATGAGATCGACCTGCTGATCCGGTATCCCGGGTCACATGTTAACAATCATGCCATTGCGCATCGCATTCACACACTGGCAAAACGAATGGTTGGATTCCCCAATATCCGGAGCATACATGCCGGGGGCATCATTATCTCTGAGGAACCCATCACGAATTTTACCGCCCTGGACCTGCCGCCTAAAGGCTTTCCAACCACGCAATGGGATATGTACACCGCCGGGGACATTGGCTTTGAAAAGCTGGATATCCTGAGCCAACGGGGCATCGGCCATATCCGCGACTGTGCCCGGATCATCCGTAAGAACCGGGAAATACACGTGGATGTACACCAGGTGGATCGCTTTAAGAACGACCACAAGGTCAAAAAGCTGCTGGAAGCCGGTGAAACCAACGGTTGTTTTTACGTAGAAAGCCCGGCCATGCGCGGATTGCTGAAGAAACTCCGTTGCCGCGATTACCGCACACTGGTGGCGGCCAGTTCCATCATACGGCCCGGCGTGGCCCGATCGGGCATGATGAAGGAATACATACGGCGCCACCATTGCCCGGATGATTTTACGTATATCCATCCCGTGATGGAAAAACAGCTTAAGGAAACGTATGGGGTGATGGTCTATCAGGAAGATGTACTCAGGGTTTGCCATCATTTTGCCGGACTGGACCTTGCCGACTCGGATGTGCTGCGCCGCGCCATGAGCGGTAAATTCAGGGGGAAGAAGGAATTTGAACGGATCGTTTGCAAGTTTTTCCGTAATTGCAAGGAGCGCAACCATCCGGATGCGATCACACGCGAAGTATGGCGGCAGATCGAGTCGTTCGCCGGATACTCATTTTCCAAGGCCCACTCGGCTTCCTATGCGGTGGAAAGCTTCCAGAGCCTTTACCTGAAGGCCCATTATCCACTGGAATTCATGGTTGCGGTGATCAATAATTTCGGGGGGTTCTTTGGCCCCGGCGTTTACTTTAACGAGGCAAAACGCTGGGGGGGGCGGATACAGTTGCCCTGTGTAAACCATAGCGAATATAAGACCACGATCCGGGGAAAGGATATTTTTCCCGGATTTGTACATCTCCGGAACCTGGATCGTAAGCTTGCAGACCGGATCGTGCATGAAAGGACGGCCTCCGGCGCTTTTGAATCACTTGGGAATTTTTTGGACCGGGTGCCTGCAGGCATCGAACAGGTCGTGATCCTGATCAGAATGGGAGCTTTCCGTTTTACCGGCCGCTCCAAGGCACATTTGCTCTGGGAAGCCCACCTCATACTGGGAAAACGTAAAAAAACCGTGCCGGGCCCTTCTTTATTCCGTTCCACGGTCCGGAACTTCCGGCTGCCACAGATGGAAGACAATATACTGGAAAACGCTTACGATGAAATTGAATTGCTCGGGTTCCCGTTGAGCATGTCGTATTTCGATATGCTGGAAAAGCAAGGGGGCGGACGGGTTACGGCAAACTCCCTGCCGTACAGTGCCGGCAAGAATATTGAGATCGATGGCTGGCTTATTACGATCAAGTATGTCCGGACAATCAAAAATGAGATCATGCATTTTGCCGCGTTCCTTGACCGTAACGGGGATTTCTTTGATACAGTTCATTTCCCCGCTTCCCTGCAGCGATACCCTTTCCGGGGTGACGGCGTATACCGGGTGCGCGGTGTTGTTGTGGAAGAATACGGGTTCCCCTCCATAGAGGCCAGGGAACTGGTCAAACTTCGGCTGAAGAATGATCCCCGCAGCAAATGACGGATCATGTGTTCCAGATCCGGTCCAGCGGGTCCCCACGTCTTTTATTACTGCCCATACCCTGGAGTTTCAGGGCAGGGGAAGACTTTGCCGCGTATTCGGGATATAGCCTCTCCCCTACCGGCTTCAACAGGCCTGCATGGTCTGCCCCCGGGTTTTTGATGCCCGGGGATACCGGGTATGCATTCATCCGCCCGGAAGAAAAAGGCTTCAATAATGCGGTTGCATCGGCCAGGGAAAGGTCATTACTCAACCACTTTGCTTCATGCTTCCGGTCCAGGATAACCGGTGAGCGGTGATGGGGAAGTTTACGAAGCAAGGCGTTGGCAACGGTCGTGATGATGGCAAATGAACTGATCACTTCACCGGTTTCACGATTGGTCCAGGTATCCCAGATGCCGGCAAAAGAAAACGGCCGTTCCCGGTTGCGAAGATAAACCACAAAAGGCTTACTGAGCTTTTCGCTGGTAGTGCCTTCAATAAAGCAATCGGCCGGGACAAGACAGCGTTGTGACCGGATGGGCTTGCGGAAGGCAGGCTTGGTTATGATGCCTTTCAACCCTTTATAACCCGGGTCATTATCCTTGTTATGATCCCCTTCCGTGCGGGCATTCAACAAATACAACGGTTTACCGGCCCAGAACGGCGTCATTCCAAAACGGAACAGGCGGATTTCCCGGGGGTTTTCATTCGTGATAACAGGGGCGTACTGGCCAGGGGAAATATTATACGAGGGCTTGATCTCTATTCCTTCAGGAACATTGGCATTGAAGCGTTTTTCCAATACTTCCGTCTTCTGGACCAAAACGTATCTTCCACACATATTGACATGCTTAAGTAATAACTTGCCTGCGGCGGAGCGCTGTTTTACAATGAAGGCAAAAGTATAAAGATAAACATAACAAACCTGCTGTTATTTGATCGGATACATGATCAGGGTTTCCCAGTTTGTACTGTCCGGTTCGGTTGAGGGATCTGTAATATAGATTTCCCAGGGCGAACCGGCCACCTCCAGATTGTTCATCGCAATGTACTGGGAAATGGCTTCATGGGTCATTGTCTTATCCTCGTATGCGCCTATGTGTGTGGCTTTGACGACTTTCCCGGCCGGTGCCATGGTCCCTTTGATCATATACCGGTCAGGAAGTTCCTTTTCCACAGGTATGCCTGCTTCCATCAGCGTAGTATTGCCATTCCATGTGTAATAAATGGCATAGGGATAGCCCACGATCGCCGTCCGTTTGTCTCTTGCGTAACCAATGAGCATGGAATAATATTCTCCCATCTTATTGCCGATTTCGTTTACCGCAACGGTATCGGTAATGCTGATGGCCGGAACCGGGTCAACGGTAACCACTTCAATTTCCGGAAATTCTGGAAGGCTCTCCGTATATTCTTTCAGGTTTTGCAAGCCCTGTTCAAAATCAGGCCCCAGCATGTTTTCCATCATCAGCCCCATGTAGCGGGCAACCGGATTGTATCCAAGATCCCCTTTATCCGTCCATGTGACTTTGTAATCCGGTCCTTCGGGTTCAATGGTCATTGTGCCATGGGATTCATATTTCCCACCCTCAAAAGAAAGGTCATATTCAATCCGTTCGTTAGGTATGACACGGGTCATGACCATTTTTCCGTTACCGGTGATATCCCCGGACCATTGTTGGACGGCGCCTGAATCACATCCCCCTGTACTCTTATAGACAGCGGTGGTATCAAGCGCTTCCCCCCAGGGTGTCCAGTTTTCCCAGTTGTCGAAATCGCAAAGCTGGAAATAGATCTGTTCTCGATCTGCATTAATGACAATGCTCCTTTCTACCGAATATTGCTTCGGCAGGAAATAAGCAATGACGATAAGAATGGCAATGATCACAAGGATCCAAATGATAATTTTTTTAAGTACCTTCATAATTCCTGATATTTAGGTTATTATATAAAACAAATATACGCAATCCAATACGGAAAAATCAAATAAAATGATCAATCCCAGGCATAAATATTACATGGTGATCAGATCTATATTTTCCCTGATTTCCTGAATTGTGGCGGCAACATTGTTTGCTCCCGAATAAATAATGAAAAAATTATACTTTTCATACACGGATCCGTAAACGAAATGATGTTTCCTGTCCTTACAGGTCAGCGTTGTATTTTGCCGGTGAAAATCGTTGTATTTGTCCAGTGAAGACATGTTGTTGGCGATCTTATCGTATTGGATCAACGCATGTTCCTGATCGGCATACGATAAAATGATCACAGTCATTTCCGGATCATTGGAATACAAACCCGCGATGCCGTTCCGGAAATCATAAATATTGGTACGGGTAAGCTGGTAGATATTGCTCAGGCCCAAAAAACCTCTGAAGTATTTGATCACCGGGAATTCTGTCTTTTTAACAGGAAGGAGCTGAAGGATCAGCAGTGGCTTATATCCGGAAACATCGATCTTTGAGGATATGCTTCGGGCAACTTTCTCCAGGATCTCTTCCGGTTCCGGCACATCGGTATGGATTTTAACCACGTACCGGTCTTTCATAAATGCTGCATGGTTGGAAATGATCTGGCCTTCATCGCCAATTTCATCCGGGATATCGTCTTCCATTTGCTGCATGCTGTATATTCCATAGGCGGCCTGCGGATCGGACATCTCATAAATCTCAATCGTCAGCCTGTTGCCTTCTGGGTTTTTATAGCCGGCACGGACGGCCTTTTCAAATCCATATTCAAAATAAAGGTCCGCCCCTCCGTTTATCAGATAAAAGAGTTCGTCACCCGGATAGGTTTCCACCCCGTCGGTATTTTCAAATCCATTCAACGCTTCAGCAGCCGGGAGCAAGGAATCAAGTGCAGGGTCGTCCTGCGCCGGAAGCCAGCCGGGCATGACCATCATACAAAGTCCTGCAATAATTGTTACCGTTTGTTTCATCATTTACACAAAGATTTCTTTAATATTCAAGGAAAGGTAATCAATTTTTCCCAAACCGGCCTCATGCGCTTTTATAATTGCGGTAATATCGTAGGGGGAATAATCAAGATACGTCGCACATAAAGCGTCAACGGCAACAATATCGCGGCCGGCAACGACCGTATCCGGTTTTTTCAGTTCACCGGGTCCTGCGGGACCGTTCGAGATGATAAATTCGGTGGCATCGACCACAACAAGGTCCGGTCGCCGGTATAAATTTATATCGGCCAGGCACTGGCCCAAAAATTCGGGATCATTCTTAACACCGGACCCCAGGTGCATATGAACATTGGTTTTCCGGGTGGTGAGCCCCATCATGTTCTTTATGGCCCCCGTATAAAGTGTTGTAGGATGATGTTTTGCAATGGGGATATTGATGAATACATCACAGTTATCGATTTCCCGGATCACTTCCACGTTTTCCAGTTTGCGCGCCCCCGCTATTTTCTCCACCATTTTATAATGTTCTTCAGAAAATTTGGCGGGAAAAACATTGGCTTCGACATGTTTCACTTCCGCGACCTGTTCCTGCATTTCTTCGTAAAACCGGCTCCGCTTCCAGTATTCATCCTTCACTTTCTGGAGACATACGATTTCCCGGGCCCCCGCCTCATTGCACAAGTCGATGACTGCCAGAGGAATATCCGGGTTCACGAAGGCGCCCAACTGTGTGAAATCCGAATTGATAAGCAATCCCACTTTTTGCCCGGGTTTAATCATGCTTTTCATCCCTCCAAGCAAATTCACCGCTTTTTGGGCAGACAAAAAATAATTTTTCCCTTTGGCCACGGCGATGTCCGGAATCTTTTTCAATACCGTGAAAAACGCACCGGCTGGCATGGCCAGTCCAAGTACTGAAAACGCACCTGCCGCTGCGCTTTTTTTAAGGAAGGCCCTGCGTTTGATCATTGTTTTCATAAACTAAAAGATTGATGGATATACGGGCAAATATAGTGATAAGCATATACATAAAACCGTCCATGGTAAAACAAAAGCCCCCGGATGCAAATCAATACACAGGGCATCTGGACCGGGCCTGCGGTAGCACAGCTCATTTTATCCCCCTGGTGCCGAGCCGGCTCGCCTTTGTCACGCCTTTGACCCTGGATATTTTATGAAGCAATTCGCCGAGATGTTTATTATCTATCACGTTCAGCTTCAGCTCTCCTGAGAACACATCCTTCCGTGAATCGACTTTCACGGAAAGAATGTTGACCTGCATATCGTTGGATATAATGCCAGTGATCTCCCCCAAAATACCGATGCGGTCTTCTCCTGTAATTTTGATCGTGGTTTGAAAAGACGGGATCCCTTCGGATTTTTTCCATTGTACATGGATTCGCCTGTAACCGTATTTTTCCAGCAAACGCCTGGCATTGGGACAGGTTTTCCTGTGAATGGTAATGCCTTTTCCAATGGTCACGAATCCGAATACGGGATCACCGGGCAGCGGATTACAGCATTTGGCCAAATGATAATTGACATTATCCAAATTTCTGTCGATGACAAGGATGTCCTGCGATGGTGTATCCTTTGCGGAGGGCTCGTCAACGGTTTTTTCCCGGGTAACGGCGGATTTTTTGCCTTTCATCCGGTCTTTTGCCAGCAGGAGGTTTTTAATTTCATTCAGGTCTATCCTTTCCTCGGCGATCAGCGAATACAGGTCGACCGGGGAAGAACATTTGTAATGCTTCACCAGGTGGTTGATCAGACGGTCCTCATAGGGTATTTTCCAGTTCTTTAACCTTCGTTTCAGAACTTCGCTGCCGGTCTCTGCCTGGCGGAACTTCTCTTCTTTCAGGGAGCGCTTGATCTTGTTCCGTGCTTTGGGTGTTTTTACAAACATCAGCCAATCCTGTTTTGGACGCTGGTTTTTTGAAGTAATGATCTCAACCCGGTCTCCATTGTGTAAAGGTTGCCGGATGGGTACGAGAATATTGTTCACTTTTGCTCCGCTGCAGCTATCCCCGACACGGGTATGTATTTCATAGGCAAAATCCAGCACCGTAGCTCCGGCCTGAAGCTCTTTCAAATCGCCAGTGGGTGTGAATGCATATACTTTTTGCGGACGGTTTTTTTTCGTTGGCGCATCATCGAACTTGATCTGTCCGGGATTCTCTATAATATCCCTCACCTGGTTCAGCCATTCGTCGGTAAGTTCCTTCCGGTCGAAGCCTTTGTATCGCCAATGTGCGGCCTGGCCTTTTTCAGCAATTTCATTCATTCTTTCAGAACGGATCTGTATCTCCACCCATTTATTCGTTGGATCCTTCACCGTGGTATGAAGTGACTCATAACCGCTGGCTTTGGGTGTGGTTATCCAGTCACGCAGGCGTTTTGGATTCGGAGGATAAATATTCGTAACGATGGAATATATTTTCCAGCAGATCGCTTTTTCTTCTTCCGGCTTGCACCTGGCGATGATCCGTATAGCAAACAGATCATACACCTCATTGAGGCTGACATCCTGCTTTTTCATTTTTTCCCAAATGGACGGAATGGATTTTGAACGCCCCACAATATCACATGGGATGTTTTGCTTCATCAGTTCACGAGCCAGTGGTTCGGAAAACTCCCGGATATACACATCCCTTTTTGCCCGTGTAGCGCTCAGGTTTTCATTGATGAATTCATAGACATCCCGGTGCCGGTGGCGCATCAGGATATCTTCCAGCTCTGTTTTTACATTATAGAGTCCGAGGCGGTGACAAATGGGGATGTAGAGATATTCCACCTCATTGGATACTTTTTCCTGTTTGGCTTCAGGAAGTCTTTCCAGGATACGCATATCGAACAGGCGGTGTGCAACTTTGAGCAGGATGATCCGGATGTCTTCAACGACGGTCAGGAACAATTTCCGGAACTTTTCCGATTGTATGCTAACCTTGCCGGTGGGCAGGCTGGAAATTTTCGCATACCCGTCGACCAGGGAAAGAACAACCGGCCCGAAACGCTCACGGATGGTTTCCCTCGAAACTCCTGTGGTCAGGAAAACATTATGGAGAAGGGCACCGATGATTGAATACGGGCCCAGGCCAATGTCATCCGATGCCAGGGTTGCCACCTTCAGGCAATGACTGATCTGCATCTCCCCGTAATCGGTCTTTTTTTCATTGAGCGCTGCGGCAGCAAAATCAAATGCTTCATGTATGAGCCCGGCTTCTTCCTTTGTAGCGAATGGGCTGCAAGATCTCAGGAGCTCATTGTACCGGAATGCGATTTCTTGCATGTCCTTTTTCTTGCCAGGCATCATCGGGGTATTATACTAATTTAACAGGCTGACCTGCGGGCAGGACAGCCTGTGTATATAAAAATCATAAAAAATTAAGATCAGGATTTCTTCTTCTTGTCGTCTGAGTCCTTGTCACGCTTACTCAGGTCTTCATTCTTCTGCTGTGGTGCGGGTGGTTCGGCAATGGACTCCCGCATCTGGGTATCGGCTTTAATATTCTGGAAACGGTAATAATCCATAATGCCCAGATTTCCGGTGCGGAAAGCTTCTGCGATGGCCTTTGGTATTTCAGCTTCAGCCTGGATGACATTGGCCCTGGCTTCCTGAGCACGGGCTTTCATTTCCTGCTCATTGGCAATGGCCATAGCCCTTCTTTCCTCAGCCTTGGCCTGTGCAATGTTTTTATCTGCATTGGCCTGGTCGATTTGAAGCACAGCCCCAATATTTCTTCCGACATCAATATCGGCAATATCTATGGATAAAATCTCAAAGGCTGTCCCTGAATCGAGCCCTTTTTCCAGCACAACACGGGAAATGGAATCCGGGTTTTCAAGTACGGATTTATGCGATTGGGCAGATCCAATGGAAGAGACCACGCCTTCACCCACCCTGGCCAGGACGGTTTCTTCACCGGCCCCGCCAACAAGTTGCTTGATATTGGCCCTGACGGTAACACGTGCTTTGGCAATCAGCTGAATGCCATCCTTGGCCACCGCGGTAACAGGAGGTGTATCGATCACTTTGGGATTGACCGACATCTGAACGGCTTCAAGGACATCCCTCCCTGCCAGGTCAATGGCCGTGGCTGTCTGAAAATCCAGGGTCATATTCGCTTTATCCGCAGATATCAGTGCATTTACCACTTTATGAACACGCCCCCCCGCAAGATAATGTGCCTCCAGGGAATTCCTGTCGATCTTTAATCCGGCCTTGGTGGCAGAGATCATACTGTTGACGATCACATTGGGTGGTATCTTTCTCCAGCGCATAAAGACCAGCTGCAGCAAGGATATCCTGACCCCCGAGACCAGGGCCTTAAACCACAATCCTACCGGAATGAAATAAAAAATCAGCCAGATGGCAAAAAGGGAGCCTATCCCAATGGCAATAATAACAATGACTTGTGAGCTCATTTATTCTGGGTTTTTACGTTTGACATATATTTTGTTTCCATCTATTTTTTCTACAATGATTTTTGTTCCCTGTTCGATGTATCCACCGGTTGTCCTGACCTCATAAAACTCCCCGCCAATAAATGCTTTTCCCATCGGAGCCAGCCTTGAAGTGGCTTTTCCTTCGTCTCCCTTATGTATTTTTTGCAGGTCTACAAGGTTGACACGACCGCCAATGCTGTCCTTAAGCGTAATGCGGTTCCATGTTTTGGAACGAAGCGCATAGATCAGGGCCATCAGCGACAAGAAAAAAGAAAAACCCAACACCAAATGGCCCACGCCCGAACCATATACTTCATATGCCTGCCATACGCCCAGGGCCATGAGAACAAATCCAATAATGCCGGCAATTCCCGTACCCGGGATGACCAGGATCTCCAGAACAAGAAAGGTCAGGCCTATTAGAATCAATACCCCTATGATCGCCCAGTGCATAATCGATATTATTGAATTTCTACTGTAAGTTTACGGTTCATCATTTCGGTTTTCAAGGGTATCAGTTCGTCAAATGTGCCTTTTTTCACACCGCATTTGCCCTTAAGATGCGCCACCCAGGCACATTGTTCAGCCTGCTCCGGATCATGGTCACATACCTCAATGAGGGCTTCGATCACAAAATCAAAGGTATTGTAATCATCGTTATACAGGACAAGATCCTTTTGATCCTCCAGAACCTCTTGATTTTCAACGGATGGTGCAGATTTTTCCTTTACCATGACTGAAGGGGTTTATTTTTATCTGATAAAATTACAATTAATTTATATTCCTGTGAAGAATATTATCGTTAAGTTGGGCATTTTTATATTTTTAGCCCCGGGAAAATCACAACCCATGGACTTCAGAAATTTCATACATACACTGGATCAAAAACTCAGGGAGCCCTTGCCGGGTGAGAAAGCCCAACTCAAAATGGCACCCGCCACCCGTGTGAAGTTTCCGGAATTTCTCAGGGATGGAAGCCGTTCAAGGGAGGCTGCGGTTTTAATCCTGCTGTTCCCTGTTTCGAACAAGGCCCGCATCGTGTTTATAAAAAGGGCAACTTATGACGGTGTGCATAGCGGACAAATTTCCCTTCCCGGTGGAAAAAAAGAACCATCGGATCCATCCCTCACGGAAACCGCATTAAGGGAAACGGAAGAAGAGATCGGCATTTGCAGGGATAAAATTTCGGTTCTGGGAACATTGAGCAAACTTTTCATCCCACCCAGCAACTTTGAGGTCCTGCCGGTTGTGGGATTTACAGATGCCGAACCTGAGTTTACCCCCCGGAAAGAAGAAGTGGACATGATCATTACCGAATCCCTTGATAAGTTCTATTCCGGTGAACTGCACAGGGTTAACTACGTGAAAACCCGGGATGTTCAGCGTATGAATGTGCGGTGTTTTGCGGTGCGCGATCACATTATCTGGGGAGCTACCGCAATGATATTAAGCGAGTTCCTGGAAATCATCCGCAGCTAAAACCACGGTTCGCCCCCCGGAATATCACCGGGCAGGAATCATACGGATCACAAAAATGCCAGCGGGTGCTGCGAAGATTATTCGATAATGATCTCGTGGGTTATTTCTGCAGCTTTTTCCAGCATGGTGGTCACACCACAATATTTATTTTGGGACAGACTTACCGCTTTTTCAATCTTATCCTCTGGAAGCGCTTTCCCTTTAAAAATATATCGCAAATGGATCTTATGGAAATGCCTGGGATGTTCTTCTGTCATTTCCCCTTCCGCCTCGGTGCGAAAGGAATCGGGAAACACCCGCATTTTGGTCAGTATTGATTTGACATCCATTGAAGTACACCCTGCCAGAGATACCAGAAGCAGTGGTTTTGGCCTTGGCCCCCGATCTTTCCCCCCTACTTTTTTATCAGCATCCAGGGTTATTTTAAAACCATTAACTTCGGTTTCGAAAGCCATATCATCTTTCCAATCACAAATAATTTTCTCACCCATAACAGATTTATTTTGGTTGTCTAACATAACAAACCGGGTTGATATTTGTTTTTAATGCCTGTATGCAAAACTACCCGGAATAATGCCTGCCGTGAACTCCTTCATGAGGCTTCCATCTTCCCGGTAAATGAAAACTTTGCCGGGTTGCTGAAAATCAATCGCATCGGAAGCAATAATATGGGAATTGTCCGGATCAACAAATAAGGAATACAGGGCACCATCCTGATATTCTATGAAAGGGCCGGATGGTATTTCTGTTGCCTGAATGGACATCCTGAATATCTGCCCGTTCAGGTAATAAAGGGTTTCGCCGGATGCATTGATATTCAGTTTGGACGGGGCCATATCCGAAGACGAAAATTCAATTTTCCCTTCTATGTCCAGCGTGGCGGGATTAATGCGATATAATGCCGGAACCTCCTCCCCCATAAACCCGCCGCTGCACAATACCCACAATTTGCCGTTCTTATCCCTGACCATACTGTTTGGTTCTTTGGTCACGGGTATTTCCGAAACTTTTGTATCGGTCAGGGGATCGATGACCTGAACCGTATTGTTTTCTGCGGGGACGTAATAATCGGACCAGTTGCTTACAAATACTTTTTGATCCGCCAGTATGATGTTTTCACTGGATTTGCCGAGTTCAACCGTTCCCAAAACCGTATGGCTGATCAGATCAAGGATATGAAGCCCGGATTGTGCAAGGTCGGTTACATACGCTTTCTCATCATTCAATATGAGGATCTCACGGGGAGAACCCAAACCACCGATATGATGCAAAGATTCAAACGTATTCAGGTCAACGATCTCTATGCCGGCAGAATTGTTGACCACAATGTATCCAACATTCCCACGGATGCCCATAAATGAAGGTATATCACCAATGGGCCGGTTATTAACAGACTGAAAAATATTCTCATAAAGCCTGTAGTTATCCAGATTAAAAAAAGAAAGCGATCCGTTTGCTTGTCCGAAATTACCTTCATTGATAATAAAGAAACCCTCACCACCAACATAATTTGCCGGTGTGATCACTTCAACGGGTTCGTCATCCTTATCGCAGGATATGCCTGCGATCAACATTGCAATGAGTAAAATCCATAGAGGTCTGATTTTTTTCATGGTTTCCCGGTTTTAACGTAAAAGATAGTGTGAATAAATAATTTCTGCCCGGCATGGGATGTCTGGAAATCACCCTGTATTCTTTGTCGAACAGATTGTTGACCCTGAATTCAAGGACCAGTTCCATGGTGCGCCATTGAATATATTTTGAGAGTGACAGGTCCGAAATCCCATAGCCTGGCAAATACCTTGAGTTATCTGCAACCGTATACCGCTTCCCGTAATATAGAATGCTCCACGACAATGCATATCCACGGTATTCCCCCTTAAGCAAGGCATTCCCTTTTAACAAAGGTGTGTAGATCAGTTGCTTGTCCTGCAGGTTTTCGGCGGCATCATCAAAGGTGCTTCGTGTATATGCGCCCCTGAAAAAGGAAGTGGTCCGGACAGCACCCATATTGAAGAAAATATCTCCGGAAGCCTCTATACCGGTAGCATTTACGCGGTTAATATTTTCAGGCATCCAGGTATCACCTGTTTTCCCGGTGGGTTGCCATTGTATCAGATCATTGATCCGGTTATAATACCCGGTCAGTTTCCATTGCATGGTTAAATCCGGCCCCATGAATTCATATGCCAGGGAAACATCGGATGCGTAGCCATTTTCAGGATCAAGATCCGGATTTCCTTTTGCGAAGCCATCGTAAGACCAATACAGGTCATTGACAGAAGGATTCCGGTAATTTCCGGCAATGTTCCCCCGGATATAAAATCCGTGGTTTTTCATAGGTTTAACATGGAAACTCAGTCCGGGCAACAAAGGAGAAAAGCCATCCTGTACCCACGCTTCACGAAGAACAACCCTGAGGCCGGCCCATGTTGCGATTTGGTAATGCAATGCAGATGAGAGCGAAAAGATGTGATGCCCTACCGGTCCGGCATAATTTTCAGATTCCAGCTGCTGGATGCTATTTTGAGAGCCCAGCACCAGTGTCAGGTTTTTGTGGAGTTGCTCTATAAATTCCAGGTTAAGGGGCACCGAGCGATACACATTGCGATCATCAATACCCGCTTTTTCATTCAGGTACTGGTTGCTGCTCCATAAAAATCCACTTTGCACACGTATTGTTCTTGAAGTGAGGGCGTTGGCTTCCCAGCGAATGAGCGACCGGAACAAAAGATCCTCCTGTTTTTCAGTTTTTCCATCGTAAGACTGGACCGTAAGGGGGGGCAGATTCCTGTCAAACCTCTGAACCATGAGGATCCCGGTCAGGGTTTGGTTGCGGGCAGGTTTAAAATAGAATTCCTGTTGTCCGCCAATGGCCGAGTACGCTGCATTTTCCTGCTTCTCTTCCGGATTGCCGGGGCGGTCGTAATTTGTGAATGGGAAATTATTGGCCGACCGGCTGTAAAGCAACCTTGTCCTGGCGTGGAATTTTTCATTACCGGCTTGAATGTCCAGCATTTCATGAAAGGTCTCAAAGCTTCCTGCAATGGACCTTATTGAAATGGTTAGCGTATCGTTCCAGGAAGGCTGGTTTTGAATGGCAATCGCACCGCCGAATCCTCCCGACACCCTGCTAAGGGACCGTGTACCGAAATATATACCGATCTCATCCTGAAAAAAAACCGGTATTGTAGAAAAGTCGCTTTGCCCCAGGGACGGAGAATCAATATTTACACCGTTCCATAACACACGGGTGTGGGATGCCATGGTCCCTCTTAGTGAAATGCTTGCGGAACCGCCCCGGCCATATGATCTGACCGATACAACAGTATTATCGTTCAGTATCCCTGCCAGGTCCGAACTGATGTTCCAACGAAGTATTCCCGGTGGTATCTTCATGGCCGAAACCGGTGGATGAACGCGACGGGCATCGGCTTTGATCATAAGCTCGGGAAGATTGACCGTATCCGGAATTTTCTGGCATACGCCCTGATGTATTCCCGTCAGAAATACACAAAGCAACATCAGATGTTTATTTGCCTTATTCACCCTTTTGTTCTTTTTCCGTCCACAGAACCACCCATGGACCGCATTTTGCAACGTGCCGCTAACAGCCGTATATACAATCCGGCCTGTGCCGCCGGGAACCAAAATTTAACGATGCTGGCTGATCATGCTGCAGGGTATTGAACCCGTTGATCAATACCATCCATAAACGCTCAGGAAACGACTTTGAATAAATTGCGAGAATTTACTCAAGGCTTTTATCCCGAAAGCTTTGATCCATAACACCGATGGCAGGTCTTCTGACTTCTTCCTTAGCGGGAATGCCTTCCCGTTCCGTATCGCAGGAACAGTGGCCGGGTATCCCAAAAACGAACCTCCGGGAGGCCGGAATTACAGCAGCGGGAACTGTTCAGGATTTTCACCTGATTCCCTATTATGGTGGCTTTTCGATAAAAAAGCCACCACCATCGCAAGGACAAATATAGGAATTAATGGAACAGGGTTTTCCGGTTTCGGAAAAAAATAGTTACTTTTACATCCCATTAAATGGAACATTAATCATCAGAAGATCCAAAGGAGTTTACCATATGAAATTGATCAAAAAATTAGCCATATTATCCTTTTTTGCCCTGATCATTGCTTTTTTCTCATCATCCTGCACTTCCGGAAGGCAATACTGCACCGGCGAGCGTGTGCGCTACGACAGGGGCAGCAAGATCAAGGCTTACACAAAGAATCCACACAGTCAATCATTTGTGCACAGCAAGCCCATTCGAAAAAAATGGGTCCTGAAAAAATAAATCCCCTAATCATTTTCCAGGAACGGATAGCGGTAATCCTGCGGAGGATTGAGGTTTTCCTTGATGGTCCGCGGTGAAACCCACCGAAGAAGATTCAGGTAGGAACCCGACTTATCGTTCGTGCCGGAGGCCCTGGCCCCGCCAAAAGGTTGCTGGCCAACGACTGCACCGGTGGGCTTATCATTGATGTAAAAGTTTCCGGCAGCATTCACCAGTTTTTCAGAGGCCAGGTTTATGATGAAGCGGTCCTTAGCAAAAACAGCTCCGGTCAAAGCGTAGGGTGATGTTTTATCCACGAGGTCCAGCATGTCCTCAAACCCTTCATCCTCGTACACATAGATGGTCAACACCGGTCCGAAGATCTCTTCCCGCATGGTAACATAATGCGGATCCTCAGTCAAAATAACGGTCGGGTCTATAAAATAACCCTCGGATTTATCATATCCACCGCCGCAAATGATCTCAGTACCGGGATCCCCCTTGGCTTTATCTATATAGGAAGTGATCTTATCAAAAGCCGCTTCGTCGATGACTGCATTGAAAAAATTGGTAAAATCTTCCGGACCGCCAATTTTGAATGACTGGATATCGGCAACCATTTTTTCCTTTATTTCCGTCCAAAGGCTGCGGGGTATGTATGCACGGGATGCTGCTGAGCATTTTTGACCCTGATATTCAAAGGCGCCACGACTCAGGGCGGTAACGACCTGGTTTACATTTGCTGTATTATGGACAACCACAAAGTCTTTACCCCCGGTCTCCCCCACAATTTTGGGATAGGTGTTGTGGAGCATGACGTTTTCCCCGATGGCCTTCCATATCTTTTTAAACACTTCTGTAGAACCCGTGAAATGAACGCCTACAAAATCCGGATGGGTAGACATGACCTTGCCTCCCACGGGCCCAGGAACGGTTATCATATTAATGACACCCTCCGGCAATCCGGCTTCACGGAATATTTCCATAATCACATTGGCAGAATAGATCTGCGTATTGGAAGGTTTCCAGACCACAACGTTGCCCATAAGAGCCGGGGCGGATGGCAGATTTCCTGCTATAGAAGTAAAATTGAACGGGGTTAGTGCATATACAAATCCTTCCAGCGGTCTTTGTTCCATCCGGTTCCATATACCTTTGGCCGAAATGGGTTGTTGCTGGTATATCTCAGCCATGAATTCCACATTAAACCGAAGGAAATCGGCAAACTCGCAGGCTGCATCTATTTCTGCCTGGTGGACATTTTTTGACTGGCTCAGCATGGTAGCGGCGTTAATTTTTGCCCTGTACGGGCCGGAAATCAAATCGGCCGCCCGGAGAAAAATTGCTGCCCTCTGCCCCCATGGCAATTCCTGCCACCCGGTCCGGACTTTCAATGCAGCATCAATGGCCCGGTGAACATGAGCGGCTTCTCCCATATAATAATATCCCAGAATATGCCTCAACGCATGGGGCGGATGTATGCTTCTGCGGTCTTTTGTCCGCACTTCCTCTCCCCCTATGCGCATGGGTATATCCATTTCCTGCCTCCGGAGTTCCTCAATGGTCCTTTTCAATTCCAGACGCTCCGGCGATCCGGGTGCATAGGTTAAAACCGGTTCATTATACGCTTTCGGGACACTGTACATTCCACGTGACATAGCTTTGTATTTAAAGTGAGTATTCTTTTTATTGATCACATTATCAATGAAATACGGAAATTATTCAGGCAAAATCCAAAAATCCGTATATTTGCATTGCAAGGTTATATTACACATCAATATATGTACCTTATTTATATGTTCGTTTTGGCGAATTCCGATGATTGAACCATTTTTATCTTTTAGCGTTGTTCAATTAACAGTTAATGAATTAAAAAAGTTTATTGCCAGTCGTCAAGAAGAGAAGTTAAACCGTTATGGATTTATTCGACCTGAACATCAACACCGGTAAAAAACAACTGTTTGATCAGTTGGTCAGGGAAAACCCTGACCTGGAAAAAATATTTAAGGGTTCCACAACCACGGATTCGCTGAATCTAAGCATCCGCCGGTGGGTAGAAGGCTATATGAAGGAGCATCCGGAAGCGCAGGCTTTTTATTCCCTTGAGCATACCGGAAGAACTCAATATGAAAAGCTTTGCTGGCGGGATATGGCCGCCATCCGGATCCTGGATTATCTGGACAGGAATGGGTTGCAAACCGATGATCTGAACCTCCGCGGAAAAACTGTTGAATCCCGTCCATTCGAATGGCTTTGGGAGGAGTACAAAGGGGAAGACACACAGACAACACCGGATTTTATCCGGGATATGATCTACCTTTTCCGGCAATTTCATGGGGTGGCTACACAGCAAAAACCATCCTCCGCGAAAGTGCAGCAATGGATGGATAGAAATCCTTCCGGGCTGGATGCGGAAGTGATTGATGTCCGTATAATAAACAAAGCCAGAATAATTGACAGATTCATCCGCCTTATTGATGAAGGCAGCATACAAGATGCCAAATATAATTTTGATGATGGCATGACCGCTGAAGAGAAGGTATTGCTCATGAATCAATGGTGGAATGAACGTTTGTTTCATCTTCGTTTTGCCATTCGCGACCCGGAGTTGCTGAATGAAATGTTAGACAATACCCTTTCCGAAGAAACCATGACAATATTAAGGGATGCCAAAACAGCGGGCATTCCGACCTTTGTCAATCCCTACTATTTGTCCCTGCTCAACGTCCACGAACCCGACCATCTGAAGGGAACGGATGAGGCCATACGCGAATATGTCCTTTACAGCCGGGAACTGGTGGAGGAATTTGGGGAAATTATAGCCTGGGAAAAAGAAGACATCGTGGAAGAAGGAAAACCCAATGCGGCAGGATGGATCCTGCCCGGCGGACATAATATCCACCGCCGTTATCCGGAAGTGGCCATCCTTATTCCCGATACCATGGGTCGTGCCTGTGGCGGATTGTGTTCTTCCTGCCAGCGCATGTATGATTTCCAAAGCGGCCATCTGAATTTCAACCTGGATAAGCTGAGGCCCCATGAAAAATGGGAAGATAAGCTACAGAGGCTGATGCGTTATTTCCAGGATGATTCCCAGCTTCGTGATATTTTGATCACCGGCGGGGATGCCCTGATGAGTTCCGACAAATCCCTTAAACGCATTTTGGATGCTGTTTATGCCATGGCCATGAATAAAATCCAGGCCAATGCCGGTAAGCCGGAAGGTAAAAAATATGCAGAAATACTTCGTATTCGCCTGGGAACAAGGCTTCCGGTGTATTTGCCACAACGGATAACACCTGAACTGACAAGCATGCTTCGTGAATTCAAAGAAAAGGCTTCAGCCATCGGCATTAAGCAATTTGTCATTCAAACACATTTTGAAAGTGCCATGGAAGTCACCCCTGAGGCAAAAAAAGGAATAGACCGCTTGTTATCGGCAGGCTGGATCCTAACCAACCAGCAGGTTTTCACCACGGGTGCTTCCAAACGTGGACATACCGCCAAATTACGCAAAGTGCTGAACGACGTTGGCGTACTTCCCTATTATACATTCACGGTAAAAGGATATCACGAAAACAGTTTTAATTTCGCAACCAATGAACGTGCGGTCCAGGAACAGATCGAGGAGAAAATGATCGGTAAGGTTCCGGAGGAATATTATGATGTGATCCGGAAATTTGCTGATAATGCCGGGCAGATGAGCGCGCAGATCGATAAGCTCCGGAAGGTTGCAAACATGCCTTTTCTGGCAACGGACAGAAACGTGTTGAATATCCCGGGCGTGGGGAAAAGCTGTACTTACAGAACCGTGGGAATAACCAAAGACGGGCGCCGTATCCTGGAGTTTGATCATGATCATACCCGTTCGCACAGTCCGATCATATCAAAAATGGGTAAAGTGATCATTGTAGAATCCAAATCGGTATCCGAATATTTACGCCAGCTGAAAAGCTTTGGTGAAGATGTGAGGGAGTATCAGGCTATCTATGGATATTCCATCGGAGAAACTGAACCCAGATTGACGATCTACGAATATCCGCCATACGAATACAATCTAACGAAACACTATACGAACCTTGAAGTTTGAAAACCGGATGCGAAATCCTTATTTTATCCTGTGAAAAAAACACTCATAAAATTATTGTTCATTATTGTCATTCCGGTGATCGTTACCTCCTGTTATGTGGCACGTTTCTTTTACTGGAACAAGGCAGATGTAAAAGATCATAAAAAGTTCCCGGCATATCCGGTCCGTACCGGAGAAAAGCCTTTCCGGTTCGTTTCCATGGATCACATTGCCCCCACCCTCCCTGCAGGGTTTAAAACGGAGGGTAAGTTCCGGGATATTGAGGAGTTCCTGGACGACAAGAATACGTTGGCTTTCCTGGTGATCCGTAACGACACCCTCCTTTATGAAAAATATTTTAACGGATATGGGCGCGCTTCGGTGATCCCCTGTTTTTCCATTGCAAAATCCGTGGTTTCAGCCATGGTGGGCATTGCTATTGAAGAAGGATATATTGCTGGCGTTACGGACCCGGTTTCCGCTTATCTGAGCGGTTTCAAAGACCCTTCCATCGGGGATATCACCCTGGAACAACTCTTGAACATGCGTTCAGGGATAAAATACAATGAAGGGTACCGGAACCCGCTCGGCCAGGTGGCCAAGTTTTACTATGGCAGGGATCTTGACAGGTATACCCGGAACCTGGAAGTGGCCTGTCCCCCGGATGAGCGTTACCAGTATGTCAGTGCCAACACCCAGATCCTGGGCATGATCCTGGAGAAAACCACCGGCAAGACCCCGGCGGGTTACCTGGAAGAAAAGATATGGAAACCCGCAGGTATGGAATTCGATGCTTCCTGGAGTTACGACAGCAAAAAGCACGGGCGGACCAAGGCTTTTTGCTGCATCAACACCACGCCCATCGACCTGGCACGCTTCGGACGCTTGTATCTCCCCCAAAATGCAGGAAAAGTGATCCCCGGGTCCTGGATCGAACAAACCCTGACCCCGGGCACAGATTCCCGGGACGACCAGGGTTATCCATATAATTACCACTGGCGGATCCCGAAAAAAAACACCATTTTCGCCAAAGGGATCCTGGGGCAGTATTTATACATTGATATTCCCCGCAACCTGATCATTGTGCGCATGGGTAAAAATGACGGGGACATCCGCTGGCCTGAACTGTTTGAAGGGCTCACAGAAAATTTTTCTCAATCCGGAGGGTGAAACCGGACATACCGGACGGTAGCGAATGGATCTAGGAGAAGGAGGCTTACCGTATAAGCCGGATCCGCATCCATTATGCCGGCCTGAAATTCAGGCGCTCTTTGGCAACATCGGGAGGAAAGATGTAATACTGGACCGTTGCCTCGGCACAGAGGATGTCCTCTTCATTGAACAAGAGGACGCCAACATTGGCCAAGCGCTTACGGGGAAAGGAATCGATCTTTGCCCGGAGGGTAACGGGCCCTTTATGGGTATGGACAGGCTTAAGGAAACGGATTTCCATCCTGGAGGTAAGCCCGGCAGTTTTCAGCTTGCAGGATACGGCCCAGCTGGCGATCTCGTCCATCATGGTCGCTTGTATACCCCCATGCAGCACGTTTTTAAATCCCTGATAATGTTTGGTAGGCTGCCAGGTCGAAACAACCCCATCCCCGTCCTCATAAAATTCCATTTTCAATCCGATGGGATTATCCGGGGAGCACCCGAAACAATCATAGCCTTCCAGGGTTCTGTATGGGTTGCTGATCTTTTCCATCCGGTAATGTTTTTTTTGCGGAGCTGGTGGCTCCAGGGGAAAAAGTATCCGGGCAATCACAAGCTTATGGGACTTACTTTAATTCCCCGCGCTTATATTTTTCTTCCTTCTTCACGGTGCCGTCGGGATTGTATTCAATCCAATTCCCGTGCTTTTCTCCATTCTTGTATGATCCCACGGCCTTTAAAGTGCCGTCTTCATAAAACAATTTATATTCTCCGACAGGAACATTATGATCGTACATTTCCAGGCTCCGCACCTGCCCGTTTTCGTAAAATGTTTTCTGAAGCCCCTGCAATTCGCCCATTTCATAATTATACCGGGCAACCAGGTTCCCTTTCATATCGTACCATTTGGTAAGGCTGTCGCGAACATCACCGGAATAATAAGATTCTTCCTGAAGCATTCCGTTCTCATAATAGAGCTTGGACAACCCTTCCTTAACACCGCTCTTATAATGCACCTCACTCGCAGGCCGGCCCCCGAAGCGATATTTAATGGCAAAGCCATGCAATTTTCCGTCTTTATAATATTGTTCCCTGACAAGGTACCCCCGGCGGTCGATACGAATTGAAACCCCATTCAGCGTGCCATTATGGTATTCTTCCAGGCCGGATAAAAACCCTTTGGGGTGATATTTTCTCCAAACCCCTTCCTTTCTGCCATCCACGTAGTTGCCTTTATGCATGACCGTTTGCTCTTTAAATTCCCAGTATCCCTGTTTCCGGCCGCTTTCATCCGTATAATTGATCGTATCCCCGGAAGGATCGATCCGGAAAGTCTGCGCATAGATACCGGAACAAACAATAAAAAAAGCAAAGATCAAAAGGATTCTGGTCGTTTTCATGGCTTATGCATTTAAAATTTCAAAGGTATGAACAATGTCGTATTAATTCAAATCATTCCTCAAATTGCCCGGTGAGGTCAAACTCGGAGGCCCCTGTTATGCGGACCCGGCAAAATGTGCCGGCCATATTTTCGTTCCCGGAATTTTCAATCAGCACTTCGTTGTCAATTTCGGGAGAATCAAAGGCCGTCCTTCCAATAAGATAATCGCCTTCCACCCTGTCAATCAACACATTCACAGAGCCTCCCACTTTTGAACGGTTGATCTCCAGGGATATATCCTGCTGAATGGCCATGATCTCTTCCATCCTTTCCTGTTTGACATTTTCGGAGACCGCATCCCGCATGGAGAATGCACGGGTGCCTTCTTCGTGAGAATACCTGAATATTCCCAGTCGCTGGAAACGCACCTCTCTGACGAACCGGACGAGTTCGGCGAACATTTCTTCCGTTTCACCGGGATAACCAACCATGAGAGAAGTTCTCAGCGCCATCCCCGGGGCATATTTCCGGATTTTTTCAACAAGCTCATACGACTGCTTTTTTGTGATCCCTCTTTTCATAGAGTTAAGCAGGGGATCGGAAATGTGCTGGAACGGTACATCCAGATAATTACATATGTGTGGGTTCTGGTATATTGTCTGGATGAGCTCTGTGGTCAGGCCGACAGGATAAAGATAATGCAAGCGAAGCCACCCTAGCCGGGGGAGTGCCGCAATTTTTTTGATCAGTACATTTAACTGCGGGCGATGATAAAGGTCCCGTCCGTAATAATTCAGGTCCTGGGAGATCAGGATGATCTCTTTTACCTGTTGGCCGGTCAGATATCCGGATTCATCAAGGATGTCCTCCATTGGCCGTGAAACGTGCCTGCCTTTGATCAGGGGAATTGCACAAAAAGAGCAGCGGCGGTCGCATCCTTCAGCGATCTTTACATACGCGTAATGCCCGGTGGTAATATCACGGGGGATGGACTTTTCCATGGCCCTGCCGTCCCCCAGTTCCTGCAGGATATGGGGCATATCGTAAACACCGAAAAAAGCATCCACTTCAGGGATCTCTTTTTCCAGGTCTGCTTTATACCGCTGGGAAAGGCATCCCATCACATAAAGTTTTTCGATTTTGCCGGTTCCCTTCAGATAAACCTGCTGGAGGATGGCATCAATGGATTCGGTTTTTGCATCCCGGATGAACCCGCAAGTATTCACAATAACTATGTCTGCATTTTCATCACCGTGGGTTACCTGACAACCTGAAGATGTCAATTGTGCGGAAAGGATCTCCGAATCTGCCAGATTCTTGGAGCATCCCAGGGTCAGGATCCGGATCTTCCTGTTCATAAATTCATTTCAGACATTAAAAAGTGAATCGACAAATTCGTACCGGTTGAAGACCTGGAGGTCTTCCACCCGTTCCCCGATCCCAATATATTTGACCGGCACCTTGAACTGATCAGAAATCCCCAGCACAACACCACCTTTGGCGGTCCCGTCCAGTTTTGTGAGCGCCAATGCATTCACTTCCGTAGATGCCGTAAACTGGCGTGCCTGCTCAATTGCATTCTGGCCTGTGGATGCGTCCAGGATCAGCAGGATTTCGTGGGGCGCTTCCGGAATGACCTTTTGCATAACGCGCTTGATCTTGGAAAGCTCGTTCATCAGATTTGCTTTGTTATGAAGTCGCCCTGCCGTGTCAACAATGACGACGTCGGCATTTTGATCCACGGCCGATTTTAATGTGTCGTAAGCCACGGATGCGGGATCGGAACCCATTTTATGCATGACCACAGGGACATCCACTCTTTCCGACCATATCTTCAGCTGGTCGACAGCGGCGGCGCGGAATGTATCGGCAGCACCAAGCACGACCCTGTGGCCCCTTTTCTTAAATTGATGGGCAAGCTTCCCAATGGTGGTGGTTTTACCCACACCGTTCACACCCACAACCATGATGACATAAGGTATATCCTGAACCGGAAGCGCAAACTCTTTATAATCGCTGGTATTGTTTTCCTGCAACAATTCAACAATCTCACCCTTAAGTATATGGTTCAGCTCTTCGGTTCCCAGATATTTGTCCCGGGCCACCCTTTCTTCAATCCGGTTGATGATCTTAAGGGTAGTGGGAACTCCGACATCTGAGGATATCAGCACCTCTTCAAGACGGTCCAGGACCTCATCATCCACACGGGACTTGCCCACGATGGCTTTGGAAAATCTTGTAAAGAAGCTCTTTTTGGTTTTATCCAGTCCTTCTTCAAGCTTCTCTTTCTTATCCCTGGAAAATACAGAAAATACGCCCATGTTTTGTCATTGTATAAAAAAAAGCTCCTTCCCCACACAGGAAAAAGCTTTTCGCCTGTCTTATTATTTGCAGTATTATTTTTTTGCTAAAAAGTCTTTTACCTGTTCGTTTGGTATAATGTCTTCTTTGAAAATATATGCGCCCGTTTTGGGTGATTTTATCATCCGGATCACTTTAGCGATGTCTTTTCCCTGCTGTTGTAATGTAGCAACTACTTTCTTTGCCATAATTCGAATTATTTTGTTTCTTTATGAATGGTCATTTTTTTCAATGTCGGATTGTATTTTTTCAACTCCAGCCTGTCAGGAGTATTCCGTTTATTTTTGGTCGTTATATACCGGGATGTGCCGGGCATGCCAGATTTTTTATGCTCGGTGCATTCCAGGATGACCTGTACCCTTTGATCTTTCTGTTTTTTGGCCATTTCTTCTTCTTTTTACAATTTCGGAGCGCAAAATTACGGCAAATAATTCATATATCCTAAAACCGGCACCTAAAAAATACAAGATGCCTGCCCTGCCATGATTTCTCTTGTCCATTGCACGGAATAAACCTGAGATCCGGCACCGGGGATCAATCAGAAGTCTGTAAGGTACGCCCTTTTATAAATCCGGATACTGTTCTTTTTCCCGGTTTTGACAGACTGGTAATCTATCAGGCCATTAACGGTCTTGTGGGGATCAGATAACGTGGATATTTTACTGACCGGAAGCTTCTCCGGTATGGTAAAGTCCAGTGCATGCGTCCCCTGCCCCGCAATGATTTTGCTGAGTGTTTTTTCGACAATGATGCCGTATTCGTCCCATTCCAGGGTAATGCCGGTAATTTTTACGGGACTTTCGTATTTCGATCGCAATAAAAGGGTACACCTCGCCCCGGAAACACTTTCATCATGTACATTTCCATCCGTGATCCGTATTTTCCCGCCAAGATTGATTTCCGCTTTATCTTCCGATACATCAAAATAGAATTTTTTTCCGGGACGGTGATTAAGAAGGGAATACGTAACGGAAATATGATTTTCCGGATCCGGATAGCATTCATCGTAAGCATAATCTATTGTACATACCGGTCCGCCCAATTCACGGTTCATAATGCGGGCGCAATTGGAATGTACGACAGGTTTCCTGGCACAGGTGAGGCTTTTGGAAGCAATTTTCAGGGAATAGCGCAGCTTTCCCAACGCGCTTCCCGCATCGCTGATATACACCGATCCGAACAGGTCCTCTGATTTCCGGACACCCGCAATGGCCTGTGTTTTCCGTTCATCGATAAAGATCCCTGAAAGCTGCTGCAACCTTCTTCTGGCTTCAAATATGTCTTCGACGGATTCAAAATCATCCAGCATATTCAGGGCATTTTTCAAATCCTCTGTAAGCAGCGCATCTTTTTCCTTGAATTCATTGACCAGTTCCTCAAGATCAAAAGTATTGAAAGGATATTTTGCAAAGTACGTGTATTTAATTTCTCCGGTTTTCTTATTCCGCAACTTTTCCCAGAAATAGTCCTGTACCTTCGCAGGAGAGATCCCCTGTAAATAATCCTGTTTTCCGGACTGAGAAGAAACATGGTCGGAATAGGTCCGGTACATCTCTGATATCTCATTGCGGGAAATTTCCTGGGTATATATTTCCGTTGATGACGAGATATGATCGGCAACGGATGTCACGATTTGGGACTTGACATTGATCATGGCTTTGTCCCTGGCCGTTTCAAGGGTTTCCCCATGGCCAATACCGATAATATAGTTCTTTTGCAGGCTTGCCGTCCACTCCGGTTTTTTACCGCTCTCCTCTTCCACCCTGAACTGCGCAGAAAGATGATGGGCCATAAGAAATAAGAGGGACAGGATCATGATGGGCCGGGTTTTCATAACAGCATTAAGGATTTATGGGCAGGTTTTTAAATTTGAATTGGTTTTCATGGATGTAAAAACGTATGTATTTTACTTCCTTCACAGCGGGAAACTCACAGACCAGTTCTGTGCTTATATCTGGTATAAGGGTTGCTTCAATGTAATTTCTGCTTTCCTTGGATCCGATCTTAATGCGGTTGACCTTGACTTCGCTCCCTTCTTCATTGATCATCAGGGTCCGGCGCAAACTGTGCATTTTAAAAAGATAGTCGCCCTCATTCTTATTGATCAGGTCGAAATACAGAAATGTCTTTTCTCCTATATTCCTGCCTTTTTTATACTTCAAATAAATATTATTCCCCAGATTGACTTCTTCAGCAGCCGTATGTGGTTCAATGTCCCCGGCCGGCTCAACAGGTCCGTGGATTTTTGTGCCTGACTCCGGCATTTGGCGGCCTATTTCCTCTGCCACCGCATTTGCTTTGTCGAAACATTCCCGGCTGACGGGCGGCACAGAATTCAACAGGGCCAGCGCTTCTTTGTGCTTTTTCTGACTTGCCAGACTTTTGCTTCTTGAGATAACGAGATCGCAGTGTGTGTTATAATATTCAATGATCTCTTCTTTTCCTTTTTCCAGCATCACTTTATATTTTCCTCCGCGTGCATTGATCTTTTTAAACGCATCCTTATATGCTGCGGTTTTAGATCTCCCGGCACCCTTGAGGGATTCCACTGCACTGGCATACACATTTTCGGTATGGCGATCTGCCAGATTGAACACAACTTCCAAATCGAGTGTATACACCGGGGGGGCCGTAGGCGATGTTTCATCACTGATCACCATGACTTCCGGATACATAATGAACAGGGTGTGTTCATTCAGGGCACTGAGTCCGTTGAGCGTGATCATTTGTTTCATTTTCCCGAGAAGCACATCTCCTGCCCCGGCAGGCAGGTCTGCCGAAGTTTTGTGTAATGCAGGGGCGATGGCTATTCTTGAAAAGTCATCACTGTTCCCAAGCGTATTTTGTGCCTGCACAGAGGAATGCACCATCAGAATCGTAAAAATCACGAAAATAATGTATGTAAATCGTTTCATGGGTATAAGTATTTAATGGATATCAAAATTATTTTTCCCCCAGGATCAGCCACGCTTCTCCCAGTCCCCGCTGATAGATCTTGGATTCGATATTGAAGGGAGGGGCGGACAGGTAACGGGACAAGCCGGAGACAAACCGGCGTGTATCCATGGCTATTTCCCTGCCCCGCCGTTCTATGGTCATGGGTATCCGTACCTGTTCGAAGCGCATCATGTTTTCAGTGGCATCAATTGTAGAAAACCTTCCGGATACTGTATTCAGTGCCATCCAGTCTTCGATATGAAAACCAAGCATGTCATAAAGGCCATCGGCTTCATATTCCTGTTCAAGATCAAAGCCGGCATTATCCCAGACACGTATTACCAATGTCACCTCCCTGCCCTTCTCAAACATATCGTCAAAGAAATTCATGAGCTGGGCATTAAACCCATCCATATGACTAAGCACGGCTTCCTCAAGCAACAGTTCAACCGCGGCCGCCGAGGAAGGCTTTCCGGCACCGGATGCACCGGCAATTTGCTTATTGGTGTATGCATCAAGTCCTTTCAGGATAAATGTAATGTAATTTTCCGGCCCATGGCGTTTTATATTAAAATCCAGGTCAAGGATAATGTCAGCCCTGGCTGTTCTTTTCAGTATTTCTATGGGTGATTCCGTGATGGAGGCACCGGAGCTTTTGGACGACATCACAGATATTTCCGCTGTTTGTGAATCAATATTTTTCAATGCCTGCTCAAGATCCTTCAACGGGAAACCCCGCTCCGACATGATGCTTCCCATCTTGGTTATCACCATGCGCAGGTCCTCATCATTCTGCATGGCTTTGCGGTAATCCGGAAAGACTTTGTTTATTCCATCGGCCTCTGCAGTCAGGGAATAGCCACGTTCAATACAATAATTATCGCTGGGGACGACCATTAAAATTGGCTTTTTCGCCTGGCCCATCAGGAGCAGGGCCATGAGAATAAAAGCCTGGGTTAACAATGCTTTTTTCATGGTAACTTATTTTTTATTACTGTGTGCAAACAAATCACGGGGCAACATGCTACTGAAAATGTGTTAAAACCCCTCATCCAATGCTTTTACCACGCCCTGTTCTTCGAGATAATTCCTGAGCGCGTCATAATTC
>JAGYMZ010000030.1 GCA_018400295.1 Bacteroidales bacterium | reverse complement strand
TACGGATGCCCTTCAGGATGGCCAGGAGGTTACCTGCGAACTGATCACCTCGGAGGGCTGCATCCTGAACAATCCGGCGGTATCGAATGTGGTGGTCATGAAAATCAAGGAGTTGCCGGTATATTTCCCGAACTCTTTCCGGCCTTCCAGTGCACTTTCAGAGAACCAGTTTTTTAAGCCCAAAACCACCCTGGATAATATTGTTGCATACCGGATGCTGATCTATAATAAATGGGGTCAGGAAATATTCGAGAGCGAGGACATACAAAAAGGATGGGACGGGAAATATGATGGCGAGGCCGCCCCGGCCGGTGTATATGTATATCATGTCACCTATAGGCTGGAAGGGAACGTTTCCAAAGACGGCGAAGACTTTGAATTAAAAGGAACGGTCGTCCTGGTGGATTGACCGGGATGTTCCGCCGGTATCATGATGAAGTGTGGAATGGATCCCCGGCGGGGTGAGTTTAATTTTTTACACATCTGACATAAAACCCGTATTCTTTGCTCCATTTATCATGACGGACCTGGCTGGTACCGGAGGTCAGCTCACGGGAAAATGCATTAAAACTGTTCTCTTCTGTTGATGTCCAGAGGCGGATCGTGGATGAAAGACCAACGGAAAGTCCGGCGGAATTTATATAACCTCCCATAAGTATGTTGAATCCATTCGGGTTTTGCATTTGCTGGCCCTGGTCGGTACCAACCCAGCCTGTTTCCTGGGCAGCTTCTGCCGGATCCATGCCCAGGGAAATCTCCAGGTTTTTCCATTCATCAAAGGTGGCGGCATGCCAGCCGGCCGGACAAAGATCTTCTCCATTTCCATAATTCATGAATTCCTGCCAACGATATAACGCTCCGTAAGTATCGCAATTGGTTTCATTGTCGTTGTAGCAGTATTTTTCGGCCTGACTGTTGTTGGAAGGTTCCTGGGAGGCAGGAATGCGGTCACCGAAATTGAGGTTTTCCGTCATCCAGCAAGCATTCCCAAAAAGCTGTGTGCTGTATGTCTGGCCATCCCGGGGGTCCGTAACATCATTTCCACACTGGAAACCGGGGCTGGTAGTGAATTCCCATACCGGTCCTTCTGTTGTCAGATCCTTGTCATCCCGGGCAACGATCTTCCAGTAATAGGTAGTATTGAGCTGAAGGTTGGATACGTCATATGTGTTGGTGATTGAATGCTCCTGTACCAGCGCAGGCGGATCTGAAATGCCAAGATATACATCATATGTTAAGGGATCCTGGTTGGGATCCGTGCAGGTCCAGGATGCTGTAAAGGAAAGGGATTGTCCGGTTGAACCGTCTTTCGGTGTGGGATTGGATGGGATCCCGGGGGGCTGGTTCGTATCCCCATTGTCATCATTATCTTTCTGGCAGGAAAAAGCGCCAGCCAATGCACATAGAATAATCAACAGAATGCCTGATTTTTTCATGGTTTTGGAATTTTTTTGGGTTGAAGGGGAATTGTTCCTGAAGAAGAATGGATAATGCCTGTTCATGTTTTTTATGGGTTGCATTGCCGGTTACTATGCTCTATATCCTTAAAGCGGCTGCAAGGTATTAAAAAAATCCGTTGTCTTGTTTCATTCATTGCAGATATGTGTGATGACGGTCATGATATTCCGCTTGTTTGAAATACGTTAGCCATTGCAAAATAATTTGTATTTTTGATCTCACATTCGCAGCGTTAATATGTATAAAATGACATATAGTAATGTTTGTAATACCACTGGAAATAAATATGCTTGCCAATCCCCGGATGGAGCATGGTATGGTGAAGAATACCCCTTGGCCGGCCCAGGGTTCCCGGATAAATAATTTGCATCTTTTATGAAAAACCCTTGCAGTATTTCTCAATGTTGGTTCGTGTTCACGAATCGTCGCGTATATGTGTTTTTGATCATGTTTCTCTTTATCGCATTGCAATCCAGTGCTCAATTGCTTGTACAGAATAATCTCACCCCACAGCAACTCGTCCAGCAAGTCCTGGTGGGTTCCGGGGTTACCGTTCTTAATGTGGAATACACCGGAGCCAATATAGCTCAGGGATCTTTCAGCAACGGCAGTTCCACAAACCTCGGCATCGATGAAGGTGTTGTCTTGTCATCCGGAAGTATATTTGACATTCCCAACCCGGCATCTGTTTTTGCCAGCACGAATAACGGGCAACCGGGGGATCCTTTGTTAACCCAGCTGGCAAATAATAATACCAACGATGCTGCTGTACTTGAATTTGATTTTATTCCACAAAGCGATACCTTAACATTTAAATATGTATTCGGTTCGGAAGAATATCCTGAATATGTATGCAGTGGGTACAATGACGTATTCGGTTTTTTCGTTTCCGGTCCCAACCCAAGCAATCCGCTCAATCCCTATAATAATATGAATATTGCCGAGATCCCGGGTTCCATGCCCCCCTTACCTGTGGCAATTAATACGGTAAATAACGGGAGTCCCGGAGGATCCTATCCTGCCAGCGGATGCGAGTCTCTTGCATATGCTTCCCTGTATATTGATAATCAGCAGATCGGGGGGACAACCATTGTATATGACGGGTTTACGCGCGTTTTGACAGCCACCCTTATCGTTGTTCCCTGTGAGCAATACCATATTAAGCTTTCCGTTGGCGATGCCGGTGATGGCGCTTATGATTCAGGGGTTTTTCTGGAAGCCAACAGCTTTTCAAGTCCGGGTGTTGCTACCAGCATTTCCTTTTTAAACTCATCCAGTTTTTTCGGAAACGCGGTTGAAGGGTGCAATGATGCGATGATCACCTTTGATGTGGGAGAGCCCAGGAGCGAGGACTTCATTATTGAAATAGCTGAGATCCTGGGGAGTGCAACACAAGGAGTGGATTACATTCTTTTTCCTTCCACCGATACGCTTATCATTCCTGCGGGGGAGCTCACAGTGGACCTGGTCATATCTCCATATGCCGATAATGAGGTGGAAGGCACTGAAGATGTTAAATTTATTTTTGAATACGAAGAAGCCTGCAATTCTTCCCTGGACACAACTACGATCAATATCCTGGACAATACCATGGGCGTGGGGGGGATCATTTCGGATTCCATATATTGCATATCCGGTTCACCAGATACCCTTGAGGGCACACCTCCGGGAGGCGTTTTTTCAGGTCCCGGCATGGACAGTACAGTGTTCGACCCGGCTGTGGCCGGTGTGGGGACACATACCATCAATTATCAGCATTATTTTATTGATGTCACCATTTTCGGGACCGATACCATTTGTTCCAATGAAACGGATGTGGAGATCCAGGTCATTGACGGTCCCGGTGCATGGGCGGGGCCGGATGATGCCGTGCAGGAAGGAGAAGATTATGCCCTGACGGATGCTACGGCTTCCTATTATGATGATGTGGCATGGAATTCATCCGGTACGGGAACATTTGACGACCCATCCATTACAAATCCTACATATAGCCCGTCTTTCCAGGACATTTCCAATGGCTCGGTTGTCCTCTCTTTAACGGCTAATGCACAAAGCCCGTGTCCGGGCGATACCACTGATTCAATGGTCCTTACCATTGCTTCCGGCACCACTGCGATTGCCGGTGAGGATGCCATGATTTGTGAAGGTGACAGCTATCCGCTGAACGGCAACGGACTCTTTTTTCAAAGTCTGGAATGGACTACTTCCGGTGATGGTGTTTTTACCAGCGATACCATTGAGGATCCCATTTACATACCCGGGGCAGGTGATATTTCCAGCGGATCAGTTACCCTGACCCTTACAGTTTTCGGCAGTTCATCCGACGCAGACGATATGGTTTTGACCATCGTACCGGCAGCCGTGGCAAATGCTGGAGGAAATGCTTCCATCGATGAAGGAGAGGCATATACCACAAACGGCACGGCATCCAATTATTCTGCCTGCGAATGGATCACTTATGGTGATGGCAGCTTTGATGATCCGGGTATTTTAAATGCCGTATATACCCCTGGAAATATGGATAATCTTAGCGGTCAGGCAGAACTGTTGTTGATCGCATATGGTGAGGGCCCTTGCGGGAACGATACCAGCATCATGCAACTGAACATTATCAGCGGTACTTCCGCAAATGCCGGTCAGGATATGACCATTTGCGCCAACGATCCGGCCACGCTCAGCGGATCTGCCGTTTTTTATTCCAGTATACGATGGGATTCCCCGGGTGACGGACAATTTGACGATCCCTCACTGACGGGCCCGGTATATTATCCGGGACCGCAGGATATCCAGGACAGTACGGTTACTCTTACCATTACAGCTTTCGGGAGCGATACGGTTTCTTCTTCCATGACGCTGTTTATCCACCCCCTGCCGGAAGCACCGGTCAGTGTGATGAGCAGCCGGCAGGATTTCTGCTCCGGATCCATACAGGATATTGAACTTATTGCCCAGGGAGGATCGGGGGAGGCGTTGCAATGGTACGAAGGGGTATGCGGAATGGATCAGATCGGTTCCGGTACGCCTTTAACGATCCCGGCACCATTGCAAACAACGACCTATACGGTATGGTGGCAAAATATGTGTGGTGTTTCGACCTGTGAGGAGGTTACCGTAAATGTTGTTGAGAACCTGGATGTTCAGGTGCAGCTGGAAGCCTCAGAAAATCCGGTTGAATCCGGGCAAACCGTGGAGTTTACGGCCACACCCCAGAATGGGGGGTCCAATCCCCTGTATATTTGGTATGTGGATGGCCAGGAGGTACAATCAGGACCGGATAATACATATATAACTGCTTCCTTATCCGACGGACAAATAGTTCATGTGGAAATGCGCTCTTCGGAGCAATGCGTGATCAATGATCCTGCCCGGGATGAGATCCTGATGGGCGTTAAGTTCAAGCCTTCACTATTGGCCCCAACTGCCTTTTCTCCGAATGGGGACAACCTGAACGATGTATTTAAGCTGGTTGGCCCTGTGGATGAAATTGCCCGGGTGAAGCTTCGTATATTCGACCGTTGGGGACAGATGGTATTTGAATCCAGGGATCTTGACGGGGGCTGGGACGGTACCCTGGATGGTAAAAAAGCTCCCGCCGGCGTCTATGTCTGGGTTGTCGATTATACCATCAAAAGCAGTGCTGCAGCCGAAGAACCTGAAACAAGACAGGAAAAGGGCAATGTTGTGCTTGTGCGATGATCCGTTGGCTTTCCGGGCCTCCTGGCCGGTTGTTAGGAATGCTTATAAAAGCTCATGAAATTGCTGAAAAATACAGGCAGGTTCGTAGATAAGATGCTGGGCAGGGAAGTGGTTTTTACAACAAGGACAGATCATAACCACTATCTTGAGGTTGTTAAAAGCAGGAAAGGGTTGGTTCTGAATTCCTCAAACGCCAATTATTCCTTTGGAAGTCTCCACAATCTGTTTCAGCACGTGTTTGAAAAAGCGAATGTACTGGCCTTATATCCGAAGAAAGTCCTCATATTGGGTTTTGGCGCGGGAAGTGTAGCGCGTATATTGCAGGAGGAATATTCCATTCCATGTCAAATAACCGGGGTGGAAAAAGATCCCGCTGTCATCCGCATTGCCGAACAATATTTTGATCTGGGTAACCGGCCGGACATAAACATCATCATAGCAGATGCGCTGGAGTGGATCCCTGGCCATCAAGCGTTATATGACCTGGTTGTGGTGGATATCTATCGTGATTTTGAGGTCCCCGCTGAATGCGAAACCGATGCCTTTATTGATCATGTTATACAGCGGCTGGTGCCGGGAGGATGGTTGATATTCAATAAAATGATATACAATGAAAAGGCGGCCGCTGCGGCAAATCGGTTGAAAAACTTATTTGCCGGCCGGGAGGGGGGGCTGGAGGTCATTAATATACGGAAGAAGATATCCAATTGGGTTTACATTTATATAAATGCAGAAAGGAATTCAGGATGAATCAACAATACTTTGCCCGGATAGCCGAAGAGCTCCGTATTCGACCCGACCAGGTATTGAATACGGCAAAGCTGCTGGGAGGCGGAGCGACGATACCGTTTATATCCAGGTACAGGAAGGAATATACAGATAGCCTGGATGAAGTACAGATCACCCGGATCCGTGACCGGATCGAGCAACTGGAAGCCCTGGACAAACGGAGGGCTTCCATTCTGCATTCGGTCGAATCTCAGGGTGCGCTGACGGCTGACCTGAATGATGCCATAAGGAAGGCAGATTCAATGGCAGAACTGGAGGATATTTATCTTCCTTTCCGCCCCAGGCGGAAAACCAGAGCTACTATTGCCAAATCACGCGGATTAGAGGGGCTTGCCAGACTGATCATGTCGCAGGAATACGATGACCTTGAAGGGAAGGCCGAAACATATGTGAATGAGGGAAAAGAAGTGCATTCTGTGGAAGATGCCCTGGCAGGTGCAAGGGACATCATTGCCGAATGGATCAGTGAACATTCGGGGATGCGGAGAAAGATGAGGTCCTTGTTTCAGCATAAGAGTGCCATAATTTCTTCCGTTATACGTGGAAAGGAACAGGAGGGAATGAAATACCGCACGTATTTTGAATGGGAGGAAAGCCTTAAAAAATCCCCTTCCCATCGCATACTTGCTATGTTCCGCGGAGAGAAAGAAGGCCATCTCCGCGTACGGGTGGAACCTCCGGAGTCCTATGCCATGCAGATCCTGGAAGATATTTTTGTTAAAAGCAACAATGCTTCAGGGGAACAGGTCCGTCTGGCCATGGCCGGCAGTTATAAACGGCTGATCCGGCCTTCGTTGGAAACGGAGGTGAAGAATGATGCAAAAAAACGTGCGGATGAAAAGGCCATCCATGTATTTTCTGAAAACCTGCGGCAGTTACTGCTGTCGCCCCCCCTGGGCCAAAAAAACGTCCTTGCCATCGATCCGGGTTTCCGGACGGGGTGCAAAGTGGTTTGTTTGGATAAGCAGGGAGGGTTATTACACAATGAAACAATCTATCCGCATCCACCCCAAAATGAAGTGAAGCAGGCCAGCAAGAAGATCCAGAGCCTGGTGGATGCCTATACGATCGAAGCGATAGCTATTGGCAATGGAACTGCGGGAAGGCAAACAGAGCGGCTCATTAAGAGTATCCGTTTCAGGAAGGACCTGGTAGCCGTTATGGTTAATGAAAGCGGTGCATCTGTATATTCTGCCTCATCGATCGCACGGGAAGAGTTTCCCGGGTATGATGTAACGGTAAGAGGAGCGGTATCTATTGGCAGGAGATTGATGGATCCTTTGGCGGAGCTAGTTAAGATCGATCCCAAATCCATTGGTGTTGGTCAGTACCAGCATGATGTGGATCAGAAACTGCTTGCCAGGGGCCTGGAAGATACGGTGGTCAGTTGTGTGAACCGGGTAGGGGTGGAGATCAATACGGCCAGCAAACAGCTTCTTTCTTACGTAAGTGGCGTAGGACCTGCCCTGGCTGAGAATATTGTGGCATACCGTGATCAGCACGGCCCTTTTCATTCAAGGGAAGAATTCCATGAGGTCAAGCGGTTCGGTCCGAAAGTATTTGAGCAATCTGCCGGTTTTTTAAGGATCAATGATGCGGATAATCCCCTGGACAGCAGTGCCGTGCATCCCGAAAGTTATGTGGTGGTCGACCGGATGGCCGCAGACATGAAGTGCAGTGTTGCCGACCTGATGCAAAAAGAATCCATCCGGCAGCAGATACGTTTGGATGATTACGTTACTGAAAAGTTCGGACTTCCAACGCTCAGGGATATCATGGATGAACTTGTGCGCCCTGGCCGGGACCCGAGAAAGAAGTTTGATGTGTTCGAGTTTGCCAGAGGTGTTCATGAAATCGAGGATTTGAAAAAAGGTATGGTCCTGCCGGGAATTGTTACCAATATTACGGATTTCGGCGCTTTTGTGGATGTGGGGGTGCACCAGGACGGACTGGTCCATATAAGTCAGATCGCCAACCGTTTTGTTAAAAATCCCAATGAAGTGCTCACGTTGAATCAAAAAGTACGCGTTATGGTGATGGATGTGGATCTGGAACGGAAAAGGATACAATTATCCATGAAAGATGTGGATGGCGAGAGGGAATAACCAATATAATAATACCTTTGTCTGAGCGTTTTTTAATTTATCCAGATCCTATGATAATGAATGCTTACCATAAGAAAGTACTGATTGGCCTGGCATTGGTTTTGGCCGGGTTTTTATTGCAGGCCCAGCGTTTCCAGGGAGCCATGATCGTCGGATTGAATGTTTCCCAGGTTAATGGAGATGAAGTGATCGGCTTTCGAAAATTGGGAGCGAATGCAGGCGTGGCCGCGATCCTTCCTTTTGCCGGAAAATGGGACGTTACCCTCGAAACCTTATTTAACCAGAAGGGCGCCTATCAGAGAGAGAATTCCGGGAACCCGGATTTTCCGTATAAATATACGCTCCGGCTGAATTACGTGGAAGTGCCGGTCCTCGTGCATTTTAACGACAGAAATATTCTCACAGCCGGGTTGGGTCTTTCCTGGGGGCGTTTGGTCTCATTTAAGGAAAAAAGGGAATACGACGGAGTGGTTTACAAGCCCTATGCTGATTCCGTTGCTTTTAACGACAATGATTTTAACATCCTTGCGGATATACGTTTCCGGTTGTGGCAGCGTTTGCATTTGAACCTGAGGCTTGGATATTCTCTTGCATCTATACGGGAAAGGGAATTTTTCAGTGCCCTGAACCAGGACCGCTGGACCCGGGAACAATACAATTACACCCTGTCGCTGCGCTTGATCTATATTTTTAACGAACAACTCAACGAACAACGTGGAAGGAATGCGGATTGATCATTTTCATGGCGTTTTGTTGTTGGCTTCAGGGTAATTCTGCCGGGGTGGCCCGGGCAGGTGTTTTTTGCATTGGCAAAAGCCCGGCCTATCGAAACCCCTGAAGCATCCGGCATGGCTTTTATATCATTTGTTCAGATCTATCAATCCTTCCGGTGCATTCATCATCAGGTGGTGGTTTTCCCAATCGATGGAAAGGATGAGCGCTTCAGTCAGAGGGATCAGGATCGTATCGTTGCCCGATGTTATTTCCATCAGTGGTTGCTCCGGCCTTGGTATGATGCTGTCCACACGGCCCACTTTTCCCGTATTGACATCTTCAACCCTGAAACCGATAAGCCGGTCGTAGGAAATGATATTATCCCGCCCCCCGGCCTTGCCCGTTTCACTCAACGGCAGGTATAGGCTTTTTTTCATCAGCGCCGTTGCTTTGTCGTATGAAGCAATGTCCTCAAGCGTGATATGCGCATATGGCCCATCCAGACGGGATGTTAAAATGCGGAAGGGGATCAGGCGGTCTTCGATCTCAATGAAGACAAATTCAAGATCTTTGAAAAAATCCGTTCTGTTTGCATGAATATGAGCGATCAATTCGCCGGAAGTACCGCTGGTCTTTATGATCCTTCCTATGTAAACTGCGTTGTCCTTTTCCATTATCTTTCCCAAATGTACATGAATTCCTCATCGAATACAACCGTATTCCAAATGCTCTTCCGCTTGTGCAACACATGGCGGCACATTGTTTGAAAAAGACCCGGTAAAACGGTGCCTCGATGCCAGGAAGGTGCCGGTGGCCACGCCTTTGGCAAGCATGAAAAAGCCGAAAACCAATGCGGTTTCCGGCAGTTTTATGGTGTGGGAAATGTATTTCGTTTCTATTCTTTTTTATCCTGCGCGTTGTCTTTTGTCTTGTCCGGGTTTTCATTTGCCTGTTTTTCATCTTTTGGTTCTTCTTTTGCAGGCGCATCGTCTTGTTTGGCTTCCTTTTCTGTTTCTTCCCCGGGAGTTTCCTCTTTTGGGGTTTCCCCTTTCAATTCTTCTTTAGGGGTTTCTTCTTTTGAAGCCTTCTCTTTGGTTTCCTCTTTTGGACTTTCCTCTTTCAGTTCTTCCTTAGGGGCTTCCTCTTTGGTTTCCTCTTTTGGGCTTTCCTCTTTTGGGCTTTCCTCTTTCAATTCTTCCTTAGGGCTTTCTTTTTTCGCTTCTTCAGGTGTTTCGGTTGCCGTTTCTGCTTTTGTTTGTTTTTCTGTTTTTTCCTCCCTGTCCTCTTCTCCGGTTTTCGCATCTCCGGTCTCTGCTTTTACTTCGGTGGTTTCTTTTTCCCCGGATACTTCTTCTTCCTGCATTCCTGCTTCTTCAGCACGCTTCTTTGCAAGTTCTTTAGCCCTTTCTTCCTTTATTTTGCGCTCTTCCTCCAGGCGTTTTTTCTTTTCTTCCTTTTTCGTAAGGATGCTTTTATTTTTCAATTCTTCCAGCCTGGCTTCTTTTTCTTTGATCCATGCCTGGTATGTTGCCTCTGCCTGCTCTTCAGTCAGGGCTCCTTTTTTAACGCCTTTTAACAGGTGGTTTTTGTACAAGACCCCTTTGAAGGACAAGATAGACCGGACGGTATCTGTGGGCTGCGCCCCCTTTTGGAGCCAGTACAATGCCTTGTCAACATCCAGCATAACGTCTGCCGGTACAGTTACAGGATTGTAAGTGCCAATTTTTTCAATATATTTTCCGTCCCGTGGTGCACGACCATCCGCGATAATAATGTGGTAGAAAGGATTTCCTTTCTTCCCTCTCCGTTGCAATCTGATTCTCGTTGGCATAATTATACGTTAATTTAAAATCCTTTTTTAGAAATAAAAAACGGGGTGCAAATATCCGATAATTTTTTGTAAAATGAAAGGTTTTGAACAAAACTTATTTTAACCCCGGGGCTGCCGGATTGCTGGGCGCCGGGATGCTGGGATTTTCAGGGAAAAGTTTTCCGGGCACAATTTTGACACGCATCATCTTTTTTGCCCATAATATCCAGCAATACAGTCCGGAAATTCTGTTCCGGATCAGGTAAATCCATTGGATCCAGCATGATCATTGAATGTTTTTTCGGTGACTGAACAAATCCCTGTTTTCACAGTTTGCCGGCAATGCAATGTGATCAACGTAAGCTATAGATCGACAACAGCTTACGACCGGATGTTTTCTTATGAAAAATTACCAACACTGCGCAACGGCATCTTCAATTTGATTAATTTTACAACTTCTGGATCCCGCTTCAAAAAATCCATTTGACTATGCCAGGTTTTACGCATCTACATGTACATACACAATTTTCTATTCTTGACGGGGCCGCGAAGATACCTGTTTTGCTGGATAAGGCCAAATCCCATGGTATGGATTCCCTGGCCATTACTGATCACGGGAACCTATACGGTGCATTGACGTTTTATACGGAGGCCAAAGCCAGGGGCATCAAGCCTATATTGGGTTGTGAGGTCTATGTCGCTGCCCGGCGCCGGTTTGACAAAAAGGAGAAGGTGGACCGCAGCGGTTATCATCTGATCCTGCTGGCCAAAAATCTTGAGGGATACCGCAACCTGACCCGGATCAGTTCCCTGGGCTATACCGAGGGATTTTATTATACGCCAAGGGTAGATAAGGAATTGCTGGCAAAATACAACAAGGGCCTGATCGCCTCATCTGCCTGTCTGGGTGGGGAGCTCCCTGAGATCATCATAAACAAGGGAGCGGAGCATGCGGAAAAAGTATTGGAGGAATATCTGGACATCTACGGTGAAGATTTTTACCTGGAACTTATGGACCATGGCATACCGGAGCAAAAAAGGGTCAATGAAACCCTGAAACAGCTTTCGTTGAAATACGGGACGAAACTGATTGCCACCAATGATGTTCATTATGTGGAAAAAGAAGATCATGAAGCCCATCACATCCTGATATGCCTCAATACCGGAAAAGATCTGGATGATGAATCCGGAATGCATTACACAGGGCAGGAATATCTGAAATCACCAGGGGAAATGGCTGCCCTTTTTCCCGATTGTCCTGAAGCATTGGCCAACACGGAAGAAATAGCTTCTAAGGTTGAGGAATACGATATTACCACCAGGAAAGTCATTTTGCCGCATTTCCCGTTACCGGAAAAATTCCGGAGTGAAGACGAATACCTCAGGCATCTTACGTATGAGGGTGCAAAAAAGTTGTATCCTGAGATAACCGGGGAAATTCGTCAACGGCTGGATTTTGAGCTTTCCGTGATAAGTGAAATGGGATATCCTGGCTATTTCCTTATCGTACAAGATTTTATCCGTACCGCGAAAACGATGGATGTCATCGTTGGACCGGGCCGGGGTTCGGCAGCCGGTTCCGCTGTTGCTTATGCAACGGGGATCACCAATATCGATCCCCTCAAATACAACCTTTTATTTGAGCGATTCCTGAATCCGGAAAGAGTTACCATGCCGGATATTGATATTGACTTTGATGACGAGGGGCGTGAAAAGGTGCTTAATTATGTTGTTGGAAAATACGGACGGGATAAGGTGGCGCAGATCGTGACATTTGGCACCATGGCTGCCCGGCTTGCCATTCGTGATGTGGCACGTGTGCTGAGGCTCCCCCTTGCGGATGCGGACCGGCTGGCAAAGATGGTCCCGGAAAGGCCTGGCATTACTTTGTCTAAGGCATACAAGGAAGTGAAAGAGCTTGATGATATCAAAAAGAACGGTTCAGAACTGCAGCAAAAAACATTGGTTTTTGCTGAAACCCTTGAAGGTTCTGCCCGTCACACCGGCACACACGCATGTGGCGTGATCATTGGCCCCGATAACCTCATGGACCATGTCCCCCTGAGTACAGCCAAGGATTCGGCATTGCCTGTGACGCAATATGAGGGCAAGCTTGTGGAATCCGTTGGAATGTTGAAAATGGATTTTCTGGGATTGAAGACACTGTCGATCATCAAGGATGCCATTAGAAATATAAAAGGACGCTATGGGATTGATATTGATATAGAGCATATATCCCTGGATGATGCGCAGACCTTTGCTCTTTACCAGCGGGGAGAGACCATAGGTACGTTTCAGTTTGAATCGGAAGGCATGAGAAGTTATCTCAAGGAGTTGAAACCGACAAACATGGAGGACCTGATCGCCATGAATGCCCTGTACCGTCCCGGCCCCATGAATTTTATCCCCATTTATATCAACCGCAAGCATGGAAGAGAAAAGGTTGAATATCCGCATCCCCTGCTGGAAGAAATCCTGAAACCTACCTTTGGCATTATGGTCTACCAGGAGCAGATCATGCAAGCGGCACAGATCATGGCCGGATTTTCCCTGGGCAAAGCAGATATCCTGCGCAGGGCCATGGGAAAGAAAAAGAAGGACATCATGGCCAGGCAAAAGGTGGAGTTTATTCAGGGGGCAGAAAAAAAAGGCATATCCGAAGACAAGGCAAAGGAAGTGTTTGGCATCATGGAAAAATTTGCCGAATATGGTTTCAACCGCTCTCATTCGGCGGCATATTCGGTGATCGCATACCAGACCGCCTATTTGAAATCCCACCATACTCCCGAATACATGGCTGCGGTCCTGACCCACAACCTGAACGATATAAAAAAGATCAAATTCTTTATCGATGAGTGCCTGCGTCAGGGGGTGGATGTTCTTGGCCCAGATGTCAATGAGAGCAGTTTCAATTTTACGGTTAACCAGGAAGGGCAGATCCGTTTCGGGTTGGGAGCCGTCAAGGGTGTGGGCGAGGGTGCCGTGCGCAACATCATTGAAGAAAGAGAAAAAAACGGGCCGTTTAAAAATATTTTTGACTTCACCAAGCGGATCAATCTGCGGTCGGTGAACCGCCGCTGTATGGAATCCCTGGCTATGGCAGGGGCTTTCGACAGTTTTGAAGGAACCCACCGCGCGCAGTATTTCTACCGTGAATCGACGGAAGACAGCATTTTCCTGGAAAAGGTGGTGAAGTTTGCCATGAATTACCAGGCAAAAAAGAATTCGATGCAGCAGTCCTTGTTCGGGGAGGAGAGCGCGTTTGAAAGCCGGGATCCGGAATTGCCCGAATGCCGCCCCTGGTCCAAATTGCAGCAACTTAAAAATGAAAAGGACGTGACGGGCTTTTACATGTCCGGACACCCCCTCGATGATTACAAGCTTGAAATTGACAATTATTGCAATGTAACCTTGCTGGAATTAAACAGCGACCTGAAAAGTTTTGAGGGGAAAATTATTTCTTTTGCCGGGATGGTGATCTCAAACCTGAACCGTACGGCAAAAAATGGAAAGCCGTTTGGTGTTTTTGTACTGGAAGATTATACGGATTTCCGGCAGTTCATGATCTTTTCCGAAGATTACCTGAAGATGAAGCATTTTCTCACCGAAGGGTCCAATATTCTGGTCAAGGCCAGGGTTGAAAAACGTTTTGGCAATGAGCATCAGCTGGAAGTGAGAATATCCGGTATGACGCTCCTGCCTGATGTGCTGGATAAATTTACACGGGGTGTTTGCATACATCTCAAAACGGAGGCCATCAATGATGCGGTCATCGGAAGTCTTTCCTACGCGGTTGAAAATAATCCGGGCAAATGCAATCTCAGGATAAAGATCATTGACCCGGAGGAAAAGCAGTCGCTGGAGATGAAACCCAAAAATAAAACCGTGGATGCAGCGGATTTTATCAAAGCGGTCCGGAAAATCAACGGAGTGGATTTTAAACTATTATAAACCTTCTTTTGTTATCATTGCCAGAAATTAGGACAAATGAAATAAAATAATATCTTTGAAGTTTTTATGTTAAACCCTTTAATTAAAAAGACATGGCATTAGAAATCACTGACTCAAATTTTGAGGAATATGTATTGAAGGCGGACAAGCCGGTGATTATTGATTTTTGGGCAGAATGGTGTGGCCCCTGCCGTATGGTGGGACCGATTGTCCAGGAAATTGGTGAAGAGTATGCCGGAAAGACCGTTGTTGGCAAGGTGAATGTTGACGACAATCCAGGCGTTACGGCCAAATTTGGCATCCGTAATATTCCAACCATTTTGTTCTTTAAGGATGGGAAGGTTGTGGATAAACAAGTGGGTGCTGTGCCCAAACAGGTTTTAAGCAGTAAACTGGAGGCCATTCTTTAATCGAAAAAAAAATAGACGGGGAGTGGCATGCACGCATGCCACTCCCTTTTTTTATTCATTCATTATGGCGAATACTATTGATCTGACAAGGCTTCAGCAATTCGGTTCCCTGGAATTGATTGCCAAACAAGTTGTGGAGGGATTCATAACCGGTTTGCATAAGAGTCCGTTTCATGGTTTCTCGGTAGAGTTTGCCGAACACAGGGCTTACAACACAGGAGAGTCTGTTAAGCATATCGATTGGAAATTATATGGCCGCACAGATAAATTATTCGTCAAAAGATATGAGGAGGAAACCAACCTGCGATGCCAGATCATCATAGATAATTCTTCCTCTATGTATTTCCCGGTAAGGGACAATCCGGGCATTGATCACCCCAATAAGATCACGTTTTCGATCTATGCTGCGGCGGCCCTGGTGCAGCTTTTGAAGAAACAGCGGGATGCATTCGGCCTGAGTATATTTTCTGAAAAGGTAGAATTCGCCACACAGGCAAGATCCACCAATGTGCATGCCCGTTATATATTTTCCAGGCTTGAAAAAATGCTCAGGCCCCTTTCATCCGGTGAGCACCGTGCCACATTTGCTTCCGAATCGCTACACGTGATCGCGGAAATGATCCATAAGCGTTCCCTGGTGATCATCTTCAGCGATATGTTCGATCATCGCCATGATCAGGATGAACTCTTCTCTGCCCTTCAGCATCTTCGCCATAATAAGCACGAAGTGGTTTTGTTTCATGTTGTTGACAAGGACAAGGAGCTGGATTTCAAGTACGAAAACCGTCCGTACAAGTTTGTGGATATGGAAAATGGCGAAGAATTAAAGATCAACCCGCATGATATCCGTAAAGAATATACACGGGCGGTGCATGATTTTAAAAAGAATTTAATGCTGCGCTGCGGCGATTATAAGATCGATTTTGTCGAGGCCGATATCAACATGGGATTTGAACAGATACTGCTCCCCTATCTTGTGAAAAGGGAAAAAATGCTATGATCACTCAAGCTTTTTTTCAGGAATGATCCACGGCATTTTAGAAGTGCAACCTGCACTGCACCCGGATTTCTGTTTTTTGCCATTGCCCGTTTTTTTTCAGGCTTTCCGGTTCTTTCAGGAATCCCGTTCTGGATATTTTTAACCACAGGTCCAGGCGCCTGTTTGCTTTCCATCTGGCTATGGCGTATGCACGAATTCCCGTGCCATAATAGGAAGGTGCCGAAAAATAGTACAGCACATCATGCTCGTACATGTAAATACGCGCATCATAATCATCTGTGTGGAACATAACCCATCGAAGGGTCAGGTCCAGTGGTTTTTCTGCGGGCCGGAACAGTATATCCTGGGCAAATGCAGTTCCTGTCGATGTGTTGTTTTTTACTGCCGGCTGATCCATCGTGCAGTTTATCCAGGTAATACGGGTTCTTGCAATGAGTGCGGGGCTAATCGGATGGTCGACCTGTATGGTGGTCCTGTGCATACCATGTTCCCTCGGAATATTGATGTACCGTTCTTCCGTGATGTTTTGGAGTTGCTTTTTATAACGGTATGTGAGGATAAGTTTTGATTTTTTGAGAATGGTATGTGCCGATTGTATAGAAAATTTCTCTCCGTATGAGGGGGAATGTACCCTGTACCGTAACCATGGATGCCTGTATGCATCCCCATAAATGGATAGCATCCAGTTGGGGAGCATGTGTATGCTTAACTGAACATAGATGCCCGTTTCCGGTCCCCCGGAAGAGGCCCGCTGGGGTGCGTTCATAAAAGAGAAGAACTTTTTGGAAAAATGCCGGAAAATCAGACTTAATTCCAGTCTGTCGTGAAAGAAAATCAGCCCTTGTATAAAGGCAATATTTGTCATATCCTGCAGGGAAAATTCTCCGAACAGAAGGCATCGTGACAGGGGTTGCTGGATGTAGTTCAAGCCTGTATGAAAGGTTTCCCTGCCCTGAAATACAAACAAATTGCAGGGCTTCACAGGTTTGCTCAGGGTTGCATTCAGCCGGGTTTTCATCAGTGATATGCCCAGTTTCAGGGTAGGGATGGATATCTCCGCATGCCCTCCCCAATTGATCATCCGGACGGCATTTTTATTTTTGATCTCGTTTACGGTTCGGTGGTAGCCTGATTCCTGCAGGGATGATATTTTCAGTGGATCCCCGTTTTCCGGGTCTCTTGTCTCCACATTGGCATCCCGGCTTGCATTCGAATAGAAAACATGCGTTTTCAGGCATCCTTTTCCTGCCGTAAATGCCAGGCCGCGCATGTAGTGGTTTTCGTTGGAGGATGTCGAAGGGGTGATGCCCATGGTCCGCTTCATGGCACCGGATGGTGTGGGGGAATGGCCAAAGCCGGCGGTGGTCCAGGTTGTCAGGCCTTGTCCGAAACGCACATGGAAATTCCCGGCCATTATTTTTTCAAGGATCCAGATATCCCTGAGCGCAACATAGCCGGAATAAAAATCAAATCCCCGCGGCATATGATGTGCAGTAGCATTCCATATTGAATCGGGAATTTTTCCCTGTCTCATAGGTTCACCTGCATCTTTGTCGGCAACCAATCCCAGGGACAGCTTGTTGCGGATGGTGAGGTTTGCCCTGAAGAAAAGCTTATCCGGAGAACCCAGGTATGTTGCGCCCTCTTTGATCCCCTGGTCTGAATACTGCAGGTACTTTTTGTCTTTTCCCGTTATTCTGGAATACCTTAGAAATATGTTCGCGCGGATGTTTTTTTTTCTTTTGTTCACGTTCTCCATGCCGGCATGCTCTGAAAGTGTTGTAAGTAAGCGGAGGTATCCCAGTATTTCCGGATTGAAGCCGGGTATGGTAAGAATTTCGGTATAGCTATAGATCCTCCCATAGTTCTTACGGTAATCCAGCAGATGTTGGATTTGATACGCACTCAACAGGCTTATTACGGCGAGATCTTCATAGGATGCTTTATTCAGGGATATGGGGTTTTCCTGCAGGTGGGCCAGGTCCTGTAGAACCTGACCGGATGCATTGGTTTTTTCTTTGTTCTCTGCCATGGCTTCAATCCTTGCGTTCAGTACATTCCGGGCATTGGTGAGCGTAAGGGTGGTATCCTGGGCATGCGCGCAGCATAAAGTCATGAATGGTACGATGAGGAATGCCGGGATCTTCATTTTGCAAATGCATACAGGATGGAACATACGGGTGAAAATCCCAGTATTTGATGATACGATGCGCTGATGTCCAGGCGGATCCCGGCCCATTTGACCCCGGATCCCATGGAAAGGAAGCGTTGGCCGGAAGATACTCCGAACCGGAGAAAGAATCTTTCCCGGAAGATGTATTCCAGTCCGCCTGCCAGTATCGTTTGGTTGAAGCGTTCCCTGAGCAGGGCGGTCATCAGGTGCAGGTTTTTTGTCAGGAAATAATCCATACCAATACGGATATGGGGAGGATCGGTTTCCATATTTTTTTTCCCGAGGTACTGAGAGGGCTTGAGAATGTGAATGCCTGCGCTCAGGTTTCCTGAAAGGTCAATGATCATTCCGATGGATGCGTATACGTCATGATCCATATGTTCATGAACAATGCCTTCATTTTGGTAATGCAATTTGATCCCTGCGGAAATGCCCGGATTGAATTTCCTGGTGTAAAACAGGGCTGTGGTCGATGCAAGGTAGGAGGAAAAACCTATATGATGCAATGTTATGCCTATATTTCCGTTTTTTAAGGGAGCGGACAGAAACAAGGTCCCGTAGTTCAGTCCCTTTACCTGGTAACGGTTTTCTATGGTGGCGCCGAGGATCCATTGTTTGCTTAAAGTGATTCCTGCTACGTTGTTTGTGACACTCCATGGATCGCGGGCGGCCGTTGTACTTTCGGAAAGGGCGGCTGACCAGGAAGAAGGTTGGCCTTGAATATTGAAAATCAAGAGGTTATAAATGAAAACCGTGAAAATTGTTCGTGTATTACCGAACAGATTTATCTTTGAAGTGTTCATTAGTTAATGTTTAATTGTTTTATCCTTTATTTTATTAATACATGGAACTGCAAAATGTCCTCAATTTTTTAGCCGATGTTAAGGAAAATAATAACCGTGAGTGGTTTGAGGCTCATCGTGACCGCTATGAAGAGGCCCGGACAATTTTTACCGATTTTGTCGCCTTGTTGTTAAATGAGGTCGGGAAATTTGATCCAACCATAACGGGGCTTGTTCCCAGCGATTGCATTTTCAGGATTTACCGGGATGTGCGTTTTTCACGGGATAAAAAGCCATACAAGACAAATTTCGGGGCTTCCATTACCCGGGGCGGGCGCAAGAGTCCGTATGCAGGATATTATCTTCACCTGGAACCCGTCCGGTCTTTTGCCGGAGGCGGCATGTGGATGCCATCCGGCGACATACTCCGGGCTGTGCGAAAGGAGATCTATATCCATCCGGAAGAATTCAAAAGCATTATTGAAGCAAAAGCATTTAAGCGGCGATTTGGCGATCTTTACGATGAGAAATTGAAACGTCCGCCCGTTGGTTTTGACAAGGACGTCCCGCATATAGATTTGTTGAAGTATAAAAGTTATGTTGCAGGGACGAAATTGAATGAAGATCCAGCGGATACAGAGGCTTTCACGAAGGAGGTGGTTCAGGATTTTAAAATCATCAGGCCTTTCATTGATTTTCTCAACCGGGCGCTGGATTAAGTATGGATACCGTTATCTGATTGTTTCTTACCGTTCCCTGATTTAATCTTGTATTACCATCTGCAATGATCTATTTTTGTCCTTGTCGATTGGTTAATTAATATGTTAATCCAGTTTTACATGCCCCTGAAGGCATTGACTTTGTTCATAATTACAGGTTTTTTCTACCATGTGTGCTATTGCTTTTTTTCATGACTAATCCACCACAAAGCAAGTCTTCAGGGGCTTTTTTTATGTTCGGTTAACGATCAAACATCCACATTTGCATATTTTGCATTCAGTTCTATAAATTCTCTCCGGGGTGGGACTTCGTCTCCCATCAGCATGGAAAAAACACGGTCGGCCTCCGTTGCATTTTCAATGGTAACCTGGCGCAGGGTTCTGAATTCAGGATCCATGGTGGTTGTCCATAATTGTTCGGCGTTCATTTCTCCAAGTCCTTTGTAGCGCTGTATATGTAATCCTTTTTCTGTTCCGTTGACCGAAAGTTCTCTGACCACTGCCTGTCTTTCTTCTTCACTCCAGCAATACCGTTCTTCCTTGTTTTTACGGATAAGGTACAGCGGTGGTGTGGCAATGTATACATAGCCGGTTTCGATCAGTTCCTTCATGTACCTGAAAAAGAAGGTAAGGATAAGCGTAGCGATATGACTTCCGTCCACATCGGCATCCGTCATGATGATGATCTTGTGGTAGCGGAGTTTATCCAGGTTCAGTGCCTTGCTGTCGTCTTCGGTACCGATGGATACACCAAAGGCAGTAAAAATATTCTTGATCTCTTCATTTTCGAAGATCTTATGCTGCATGGCTTTTTCCACATTAAGAATTTTTCCTCTCAGGGGCAGGATGGCCTGAAATTTCCGGTCCCTACCCTGTTTGGCCGTTCCGCCTGCAGAGTCGCCTTCCACAAGGTATATTTCCGCCTTAGCGGGGTCCCTGGTCTCACAATCGGATAATTTTCCGGGCAGACCGGAGTTGGACAGGACGTTTTTCCGTTGAACCAGTTCCCGTGCTTTTCTGGCAGCATGGCGGGCGGTTGCAGCAAGGACCACTTTATTGACAATGGTTTTTGCTTCCCTGGGATTTTCTTCCAAAAAATTGGACAGGTTATCGCTCACGACTTGTTCCACGGCCCCCATTACATCCGAATTGCCCAGCTTGGTTTTGGTTTGTCCTTCAAACTGGGGCTCTGCCACTTTTACAGAGATAACGGCCGTCAATCCCTCACGGAAGTCATCGCCGTTGATGTCAAATTTCAGTTTTGCCAGCATGCCGGATCTTTCGGCATAATTTTTCAGGGTCCGGGTCAGTCCCCTGCGAAAACCCGACAAGTGTGTTCCTCCTTCGATGGTACTGATATTGTTCACGTAGGAATGTACATTTTCAGCAAACGAAGCGTTGTATTGCATGGATATTTCAATGGGCACGCCATTTTTTTCACCATCGATATGTATGGGGTTTTCCATGATCCCTTCCCGTGTTTCGTCCAGATAGTTGATAAAATCCGTCAAGCCGTTCTCGGATAAGAATGACCGGAAAAGATCATTTCCCTCATCGTCGGTTTCCCTTTCATCGGTGATGCTGAGACGGATCCCCCGGTTCAGGAAAGAAAGTTCCCTGAGACGGGCCGCAAGTGTATTGAAATCAAATCTTGTCTCAATAAATATTGAATCATCGGGCGTAAAGGTGATCGCCGTTCCCGATCTATGTGTGTCCCCGATGATCTTCACGGGATAATCCGGTTTGCCTGTTTGGTATTCCTGGACCCAGACCTTACCGTCCCTGTATACAGTTGCTTTCAGGTTTGCAGATAAGGCATTCACGCAGGATACACCCACGCCATGAAGCCCGCCGGAAACCTTGTACGACCCTTTATCAAATTTCCCTCCGGCATGCAATACGGTCATAACCACTTCCAGTGCCGAACGGTTTTCTTTTTCATGCTGTCCGGTGGGGATGCCCCGCCCGTTGTCTGTGATCGTGATGGATCCATCTTTGTTGATGATTACATCGATCTCATCGCAATATCCTGCAAGGGCCTCATCAATGGAATTGTCCAGTACCTCATACACCAAATGATGCAAACCTTTGAAGCTTACATCACCGATATACATGGCCGGACGCCGCCTCACAGCTTCCAGTCCTTCAAGGACCTGAATGTTTTCCGCAGTGTAATTCTTATTGGCCTGGTTGATTCTTTCTTCTTTATTCATATTCAGTAAGTTGTGTAAATGTTTGTTAGAATACAAAAATACAAAAAATCGGATTACAAAAAACACATAATGTCAAGAAAATCAGTGATTTTATTAACATTTTTCCTGTTGAAATCCGGGTGATATGGAATGCGGTTTTTCAGGCCTCCGGTTTTTGTTCCCGGTACCTAAGCAGAAATGGATATAATCCTTTGTATTCAACGCTTTTCGGAAGGCACCATAAAAACGGATGGTTCGCTCCGGGAAATCAGTGTGTGGTCTTCCATGCAATAAACGCTGATCGTCCAGGCGTAAACGCTGTAATTGTATGGAGGGTCGGGGGATTTTCGGGATGTTCCGGTACTGATGGACGGGCGAAGCTCTTTGCTGCTATGGGGATAAATGAAACGGGTTTCCCGGATCCCGCTTTTGCGAAACCATGGTTTTTCTCCGGAGAGGGGCGGATTTTCCGTATTTTCCGGATTGATCCGGTAAATACGGATCTCGTAGTATATCGTATCAGCGTCCTGTTTGGCTTTTGTCCAGGCGAACTCAGGGGCCGGACCAGATATTTCTGCCATATTTGCAGGAGAAATGAGCAAAGGGGCTGATTCGGATGCAAGGTTTATCTGTATGCAGTCTTTTCCGTTTTTATCGGCAGTATGGGTATTGATGGCTGTTATGCACAGGCGGTAATTTCCGTTGGGAAGGGTGGGGGCAGGGGATCCCCTGTCTGAAGTCAGGCCGGGAGAGATGTGAAGCAGCCGGATGGGTTCCAGGTCTTTTTTTGTGAGCGATTTTTTCTCTCCTGGGATGAGTGATATGCCGGATGACCAGGCCTGGTAAAGCAATCCTTTTTGAAGTTCTTGTATACTCCCCCGGAGCTGAATATTCAGGGTATCGGTTGATTCACTGATCAACTGTATTTTCCAAAGATCGGAGACTTCTATGTGGTTTCCGGAAGGCACATCGATCATAATATGTATTTGTCCCCAGGAAAGCAGGGGGAAGTTCAGCGCAGTGAAAAGCAGTATGTGGATGACATTGGATCGGATCATGATTTTGATTATGTTTAATATGACCGGGCGTATTCCTTCAGTACCTGGATAAATTCTTTCTTTTTGTTTTCCGAGGCATACACGTGGGAACCATCGTTCATGATCACATATCCGCCTTTACCCCGGACATACTGTTTTACATGCATCAGATTGATCAGGTGCTTATTGTGGATGCGAAAAAAATGAATGTCCGTCAGGATCTTTTCGAATGTGCTGAGTGTTTTGGAAACAATGATCTTTTGTCCACCGGTCAGGTAAAAGTGTGTGTAATTATCATCGGCTTCGCAACGGACGATCCGTTCAAGTTCGATAATATTCAATCCTTCGGATGTGGGCAGAATGATCTTCTCATGATCATTGTTCAGGGATTTTTTCAGTACATCTACCTGGGTGGTAAGCATATTGGGCTTACGGAGTTTTTCAAAGCGCCGGATGGCATCGATCAGCTCTTTGTAATTGATGGGCTTTAGCAGGTAATGCAATGCGGAAAATTCAAAAGCCTTAATGGCAAATTGGTCTGAGGCGGTAATGAAAATGACTTCAAAATTATTATAATCGGCCAGTTGTAGTACATCAAAACCGTCCCCGTCGGGCATGGTGATGTCAAGGAAGACAAGTTCCGGTTTTAGCTCATTTACCGCATTGACACCCGATTTGACATCAATGGCCGTGCCGGTTATTTCAATCTGCGGGCAATACTTTTCGATCAGTTTGCTGAGCGTCAGTATGCTTTTCATTTCATCGTCAATGATGATGGCTTTTGTTTTTTCTTCCATAGTTTAAAGGTCATTCATTCCGTATTGTTCCCGGCGGGAATCCGGAACATAGTGTGGGAGCGGGGCCCCGTATTTATATTTTTTACGATTGTATTTTGTTTTTCTGATGGTTTATGGAATCCGGTTTTGGTAAAAATACGTCAATCCTCCTCCGATCTCAATGGCTAATGAGCGAACCGGTAAAATAAATGAGTGGATCCGGGTATTGCTGCAATCAATAGTATTGATCCACCGGAAGGGTAAGATCAACTTTTGTTCCGGCAGGTTTGTGGTTTTCATAAAGATCGGTAATTTTTACCTTCATTCGCGTCTTGTATATTTCATTGATCAGGTCGATGCGTTCTTCGATGTTTTTCATCCCGGTCGACCTGTGTCCTTTGCGGTTTCTGGAAACCTTTGCTGCCTGTGATCTCCCGATGCCGTTATCGGTTATGCATATATGTATTCCGGATTGGTTTTCCCGGGAGATATGCATGTGTATCTCACCCTTCTCCTTTTTTGGCATGAGGCCATGCCATAGGGCGTTCTCCAGGTATGGCTGCAGCATCATGGGTGGGATCTTGATCTCTTCGGCCATAATTCCGGGATCAAGATCAATTTGATAACGAAATTTGTTTTCGAAGCGCAGGTTTTCAAGGTCAAGATAGATTTCCAGGGTATCCAGTTCTTCTTTCAGGGTAATGAAGTTCTTTTTAGAGTTTTCCAGGGTTTTCCGCATCAGGGTGGAAAAGTTGGCAAGGTATATATCTGCATTTTCCTCATCCTTTTCCAAAATGAAATATTGAATGGAATTCAGGGAATTAAATATAAAATGAGGGTTCATCTGTGATCTGAGGGCTTTTTGCTCCGACAGGAGCATCGCCCTTTTGAGGTGTTCCCGGTTTTTCTGTGCCCTCAGAATGATCAGGAATATGCTCAAAAGGATGGCCAGTCCGCCCAGGATCACAACCATCACAAACCACGTGGTTTCCGTGAAGTGCTTATGAATGGTAAAGGATATGGTTTTATCGTATTCGGTACACCGGTTTTCAATGTTGCAGGCTTTCAATCTGAAAACATATTGCCCGGGGGAGAGGTCGGGATAAATGGCTGAGATATTGGTGGTGATGTTCCAGGAATCATCTATTCCTTCAAGGAATGAGTGGTATGTGATCTTGCCCGGACCTTTAAATGAGATGCCACGGTAATCGATCTTGATGTTGTTTTTATGATAACTCAGTTCATACCGTGGCTGCAAGGCAGTATCATGTCCGTTAATACTGATGCTGCGGACCTTCAGCATGGGCTTGACACCGGTTTTTCTGATCTCCTCCGGGACGAAAGAAGAAATTCCGTTGTTGGTGGCAAGCCAGATGCGTCCGTTGTGGAACGTGATCTGGTTGATCTCATTGGAGGGCAGGCCGTCCCATATGCTATAACTGCAAATTGATTCGATCTGTTGTTGCTTATCCAGCTTTATTTTGTTCAGGCCTTTATTGGTCCCTACCCACGCCAGGGTATCTTCCTGAATAAAGACCGATTTTATTATATTGCTGTTCAGTCCATTATGGCGGTTTATCCATAAGATGGTATCGTTTCCCCTAAGTACCAGGCCCTGTTCCCGTGTACCGATCCAGGTATAAAAGGCAGAACTCCGGATGGTTGATATTCTTCCCTTCAGGAGTCCGGTTGAATCTCCGTGGAATTTATATGTTTTCCCATCGTATGTGTATACCCCTTCCACGGTTCCCAGCCAAAGCATTCCCGATGCATCTTCATGGATGGTTTGGGTATGCTTGAAAAACATGTCGTTTCTGGAATCATACGCCAGGTCCCCATTACGGTATTCAAAGAAACCGCTGCGTGTGGCCACGGCTATATTTCCGTTGTTTCTTTCAATGATCTCATAAGGTTTATTGAGGATAATAACACCTGGAGGAAGGGCTTTCCCATGGATATTATACCTCAGGAATGCCGACTGGGCGATCCAGATCAGGCCGTTATCCTGCCAGAAAAGATTACGCCCGTATTTACCGGTCTCTTCCGGTAGAAATTCCCGGATGTAGGATATTTTTCCCTGGCTGATCTTTCCTGTAAACACTTTATCGTTGTTGGTTGAAAATAGTATCCGGTCCCGGAAAAGGTCCATGGCAAGGATGTTGTCGTTTTCCAGGGATGTATTCCCCGAATGGAAAACATAGAACTGGAAGGATGGCACCAGGTATACGCCATTTCCTTCGGTAGCGAACCAGTAATTCCCTTCGCGGTCTTTCATTATGCGGGTTAGCCGCTCGTTTTGCAGGAAAAGCAATGGATTCTCCGTATCTCCCCTGCGATACAGGATCGCTCCCTTAAGATTCTCTCTCAGCCAGATATTACCGTTGTTCTCATGGTATACATCCTGTATATTGGCAAAATGTATTCCATCATGTTCGCCGGAATAAGGGGTCAATTTTTTGGATGGCCCCAGGTGATAGAGCCGGCCGTTCAGGAAATACAGGTTTTTATCCGTGAAGCGTTGAAACCGGATATTATTATACCGGCTCCCATCCTTTGTGTGTGCAGGTATGCTTTGTTGCAAATGTGAAGGGTCCGAGAAGTCATAAAACACCATGGGGCAATATTCAAAGGTTTCCGTTATGCTGTCTTTTCTGTGGAACCTTCCGTCCCGGAAAAATATGATCTTGTTTTTTTCTTTGGATTTGAACCAAATGGTATTTGTTGAATCTATCCGGAGGGTGACTGGAAAGTCGGATGAAGCCAGTGCCCGTATCGAATCATTGAATTCAAACGGATGTACGGAGCCGTGTTGACTGTAGCTGAGGTATCCTGTAAAGGACAAAAACCAAAGGCGATTGTTTTTTCCTTTGAAAATAAGGATATAGGATTGATCGGGGATCTCCGTGGGAGCGAAATTTTCAAAATCGTACCCGTCGAAACGCGAAATACCGTAAGTGGTTGCGAACCAGATATATCCTTCATTATCCTGGGCGATATCCAACACTTCCGAGCTCGGCAATCCATTATCTACGGTATAATGCAGGGAAAAAGGGAATTGCGCCATGCTCCCTGCAGGGGACAAGCAGGCAAAAATGGCCAGGGTCAATATGGTTCGATAAACAGTCAGTTTCACGGGACATGGAACATTCCGGTCAAAGATACAGAAATGAACGGGATTTTAAAAGATTTTCGCAATCCGGACATCCGGTTCTTTTAACTCAAAAAGAAAATCCGATCCCTCCGAGGAAATTAAATTTCTGCACCGGGTAATTATACCATTTCAGGTAATCGTTGTTCAGGATATTGTTGAAATTCAAAAACGCAGAAAAATCTTCCGAGATCCTGTATTCAAAAGACAGGTTCAGGTCGGCCCGTGCATCGATCTGTTCGGCTATAACTTCCTGTTGTTCATTATACAATTTGGCATATACAGGCCCTTCTGTAATAATTTCCATTCCCATGGTGAAGGTTTCGGCAAGGGTGTACCAGGCCCCGATGCCGGCGCTGAAATTAGGTTTGTGCCAGGCTTTTTCTTCGTTATCCATGGAATAATTATCGTATCCGGCTTTGATGTTCAGGCGGAAGACATTGCCTGAATTTACGTTCACATTGCCGGTAATGCTGAACCGGTTAACATTATCGTACAACACCCCGAATGTGTTCAGCAAGCCATTTGCCGTATCGTTCACAAAGAAGGGCATGTGGTCGATCTTCGTGTTTGAGGCTTCGATGGTATAATCCACCACATCTTCAATGTTCCCAAGCAAACCGGCGGAAAAGGCAAACTTATTATTGGTGTAATCTGCCGTGACGGTTGGTTGGATAAAGGGGTTCTCCCGGCTGAGCAAGAGGAGGGAGCTGCGGCGGATCTCCCCCCGGATACCGGCGTATGCTGTCAGTACATCCCTGATCATATGGATCTCGATGCGGGCAAGCGGGTGGATGTGGAGTTCAGAGGTGCTGTCACCGGAATATGCAAGATCGGCGCCAACAAAAAAGCGGTATTGGTAGAAATCCGTACTCAGCATTGGTTTCAAACGGATTATCCCTGCATTGTATGAATGCAAAGAATCTTCATTGAAGTAATAATCAATTTCCAGGTCCAGTCCGAAGTTTTGATATTCGGTTACATCGAACCATTCAAAACGTTTGTCTATCCCGGCATTAAAATGCAGATTCTGTTCCCGGGTATTGTAATTATCGGAAAGGTAATAGTAATTCAGTCCGATGGCATGATTAAAGGCATCTTCTCCGGTGTGCGTACTTTGAAGATTCAGTTTGCCACCGATGTACTGGTACCTGTGTTGGATATCGTTTTTGGAAAGGTCAATGTCCGGAAATGCGTCCGGTTTGTAGCCATAATAATGGTATACATCCCTTTTGTAGCGGATCTCACCACCCAGCGTATGGTTGTCGAAATATTTTTCCCCGTATGCATGTGCCAGGTTATGGCTGTAGGCGCTGTTGGCGAAATCCTTGATCTTTCCGGAAGAGGAGCGGTGCTTCAGGTTAACGCCCAGGTTGAATTCTTGCGATTGCAAGCTGTTTGCAAAGAATTCGAAATAGGGGGTTGTATAATTTCCAAATCCTGCCCTGACATGATTGCTTTTCAGGTCCTTGCCGGGCTCATAGGGTTTTAGTCTGGATTCCGGCCGGTCCGGGGTGATCCGGGTATTGAGCCTGACCGGGGTGATGGAATATTCCAGGACCGGCATTTCAATGATCTGACCCTGTGTGCGGGGATTCATATTGATCTTGAAGGCATCGGTGATGGTTGGATCGTAGGGGGCGATGATGGTTACTTCTTCATTCCTGTTCTGGGCGTGGGAAATCAGTGTACCCATAGAGAGGAAAACGAAAAGGGCAGTCATCATTTTGCCCGGCATCCCGAATTGTGATCTCTGTGGCATAGTGTGTGTTTAATAGAGGTTTGATTTCTTTTCCGGTGTTTCCGAACCGGTTTCTTGTGTATCTGTTGTGGAAATTTCTTCCAGCTTTTTCCTGGCAACCTCTTTCAGTTCATCCCCCTTATAATTATCGATGATGCTTTGCAGGGTTTGTTTTGCCTGAAATACGTTATCCAGTTTTACATATACATCGGCCAGCAGGATAAACCCTTTGGCTACCCATTTATCGTAAGCGGCATAATGTTCAGCAAGCCTGAAAATGATTTCTTCGGCTTCCTTGTATTTATCTTTCTTATATGCCAGGAATGCCAGGTAATAGTTGGATTCCGCACCAAGTTCGGAATCGGTGAGTTTTTCCGTTATGGAAAATTCGCGTTCGGCCAATGTCGCATCACCGGTTTTTAGGTAGGAATGTGCCATCAGAAAATGTGCTTCGTTGATCAGCTCATTGGACACGGTTTCTGTTCTCAGGAGTTTTTCTGCTGCCTCTATCGTTTCCCGGTAATTGGCCAGTTGGTAATTGCATTTCATTTGTCCGGCATATCCTTTCAGGAGGCTGCTTTTATTTTCTGCAATTTCCTCCAGGGCGGTAAAATGGGGAAGCGCTTTCTCATGGTTGTTTTGCTCAAGTTGGAGCGTACCGGCGTTCAGCATTGCATTTTCTGTGAAACGGGTCCGGGGTAGCCGTATAACATTCTCATAGGCTTCCAGCGCTTCTTCTCTTTTGTCCTGACGCATCAGGCATTCGGCCATATAATAATTTGCATTGGGGGCAAAGAAGCCCTGTGGAAATTTCTCCAGGTATGACGAAAAGGCCTCTATGGCTTCGTCACAATGATTATCCATATATGAGTTTTCCGCTGCCATATACGTGACCGAATCCTGTTCGGAGGCGCTTATATCCGCGAAGGAGAGGTCGTTGGCAAAGGCATAGTATTTATCAACCTGGTTCAGGTTGACATATATGTTTTGTAGGCTGGACAAGGCTTCCCTGGATTCTGAAGTTCCCGGGTATTTGGAGATAACTTCCTTTAGGGTCCGGATGGCTTCCTGGTTTTTGTTCTCATTGTAATAGATGAGCCCGGTTTTCAACATTCCTTTCTTGGCCATGCTGCTTTTGGGATATGTGTTGCACAAGCGGTTGAAATACTGCAGGGCTTTACGGTTATTATTGATAAGCAGGTATGTTGTGGCGATATCATACAGGGCATCATCGGCCAGTGTTGAATTGCTGTATTGGTTGACAAGTGCATTCAGCGTATAGATCTTATCATCGAACTTGCCCAGGGCTCCCTGTGCCCTGGCTTTTTGATGCAGGGCGTAATCGCCATCGATCTTGTTGATTTCCAGTGCCTTGTCATAATATCGGATCGCCTGTTCATAACGTTTATGAATGATATAGCTGTCAGCGATACGGAGCAACGCATCATTGGTCATTTTTGATCCTTTGTCTCCGCTTACCTGCAAGTACTTATCAAAATATGCGATGGCATTTTTGTAATCCTCGCGTTTAAAATAGGTATATCCCAGATTATACAATGCCGCATCGTAAAATTCGGAACTTTTTGCATATCCGGACTGGAGAAAAAGTTTATAGTATTTCATGGCTCCCCAGTGGTTTTTGAGCCGGTAAAAGGCTTCTCCGGTCCAGAAATTGGCTTCGGCCGCCATTTTTTTGTTTTCGGCGTTGGCTTCCGCCTGCTTGAAGTGATTGATGGCCCCCTGAAAATTATGTTGGTTAAAGAGTTCCACACCCCGGTAGAAAAGGATCTTCTGGTAGGCCGAGCTCATCTCAGGGTTTTTGTATTGGATCTTTTCGATGGATTGCAGGGCACGCTCATAATTATTGGTAGATAGGTAAAGGGAGGCCAGATATTTATGTGCTTCCGTTCTGCGTGGTGAATCAGGAAAATCTTCAAGGTATTTCTCGAGGTTTTGGATGGAGGTGTTATAGGGGTCCTTGCTGATTTCCATACTCAGCTTAGCGTAGTTAAACAGGGCATCTTCGGTGATTTCCCGGTCATAGTCAAGTTCATATGCGGAAGCAAAGGCATTGGATGCGAACTGTTTCTGATCTTCTTTTATATAGCAGTAAGCCAGGTGGTAATAAGCATTCTGGGCCAGGGAGTCCTTTTCTGCGGCAACATCCTGGAAAAACCGGGCGGCTTCGTTATAGCGTTTGTTCCTGAACAGGGCATAGGCCAGTTGATAATAATCGCTGCGGTCCATGGACCGCCGGTTGGTGCGGCTGTAAAATTCCAGGTAGGGGAGGGCTTTTTGGTAATCGCCGGCCTGGTAATAGGCGTTTCCGATCAGGTGAGCCAGTGTTCCTTTGTCGCGGCTGGATACCGATTCGTACATGGGTACGCCTTCGGCGATCACCTTGTCGTAAACTCCCTGCTGGTGGTAGATATGTACCAGGTAAAGTGGAATTGTCTTGCGGTAGCGGATATCCTTCTTTAGCTTCTCAAAATATTCCAGGGCAGTTGGATAGTCTTCTTCCAGGTATGCGATCTGGGCATAGTAAAAGATGGCGGACGACTGGTAGGATGTTTCCCGGTCCAGGAGTTTGCGGAATTCACTTTTGGCCCGCTGGTATTCTTTGGTTTGAAAATAGGCGTATCCTTTTTTAAAGAAAAGTTCCGCTTTTTCCCGGCGGCTGAGACCAAACTGGTCCACCTCGCTGAAAGATTCCAGGGCTTTTCGGAAATCCCCGTTGCTGAACTGGTGTTTCCCCAACTGGTAATAAGCCAAACGGGTATTGGAATTCTCGGGATATTTTTTAATGAAGTTTTGCAGTTTATATTCCGCATCGCCGTGTTCCAGTTCAAGGGCACAGACGGCTTCGTAATAGCGGGCATTGATGTACAGCAAGGAACCGGCTTCTTCCCGGAAACGGATGACCTTTTCGAATTGCTCGCTGGCGGCTCCGTATTTTTCTTTTTGATACAGGTCGACGCCCAGGTTATAGGAAGCCCCGGGTTCCTGGTAAACAGCGGTTTGCTGTGCACTTGCAGTAAAAAAGGCGGATGTTGTAATGACAACAGAACAGAGGATGATGAATACGTACCTATTCATGCCGGTGGATTTGTGTGTTGAAAACAAAAGTATGAATTTGTGTTTGCTCCATGGCCCGCCGGGAAAGGGAACTTATCAACAGGGATCTGTGCGTTGCTGCCTGCCAGGGTCCATTTTCCGGTTCCTTGTAAGAACGCTGGGGGGGGAGATATATTTTAATAAGATGAAAGATAAAAGTATGACGCACTTCCGCACCACAATGCCAGGCAGAAGCAGGCATGCAGGTCGCGGAATTCATGATTTGGGACATAAGTTCTTTGTGCCAGAACATATTTCACCGCGGGGATGAAATGCTGCAATTACTAAATCAGGGTTTAACCCAACCCATGCCTTCGTGTGCTCTGCTTTTTAATCCGCTTTCGCGTTCGCTGCGGCGGACGAGAAGATATAGTTTAATTCCCCGATACTCTGCATCGGATGTGGGTCCAGGATTCTACCCTGGGGTTAAATACCGTTTATTATACTATTTGGATTTTAAAAAATATTTATATATCTTTACGTAAAACCATTGCAAATGGATTAAACAAAACCATGAAATCAAGATCACGAGTTGTCATTAAGTTAAGTCTGTTTCTTTTTGCTTTATTCTTTTATTATTTA
>JAGYMZ010000003.1 GCA_018400295.1 Bacteroidales bacterium | reverse complement strand
CCCATGTAGCGCCTGACAATGCTGGTATCCGTAAACGCATGCACATCCTCGAGGGTAAGGGTGTCGCAGATGTGATACGCTTTTCCGAGGACGGATTTCCATTCCTGCGGCATGGAATTCCACCAGTGTTTCAATGCTTCTTTTTCGTTCAGCCTGGTCGTGTAAATGCTGGCAATGCGCAGATCCCGTTCCAGGTCGTTATAATTCACTTCGATATACCGCATCATGTTGTTGTCGATGGTATCTTTGCCCACCGTAATGCCTTTCAATTTCCGGTTGATGGTGACGATAAAATAAAGATCGTTCTGTTCATTGAACTGGGGTTTGATCTCTTCAATATTATAATTGAAGGCCACATCCCGGAAAAAAAAATCGATATCTTTCAGGTAAGCCTGTATGTCTTTATTTACAACAACTTCCCGGTCAAAATCAAGGTCATCTTCAACCTGGACCTCCCGGTCGCGGAACAACTTTTCCCAGCTTTCATAAATGATCACTTCTTTTTCCTTTACGGGGGTTTCTTTGTTTCCGAGGGTATTGACGGAATATTCGAAGACCTTGATGAGTTGTTCCACTTGTCCCTGCAGCTTTTCAATTTCCCTGGCCGGATAAGCCGCCGTGTCGGTTACCTGGGTGAAAACCGGTACTGAGATGCATGCAGAGGAAATGAGAAAAAGGGAAAATATGCGGGTAAACATATTATTCATGATAGATATATTTCATGAGTATTTTTTTGTCTTCCGGACCGATCTTCATCAGGTTTGAAATAAGCCAGCCCGTATTATATCCGGAGCGGTTGAAATAGGATAGTTCAAAATACCAGTCATCGATCTGAAAGAAGTGAAACTTAAGCCCGGCAACGGTTTTAAATTTCAGGTTCCCTTTTTTTATTTCATACAGGAAAAGGGTAAGGTAATCCGGTGTATAATTTTTGGCCGCGTAATATTCCAAACTGTCCGGTTTGTTGAACAGGCGGAAAATATTCATAAAACCCACCTCGTGGCTCAGCGGGTGCAGGAATTCCTTATCGTTGAATATGTTGGTGTCCGGGGGATTGAATGCCCTGGTGAAGGGTTCAAAGTAAATGTGGTCAATGATCCATTTTGAGCCGACTTTTTCCTCCTGCAGTTTCAGGAACAGGGTCATTTCCTTATCCTGCCCTTTATGGGTGAACAGGGTCTTCAATTCCGCGATCCAATCCCCTCCGTGAAAAGCAAGGTATTTGGGATCTTTCCTGTCGGTAACCAAATCAATGAATTCCTCCTTGAGTTCCTGGGTAAGGATGTCGTTTTCCAGGTTGAACAGGATGGGCAGGTATTTTTTTCTCAGCCTGCGGTTATGATATTGCCGGTCTTCCGGATAATACCGTTCCCCCTGTACATTTTCCTCTCCGTTAAACCTTCTCAGGAACTGGTTCACCTGTTTTGTTTCGGCATAGAGTGCCCTTTCATCTTCGATGCCCTCACCAATGGATTGGGCATGCAGATCAGCCATTGCAATGCATACCGGAAGCAGCAGAAAAAAGTGCAGTTTCATGATGTTGTAATCCCGGATGGGTTTTATTTCATGGTTTCAATAACGCGGACATCCCCGAGCAAAACATCCCAGAAGCCGATCAGCTTACCGCCGATCTGGGTTTCTTTCCGTTCCACATAAACCGTGATGTCTTTCTTGGTGGTGTCCTTGTATACGAGTCCGTCGTCAGAAGTCCCTTCAAAGCGCTGGTATATTGTGATCACGCCAACGTATTTTCCATCCGGCTGAAGTTCCAGGTCGCTGATATACTGTATGTTGAACCATTGTATGGTCACGTTGTCGTAATTCAGGAGCATCAGTCGTTCGAGGTATTCCCTGACGGGGTAATATTTGATCTCTTCCCTGGAGAGTGAGGAAACGCCCATCTGGGCATCATCCACAAAGAGTTCCAGGGTGCGGTCGATCACTCTTTTGGCTTCGGAGAAAGGGGTTTCTTTGCTTCCGATGATACTGATGTATTTGCCAAGGTCGCGGATCTTCTCCATCGCCAGGCTGTCAATGGCGCGTTTGCGTTCCGGAGTGATCTCATCCTGTGCACTGAGCGTTTGGGTCAGTCCGAACCCAATAAATAGCATTAAGATATATGATATACGTTTCATGGTTTTTCGATTAATTTTTGATTAACTCCAGTTCTGAAATTTTGCCGTTTTCATCGTATTGAATGTTATCTATGCGGTTCAGGTTTTTTTTCTGGTCCTTCAGATAGTTCAGGTATCTGGCTATGGTCGTGGGCCGGTCATAGTCCACCAGGTTGCCGGATCTGCTGATGATTATGAGCACGGGCACCTGGGGTGAGCTGAACAGGTCCAGGGCCTGGTTTGCCTTACGGTTTGCCATATCCACACTGGGTGCAGCAGCAATATCATTGAAATACATTTCCAGCGTTTCTTTGGTGCCTTTTTCCTCTTTGGCGGCTTTCTTCTCTTCTTTTGCCCTGATTTCAGCCTTTTCCAGCTTGATCTTTTCTTCTGCTTCACGGATCATGGACAGGATCTCCGGTTCATTCAGGTTCATGTCTTTCGTATCCTGCAGGATCCTTTCTTTTTCCCTGAGGGTAAAGCCATTATCCTCCATGATGGATTTCAGGTTCTTTTTTGCTGTTTCTACCTTATTCTGGTATTCCATGGCTGCCTGTTCCCTGGCCAGCTTCTTTTTGCTCTTGCATCCGGTTATGCCTGCCCCGATAAAAAGGCTGATCAGAACCAGGATGAATGTTTTTTTGTTTATGTGCCACATACCATTAAACGGATTATGAGTTAGACTAAATGTATTAAATGCTTGTGCAAAAGTATTTATTTTTTATTGAATTACCACTGCTTAATAAACTTCTTATTCACTGATATATTGTTGTTTTGCTTATCTTTTGCCATGCTGGTTTAATTGGCCTGTTCACCGGTCCCGGCCTGTTCACCGGTCCCGGCCTGTTCACCGGTCCCGGCCGGTTGACGGAACAGTTTTTGGCGGAAGCGGCGCATTGTCGCCGGGGCTTTGGCCGGACAGGCAGGATGCGGGATCGATATTTTCCATGTAGCTTCCGTAGGGCGGTGCATGGTATTTTTGATTTTCTTTCGTATTTTCGCGAAAAAGATGGTTGTGGAACGTTTTCACGAGACTGCAGATTTTTTGAGAAGCAAGGGGGTTGCAAAGCCCGCAACGGGGATCATTCTGGGGACCGGCCTGGGCAAGCTGGTGGACCAAATGGATGTTCATCTCACGCTGGATTATAAGGACATTCCTCATTTTCCGGTATCTACGGTGGAGTTTCATCATGGCAAGCTGATCTATGGTGAACTGGAGGGGAAAAAAGTATTGGGCATGCGCGGGCGGTTTCATTATTACGAGGGGTACACATTGCAGGAAGTTACTTTTCCGGTGCGGGTCATGAAGCTCCTTGGCATACAGCGACTATTGATCTCGAATGCAGGGGGGGCGATGAATCCCGCTTTTGTGAACGGGTCCCTGATGATGCTGGATGATCACATCAATCTTTTCCCGGGCAGTCCACTCATTGGGAAAAACCATGATGCGCTGGGCCCGCGTTTTCCGGATATGTCCGAACCTTACTCCCGGGAATTGCGCGACCGTCTGGCCCGCATCGCATCATCGCATGCTATAAACCTGAACCGCGGTGTGTATGCAGGCGTTCCCGGTCCGAACCTTGAAACCCCCGCTGAATACCGGTACCTGCGCCGGATAGGCGCGGACGTCGTGGGTATGTCGACCATCCCCGAAGTCATTGTTGCCAACCACATGGGCCTTCCCTGTGTTGCCATTTCTGTGATCACCGATGAATGCGATCCGGATAACCTGAAACCCATTGTTTTGGAAGAAGTCCTGAAAATGGCCGCCATTGGCGAGGATGATCTGATCGTTCTATTCCGGGAACTGGTAAGGGAATTGTGATCAGCGCAGCCGGAGCTTCTGGCCGGTCAGTGGCTCCATGTTTTCTTCCATGTTGTTCTTCCGGTATAATTTTTTGAGCTTGACGGCATATAACTGGGAGATATAATACATGGTTTCCCCTTCCTGCACAACATGATATTTTTTTTCTGCGCGGTTTCGTTTCTTTTCCAGGTATATCACCTGATCTTTCAGGAGCTTGTCATCTTTTTCCAGTTCGTTGTATTTATATACCTGCCAGGTGTATATGTTAAAATCATCCGCAATTTTTTCAAAATCATCGCCTTTTCGGGCATAGATGAATTTTACCCCGTTGTTTTCATATATTTTTCGCTCGTTCGGACCGATCTCCTTAACCACCGTGGAAGGGTGCAGTTCATGTTTTGCAACGGGGAGCACAACCTCTGAGGGTTTTTTTCCGTTGATGCTATTGTTGGTAAAGGCAATATCCTGGCCACGGTCAAGAAGATACAGCTGATGTTCTTCAATGATGCGGATGAGCAACTGCGGGTAACGCGGATTGGTGGCGTATCCCGCTTTTTTCAATCCATGTGCCCAGCCTTTATAATCCCGGATGTCCAGTGTAAACAGCGCGGCGTAACGGCTCCGGTTTGTGAGAAAAAGCGAATGGTCACGGTAAGATTCTTCCGGATTGCGGTACTTTCTGAAACATTCGTTTTTGGCGTCATCATCCTGGTAAAACTTCCGGCCCCTCCAGCCATGGCATTTGATCCCGAAGTGGTTGTTGGCTTTGCGGGCAAGCCTGCTGTTGCCGTTCCCCGATTCCAGGATGCCCTGGGCCAGTGTAATGCTGGCCGGAATGCCGTACTCCTTCATTTTCTCTACAGAAATATCCTTGTACTTCAAAATATATTCTTTTACCGTGATCCTTCCCTGGGCTGTAAGGTGTGTGGGAAGGGCCAGCAGGAGGATGAACAGGTATGGCTTTATGTCGGGTTTGCTGAAATGCATGGTTTTTATGACCTATTCTGCCAGAAGACACAAAAATATAAATAGATTTGAGTTGAACGGGAAGATTGAAAAGAAAATTATCCATGTAAGCAGGAAAATTGATGTCAGCGTTCAGGTCCTGAAGATGACAGGGATATTTCTTGTAAATTCGCACATATTAGGAACGTTTAGCATGATGGAATGGAACGGATCAAGCAATATTTCCCGAACCTTACACGGGATCAGGTTTTGAAATTCTCTGCCCTGGAGGCCTTGTACCTGTATTGGAATGCCCGCATCAATGTCATATCCAGAAAAGATACCGGGGCCCTGATGACCCGGCATGTGTTGCATTCCCTGGCGATCGCCGGGGTGGTCAGCTTCGGGGAGGATGCCAGGATCATGGATGCCGGCACGGGTGGTGGATTTCCCGGCATACCGCTGGCCATTATGTTCCCTGATGCCGAATTCGTCCTGGTGGATTCCACGGGAAAAAAGATCCGGGTGGTCCGGGAGATCGTTTCTTCCCTCAAGCTTATGAATGTGACAACATTTCATGAACGTACGGAAAAGATGCCCGGGGAATATGATTTTATCGTCAGCCGTGCCGTAGCTGCATTGCCGCGGTTTGTGCCCTGGGTGCGGGATAAAATCCGTTCCGGTTCGCAGCATGGATTGCATAACGGCATCCTGTATCTCAAAGGCGGCAACCTGGATGAGGAGCTGTCATCATTATCCTGTGAGGCCAGGGTATTTTCGATCAGCGATTTTTTCCGTGAAACTTATTTTGAAACAAAAAAAATAGTACATCTCTACGCATGCTAAATCCTGTTCCGTACAGACAATTGTGTGATCCCCCCTGCTTAAGCGGGGGCGGATGGCAGATCCTGCACACCTTTTCGCAGTTGCCCGGTCAAATGTTGCGGTCTGCAATCCGGGAAGGGATTTTATCAATAATTCATCGAAAACATTATCTTTGCTTCATTATCTTTGCTCCATTTCTTGCAGACATGAATTTAAAACCACATAAAACGAACATTAAATTATGGAAGCAATAAAGAAGACCCTAAAGGATTCTGCCGGACTGAGATGGCTTGTTTTGATCCTGATCAGTGGACTGACGTTCGGAACCTATTGGTTTCAGGATTTCTTTTCAGGGATCAAACCCCTTATGATCACCGAGCTGGGTATTACCAGCAGCCAGTTTGGGACCTTGATACAGTGGACCACATGGGCCAACGTATTTGGAATGATCATCATTGGGGGTATCATACTGGACAATTGGGGCATCAGGCGCACCGGTATTGTATTTGGTTCGCTGGCCACGCTCGGGGCAGCCCTGACCGCCATGGGTGCGGCCGGTACATTCTCCGATGATCTGGATACTCAGATGTGGACCATGATGATCGGAAGGTTGTTGTTCGGTTCCGGCCTGGAAGTGGTGTGTGTGATCGCCATGAGAACGATCGTGAAATGGTTCAAGGGATATGAGCTGGCCCTCGCCATGGCCATCAATATGGGTTTTGGCCGGTTGGGCTCTACCCTCGGACAGGCTCTGTCTATCGATATTGGTGGCGGGGTTGTCAGCCCTTCGGTGAATTTCGCTGCCACCCTGATCGGCATCGGATTGCTTATGTTCCTCATCTATATTATGTTTGATGTTAAGCTTGACAGGCAGTTGAAAGGCAATGTCGCCACGGAAGAAGATGAACCTTTTCGTTTCTCCGACCTGGTTAAGCTGATCACGAACCGGTCTTTTATTTTAATCGCCCTGCTTTGTGTAACCTTTTATTCGGCGGTATTTCCTTTTATGCAGTATGCGCCCGATCTGCTGATCCATAAATTCAACTTTACCTACGACCTTCCTGAGCGTGCGACCATTGAATTTTTTGGCAGCAAAGCCCTGGGGAATGCCTCAGTGTACATCGCCCTGTTCATTTTTGCCCTGGCGGTTACCCTGGTTCCCGGACGGATCAAGAGCCGCCGCGGAAAAACGGTGTCGCTCATTATCGTACTGGTGCTGTTCGTGGTCTTTATCTATTCCCTCTCGGATACCTTTGGCATGTGGTTGAGGAATGGACCCAAAACCGCCAGCCTGATCCCGCTGGGCTCCATATTGTTCACACCCATTTTTGGGAAGATCGTGGATAATAAGGGCAGGGCGGCCTCGCTGATGATCCTAGGGGCATTTCTGCTGATCTTTGCCCACCTGACCCTTTCCGTATTCGATAATGTGGTGCTGGGCTATCTCGGATTGTTATCCCTGGGTATTGCATTCTCACTGGTACCCGCCGCGATGTGGCCCTCCGTGTCGAAAATCGTGGCTGAGAACCGGCTGGGGACTGCTTATGCAACGATGTTTACAGTGCAGAACTGGGGACTGAACCTGTTCTTCTGGGGTATCGGATGGTCCCTGGACAAAGTCAATCCGGATGTGGTGGCCCGTCTGGAATCAGCAAGGAATGACCTGGAAAAACAGGGGCTAAGCAATATAGAGATCAGTGATAAACTGCGCCACATGCAATTTGTCACACAAGAGATCCCATCTTTCGATTATACCATACCGATCCTTATGCTGGTGGGTTTGGGTGTGATCGCCATGTTCCTTGCATTTATGCTGAAACGTGCCGACAGGAAACAGGGCTATGGCCTTGAGCTTCCCTCAGGCGCTGAATCTCCCAGGGAAAAAGAAGCCAGGGAACGGGCAAATGTTGAATAGGAGGGACCTGTCATGTTATTTTTGTAGTTTTGATAAGTAACCTATTTTTAATCAATTTAAAGGATATATAACCATGAGTGATGAATTAAATGATCTGGAACCAAAATCCCTGTGGGGGATTTTTGATGAAATGACCCAAATACCGAGGCCTTCCAAACATGAAGACAAAATTCAGGAATGGGCGGTAAATTTTGGTGAAAAACTCGGGCTTGAAACGCTGAAGGACGATGTTGGCAACGTCATTATCAAAAAACCTGCCACCAGTGGCATGGAAGACAGAAAGGGTGTGATCCTGCAAGGCCACCTCGATATGGTGCCGCAAAAAAACAGCAGTACACGCCATGATTTTTTGAAAGACCCCATCAAGACCTTTATCGAGGGCGACTGGGTGAAAGCCAAAGGCACAACCCTGGGTGCGGATAACGGGATCGGTGTCGCCGCTACGCTGGCCGTACTCGCTTCCAAAGATATCCCCCATCCCTATATCGAAGCCTTGCTTACTGCGGATGAAGAGACCGGTATGACCGGCGCCAACGGACTACAGCCGGGTATTCTGGATGGAGATATCCTGATCAATATGGACTCGGAAGATGAAGGCGAACTATATATTGGATGTGCCGGAGGGGTGAACACGAATGCCAGGATGCATTACGATACCGAAGAATTGCCTCCCAATACCCTGCCTTACAAGATCAGTGTTACCGGCCTCAAAGGCGGTCATTCCGGACTGGATATCCATCTGGGCAGGGGGAATGCCAATAAGATAATGAACGAACTCCTTACGGATGTTTCTGAAAAATTTGGCGTCAGACTGGCCTGCATTGAAGGGGGGAGCCTGAGAAATGCCATTCCCAGGGAATCCTTTGCCGTTGTTATGGTGCCGGAAGCCAATAAAGAACGCTTCAAAGCCTATGTGCAGACATTCGAGGAAAAGGCAAAAGAAGCGTTCAGGGAAGCAGATCCCGGGCTGATCGTTCAGGCCGACCGGACCAAAATGCCCCGGAACATCATCGAAAAAAAGGTTCAGGATAACCTGTACCAGGCTGTGAGAAATTGTCCCAATGGCGTTGTTTCCATGAGCAGGGATATGCCCGGCGTGGTGGAAACATCCACCAACCTGGCCGTGGTCAAATCCGGAAATGGTGTTATTGAGTTTGCAACATTGCAGCGGAGCCAGGTTGATAAAGACAAGGAGGAGCTGTCGGCTAAAACAGAGAAAGCTTTCCGGGACGCCGGTGCAAAACCCGAGATCTCCGGCAACTACCCGGGATGGCAGCCGGATGTGCATTCAGCCATTTTAAAGGAAATGAAAGAGATCTATAACCAACGCTTCGGCAAGGTGCCGGAAGTGAAAGTCATTCACGCAGGACTGGAATGCGGGATCCTTGGTGCCAAATACCCCAACTGGGATATGATCTCCTTCGGGCCCACCATCAGGAATCCGCACTCGCCGGACGAAATGGTCAGCATTACAACGGTGCAGATGTTCTGGGACTTCCTGGTGGCAACCCTGAAAAATATTCCACGGAAATAATTTGTTAATTCATAAAATTAATTTAATTTTGCACCTCCAAAAATAAGAGGACAAGACCATGAAAAGAACATTTCAGCCATCCAGAACAAAACGCAGGAACAAGCATGGATTCCGCAAGCGGACATCTACGTTTAACGGGCGCAAGGTGCTGAAATCCAGACGGGCCAAGGGAAGAAGGAGGCTTTCGGTTTCCGATGGACACTGATCCATGCGGGGATAGCAGAGAAAAATTGTAGACCAATATACAAAAAGAAGGTAATGACGGCATTATCTTCTTTTTTTTATATCGTTAAAAACACTAATTTAGCACAAACGCATTTCCGGAAATGGAATTCTTGTATTTCCTGATCATAGTAATAGGCATCGTAATTTTCTTTCGCATCTTCTTCAGGCTTATCTTCCCCTGGATACTGGCGCGCTGGATGAAAAAGAAACAGAAGGAGTTCTTCGATATGTTTGGCCAACGGCCGGAGGAAAAGGAAAAGGAAAAGAAAAGGGAAGGGGAGGTGAATATTGATTACGTCCCTGAAGAGGATGAAGCGGCTCAGGATCCATCGCTTGGCGAATATGTGGATTTTGAGGAAGTGGATGATGGCAATGAGGATGATGAGGAAGACGAGTCCGAAAAATAATAATTGTCCGTATGAAAAACACTTCTTTTAAAACCCTGACACCCTATCTGGTAGCTGTTTTTTTATTTATTATTTTCAGTCTGGTGTATTTTTACCCTGTCCTTCAGGGCAAGAAACTGGAACAGGGCGATATTACACACTTCAGGGGCATGGCCCGGGAGGTGCTGGATTACCGTGAGGCAACCGGTGAAGAGGCCCTTTGGATGAACAATATGTTCAGCGGCATGCCCGCCTACATGACCTCGGTGAAATACAAAGGGAATTTGATGAATTATGTGGACCGGGCCATCGGACTCGGTTTGCCCCATCCCGCGGATTATGTGTTTGTGTATTTTCTCGGTTTCTTTATTTTGCTCCTGGCCTTACGTGTGAATCCGTGGGTCAGCCTGATCGGGGCCATAGGCTTTGCGTTCTCCTCGTATTTTTTTATCATCATTGAAGCCGGGCACAATACCAAGGCGGCCGCCATCGGCTACATGGCCCCGGTGCTTGCCGGGATCATCCTGGCATACCGCGGGAAATACCTGTGGGGGGGCGTACTTACTGCTTTGTTCCTGGCCCTGGAACTGCGGGCCAACCACCTGCAGATCACCTATTATCTCCTTTTGATCGTGATCTTTTACGGCATCTTCAAGTTTAGCGAAGCCATTCAGGAAAAATCCTATATGCGTTTTTTGAAAGCTACCGGAATACTCATTGTTGCGGCTTTGCTTGCGGTTGGAACACACATCACCAGTTTATGGGTCGCAGCCGATTTTTCCAAATACACCACACGGGGAACATCGGAGCTTACCATGGATGAGCAGAACAAAACCAGTGGCCTTGACAGGGATTACATTACCGACTGGAGTTACGGCATCCGTGAATCATTTACCCTGCTGGTGCCTGATTTTGCCGGGGGGTCTTCCTCGGGGGGACTGGATGAGGATTCGGAGGTGTATGATGTGTTGCGAAAGAACAACGTCCCCGCCGGGCAGGCCAGGCAGTTTATACGGCAACTGCCGCTGTACTGGGGGCCACAGCCGTTTACTTCCGGACCGGTATATGTGGGGGCCATCGTTTTCTTCTTGTTTGTGTTTGGGATTTTCATTGTGAACGGCCGGATCAAATGGTGGTTGCTCACCATCACCATATTATCCCTCTTTTTGGCCTGGGGAAGGCATTTTATGATGTTTACAGACTTTTTCCTGGATTATATCCCGGGCTATGATAAATTCCGTGCCGTTTCCATGACCCTGGTCATTGCCGAATTGTCCATCCCCCTGCTTGGGTTCCTGGCCCTGTCCCGGATCTTCGAAAAAGCGGTAGATAAACCTTTCGCCCTGAAATATCTGAAATACAGCCTCTATATCGTGGGCGGCATACTTCTGATATTTATTGTTTACCCCGCCCTGCTCTACGATGCTTATAGTCCGGCCGATGCCCAGCTCAAAAGTCAACTGGCACGTATGGGAATGCCGGATCAGTTCATCAGGTCCCTTCTTGGAGCGCTGGAAGCCGACCGTCTCTCCATACTCCGCGCAGATGCCTTCCGTTCGCTGATTTTTGCGGGACTTGCCTTCGGCTTGTTATGGATATGGCTGGCCGGTAAGCTGAAAACATCCTATGCCTTGTTGCTGCTTGGATTGTTCATTTTTAGCGATATGTGGTTTGTCAACAAACGTTATCTGAACAAGGATAATTTTGTCCGTGCTGCCAGGGTGGAAAAGCCTTTCCAGGCTTCTGCCGCCGATGCATTCATCCTGAAGGACCCGGATCCGAATTTCCGGGTACTGAACCTGAGTGTCAGCACCTTCAATGATGCACGGACGCCCTATTTCCATAAATCCATCGGGGGTTACCACGGGGCCAAGCTGGGCCGTTACCAGGAACTGATCGAATACGGCATCAGTCCGGAAATGCAGCGCTTGTCCACCGTTCTGTCCAGGGACCCTTCGCAGCAGAGAATACAGCAAGCCCTGGCAAACCTTCCGGTGCTCAATATGCTGAACACAAGGTACATCATTGTTGACCCCCAGGCTACCCCCCTGATCAATCCCCATGCCCTGGGCAATGCCTGGTTTGTCCATGATCATAAGATCGTGGAAAATGCCGATGAAGAGATCATGGCCGTTACGGATTTTGAGCCTTCCAAAACCGCCATCATTGACCGGCGGTTCCGGGAATATGTCCGGGATCTCTCATTTGCCCGGGATACAAATGCACAGATCCGTTTCCTTGATTATCAGCCCAATCATCTGAAATATGAAACGGTATCCGGTGTGGAACAACTGGCCGTATTTTCAGAGATCTATTATGAAGATGGGTGGAATGCCTATGTGGACGGGGAGAAGGTCCCGCATTTCCGGGTGAACTATGTGCTGAGGGCCATGATCGTGCCTGCCGGGGAGCATACCATCGAATTCCGCTTTGAACCGGTGATATATGCTACGGGTGAAAAGATCTCCCTGGCAAGCTCGGTTCTCGTGATCCTCCTGTTCCTGGGCCTGGCCGGCAGGAAGCTGTATAAGGCATACCGAAGGGATCCATGAAGAAAGTACTGATCATAACCTATTACTGGCCTCCCAGCGGGGGATCCGGGGTACAGCGATGGCTGAAATTCGCCAGGTATTTACCGGAATATGGGTTTGAACCTGTGGTGCTGACCGTAAAGCCGGACAAGGCATCTTATCCGGTACTGGACCCGTCGCTGGAAGCGGAGATCCCTGAAGGATTGAAGGTGTTTAAGACCAATACACTCGAAGTATCTGCCCTGTACCGGAAGCTGATCGGTAAGGGGAGCTATCCGCACAGCAGCTTTGATAACGAACGGAAACCTTCTGCCGGCCAGAAAATTTCACGGTTTATCCGGGGGAACTTCTTTATTCCGGATTCCAGGATGGGTTGGAAACGCTTTGCCCTGCGCAAGGCCAAAAAGCTGATCCGGGAATACGGTATTTCATACGTGGTTACTACCGGCCCGCCCCATTCGGTGCACCTCACCGGCCTGGCCCTGAAAAAGTGCATGAATGTGAACTGGATCGCAGATTTCCGGGATCCCTGGACGGATATTTTTTATTATGATGCATTTTACCATACCCCATGGGCAGAAAGGATAGACCGGAAGCTGGAACAAAAGGTGGTGGAAGAGTGCCACCGGCTGAGCATTGTAAGCCCGGCATTGAAAGATATTATGAAGGCCAAGTCGGATAAGATCTGTCCGGATAAGATCCTTGTGATACCCAACGGTTTTGATGAGGAAGATTTCCGGATACCCTCGCGGCCTCCGAAAGATCAGTTTTTGGCGACATTCACCGGATCCCTTTCCAACGACAACCGGAAAATGGATGCATTCGGAAAAGCATTGAAAAAAGCGGTCAGGCTGCATGCGGGCATACCGGTGAAATTCAGGTTTGTAGGCAATATAGATGAAAGTATCCGTAAGGTTTTCAAAGAAAACGACCTGGAAAATATCCTGGAAACCATCCCTTATGTTCCACACCGGCAAGCGGTGAAATACCTGCGGGAAAGCACCCTTTGTTTTTCAACCATTCGACGGTCAGACAAGAACAAGGGTATCATTTCGGGTAAGATATTCGATTACCTGGGGTCGGAGAAACCTGTTTTCTGCATAGGACCCACTGATGGGAATGTGGCGGACATCCTGGAGGAATGTGAAGCGGGAAAGGTCATGGATTACGAGGACTTGGAAGGCATGATCGCCTATCTTTCTGAACTAATGGCCCGTTGGAAATCCAATCCCAATCTGGACCACCGCAATCCCACCTATAAAAAGTATTCAAGGAGAGCGCTTACCCGTGAGCTGACAAGGCAGATGAAAGAACTATCTTGAATTCTATCCGGGTGATAGGATTGATTTAACTGCCCTGGAATAACCGCCGGTCGCATCGGTCTAAATATTCTTCCTTCTTACCAATTCCTTGCAATACGGGCCGGTATTGAACAGGGCATCAAGAGCCGACATGTAAGGTATGTAATTTCCCCAGAGCTGAGGATATTCATGCGGAGAATAGGTTGAGGTCATAAGGGCGATCCCTGCTTCCTTGAATTTTTCTTCTCCCTGGTATTTTTCTCCGCCGAACCCCGCAACATATCCACTGGCACCCAACTCCCCGCAAATGCGGATAAGCCTTTGCGTTGCGTCATCTTCACGGATGTTAAGATCCGATGAAAGTATGGTTTGGGTTCGGATATCCAGCTTATCGCATAACCAACGGTTCAGCTCAATATTCAGAACGGTGAGATGGGAATGCCCTTTTGTGATGATATCACGGAACTCGTCGAAATAATCATCATAATGGGCTGCTTTTTTATAATTCATCTGAACGGTTCCCAGTATCTTCTTCATGGATTTGGCCGGGTTATGGATGCGGGTGTCCGATATGCGCTGCCGGGACCTGCCTGAATAGATCACCGGAACGGTAAGCCATTGTTCACCCTGGGGGGTTTTGATCTTGTTCCTGTTAATAAAGCTGTTTTTGGTATATTCCACGTCATCCAGGAACACAAATACATCGCTGACCCATATTTTATGAAAATACCCCAGCCAGGGCAGGAAATTGGGTTGGTGAATGGCTACGGTCTTATGTTGTTGCATGGTCTATCCTTCGAATTTTTCCATGAGCCTGGCAAAGCGTTCCCTTTCCTGCCTGCGGTGTCCGTGGGTGCGGACAGGGAATTTCTCGGGGAGCCCGGGTTTTTGCTTCAGTTCCGTCCCGGTGATGTCCCTCACCTGTTTTCGGATGCGCTCCACAGTTTGCTGGGGATCCCCGGTGGCCTCAGGATAGGAAATGCGGATCACCCTGTCGGGGGGCACTTTTTGCAGCTCCTGCCGGTAAAATTTCCGCAGGTACCATACCTGCCCGGCCACCTGCTCATCTGCGGGAAGGCCCTTGAGTTTATGATATTCAAGCGGTATGGTGCTCCACCACAGGGAGGTGTCCCCGTAAAACTTCCTGCGTGCATCCATGATCGAAACGGCCACATCCAGCGGATCCCGTTCAATGTATACAAAAAATGAACGGCTAAAGACTTGTGATAGCTTTGTCAAATGGTAGGCCCCGAAAATGTTCTTACAGATCCAGCTATTGCCGAAGGCGGCATGGATGTTGCATACCGTCTTTTTCAGCCCTTCCCAGTCGATCTCCCTTTCCAGCTCCCCGGAACGGAGGATCTCCCCGATGTTGTTTTTTTTCAGCCAGTGCCTCCAGAAATACCCGAATTCGTGCAGGTCGTCCAGCCGTGAGGTGGTGGCATAATGGGATTCAAAATTGACGGCCGGTTCGGAACCCAGGATGATCCCCGAGAGCCGGATGCCCGTGACCGGTGCCAGCCAGAACCGGGCCATGAAATTATTGATGTACCCGATGTTGAAGGCGTGGGCGATGAGCTGCGCCATGAAGGTTGTCCCGGAGCGGGGCAGGCCAAACACGAAGAGTGTGGCGTGTTCCTCCGGCAAGTCCCTGTATGATTTGCGCTCATCTTTCTGCAAAACCGCATTGATGTGGTGAAGGTATTTCTCGGTACCCTCGTCCTTGTAATACCCTTTTTTGCGTTTCCGGTTGAAATCCTGTAAGCTTTCTCCGCTCATGTTTTGCTCATCTTAAATGATCCATCGGATCACTTCAAAGGTTTCGGCATAGGTTGTTTTTATCTGTACGCCCCGGGTACGGGCCAGGCTGTATATGAATTCCCGGTTCAGGTATGACCGTTTTTTCTGGGATTCGTATGCTTCCAGGGCATGTATTTTCTTTTCCACGTGCCGTTTGTCCAGCTTGACGAAGGATTGGGTGTTGAAGTTGATATTGTTCCAGGGCAGTTCATAGGCCAGGATGCTGGTTTCTTTGAATGCACGCATGCCTTCAATGGCCACTGTGTAATGGTCCTGGTGCAGGTCGTTGGGAGATGGCATAAAAACCAGTCCCGGCATGAGTTCCCGTTTCATTTTCACCATGTCCTCCAGCACGTTCTGCCGCGAATAATTCAGTTTGCGCACCGTATAGCCGAAGATGATAAGATGGTTTCCCGGGATGCCGAGCCTTTTGGTCGCTTCTTTCACTTCAAGCTCAAGGGTATTGTCGGGCATGCCCTGGGGCAAGGATTCCTTGGCCGTGGAGAAAGCGGCGTAATATACGTCTTTGCCTTCTTCCAGAAATTTGGTTATGGTGCCTCCGCAGCCCAGCTCCCCGTCGTCGGTATGCGGTGCCAGTATCAGGATTGTATCTTTTTTCCGTTCCATTGCGTTCTTAATGATTGGGTTTTTAATTGATCCCGGAGCTGATTTTTCTCAGCAGCTTATCCACAAAATTGGAGACTTTGTAGTTCGAGTTGAATACATGGTACAACTCATAGATGATAGGGAATTCATCTTCGGATTTACCCAGCTTGTCCAGTATTTTAATGAACCGGTTGACGGCTATTTTCCCTTCCAGGACCACTTTGTCGGAAATATCTTCTATAAAGAATCCTTTGCCGATAAGCAATCCCAGTGTGCGGTTCCGGCTCAGGTCGTTCAATGCGGTGAGCCCAAAATCCCCGTATCCGCAATAGCGGTAAAGGGTTTTCTCTTTTCCGCCCATAAGCTGCAATGTATGCCGCATCTCGGCAAAGGCCCGGGTCAATACCAGGAAACGGAGGTTGGCACTGTTAAAATGTGCATCGACGATCCCCAAAACGATGGCATAAATATTTTTTAATATGCTCAGGATCTCGGTTCCGGTAACATCCGTTGTGAAATCGAGATAGATCCTTTTATCATTGAAAAGCTCCGCCATTTGAGGGAAAAGGCTTTTGTTGCCGGAAGCGAATGTAAAGGCCGTGGGCGCATTGTTCAGTAGCTCGCGGGCAAAGGTAGGGCCTTTGAGTGAGCAGACCGGATTGGGGATGATCTCTTCCAGGCACCCGGTAATGGTCCTGTCTTCTTTTCCAAAACCTTTGGCAAGGTTGATGATCATTTTTCCCGGGGGAAGGTTGTCCTTTTGCTTGTTGATAAAATCCACGATCACGGTAGAAGGAATGGCAAGAAAGATTATATCCGCATCCCGCAGGGAGCGGTGTTCGGTCGTCGCCCGGAGATCCCTGCTAAGTTTCTGGTTGGGAAAGTATTTCTGATTGACATGCCGCTGGTTGATGGATTCCGCAACATCAGGTTCGATCGTAACCAGCTTGACATGATACCCGTTGCCGGATGCAAGCCGGTTGCCCAGTGCTGTACCGATCATCCCCCCGCCGACAAAACAAAGCTTTTTCATGGGTATTATCTTAATCGTTTTCTTCTTTGCTGTTTTTTATTCTTTTCAGGTTTTTGCCCCATGCTTTGGGATCCTTCCAAGTCCTCCACAGGCTGCTTATCCGGAGGATCTCAAGGGGGTCATAAAATCTCAGCATGTAAAGTATAAACGGGAAAGATGCCAAAAGTAAGGTTTTTAAGGCTAACCTCAAAATCAAATCCAGGTTGTTGATGGAATAGTATACGGCCAATAGCATTACCCCCGTGAGCAGGATCTTTGCTATGCGGTTGTATTCATAGCGGACGGGGAAATATTTTTGTGCGTAATGAAATACCAGCACCATACCGGCGAGTGTGGAAATTATGGATGCAGTGGCGGCTCCGAAGATCCCGATCCAGGGGATCAGCAGAAAGTTGAGCGCGATGTTCAGTATTGCGGCCACCATAACGCTCACGGCAATAACGGTGGTTTTTTTGACCTTATGAAGCCCCAGGACCACGACCAGCTGCCATCCTTTGATAAGGAATGCAAAGGCAATGAAAGGAACGATATGATAAGCATACCAGTACTCAGGCTTCCGGGCGAACCATTCGATGACCTCCCTGGAATAAAAAGATATTCCCAGGACGGAAAACATCAGTACAAAAGTGAAATAGGTGAGCATCCTTGAAAAAAACCGTTTGGCATCCGGCTTGTCGAACATTTTATACGCCACGGGCACAAATCCCATTTGGAAGGATTGAAGCACAAGCAGATTGATAACCCCTGCGATTTTGTAGCCAAGTGCGTATATACCCACATCCGACAGGCCTGTTATATATTTCAGGATGAACCGGTCTCCAAATGAAAGGATCAGCACGGATACCGTTGAAAAGATCAAAGGAAAACCAAAGCGGAACATTTCCCCGAACGTGCGAAAGTCAAACACAAAATTCATTCTCCTTAGAATAAAAGGTATGGATATGAACAGCATAAGGAGGTTTCCGATCAGCATGCTGAGGATGATCCCCTCAACGCCCATTTCAAGCGCAACGATGAAATATATATTAAATCCAAGGATGGAGATAAACTTGACCGCCATGATCGAAATAAACAGCAGGGACCTTTCGGCCAGTCGTATAAGATCAAATGTGATGTGGTTTAAGATGTCGATGCCGGCCGATACGATGAGAATGAGAAAATAGCGGCTGAATTTGCCGTCGTTAAAATACAGCAACGACAATTCTTTTTTCAGGGGGATGAGTATAAGGCATAGCAATACTACGCTTGCAAACGTGGAAATGTACGTGGTCGATGTAATGGTTTTTTTTCTGTTTTCGTCCTTTTCTGTTGCCAGCCACCGCATCATGGCCATGGAAAGCCTGAAGCCCAGAACCCCGATCATGATCTGGGAAGTGGCCTCCAGCAAGGAAAGCATCCCGTATTCATCCGGGGTGAGGTAATCGGTGTAAAGCGGAAGCAGGATCAATCCTATGATTTTGGTGCCCAGTTTGCCAAAACCATAGATGGTCGTATGTTTTACCGTATTTCTTAGCCTGTCAAGCATTGAAATAACTAAATAACGAATAATTTTCCATCTTATGGATTATTTCTTTACCTGTGTGCGGTTCCGGATCTTCTTCCATGATCTTTTCAAGCATGTGTTGATAGAAGTCTGAAATACCGGGGTAAAGATATTCATCAAAAAAGGAGTTATGCCACAGGATGGTGAAAACCCCTCCGAATTTTTTACATTCCGCAAGAATATCCCTTATGCTTGCCAGGGCTTCAGGATAACTGAGCCTCCGGTAATGAAACAAGGTCACGTCCATGATATTCAACGGGATCTGCCAGGTTTTGAAAGGCCTGTCCTGTTCAAAATTATATAACTTGAACGGATAACAGAAGGAATTCCGGAACCCTTCATGTTCGGCAAACCCGAGCGTGGCATCGTAAAGAAATCCATTATCCTCATGGATGGCTGAAGTAAGGGGGTACTGGTAGAGCAGCCGGTGCTGCCTTATGCCCGGTTGTTCATCAGCAATTGCCTTCTTATATTTCTTCACCAGTTCCCTCATCGCATCCGGCTGCGTGGCTGACCGGACTGTGCCGTGCAATCCTGTTTCGTTCCCCTGGTTTTGGATGTCCCGGAGCAACAGGATGATTCTTTTGTCTGTCAGACGGTAATAAGCATCCTGGTGTTTCAGGTCTTTATCGAGAAAGTAAAAAACGGATGATAATCCAAGATCTTTTTCCATAGCCATGAGCCGGTCGAAATTCCAGTACGGGTCTTTATCTGCTGCCGTCGAAAGCCATCCTGCCAGGGCTGTGGATACCTGCCTGCTTAACGTGGCGGTGGAACAGGGCCGTTTTTTCAAACCGGTCAGTTGCAGGGTTTTATGAACCAGGTTGTTGAATGTGTATTGCCGGATCTGGTCCACATCATGGCTGAGCACGAACCCGAAAGGCTTGAAAATATGCCTTTCCTCAGGAGCAAATGAATTGGCCCTGCAAAATTCGCGGATCCCCTCCGCAATGATCTCAAAATAATAATTGACCAGTGGCCGTGTGATTATGTTGAGCCTGTGCTGAATGGAATCCCGGTACCTGTATCTTCCCATGGCATCCCTTTTGGCCGGATATTGTTCCTGGTAACCGGATAAGAGATAAAAAGCGGATTTGATAAGGTCATCGTTGAAAATGATGCTGTTGTTTATTCGTGAAAAAAATTGTTCCCGGTCGGATAAAGGGAACAATACCGGGATGGAATCGATGCTTTTTATTCCGGACAGGTCCGGGAGCGAAGAAGATAATGGAAAATATATTGCCGGAAAGGATTTCCGGTCATCCCTGAAATTTTCTGTAAAAACAAGGCGGTTTTTTTCCACGAGGCCTGAAATGTTGACAACCATCGACAGATGCGCAAGGACATAATTTATTTTGTTCCGGTTTAAGATACCCTTCATGCCGTTTTCCATCATCCGGTATATTTTATCAGGTTTGAAATTGTGCCGGCAAGTTTTAATGCCACTGCCATATGTCCTTTTTTGGAAAAATGTATGCCGTCAGGATAATGTTCCTCACTGTTCAGGTCATCAAGGGGTATGAAGACAGCGTTCTGATTTTCCGTTACTTCCTTTATGATCCTTGAATATTTTTCATAATTCTTCATGCTTCCAGGGAGTTCATTTTCTATTCTTTGATTCCCTTTATTCACTGGCAAGGTAATTATGTGTGCATTGGTTTCTTTTTGCAGCCTGGCAAGGGTCCTGGCATATTCCCGTTTGAATTTGCGGGGTTTTATCCAGGGGGTTTTGCCCCGGAGCTTAACAAAAAAGCGCCGGTGCTTTTTGAATATATGATGGTGGATCCCCCGGAATAAAGACCTGAACAGAGCGGGGGATTTCCCGTTCAGGATCCGGGCAAACCAAAAAGGGACCTCACGGGCCGAAGCATCCACTACCCCGAGGTTTATCACATAATAATCCGGGAAAGATTGTATGATATTGTTTGCTTCCAGGTCAATATCGGAAACGGTCGCCCGGCTGAAGGCTGTGTTGGTGACCAGGCATGTTTTATCCTGGCACCGGGCGTTCAGGTATTCCTCCAGGTATTGGCCATAATTCCCGTTATCCGGGGCCGGAAGGGGAGGCCTGTTCCTCATTGCCACCGAATTGCCTATAATGACAATGCGGATTATTTTTTTTTCCTGTACATTCATACTACAGTGCGTAACCGTATTTTTCTGCCAATGGACGGCAGATGGACCGGAGCTGCATTTTGTCTTCTTCGGGCCAGTCCTGGTAGTGGGGGTATTCAACGTTTTTCTGGACATTTACGGGCCGGTGCAGGCGCTGTTGTATCCTTTTTGCGGAGACGTTTCCGCATCCCGAGAAATCAAGGAGGTTTCTCACAGTTTGCATGTTCAGCTGATTGAAATTGAAGTCCAGGATGCGGTCCCCGGCAACGTTACCCTTGAATTCTTCAATGAAGCGGTTGGTCTCATACCATAAAAAGGCAATTTTTTCGATGATTTGCAGGTTTTCCCATTTTTCTCCCGGAAAGGGAATGATGCGCCGTGCATCCTCCGGGCTTCCCTGATAATATTTTCTTCGCAGGCCCGAACGCACAAATTCCCCCGGATGCCGGTAAAGATGGATGAATTTGGCTTGCGGGAAAAGCGCGGCCAGCATGGGGGCAAAGAAAGTAATGTGGTTATTGGTCTCGAACAGGCGGCGGCCGGATTTAAAGGAATGCCTCAGGTAGCCTTCCCTTCCTGCCAGAAAGATCTCTTTGCCGAACAACATCAACCCGGCATTGATGGCCCTGTTTTTTTGCACATAGTATTCATAGATGGCCTTGCCTTGTGCCCCCAGTGATGGGGCCGGATCATGGAGCACCTTGAACGCACGGTCTTTTTCCAGCAGGCCGGAAAACCATTTCGTTCCGCACCGGCCGGTGGACAGGAAGAAAACCGGAGCGGGAAGTTCCCGGAACCCCGATGCCCTCAGATCATAAATGGTCCCCTGCTTTTTTGGCATTCCGAATTCCAGCAACCAGCGAATGTCTTCCGGTTTGAGCCCGGATAAAAAATGATGTGTTTTCAGGAGTTTTTTCATGCATTCGTATTGTCGGAACCCACAGGCAAAATTAGTTAAATTTTTACATTGGCTTCCCCCAGGTTAAATAATCAGGGACATTCACGGAGATGTCCGCATGAAATTGCCGGGAAATTATCAGATCCTCTTGCATATGAACAGGGGTTTTCTTACTTTTAGATACTCGATCCGATCATTTATTAAAACCCATAAACATGAAAAAATTTATACTTCCGGTTGTTGCCTTCCTGGTAATTTTGCACCAGGCGGTTCCTGTTTCCGGCCAATGGCAGTCTGGTTCGAACGGGATTTTTTACGATCAGGGCATGGTGGGCATCGGTACCGATGCCAATACCTGGCTGACAGTGGAGAATCATCATCCTTACATAGGCCCCAGCCTGAACACCAGCATTGCTGAATTCCGAAGGACTTTGGACCATTCCCAGGTGCGCATGCAGGTATATGGCTATCCGGATTGCGGGTATGTTTATCCTCATGTGCAAAAGTCTGTTATGCTTTATGCCACCGGGGATGTGGGAACAGATCTGATCCTTTGCGCCTCGCAGAAGCATGCCAGCATCCGTTTCTTTACCGTGAACTGGGTGGATCCCAATTCCGAGCGGATGGTTATTGATCCGGATGGAATGGTGGGCATTGCGGAAAAGGATCCTGGCGCCAGGCTCCATGTGGCGAAGGGGGATGTCTATATCAGCGATATCCACCACGGGATCATTATGAGATCACCCGACGGGACCTGCTGGAGAGGAACCATGAGCAATTCCGGCACCCTGGAATTCCAAATCGTGGATTGCCCGGGGGGGAACTATACCGGGACGGCGGAAACCGCGGAAAGGGACCTGGGCATGGATGTATATCCCAATCCGGCCCATGACCGGGTCACCGTTGCCCTGGAGGGAAACCCCCACGGCCTTACCCTGACCATGACCGACCTTGCGGGGAAAATAGTGTTGCAGAAAGCTGTTTCCGGGATTCAATCCATTCTGGACCTGAAAGGTGTCAGGGCGGGTATCTATGTTTTAAACCTTAGCGGTGCGGATGGTCAGCAACTGTCCTCGGTGAAGCTGACCCGGCTATAGAGCAGTAATGTTCCTGCTTATCTTAGCAAGGTAACCGATCCCTTGGCGGTGCGGGAGAGTTCAAAACCCGGATCGCTGAGGCAGCGGTAAAAGGCCACGAAATAGTATACGCCCTGTGGACAGAGGCGCTTGTTGAACTCCCCGTCCCATCGGTCCTTTAGGTGATAGCCCTCAAACAGTTTCTGTCCCCATCGGTTGTAAATGTACAGTTCCATTTGCGGGATGTTGACGCCTTTCCCGTAAAATTCGTCGTTCACCCCGTCCCCGTTGGGCGTAAAGCAATTGGGGAAATACAGGGAGCATTCGCATTCTTCGGTAATGACCGTTATGGTATCCCTTCCTTCACAGTATCCGTCACTCACTTTCACCCAGTAGGTTCCCTGGTCCGATGCTTCCAGTGCTGGGGCAGAGGAACCGTCCTGCCAGAGGTAGCTGTAAAAGCTTCCCGGGTCCAGGGTGAGGGTGGTCCCGTTGCAAATGGTGGTGTCCGTCCCCAGATCGGGCCGGGGGTTGGAACGCAGGGAAAGGTAAACGGAATCCCGCCTGGTGCAGGGTCCGTCCGTGGCTTCCACCCAGTACCAGCCTTGCTGGCTGGCCCATAATACCGAATCGGTGGATCCGTTTTGCCAATGGAAAGGGATGTCCGTCAGGGGCATGGTGAGCAATACCGAATCACCTTCACACAGCGTGGTGTCGTTGCCCAGGGAAAGCGAAAAATCCGCCCCCACTTCCACATGCACGGTATCCTGGCTGAGGCAGCCATGCACATCCATCACTTCCACCCAGTAATCCCCGGAATCCTGGACCATGATTTGCTGCTCCTGGGATCCGGTGTTCCAGATGTAGCTCAGGAACTGGCTCCCGGCATCCAGTGTTTCGGTTTCCCCCTCGCACAGGCCGATATCCTCGCCCAGGGAAACGGGGATGACATCAAACTGTTGGTAAATATAACCATCGATCTGGTCGGGGGGTCGGAGGATGCTCGCGCTCAGCCGGATGTCCGGGTGCTGGCTGTTCGAGAAACCGATGTCGGTTACTTCCAGATCATGTTCCAGCAGTGTATCGGGCTCGGGCACCACAAACAGGGCCGAATCGGATCTTTTCACAAAATACATCTTCCCATCGAAGGCCTTCTGTATATGCTTGATGCTGTTCCATTGGTCGCCGAATTGGCTGATTTCTCCCCCTGCGCCGCTGATTGCATTAAAGTTCCCCGGAGGCTGCTGGATCTTCATCCGGAGGAAATACGGGTAGGGCTCGGGGTTCTGATGGGGACCGATTTTGATCTGCCCGAAATACGTGGTGTTGGTTATTCCGAATTCCACATAACCCCCGTTCCCGATATACAGGTAATTGCCGTCCGGGCTGAATTCGATAAAACTGATCTTTTTACTGAAATTCTTGAGGAATTTCAGTTCCGGGATCTGTGCGTGCACGGCGCTTACCGACATGGGCACCGGCAGGTATTGCCCGTCTTCTTCCAGGATCAGCTCATCGGCAACGATGCGCTGGTATGCACCGGGTTCATTGCTGAACTGTTGTGCATCGAACAATACAATATCGGTCATATTATCCTCTTCATTCCTGGAGGAATAGGCTATTCGCTTGCCGTCCGGGCTCAGCTCAAGGCGGGACCCGGGAATACACAAATACCACCAGGTATCTGCGATCTCCCCGCTGTTCTGGTCGAAGCTGATGCCGTTCTCATCAATAATGAATCGGTCGAGCGAGGAGAAATCGTAATAGGCTTCCCGGCGGCACAGGTACAGGTAATGGGTGCCCGGTTCCGGGCCCTCCGGGGAAACCGCTTTTCCAGCGACGTAGGTATGGGCTATCCCGTTCACTTTTATTTCTTCGTCCCGTTCCAAAACGATGATTTCCCTGTGTTCATACTGCACCCGTGAATACAGGATGGGGGAGGGGGTATAACTGCCGCTCCCGCCAAAGGGCGCCCCGTCGTCCGGCATCCATTGCTTATAGATGATATACCATTGATCGAGGGTGTTGGGGACCTTGACCACCTGCATCTCGGAATCGTTGCGCCAGGCGTTCAGTCCCGGGCCATTGGGCGTATTGATCGTCAGCAGTTTCCGGCCGTCCGGGGCATACAGGTACAAGTTGAAGGGCATGTTCCCATAGCCTGTGTGTGCTACGATGAATACGATGTTCCCGCAAAGGTCAAATGCGGTTGCTGAAGCGGATGAATTCACGGAGGCGGTGTTGGGGACGCTGCGGATCGCAGGCGGCGATACGGTCCAGTCGACGATCTCTATACCGGGCCTGTCATTGCCGGCCAGGGTCCATGCCGGATACCCGGTCCCGATTTGTGCACCAAGGAAACAATGGAGCATCCCCAGGCAGGATGTCAGGAATAATTTTGATGCTACATGCATGTCAGGTTACTTTGTGCAGTCAATATGACAATATAAAACGGATATTGGTTGCATATTTTATATCCCGGTGAAACTTTAGCGAAACTACGTCGCCCGTCATAAACCCGTTTCCGGCTGCGGTTCATAATCAATGTTCTTCGCATCATAGATGCTGGCGTTCAGCTCATAGCCGATAAGCAGGGCAATGGCGTTCAGATTGACCCAGATCATCAGGATGATCAGGGTGCCCAGGGAGCCGTATAACTTATTGTATTGGGCGAAATGATCGATGTAATAATTGAAACCCATAATGAACAGCAAGGAAAGTATGGTTGCCAGAATGGAACCGGGGGAAAAGAAACTGAACTCCCGTTTTTTGGCCGGTGCCAGATAATATATGAAGGAGATCACAAAAAATACCATGGCCATGATCAATATCCATTTCCCGGCATCGATCAGGACAAGCGTAAACCAGTTTTGCCAAAGCCCTTGTTCTTCCAGATACCTTGCCAGCCAGGAAGATAAAATCAAAAGGGAGGTTGTGATGATGATGATCACGGCGATGATAAAAACCAGCAATAAAGAGATCAGGAATAGCTTGAATTTTGAACGGGTTTCAACGGTATGGGAGGAGCGGTTGAATGCTTTCATGATCCCCATCACCCCATTGGTGGAAAAATACATGGTCATCAGAAACCCCAGGGATAATAGTCCGCCCCTGTGCATATTCACCAGGTCCGTTATGGTGCTTTCCACAGTTTTATATGCATTCTCCGGCATCAGGTCCGCGATGGTCTGAAGGATGGTTTTATCAAGGTTTTCCACCGGGAAGTAAGGGATGAGGGTGAAGAAAAAAATGATGGCCGGGAAAATGGCCAGCATAAAGGTAAATGAAAGACTGTTGGCACGGGATGTAATGGAGCTTTCTTTTGTCCCTCTTATGAAGAACAGGAAAACATCGTACAGGGGCATGCCGCCGAAACCGGGGATGATGATCTTTCTGGCGTATTTAACCAGGATATCCCTTGTTTTCCTGATCTCTTTGATCTTCAGCAACCCCTTGGGTTCTTTTTTTGGATCTTCCATATTGGCGAAGTGTACTTGTCTGTTTTATGATGGGATTGCCTTCATGCTCATGTCCAGGCTCTTGATATGATGTGTCAGGGCACCGACGGAAATATAATCCACACCGGTACGGGCATATTGCAGAATGTTGTCCGCATGGATACCCCCGGAGGCTTCTGTTTCGAATTTATGTCCGATGCGTTCAACCGCTTTTGCCAATGCTGCCGGGGTGAAGTTGTCGAGCATGATCCGGTTCACCCCACCATGCTTCAGGACTTCTTCCAGTTCCCGGGAATTCCGGACTTCTATGGTAACAGGGAGGTCCATCTTTTTTTTCATCAGATAGCGGTGTGCAGCATCAATGGCATTGGATATTCCGCCTGCGAAATCTACATGGTTGTCTTTGATCATGATCATGTCAAATAGCCCCATCCTGTGGTTGAACCCGCCACCGGTGCGCACGGCCATTTTTTCCAGTGCACGCATATTGGGGGTGGTTTTCCGGGTATCCAGGATCTTTGCCCCCGTACCTTCGATCAGGTCCACCATGCGGCGGGTATGGGTGGCAATGCCGCTCATGCGCTGCATGAAATTCAGGGCCAGCCGCTCGGCTGAGAGCATTGTGCCGGGATGGCCCGCAACGGTAAATGCAATATCCCCCGGTCCGACTTCCCGGCCATCGTTTGTTTTCTTTTCGAAAAGAATGTCCGGATCAATTTTTTTAAATACCCGGGCGGCAACATCAATGCCCGAAAGGATGCCTTTTTCTTTGATCAGGAGGCGGGCTTTTCCATGCACATTTTCCGGGATTGTGGCCAGGGAGGTATGGTCTCCGTTGCCAATATCCTCTTTGATGGCTTCTTCAATGATCTTGTCGATATCCATACATTTTCTTATTGCTCAACAAATTGGATCTGAACGATGCGGTAATCCCCGTTGATCTTTTTTATCAGAAAATAGCTTCGGTATGTACTGTTTTTTGTCTTGAGTGTCCCGATGATGTACACGGATCCATCGTTTGACGATCCTTCATGATTATGGGTGTATGATTCCGGCAGATCTTTTTTGAAAAAATCCCTGAGGATCTGTAAGGCGTGATTCTTGCTGACCGTATTGTCAGAGTCCGGGAGGGTCAGATCCAGGGTGGCATTGAGGTGTTCTGCCAGTATTTTTTCATCAGACCCTGTCAGTGCCCTGCGAATATCATTTTTGACTTCTTCCTGGGAAAACAAAACTGCAGGAATAAGAAAGCATGATAGTAAAAAAACAACGCTGAATGGTTTCATAGGATGAGTGGTTTTGCGTTTCATGAATAACTCCATTTGCAAAATACAGACCATGTTTATGCAAATTTAATAAAATCGTGGATTAATGCCCTGTTCTTTTTCCTGTCTTCCGGATACGTGTATGCATCAAAAAGCATACTTTTGGAAAAAATTCCCTTGAAACAGGGGAGGGGGTCAAAAACATACAATACACCAATGCTATGAACATTATTGTCACAGGCGCCAGCAGGGGGATCGGGCTTGAAATTGTTAAAGCCCTGGCTGCAACGAACCATTCCATATTTGCTGTGTCAAGGAATATCAAGGCACTGATGTATCTGGAAGGGGTATGCAGGAAAATCCATGAACAATGTAAAGTATACACAGTGCCGTTTGATCTGGAATCCGGGGATTATAACCGGGAACTGTTGCCAAATATCATTGGTAAAGAGGAACGCATCGATGTACTGATCAATAATGCGGGTGCAATGATCAATAAGCCATTCATAGAAGTGAGTGATCAGGAGTTCGACCGGGTGTTTTCGGTGAATGTGAAAGCCCCGTTTAAAATGATCCGTGCGCTCTTTCCGCATTTCCGGAAAAATGCGCACATTGTTAATATTGGAAGTATGGGGGGCTTCCCGGGGAGCATCAAATTCCCCGGTCTGTCGGTTTATAGTGCCAGCAAAGGGGCGCTGGCAACACTTACCGAAGCCCTTGCCGAAGAATTTAAGGATAAGGGCATCCGTGTCAATTGCCTGGCCCTTGGAGCGGCCCGGACTGAAATGCTTGCAGAAGCTTTTCCGGATTATAATGCTCCGTTGTCCGCCGGTGAAATGGCTGTATTTATCAGCGATTTTGCACTTACCGGGCATAAATATTTCAATGGAAAGGTGCTGCCTGTGGCAGTGTCGACACCATAAAGCTTAAATCTGATGAAGGACTCAAAGGTCATGATCACGCATCCGGGGATCATCCAGGAGGTAAACGGGCAGAATGCCCGGGTCCGGATCCTTGCCCGCTCAGCTTGTGCCTCCTGTCATGCCAAAGGTATGTGCAGTGTTGCAGATATGAAGGAAAAGATCATAGATGTGAACGTACCCCGCGGAAAGACTTATGCTCCCGGCGACAGGGTTATGCTTTACATGGAGCAGTCTATGGGAAATAAAGCTGCTTTTTATGCGTATTTTCTGCCCTTCCTTCTCATACTTGCTGTTTTGCTCATAACCTTCGAGCTTACCCACAATGAAGCCCTGTCAGGATTGTTGTCTATAGGCATACTTATACCATACTATTATGTGTTATATCTTTTGAAAGACAAAATGAAACGGTCATTCCGGTTTAAAATGCGATGAAGGGATATCGATCGCAGCACGGCAAAAACGGTGCTTAATCCACAGCCCGGATCCAGAGGATTGACTTGCGGTCTCCTCATTTTTAAACAATACCACCCAACCATTGTTTGTATTAAAACGATCTTATAATCCAGTAAAAACAAAAAAATGAAACAATTTCTTATAACCCTGGCTGTTTTATTGCTTATAACAGCCTTTTCCTTTGGACAGGATGCTTCCTATGAACCTACCGAAGTCAGAGAAGCAGAATATTTTGATGAAACTCCTCCGCTCAGGGACATGCCTGTTGTAATTCCGGGTGAGCGCGACAGGAGCTGGAAGGACCATGTCATCCCCAATGCGTCTCTTAAAGGTGAGATCAGGGAAATGGTCAGAAACAATCCATACAATGGTCCCGATGCTGCCGTTCAATCTGCCCGTTCTGTGAGGCAAACTTTAGGCCCGGTCTACAATTTTGAAGGCACCGGCAATGTAAATGGTGTGTACCCCCCCGATACCGAAGGCGCTGCAGGTCCTGACCATTATTTTCAGATGATAAACCTGTCTTTTTCCATTTATGATAAGACGGGCAATAAATTATACGGTCCGGTGGATAACAGCACACTCTGGAACGGTTTTATCGGGCCATGGACCGGGACCAATGATGGTGACCCCGTTGTTTTATACGATGAAATTGCAGACCGGTGGGTGGCTACTCAGTTTGCAGTGAATACCTCCAACGGCACCTACTGGGAACTCATTGCAGTGTCGCAAACGCCGGACCCCCTCGGGGAATGGTACCGCTATGCTTTTCAGTTTTTTGCATTTAACGATTATCCCAAAATATCTGTATGGCCGGATGCGTATTATGCTACCTTCAATATGTTCGGGTCTTATAATCGCGTGGGAGTGGCGGCTTTTGAAAGGGACAGGATGATTGCCGGTGACCCCGGTGCGCAAATGGTATACTTTGATCTTAGTGCGGGAACCTTTGGCATGCTGCCGGCAGATTTTGACGGGACACCGCCCGCAGCCGGAACTCCGGGCTATTTTGCCCATCTGAGGACATTTGACAACCATAACCTGGAGATCTATGCCTTTGATGTGGACTGGGACAATACGGGCAACGCTTCTTTTGACCTTGTCAATACGCTTTCCCCTGCCACATACAATACAAGCCTGAACGGCATTCCACAGCCCAATACGACGCAAACACTGGATGATCTTGCGATCTTTCTTATGTACCGGTTGCAATACAGGAATTTTGGATCCCATCAATCCATGGTGATGAATCACACGGTCAATGTCAGTGGGCGGGCCGGGATACGTTGGTATGAAATGCGAAAGACAGGCGCCGACTGGACCCTGTATCAGCAGGGAACATATGCTCCGGATACCGATCACCGGTGGATGGGAAGCATCGCAATGAACGGCAACGGTGATATTGCTGTGGGGTACAGCGTGTCCAGCGCATCAACCTATCCTTCCATACGGTACACGGCCCGGCGGGCGGATGACCCTTTGGGACAAATGACGTTTGATGAAATTGAGATCATCGAAGGGCAATCGTCCCAAACGTTTATCAATCGATGGGGCGACTATTCCTGTATGTCGGTTGATCCTGCGGACGATAGTACGTTCTGGTTTACGACCGAATATATGAAAGCCAGCGGATGGGGTACACGGATCGCTTCTTTTGACCTCGGTCCGTTATTGCCGCCCACGGTTGACGCCGGTGTGGACACCACCATTTGTGAGGACCAGCTATATCCTGCAAACGGTACTGTTTCCGGCGCGCAATCTGTTTTGTGGACAAGCGGTGGCGATGGCTTTTTTCAGGATCCGGACGACCTGAACACATTGTATCTGAGGGGGAACCAGGATATTGCCAATGGTTCGGTGACGCTCTATCTGACCGCACAGGGATACCAGGCCGGCATAGAGACTGTTGACAGTGTGATCGTGGGTATTCATACGCTTCCTGTAGCATATGCAGGCGCCGATACATTGTTGTGCATTGGGGAATCCATGCTGCTTGAAAATGCGTCAGCGGTGGACTATGATTCGCTCGCATGGACAACAGACGGCGATGGCACCTTTGATAACGATACCATCCTGATGGCTACATATACACCCGGGGCGGATGATATATCCACCGGCAATGTCCGGCTCACCCTGACAGCCTTTGCAGCTTTTCCTTGTGAAGGAGAGGCCGGTGCCGATATCTATGTGATCATTGATGAGTGTACGGGGTTGCCGGAAAACAGGATGAATGTTGATCTTTCCATCATTCCCAATCCAAATACAGGAACATTTGATATGGTTCTGGAGTCTGCCGGGCAAAATGACCTGCTGATTGAAATGTACACCACACAGGGGCAACTGATCTTTACAAAAAAGCTCGGTGACTTTAGCGGGACTTACAGAAACCGTTATGATATGTCCCGGTTCGAAAAAGGGATATATTTCCTGAGGGTACAGAACGGATCCGCCAGCCAAACCCGTAAGGTGATTATTTATTAACTTTGCCGGACGACATCATAACAGTGTTTAATTTAACAGGTGTGTAAATGAAAATATATCCTATGATCATGATGTTCGCAGCTATGCTTATGCTTGCGAACATGTTGCCTGCTCAGCAGGATCATATCCAGCCAACCCGCATTGAAAAAGCAAACCATTTTCGAAAGACTGCCCCGCTTCGCGACATGACGGTCATTCTCCCGGGTGAGCGTGACCGAAGCTGGAAAGATGGCATCATTCGCAATGAGATGAACCTTATGACCGGAGACGGGACGGTTAAAAACAGCCTGCCCGATGGGCCTGACCCGTTGTTGCAGGACCGTCAGGGATCTCGCATGCATCGTGGACCGGAGCTTAATTTCGACGGGGTCGGGAACGTCAGCGGGGTGATCCCCCCGGATACCGATGGGGATGTCGGGCCGGACCATTATTTCCAAATGATCAACCTGGCTTTTGCCATCTATGATAAACAGGGCAATAAGCTATACGGCCCGGTGGATAACAGCACCCTTTGGAATGGCTTCATGGGCCCGTGGACGGGTACCAACGACGGAGACCCGATCCTGCTGTATGATGAGATGGCCGATCGCTGGATGGCCAGCCAGTTCGCTGTAAATACTTCGGACGGTACTTTCTGGCAGCTGATGGCGGTCTCTGAATCGGGTGACCCCCTGGGCGCCTATTACCAGTATGCTTTCCAGTTCCCTGCCTTCAATGATTATCCCAAATACGGTATCTGGCCGGATGCGTATTATGCCACATTTAATATGTTTGGGGATTATAACCGCACCGCCGCCGCTGCTTTTGAACGTGATAAGATGCTTGCCGGCGATCCGGATGCCCGCATGATCTTATTTGACATGCCGGAGGGAACCGTTGTCTGGAACGCCCTGCCTGCCGATTTTGACGGTCCGCCACCCCCGGATGGGACACCCAATTACATGGCATTCTTTAAGGATGATGAATGGGGATTTGATCATGACCAGATGAGGATATGGGAGTTTACGGCCGACTGGGACAGTCCTGGGAATTCAACATTCCAGGAAGCGGTCATACTTGAAACGGAACCTTTCCAGGCACGTTTGTGTGATGCACCCAGATGGCAATGTATTCCGCAACCCAACAGCAACATTAACCTTGAGGCCATTTCCGACAGGCTTATGTTCCGGCTGCAATACCGGAATTTCGGTTCCTATGCGGCCATGGTCACCAATCACACGGTCAATGCAGATGTCAGTGGCCGGGCCGGTGTCCGCTGGTATGAATTCAGGGATGATCTGGATGGAAACGGCTGGTACATCCATCAGCAGGGAACCTATGCCCCTGGGGAGCTCAACCGCTGGATGGGCAGCATAGCCATGAACGGTAAAGGAACGATCGCCCTGGGATACACGGTAACGGGTGATACGGTCTATCCTTCCATACGGTATGCCGGACAGTCGCGGGGTGCCCCCCTGGGAGAGATGGACCTGGCAGAAATCGAGATCGTTGAAGGAAGTGGTTCCCAGGCTACCTACCACCGCTGGGGGGATTACAGCATGATGTCGGTCGACCCGGCCGACGATTCCACATTTTGGTTTACACATGAATATTCCATTGGTGGATGGAAGACAAGGATATGCTCTTTTAATTTCGGACCTGTGCAGGCCCCTTTTGCTGAAGCAGGGAACGATACTACCATATGTATAAATGAGGTTTTTTACCGGACCCCCGTGGCCGGCCATTACAAGAAAGTGTTCTGGGAATCTTCCGGCGACGGCATTATTCAAAATCCGGACAGATTAAAACTTGCTTACCTGAGAGGAGACCAGGATATTGAGAATGGTTCGGTGGCCTTGAGCTTTTCAGCTTTTGGTTATGTGGATGGAGCGGTTGCGACCGATTCTTTTACGCTGCATATTGATTCGCTTCCCATAGCCAGTGCCGGCAAGGATACTACGGTATGTGTCTATAACGACATACCCCTGGCAGGTTCGGCCGGCAATTTCAGTGATGTTATGTGGAAAACATCCGGAGACGGAAGTTTTAGCGATCCCACGATCCTTGATCCCTTGTATTATCCCGGGACCATGGACACCATGGGCGGTTATGTTGAACTGACCCTCCATGCTGTTTCAACCGCTTGTGAAGATACCGCTCTGAGTACGGTCGGGATCACCTTCGATCCTTGCTTTGGCATTGATGGCCCGGAAGGAGAAGCATTCAACGTGGAGATATACCCCAATCCGAATCAGGGCCGCTTTGAAGTGCATGTGACGGGTGAACGGTCCGGCCACCTGGATCTGGATGTGGTCAATGCAGCCGGACAAGTTCTTTTCAATCAGCGCCTGAACGATTTTAACGGCAGCCTGCACCGGGGCTTTGATCTCAGCATGCTGGCCAAAGGCCGGTACCTTATCCGTATCCGTTCTGATAAATACCACCAAAGCTACCCCTTGCTTATTCGTTGATGTTTTTTTATACCCTTTCTAAATTATTGAATTGTAATAATTTAGAAAAAATCTAAAATAATCCCAAAGCACCTTGTAATCAGGTGCTTTGGGATTATTGTTATCCGGCATCCCTTGTCGGTCCATTTATTGTCTTGCACAACAGCATTTTGCAGTTTGCTAAAAAATGCCCGAAAAGATGAATAAATAGGGCATTTATTTTAAATTTGCCTTCTGTTAAATAGTTAACATTCTTTAGGAGTACAGCATAACAATAAAAAAGATAACATCGTGAACGACGTATTGATTTTTTCAGTCATTTCCCTGAGTGCGATAGGAATTGTTGCTGCCATTGTTTTGTACGGCGTGGCACAAAAATTCAAAGTGATAGAGGATCCGCGGATTGATGAGGTGGAGGATGCTTTGCCAGCTGCCAATTGTGGGGGTTGTGGCTTTGCGGGTTGCCGGAATTTTGCTGAAGCACTGGTAGACAGTGCTACGCAGCATGAGAATATTGATGATTTTTTCTGCCCGGTTGGCGGGACCGATACCATGAATGCGGTTGCGGAGATCCTTGGCTTATCGGTGGAAGAGAAGGACCCACAGATAGCTGTTGTCCGGTGCAATGGCTCCCGTCAAAATGCTCCCCAAAAGATCGTGTATGATGGCCCGGCCACATGTGCCTTTGCGCATAACCTGTTTGCGGGGGAAAGCGGTTGTCCCTACGGCTGCCTTGGCCTGGGGGATTGTGTGGCGGCTTGTGACTTTGATGCCATACATATGAATGCCGAAACCGGCCTTCCGGAAGTCAACGACAAATGTGTTGCATGTGGTGCCTGCGTGAAAGCCTGCCCCCGGGATATCATAGAACTCCGGCCCAAAGGAAAGAAGGACAGGAGGATCTTTGTATCATGTATCAATGAGGAAAAGGGTGGTCCTGCCCGGAAGAACTGCAAGGTGGCCTGCATCGGATGCGGAAAATGTGTGAAGGTTTGTCCCTTCGATGCCATCACACTGGAAAACAACCTGGCATATATTGATCCGGAGAAATGCAAGCTATGCCGGAAATGTGTACCGGTATGTCCGACAGATGCCATACACGAAGTGAATTTCCCTCCCCGGAAGCCAAAGCCGGAAAAAAAGGAGGACGGGGAAAAGCGCGGGCAACCTGCGCAAAAAAAGGAAGCGGCTGAGAAACAGGAAGCCGGGAAGAAAAACGAAGCTGGGAAAAAAAACGAAGCCGGGAAGAAAAACGAAGCCGGTGAAAGCGATAAGACCAATAACGAGTAGTTCAATTTATAATCCAGGATAAAGGATATGTTGAAAACATTTACCATGGGAGGGGTTCATCCTCCTGAAAACAAGATCTCGGCAGGACAGAAGATCATTGCGCTGGATCCGCCCGAACAGGCGCTCATTCTTCTGAACCAAAACCTGGGTGCGCCTTCCAAACCCCTTGTCAAAAAAGGTGATGAAGTGAAAGCAGGGCAGTTGATCGCCCGGGGGGAAGCCTTTATTTCATCGAACATACATTCTTCGGTTTCCGGCAAGGTCCTGAAGATCGATTCTGTCATGGATGCTTCAGGGTACAAGCGGCCGGCTGTCATCATTCAGGTGAAAGGTGATGAATGGGAGGAAAGCATCGACCGCTCCAAAGGTGTTGTGAAACAAATTTCCCTGTCACAGAAGGAGATCATTGAGAAAATAAAGGAGAACGGGATTGTTGGATTGGGTGGTGCTACGTTTCCTTCCCATGTAAAGCTCATGGTCCCGGAGGGTAAAAAGGCCGAAGTCCTGCTGGTCAATGGGGTTGAATGTGAGCCTTACCTTACTTCAGACCACCAGCTCATGCTGAGCAAGGGTGAAGAATTGCTTGTGGGCACTTCTGTTCTTATGAAGGGACTGGGTGTTGACAAGGCATATATAGGCATTGAAAACAACAAGCCGGATGCGATCGGCCATTTATCTGAACTTTGCAGGCAATACAAGGGAATACAGGTAGTGCCGCTGAAGGTCAAATATCCGCAGGGGGGTGAAAAACAATTGATCAAGGCCATTACAAACCGGGAGGTCCCTTCCGGAAAGCTTCCTGTTGAAGTGGGTGCCGTGGTGAACAATGTTGGTACTGTCTTTGCCGTTTATGAGGCTGTTCAAAAAAACAAGCCCCTGTTCGAACGGGTAGTGACCGTTACCGGCAAGTCCGTGAAAAAACCTTCCAATTTTCTTGCACGCATAGGTACCCCCGTGTCCATGCTTATCGACCAGGCCGGTGGCTTGCCGGAGAATGCGGGTAAGATCATTAGCGGCGGCCCCATGATGGGGAAAGCATTGCTTTCGGTGGATACGCCGGTGGTTAAAGGGACTTCCGGCATTCTTATCATTGATGAAGCGCATGCCCGGCGGGTCCCGCTGATGCCTTGTATCCGTTGCGGACGTTGTGTGGATGTGTGCCCCATGGGTTTGGAACCCATTCTTCTGGCGCAGTTATCCGAGCATGAGATGTGGGATAAAGCAGAGGACCAGAAAATCATGGATTGCATCGAATGTGGATCCTGCCATTATACCTGCCCGGCCGGCAGACCGTTACTGGATTATGTCCGGCTTGGCAAGAACAAGGTTGGTCAACGAATTAGAAACCGAGGAAAATAATAAGATATGAATACGTTAACAATATCGGGTTCTCCCCACGTGCACGGTGATGATTCAGTGAAAAAGATCATGTATGGCGTGGTGTATGCGTTGATCCCCGCGATCCTCGTGTCCGTATATTTCTTCGGACTGGGTGCTGTCCGGGTATTGCTGGTATCTAGCATTGCCTGTATGTTTTTTGAATGGATCATCCAAAAATATATCATAAAGGGGCCCCCGACCATTAACGATGGCTCTGCACTGGTGGCAGGAGTTTTACTGGCTTTTAACGTCCCTGCGAACATGCCATCCTGGATCCTCATTATTGGTGCCTTCGTGACGATTGCCATTGCTAAAATGTCCTTTGGCGGACTGGGAAAGAATCCTTTTAATCCGGCGCTGGTAGGAAGGATCTTTCTGCTGATCTCTTTTCCCGTCCAGATGACAAGCTGGCCTAAGCCTTCTGCTTTGTTTGCCGGCGATGCATTAACCGATACGGTTACCGGACCTACACCACTGGGGCTGCTTAAGGAGGAGCTTGGCAAAGGAAGGACCGTGCCTGAGATCATGCAGGAAATGCCCGGCTATGTTAACGAACTTCTTGGGAACCAGGGAGGATGTATCGGAGAAGTATCTGCGGCTGCACTGATCCTCGGGGCCCTGTATATGCTGATAAGGCGGATCATTACCTGGCACACACCTGTTGCCTACCTGGGCACTGTGTTCGTTTTTACCGGAATATTGTACTTCATGGATCCGCTACAATATGTAAATCCGTTGTTTCACCTGGTAACGGGAGGTTTGATGCTGGGTGTGTTCTTTATGGCCACGGACATGGTCACGACGCCCGTATCCCGGCGGGGTATGTGGATATTCGGGGCCGGCGCGGGCATATTGACGGTGATCATCAGGATATGGGGCGGGTATCCGGAAGGTGTCGCCTTTGCCATTTTGATCATGAATGCTTTTACGCCCTTGATAAACAGAGGGTTTAAACCAAAGCGGTTCGGAGAAAAAGTTGCGGATGCATAAATGTAAACGGTCTTAATTAAACGAGATATGGCAAAAGTTGAATCGTCATTTAAAAATATGGTGCTGACCTTGTTCATTATTACCCTTGTGGCTTCCATGGCCCTGGGTGGTATTTATACCCTTACCAAGGAGCCGATAGAAACGGCAAAAAAGGCAGCACAGGAGGAAGCCATACGGCAGGTCATACCCGAATTCGATGCATTGAAGGAATCTGTTGTGGATCCCGTTGATGGTAGTGAGCCATTGGTTTTCAATGTGGGATACAAAGATGGTGAAAAGATAGGTACGGCGGTTTTGTCCTATTCCAACCAGGGATACGACCCAACCACGATAAAGGTCATGGTTGGATTCAGGCCCGATGGTTCCATTTATAATACGGCCGTGGTTCAGCAAAAAGAGACGCCCGGACTGGGGACCAAAATGGAATTGCCTTCTTTCAGGGATCAGTTTAAGGGTAAGGATCCTGGGAAATTTGATCTCAGGGTTGCCAATGACGGTGGGGATGTTGATGCGATCACCGCCGCCACAATAAGTTCCAGGGCCTTTTGCGCTGCGGTCCGGAGAGCATATCAAACATATAAAAATGAATGGGAGGATGAGAAATGAATCAGTGGCTTAATTTTACAAAAGGGTTCATCAGGGAAAACCCCGTGTTTACGTTATTGCTCGGACTTTGTCCAGCCCTTGCGGTGACATCCTCGGCGTTTAATGGATTGGGAATGGGGATTGCCACCACTTTTGTGTTGATGAGCTCCAACATGGTCGTGTCGGTGATAAAGAATTACATACCCGATAAAGTCAGGATACCTTCTTTCATCGTCATTATTGCTTCATTCGTGACCATCGTGGAGCTGGTCATGCAGGCATATGCGCCTTCACTTTTCAAAGCACTGGGGATCTTTATCCCCCTTATTGTTGTAAACTGCCTGGTGCTGGGACGTGCCGAAGGGTTTGCTTCCAAGAACAGTTTCGTGTCTGCCCTCATTGACGGACTGGGTATGGGGCTCGGGTTTACTTTTGCACTTACGTTGCTGGGCGCTATCCGTGAAATGCTGGGAAGCGGCTCCCTGTTCGGGTATACACTGGTTAGCGGTGATATGATCCTGGTTTTTATACTCCAGCCGGGCGCTTTTATCGTCCTTGGCTATCTTGTCGCAATGTTTAATAAAATTAAGAAATCAGCCTAACATTTGTTCTTATGGAATATTTTGTAATTATCATATCGGCAATATTCGTATCCAACATAGTTTTGGCCCAGTTTCTGGGCATTTGTCCTTTCCTGGGGGTTTCCAATAAGGTGGATACGGCTGTGGGCATGAGCTTTGCAGTGCTCTTTGTAATGACCCTGGCAACACTTGTCACCTGGTTGATATATCACTATGTTCTTGCTCCTTTTCAAATCACTTTCCTGCAAACCATAAGTTTTATCCTGGTGATCGCTTCCCTGGTCCAGATGGTGGAGATCATCCTCAAAAAGATCAGTCCTCCCCTCTACCAGGCCCTCGGTATTTACCTTCCCCTGATCACTACAAACTGTGCGGTTATGGGGGTGGCGCTGCTGACCATTGGAAAAGATTTTAATTTCCTGGAAGCCATTGTCTTTGCGATTTCCAACGCCATAGGTTTTGGTTTGGCGATGACCCTGTTTGCCGGCCTGCGTGAGCACCTGGACCTGATGGAAGTCCCTGCGGGAATGCGTGGTGTGCCCATAGCACTTGTTACCGCGGGCATCCTTGCCATGGCCTTTATGGGATTTACCGGGTTGGTTTGATGATGTTGTTTGCCATTGGCCCCGAATCGTCTACGCCAATGATGCCGGTCTGTATTACATGGGTTTGATCCCTGCCCTGATCTCGCGTTCAAAGGACCATTATGGGGATCCGCAATGCAATAATAACATATAAATACACAATTATGCCATTGGATAAAGTAATAGATTTTTCCGGGGTTCCGGTATTTCAGAGGGATGCCCTGATTTTGACGGATGTTTCCTTTACCATAGAAAAAGGTGAATTTGTATATATCATCGGGCGTACCGGGAGCGGTAAAAGCAGCCTGCTCAAGACCCTGTACGCCGAATTGCCCGTGAAGTCAGGTTCAGCGCATGTCGCCGGATATGACCTCAGGAAGTTGCGTTCCAGGGAAGTCCCCTATTTACGGCGTAAGCTGGGCATTGTTTTCCAGGATTTTCAGTTGCTGACCGATCGCAATGTGAATGAAAATCTCCTCTTTGTCATGAAAGCCACCGGTTGGAAAGATAAACGCAAAATGGAATCCCGCATGGAGGATGTACTGGAAAAGGTGGGATTGGGGACCAAAGGGTTTAAAATGCCCTACCAGCTTTCCCAGGGGGAACAGCAACGGGTAGGGGTGGCCCGGGCCCTGGTCAACGACCCGGATATTGTTCTTGCCGATGAGCCTACCGGTAATCTGGACCCGGAATCTTCCCGCGGCATCATGAACCTGCTTTTCGACATACGAAAATCCGGAAGGGCCGTCATTATGGCAACCCACGACTATTCTCTCTTCCGGGATTTTAAAGCGCGTACTTTAAAATGTGAAAAGGGGAAAATGGAGGCGTTAAAATACGAGATCAATTAGTTTCTCTGCATTGGATTCGTTGGAATATCGCTCCATGAGCACCTTTCTCCTTCTTTCAATTTCTGAAGCAGAGAATTCCTTTGAAAAGAGCCCGGGCAATACAGACCTCAGTTCACCGGCTGTATCCCCAATAAGGCAAAGGTCATCCAGCCGGGTCCCGTTCAGCATTTTCTGGTTTACCAGACAAAACCTTCCCCGGTATAATGTATTCAGAAGCTTTAATTTTAAGCCGGTGGCCTGAAAGGTAACCAGGATATTGACCTGGGCATTTTGAATGAGGCTGAACATTTTTTCGTCGTCCGGATTGGCGATGATCTCCACATGATCGTATCGCTCAGCAAGCTTCCGGATGAGCTCCGGCGGGTTCATGCCGGCAATGATGAGCGGATAGTCCAGGCCGCTGAAAACCTCATTGATCAAAAATTCTGCCGCATGGGCATTTTCCGGGACCTCAATATTCCCATGATATAATGCATAGGTTCCCTTGCCCGTTTTAATGGAAACATTTTCGTTGGCATGGAAGCTGGGCATGTAAAATACTTTGTTGTTCCGGAAATGCTTTTTCAGATAGATGGTGTCCTTCTGGGATACCGCCAGCATAAGATCCGAATGTTTCAATACATTCTGATAGAGCCGCAACTTGAAACTGGCGATCAGGAAGTACAATTTGTTCCGGATGTTCCGGTCGACCTTGAAAAGGTTAAAATAGTAGCGGTGCTCAATATTGCTTTCCCGGTAGATCTTTTTCCTTTTCCTGAGCCTCTTGTCGCTGATATAGTTGCAGCTGTGCAGCCCTTCGAAAAGGATGGGATGGTCATCCCTGGCCAGTGTCTGGATCAGTGCCCTGGACCTTCTGCTGGATACAATGTACGGCTTATGGCTTAATGCAGATGAGATCCCCATTTTCCTGGGATAATAATGGACTTCTTCGCAGTATTTGTCCAGTTCCGTGGTACGGTTCCGCCCCGCATATTCCGTGCAATGCAGATGGATCTTTATGCCCTGGGAATGCAGGGCTTTGATCTTGTAAAATACATCGATCACCCCCCCGTAATTCGGCGGGTACGGAACATCAAACGAAATGATATGTAAATGTTTCTCAGCCAAGCGGGAGGAATATTTGTTTCAGTGTCAGCTCTTCACGTTCCCAGCAAAGTTCCCGGGCAGCAAATTTAAGGTTTTCTTGCCAAATGCCTAATTTTTTCTCATTTCTTAGAATGCTGCGGATTTTGCCGGCTATCCGGACCGGGTCATGGCTGTCTATTGTCTCACCAATACCGTATGTGTCAATGATCCTTTGCACCTCAACCAGCGGTGATGCCAGTACGGGCACCCCGGCCTGGATATAGTCGAAAAGCTTGTTTGGAAGACTGTATTTATAATTGAGATTGGTGTCTTTGTCGAAGGTAATGCCGATGTCCGCATGAACGGTATATTGAAACACTTTATGCATGGGTTGTTTTGGAATGAAAAGCACCTTCTCATGAAGGTTCATTTCGCGGACCATGTTTTTCAGGATACCGATCACATCACCGCCCCCTACGATCATGAATACGGCATCGTCGATGTATTGCATGGCTTCAACCATCTCTTCCGCCCCGCGTTGTATATTGATGCCTGCACCCTGAAGCAGGATGATCTTTTTGTTTTCCGGTATGCCCAGGGATCTTCTGGATGGAATGTCCCCGCGTTGCTTTTGCTTTGGTACATTGCGGACTACCCTGACCGGTATGCCGTATTCTTTGCGGTATAGCTCTGCAATGGACTCATTGACCGTATATACGTGGCGTAGCCTGGGAAGGATCTTCCTTTCGATCGATTTCCATATCTTTTGTACCCGTTTCCGGTTGACAAGCTCGGGGGTTTCTGTGAAATATTCATGACTATCATACACCAACGGCTTACGGCGCAACCTGGAAACCCAAAAATTGGCCAGTAGTGTATCCAGATCGTTGGAAACCAGTATGTCACATTTTTTGAACAGCAACAGCAGAAACAGGCGGAAATTATATTCTGCATAAAAGCAGGGGCCTTTCTCAAAGATCAGGCGCATCCGTTTGGTCTTGTATGTGCGCGGACCCGGGTCCATGCTGTCCCGTTGCTTTCTCCCGATCAGTTCTGCGTCAAAACCCATGTTCACCAGACTGCTGCATACTTTGTCCAGCCTTTGGTCTGTTGACAGGTCATTGATCACCGATAGAATTATTTTTTTCAAGTCCCGGGGTTTCGATCCGATGCGAACATGCTATGATTAATAAACTGAATATATCCTGTAATATTTTATCCGGAAACATTTATCTTTGGGTTCAGAACCGCTTTCAATGAAGCCCAGAGAAAACGTGCCGCTCAAAGAGCTCAATACCTTTGGTGTAGATGCCAGGGCCAGATATCTCCTGGATATTGATACCTGTGAAAACCTGGCCGGATGCCTTGAAGGATATTATTCCGGGAACCTTCCCCTGCTGATCCTCGGTGGTGGGTCGAACATCCTGTTTACCGGTGATTATCATGGGTGGATCGTCCTGGTGAATACGAAAGGCATAGGCATCCTGAAGGAAGACAGCAGTCATGTGTGGGTCCGGGCAGAGGCCGGAGAGGTATGGGACGACCTGGTCGAATATGCACTTGCACGGGGATACGGTGGCCTGGAAAACCTGATATGCATACCCGGCAAGGTGGGAGCCAGTCCCATTCAAAACATCGGTGCTTACGGAGTGGAAATGAAAGACCGTTTTCATTCCCTGCAAGCCTATGATATCCATGAGAAAAAAACACGTACATTCCTGAAGGAAGACTGCCGTTTCGGATATCGCGACAGCATCTTCAAGCGGGAGTTGCAAGGGCGCTTTTTGATCACTTCGGTTGTTTTCAAGCTGGATAAGCATCCCAGGGTACATACTTCCTATGGTATTGTTGCGGAGCAACTGCGGGAAAATAAGGTGTCGGATCCCGGCATCCGGGATGTGGCAGAGGCCATTGCCGCTATCCGTTCCCGGAAGTTGCCCGATCCTGACGATCTGGGCAATGCCGGAAGTTTTTTTAAAAACCCCGTGATCTCCGGTGGGGTGTATGCACGGCTAAAATTACAATATCCGGATATTCCGGGCTACCGCTTGCCGGCCGGGGATGTTAAGATCCCGGCTGCCTGGCTCATCGATCGATGTGGTTTCAAGGGTTTCCGGAAGGGAGAAGCCGGCGTGCATGAATTCCAGCCCCTTGTCCTTGTCAACCACGGCAAAGCCACCGGCAGGGATATCCTCGCGCTGGGGGACAGCATCCGTTCGGCCGTGTGGGAGCGTTTCGGTATCCGGTTGGACAGGGAGGTATGGGTGGTGTGAAATTGTAAAATATGTGACCCGTGCCAAAATCTCATTAAATTTGTGACAAGGGTCGGGCAGGGCAATAAAAAACGTATTTTGAGAAAATATGTGTTTGTGATATGGCAGATTTTCCGGTCGAACCTGGAAGCGATCATATGGCTGGTGGCATTGGCCGCCCTGGCATTCATGGAGCCTGGCTGCGATCATTTCAGTCTTTGCCCTTTGAAAAATGCCGGCTTTGATCATTGTCCGGGCTGCGGCATGGGGCATGCCATTTCCTGGTTGTTCCATGGTGATCTTCGTGCTTCGATCGAAGCTCACCCGCTGGGGATCCCCGGGATCATCATCTTATTGTTCAGGATCATTCAGATCATACGAAAAAATATTGTACATAACCCGATCATCTTTAAAACACAACACTAATGGCAAGCATTTATCAATTTTTACCCGAATTGCAAGGCAGGGAACTCATATTGATCCAAAGCCTTACCAGCGATTTTTCCGAAACGCAGATGCAGAACTTTGCGAACATATACCGGGTCAGAAGGAGGGACCCGCAAATGATCCTGCTGACCACCCTTCTGGGCTTTGTTGTGGTAGCCGGGGTGCAGCGTTTTTTGGTGGGGCAGATCGGCATGGGTATCCTGTACCTGTTCACCGCCGGCCTTTGCTTTATCGGTACCATAGTGGACCTGATCAATTATCAGGACCTGGCTTATGAATACAATCAGCGCATTGCCAACGAAGTGGCGGAAATTGCAAAGGATATCCGGTAGGATGGAGATTGACACCTGTTTCCTGCGGTAACCATCGTTGGGTGCTCTGGAAAACCTGGATTTATTCCAACCCGCCCACCAGCTCGACGATATTTTCGACACCATGACGCTTGCAATAGTCTGTGATGCCGTCGATGACCTTCAGGGAAACGGAAGGGTCTGTGAAATTGGCTGTCCCGATCTGTATGGCGGTTGCCCCGGCCAGCATGAACTCTATGGCGTCGATGGCATTCATGATGCCGCCCATCCCGATCACGGGTATACTGACCGCTTTATATACATCGTAAACCATCCGCAGGGCCAGGGGCTTTATGCAGGGGCCGGAGAGCCCGCCGGTAACGGTGGACAAAATCGGGTGGCGGATTTCCGCGTCGATGGCCATTCCGAGGAAGGTGTTTACCAGGGATACCGCGTCTGCACCGGCATCTTCCACAATACGGGCCATCCCGGCAATATCGGTTACATTGGGTGAAAGCTTGACGATCAGGGTTTTGTTGTATACTTTGCGGACGGCTTCGGTGGCTTCCCGGGCCGACCGCGGATTGATCCCAAATGCCATTCCCCCTTCTTTAACGTTGGGGCAGGAAATATTGAGTTCGATGGCATGCATTTCGCCGAGCCCGTTCAGCTTTTCTGCCACCCGGATATAGTCTTCAATTGTACTGCCGTTAACATTTGCAATGATCTGTGTGTTGAATTGTTTTATCCGGGGGAAGATCTCTTCGATGAAATGATCCACGCCTTTGTTCTGCAATCCCACGGAATTTAGCATACCGCTGGCGGTTTCCGCCATCCTGGGATATGGATTGCCTTCCCGGTTGTGGAGGGTAAGGCCTTTTACAAAAATACCCCCCAGTTTGCCCGGATCCATGAACTCCTTAAATTCCTCGCCATAGGCGAAGGTTCCTGAAGCCGTGGTGACCGGGTTTTTCAGTTTGAGATCGCCGATGGTAACATTCAGATCTGCCATGCCAGGTTTTTTACATTAAATACGGGGCCTTCTGTACATACACAAACATTTTTGCCTTCAGCGGTTTCGGTGACACAACAAAGACAGGCCCCAAAACCACAGGCCATCATATGCTCAAGCGAAGCCTCACAAGGAATGTTGCGTTGCCGGGCCAAACGTGCCACGGCTTTCATCATCGGATCCGGGCCACAGGTGTAGATCATCCGGAACGGAAGCGTTTTGTCTTTCAGGACTTCATGGTCGGTTACAACACCCTGGGTCCCTGCCGATCCGTCTTCGGTGCTTGCAAATACCTGTCCGTAATCAGAGAAGGTTTCGATCATGTGAAGGTCCTCAGATGTACGTCCGCCAAGCAGGTAAGTCGCGTTAACCGATCGCTCTTTTAATTTCTTCCCAAGCAGCAAAAAGGGAGCCATGCCTGAGCCTCCGGCAATAATGAGCACCGGTCCTTTTTCCGGTATGGAGAACGTATTGCCCAGGGGATAAATGAGGCTGACCGGCTGCCCCTGGTTTAAGGATCCGAGTGCACGTGTCCCCTCACCAATGATCTTTATGAAGATGGAAAGTACCCTGTAATCATAATCCACATCAAATATTGAGAAGGGCCGCCGCAGGAATACCCCGGGGTTTCCCGGGACCTTTATTTCTGCAAAGTTTCCGGGGGCAATGCCGGGAAGGTCCTGTTCCGATTCCAGTTCAATAAGATAACTGTCCCGGTTCAACCAGGTATACCCCGCCACTTTAAAGTCCTGTATTCTTTTCATAAGAAATGCTGAATGTAACGTATCGACCGGCGGATATCCCCTTCAATACTATATTTTTTTTGCAATCCGGCATCAATTTCCCGCATCATTCCCTGTATTCCCTTTTGTATTTTCTTTCTTGTCTTCTTTCTTGTCTTCTTTTATATCTTCTTCTTTTGCATCTTCTTCTTCTTCTTCCCCGGTAAACTCAAGCATATCTTTATCATGCAATAGGTTGTACCACATGATGATCTTTTTTATATCCGAGGCATATACCTGCTCTCGGTCGTATTCGGGCACGGCATCCCCAAAAAATGATTGGAGTTCACCAGGAGAGGACTTGTGATCAATGGCTTTCTGTCCATCCTGGTGCGCGTATATCTTTTTAAAGACATCCCTGAGGGGCATGTCTTCTGATGTTGTGAAGATGCTGATCTCTTTCAGGGAACTGACCCTCTCGTGCGCAAAAACAGGAAAGCGTTTTCCTTCGGTAAGGGATTCAACGATCATACCGGTTTTTGTCTGGGACACCCTTTTATACAGGCCCGGTTTTCCGGCGATGGATAAGATTTCGGTTAAATCCATGGGACGATTTTTTGCAAAATTAGAAATAATCTCGAATTGGTGCAGTTTTGTACAGTCCAAAAATTATGCAAAAGTTTGCAGATCGTAAAGTTTTTTATAGATGCCTTTTTTATCGAGCAGGACCTGGTGCGATCCTTGTTCGATGATCTTGCCTTTTTGGATCACAATGATCTCATCGGCGAATTTGATGGTGGAAAGCCGGTGGGCAATGACAATGGAAGTCCGGTTGCTCATAACATTGGATAAAGCGTCCTGCACGAGCCTTTCGGACTCTGTATCCAATGAAGAGGTGGCTTCATCCAGGATTAGTATCGGGGGATTGCGCAGGATAGCCCTGGCGATGGAGAGCCGTTGTTTTTGGCCACCCGAGAGCTTGGAACCCCGGTCGCCGATATTGGTTTGATAACGCATGGGCAGGTCCTGTATGAATTCATCGGCATTGGCGATCATGGCTGCATCCCTGACTTCCTTTTCACTTACGTTGGTTTTGCCGAAAGCGATATTATTGAAGACCGTATCGTTGAATAATATGGATTCCTGTGTGACAATCCCCATGAGTGCGCGAAGATCGTTTATTTTATAATCCTTTATGTTTATGCCATCGATGAAGATGCCCCCACCGGTGGTATCATGGAACCTGGGAAGCAGGTCAACCAACGTGGATTTACCACCCCCCGACTGCCCCACCAATGCGATGATCTTCCCTTTTTCAATGGTAAGGTTGATGTTTTTCAGGACCCTTTCTTTTTCATATTGGAAGGAAACATCCCTGTATTCAACCTTTTTCAGGAATTTATGAATGGGTTGGGCATCCGGTTTTTCTTCGATGACCTCATGTGCATCCATAACCTCAAAAATTCGTTCGGCCGAGGCGATCCCCCTCTGGATGCTGTAAAAACCTGTGGCGAAGGTCTTGGCCGGAGGGATGATCTGGGAAAAGACCAGGATATAGGTGATGAAGACTTCAGCACTTAGGACACTGCTTTGGTCCAGTACCAACCTTCCGCCGAACCATAACACGAATATGATCACCGCCGACGAAAGGAATTCGCTTAAGGGTGAGGAGAGGTCCCGTCTGCGGTAAATGCCCATCAGCAAGCCGGCGTAATCGTTGTTTTGTCTTTTAAACCGTTGGTTCAGAAATTTAATGGCGTTGAATGCCTTAATGATCCTGAGTCCGGTAATGGATTCTTCGATGGTGGACAGCATCCCTGCGAAACGTATCTGCCCGGTCCTGGATTTCTTTCTCAGGGTCCTCCCGATAAGTCCGATGACATACCCCGTCAGCGGCAGTACGATCACAACAAACAGGGTGAGTTGCGGACTCATGCTGAGGAGAAATATGAAATAGGCTATGATTGTGATGGGGTCGCGGATGATCATTTCCATATAGTTCATGATGGAGTATTCCACTTCCTGAACATCTGTGGTTATCCGCGCTATGATATCTCCCTTTTGCCTTGTAGAATAAAAGGACAGGGGCAGGATGAGCAATTTGAAATATACATCATTGCGTATGTCTTTGATGGCGCCGATGCGGACATTCGCCAGGAAAAACATGGACATGAACCGTGACAGGTTGCGCAGGAAAAAAGCAGCCAGAAGGATCAGGCATATGGTCATGAGGGCTTCCAGCTTGCCCTGCGTGATAATGATCTGGCTCATGGAATAATTCATGTAATCAATGAGGGCATCTGAGCTGAAAGATAGTTCCGGGGCTTCGGTGACCAGTTTTTCCTTTTCAAACAGCAGGCTCAGGAACGGGGCCAGCATCGCAAAGGTGAACAGGGAAAAAAGGATGGTCATCAGGTTAAACAAAACATTCAGGATCGCAAAGACCCAGTATGGTTTGATGTATGAAAGGATTCTCAGATAACTTTTCATGCGATCGCAAAGGTAGTTATATCCTTAGAATAATTGCACTCCGGTATAGTTTTCCGGGGTGATGGATTTTAGTTCCTGTTTGATATTTTCCGGAATATTCAGGGTGTCAATAAATTCATGGATCTCTTCCCGCCCGGTCCGTGTTCCGGTGCGTGTCAGTTCTTTCAATGCTTCGTATGGGTCCGGGTAGTTTTCCCTGCGCAAAATGGTTTGTATGGCTTCGGCTACGACGACCCAGTTTCTTTCCAGGTCCTCCCTGATCTTCTCTTTATTGACGGTCAGCTTATTAAGACCTTTGATCAGCGATTTAAGGGCGATCAGTGTATGAGCGACCGGCACCCCGATGTTCCTGCTTACCGTTGAGTCGGTAAGGTCGCGCTGAAGCCTGGATATGGGTAGCTTTTCCGACAGGTGGTTAAATACGGCGTTGGCCATTCCCAGATTGCCCTCTGCATTTTCAAAGTCGATGGGATTAACTTTGTGGGGCATGGCAGAAGAGCCTACTTCATCCTTGTTGATCTTTTGTTTGAAGTATTCCATGGAAATATATGCCCAGAGATCCCTTGACATATCCAGGAGGATGGTATTGATCCGCTTCAGGTTGTCGAAGATGGCTGAGAGGTTGTCGTAATGATCTACCTGTGTGGTTGTCCTGGATCTTTTTAGTCCGAGGACATGGTTAACGAACCCATCTGCGAATCCCACCCAGTCGATATCCGGATAAGCGATCGCATGAGCATTGAAATTCCCTGTAGCCCCGCCGAATTTGGCAGGAAAGGGCAGATTTTTGAGTTGCCTGACCTGCTCGTTCAGTCTTTCGTAATATACATACAGCTCCTTGCCCAGCCGGGTAGGGGAGGCCGGTTGGCCGTGTGTACGGGCCAGCATGGATATTTTTTTCCATTCTTTGGATCTGGCAAGGATCTTTTTCAGGAGTTCTGCAAGTGATGGGAAGAGCACGTCATGGAAGCTCAGCTTCAGGGCATATGGTACCGATGTATTGTTGATATCCTGTGATGTCAGGCCAAAATGAATGAATTCTTTGTAAGGGCCCAGGCCCATCTTGTCAAATCGTTTTTTCAGATAATATTCAACCGCTTTTACATCGTGATTTGTGATGGCCTCTATTTTTTTTACTTCCTCTGCATGTTTAAACGTAAAATCGCGGCTGACCGACCTGAGGTCTTCAAATTTTGCGTGGTCAAACGCTTTTAGCTGAGGCAAGGGTAGCCGGCAGAGGGCTATAAAGTATTCGATCTCTACGAATACGCGGTAATTGATAAAGGCCGCCTCTGAAAAATAATATGCAAGCGATTCGCTTTGTTTGCGATACCGGCCGTCAACCGGAGAAATGGCATTTACGCTTGAAAGTTCCATGGCGCAGTCTGTTTAAATGGTTTCTATTAAGATCCGATGGCAATATCTTGCCGGCTTAAAAATATTAAAAAAATGATCAGAAACCAATGTTGAAAAATATTCTGCCGTCCGGGCAAAAAAAAAGTCCCGGCAGGGACTGTGTCTTCCTTAATTAAATGTTTGGAAAGTTTCCTGGATGAGGTCTCCGTATATATCCCCAAAGGTTAACATACACCAGGTGTGTAAAACAATGACCTCCTCCTTTTTCAGCCATTTGAATGATTTGCGGAGTTCTTTGGAAAACAAATGCCTGTCAAAACTTACTTTGTGAAGGATCGTCTTTGTATAATCCAGCATTTTTGGTTTTTTTATTGACCCATATGACACCTAACGTTTATTCATGCGATTTGTTGTGTCCGGATATGTCAAAACATTCATGGAGGTTCGCAGAATGGGATCACGGTGTGTATGTTGTTGAAGCGTATGCCGTGGGATATGCTGCAAAATAACCGATGGCGCCGTTGGTAATGTTCCCTTTGACATTGGCGGGCGGCCCGCTGAACAAAGGAGTGCTGAACTGGATCTCTGCCTGTGCTTCCCATATGAACTGCGCATATTTCTCTGGTATGTTTCCGGCCTGGAAGGTTATTACATCACCGGGATGAAGTTTTTCTTTTTCTTTGGACTGGTCAAGGTACCCTACTCCGATGCCGTTGGTATAGTTTCCGTTATATAAAACATCATCTGTGATGATCTTTTCCGACAGGGAATCGGTGAGCAATGTGCCGTTCTTGTATATATTGAACATGTAAAACTCGGTTGTCGGGGGATCCTGGTAATAACACCGGATCTCATAAAATCCTTCCTTTCCCCAGTCCGGTTGATATTTCAGGTCAATATGCATGGGTGTCCGGCTGAACGCAGGGCAGGATGATTCAGCCGTGTACCGTTCACCTTCAAGCTCAATGCTCAGTGTATAGGTGCGTTCTTCCACTGCAAAAAAGTCACCGGAAGTATGATATATGCCTTTTTGCGGATCTGTCAGGGTCAGGGGTTCTGTATTGCCCAGGTCGTCTGTTATCTTCGCCTTTGCGCCGGGTACCGGTTCCGGCCGGGCATTAAAGAAATAATCCGCCGTATATGTCAGTTGAAGGCTGTGGGCCATGGTATCTGTGGTTATAAAGCCATAAACCACCAGGCGTTTCTGGCCTTCCTCGTTCAGGTCTATATCCACCCGCTCGGAGCAACCTGCCGTGATCATGGCGGAAAGCGTGATGATAAAGATATTTTTCATGAATTCTGGGTATTTCATCAGAAGTAAAAATTAAATGTTACGGAAGGTATAATACCAAACAGATATACTTTTTCTACGTAGGTATTGTATCCTGAATCCGGGTTGCCCGGATCCGACCTTTCCTGTTCGAAGTTCAGCGACCAGGTATTGTGACGGTTGTAAACGTTGTAAACGGAGAAATTCCAGTCGTGCTTAAACCGTTTGTCCGTATCCTTTCCCCTTAGGGTTAGCGATATATCCAGCCTGTGATAGGGCTCATACCTGAAATCGTTCCTGTCGGAATATACCGGTATGATGTTTCCGCCGATGACTGCCCTTCCGGTCGGGACGGTCAGGGGACGGCCGCTCTGGTAGATCCAGTTCGCTGCAAAGGATAGCCGTTCTGATATTTCATAATTCAGGACCATGGCAATATCCTGTGGCTTGTCGTAAGGCGCGGCGTATTTATTGCCGTTGTTGATCTCCCTGACTTTCCTCCATGCCCTGGAATATGTGTAGCTGACCCACCCGTTTAACGTTCCTTTCCAGAGGTCCAGGGCGAGGAGTTTTACCATGATCTCGGCCCCGTACGACCAGGATTTTCCGAACCGGAGCTCTCCTTCTACTTTCTCATTTAGCAGCAGGTTGGCGTGGTCTTTAAAATCTATGGAATTCTGCATGGTCTTGTAATATATTTCTACGGAGGTTTTCAGCGTATTTCTGAAAAAATACCTGAAATAGCCCAGGGCTGCCTGGTCGGCTATCTGGGGCCTGACGTTCGGACTGGCGGGGAACCAAACATCCAGGGGGGTTCCGGCCGTGGTGTTCTGGGCCAATTGTATGTATTGAAAAGTCCGCGAATAACTTCCTTTGACAGCAGACTGTTCCGAAAGCAGATAATTGACCCCCAGCCTGGGCTCCAGTCCCATGTAAGTGTTGTATATTTCCCCCTTCCCGTATTCATCGCTGCCGGTTGCTTCGTAATGTTCATCAAAGCGATAGACTGTTGAAGGGCCTGTATTGTTGAAAAGGGAATAGCGTAACCCGTACCTCATGGTCAGCAACGGGGTGATCTTTTGCTCGTTACTTACATAAACCGCGGTTTCCAGGGCATGGGAACGGGGTTGCCTGAATTCGGTGAACAGGCTGTTGGATCCGGTTCCGGCCGCCCGGCCCGGGTCGAAATTATGGTAAATGGATTGTATCCCGAATCGCAAGGTGTTGGCGGTATTGGCATAATATGTGAAATCGCCTTGCAATCCGTAATCTTCCAGGCTGGAATACCATACGAAAGCGTTGGCCTCGTTTTCTTCTGCAGTGCCCAGATCGTATTTGTATTTTGAGTAGACAAAGGTGAAATTACTGAACATCTTTTTTGAAAACAGGTGGTTCCACCGGAAGGTGGCCGTTTGGTTGCCGAATTTCATGGCAGCAAACGGGTTTTTGAATACATCCCGGCCAAAATATCCTGAAATGTATATGCGGTTGTTTTCATTGATCTGATGGTTCAGCTTGGCATTGAGATCATAGAAATACAATTTGTTGTCTTTGATGTTGTTGTTGCCCGACCAGGGTAAAAACAGGTCGGCATACGTCCTTCTCCCGGAAAGTATAAACGATGTTTTGTCTTTCCACAATGGCCCCTCCACTGTCAGGCGGCTTGAAATAAGACCGATCCCGCCGGAGGCCGACAATTTCTTCTTGTTCCCGTCCTTCATACGCACATCCAGCACAGAAGCCAGTCTGCCTCCGAAGCGCGGAGGGATATCCCCTTTGTGAAGCGTGACCTCCTTGATGGCATCGTTATTAAAGACCGAGAAAAATCCCAGCAGGTGTCCGGCATTGTAAACGCTCGCCTCGTCAAGCAGCACCAGGTTCTGGTCGGGACTTCCCCCGCGGACGCTGAAGCCGGTGGAGCCTTCCGAGGTAAACTGAACACCGGGTAGTAATTGTAAGGCACGGATCACATCAACTTCCCCAAAAAGTGCAGGGATCTCTCTGATGGTTTTGGATTCCATCTTCTCTACGCTCATTTCCGGGTTTCGGAGGGTCTCGCCTTCTTTTGCTGCAACAACCTCCACCGCGTTGAGCATGGTCCCGGAAGGGGAGAGTTCAACATCCAGGGTGATGTCTTTGTGGAGATTTATTACCTGTTGTTCTTTTTCATATCCGATGTATGAAAATACAAGGGTGTATGTGTTTTTGTCCAGGCTTATGGAATAAAAGCCGTAATCATTGGTTGCGGTGCCGGTGGAGAGTTCCCGTATGTATACAGTGGCCCCGTTCAGGTCCTCACCCGTGTTTTTATCTTTGATGTGCCCGCTTATGGTTGCTTTGTCCGGCCCGGATTCTCCGTATGCCATGGCGGCGATCCAAAGTGATAAAAAGACCGGGATGATGGGTTTCATATCCCTTTTTAACGCAAGAACATTGCAATTAATATATGCAGGGTGTATCTTTGACAATTTGTCACTGGAATGATGTTTGGTTATCGCGTATCTTATGGATGATGCCGTCCGGGAAAAGCATAAATTTATCCGCAGCCTGATCTTTCCTGCCTTTTTTTTGGTTTTGATCTGGGCGGTAAAGCTTATGGAGATCGTTTTTGACGGGTCCGTGTCTTTTTTGGGTATTTATCCCCGGGAATTGCAGGGACTGCCTGGGATCTTGTTTTCGCCTTTTATTCATGGGGATTTGGAACATTTATCTGCCAATTCCTTTTCGGTTTTTGTTCTGATGGCCTCCCTTTTCTTTTTTTACCGTAAGATCGCTTTTAAAGTACTGATCCTGATCTGGCTCTTTACCGGTATCTGGGTATGGGTATCGGCGCGCGAAGCATACCATATCGGTGCCAGCGGGCTCATCTATGGCCTGGCTGCCTTCCTCTTTGTGAGCGGGATCATCCGTAAAAACCCAAGATTGATGGCCATAACCCTTTTGGTTGCTTTTTTGTACGGTAGCCTCATTTGGGGGCTGTTCCCCGAATTGTTCCCGGAGAAAAACATTTCCTGGGAATCTCATTTGCTCGGATTGATCGCCGGCGGGGTGCTTGCGATCTATTACCGGAAGGAAGGGCCTCAGAGGAAATTGTATTCCTGGGATTTTGAAGACGGGGATGAAGATGGTGATGACGACCGCAATGCATACTGGAAAGCAACCGATACGACCAGGCACTGAAGATGCCATGAACCATAAGTCTATCCGCTTCATTTCTCAGCGGTATCGCCTCAATACGATCCTGTCGAAAAGGAAGAGCAACAGCACCGTTCCCATACCGATGCCGGTGAAAACCATCCAGATATTTCCCGGTTGATAAGTGTTCCATAAATAATCCGTCAGTTCCTGTGGATTCATTCCCAGCAGTTCGCCGGCGTGGGAAAAATAATCGTTTTGGGTAACGTTTTCCGATATTTCGGGGATGTCCAGTCCGCGCCGGGCGACTTCCTTCTGAAGGAGGGCAGTCTTGTCCGACATGCGCGTATAGGTATCCCCGGAAAGGATCCCGGCCAGGAAATTCCCACCGGCCAGGGGTAAGTAATATGTACCCATGTACATGGCTACCTTGTCTTTCGGAGCTATGTTCCCAATGTATTCCAGGATGCGGGGCGAACTGGCCATCTCGCCAACCGCAAAGACCAGGATGGTTATAAAAAGGTACATCCCGTTCTGTGTTACGAACCAGAGTCCGATCCCGACGGCACTGATCAGGAAACCCGTTATAATTGTGTTCACAGGTTTGATCTTCTTAATGACGGAAGAGATCGCGACCTGGAAGATCACGATGTATAATGCATCAATATTTACCAGCAATTCGGCGTTTATACCTTGTTCTTCGTTTGCCAGGAACCCGGCCAGCCAGGGCCAGACAGTGCGGATGTTTTCATATACGATGTGTGTATCCACCCATTGGTCAATGAATACCGGCAGGGTGAAAAAAAGCTGGTTGTACATGGTCCAGAAACCCACGATGATCAAAAGGAAAATGATCAGCTTGACATCCCTGAGCGCCGTCAGTAAATTCTTCAGGATGGAAGCCAGTGTGTTGCCCAGGGATTCACCGGTTTTTTCCCGCGGTGGCTCTTTATAGAAAAACACGACCAGGATGATGTTCACGGCAATGGCCAATGCGGATATAATGAAGGCATATTTCCATTCCAGGACGCGCATTTTAGCCGCAAATACCGGTCCGATGAAGGCCCCGATGTTTACGATCATATAAAATATCCCAAAGCCGACCGTGGCATTTTCCTTATTTGTTGTTTTGGCTATGGTGGCAGAGATCACCGGCTTGAACAAGCCCGCACCTATGGCTACATAGAGAAAAACCACAAACATGGCGGCATAGGTCGTGACGAAAGCCATGAACATATATCCGGATGAGAGCATGAGAAACGACAGGATCAGGATCTTTTTATATCCGGCCTTATCGGCAATGGCCCCGGTAATGACAGGCAGGATGTAAAGTATCCCCACCACTGTGCCCATGAGATACCCTTTCTGTACCTGTGTAAACCCCAGTGCCCCCTCATCCCTGGAAGCAGTGAGATAAATGGCAAGTATGATGAATATCCCATACCAGGCCCAGCGCTCGAAAAGCTCCATAACATTGGCGAGCCAGAATGTGCGGGGGAAACGGAAAGTTTTTTTTTGATGCTGATGAACACCCATGGCAACGTATTACAAGGCCAAATATGGCAAAATTTTTTTTGCCGTTTGCTTCTTTATTCCTTTTATTTTCATAAAATCCTGCCTTGTGAGCGTTTTTAATGCTTTTGTGTCCCGGTTAAATATGGCCTTGACGTCCTCATATTCCAGATAAGGGTGCCTGAGCAAATTTTTAAAGGTTACGGAATCCAGCCTGATCTTCCGCAGGAGGGTGGTATCCACGTTGACCTGTGTGGCAATATGCGCGTACCGGCTGCTGTCGATGCCGTACACTTCCTGCAATTGCTCCCGGCAATAAAAGCCGCCAAGCAACGCTCTGTATTTCAGGATGCGCGAGGCAAATACCGGTCCGATCCCCCGGATCTCCGTCAGTTTTGCACTATCGGCAGCGTTCAGTTCCACTATATGGCCGGCGGTGGGTTTGGTTGCTTGCCAGGCCGTTTTGATTTTCCTGCTGTGGAACCTGTTTTTTCTGGCATTTCTGGCCGAATCCATGGAGTCGTTTATCCGGGTTTGCTGTTGCATAAAAGAATGGATTTGATCCTGGAAGCCGGAGTGGTCGGGCGGAAGGCATTCGACCATGGCGGGAATGTACAGGTTGTAAAGTGTTAATGCCATCAGGATCAGGACCAGTACCAGGATGCCCCGCAATTCCCGCCGGGAAAAGGTGAAATACCCCTTTATGTTATTGCTTCTGCCGGACATGATCAAAAAGTCAGATTTCCTGAATGTGGTGTTTTTTCCTTTTGACTATGGGTGCATATATTTATACCGGAAAAGGCAATTTGTTCCCACCGGGTGGTCTGTCAGGGTGTCCTATCCCAGGATGCCCAGCTGGTAAAGGAATACCAGCGCAATGGCCACCGGGGCGAGGATGCGCACGATCACCATGAAAAAGCTGAAAAACCTCACCCGGTATTTACCGCTGTTGGAAACTTCATCCCTCACATTATTTTTGCCCAGGAACCAGCCGACAAAGATCACAATGAAGAACCCCCCGAGGGGAAGCAGCAAATTTGCCGAGGTCCATTCCAGAACCCCGAAAAGCTCCTTATCCCCGATCAGCGGGTTTTGCAGGGGGCCTTGCGACAAAGTGCAGCAAACCCCCAATATGGTGATGGCAATGGCTGCGATGATGGTGGCGGTTTTTCTGTTGATGTTCAGTTCTTCAGAAAAGAAAGCGACCACAACTTCCAGTACGGAAATGGTGGAAGTGAGTGCCGCGATCACAAGCAGAAGGAAAAAGAGCAATCCCCAGAAATATCCGCCCGGCATTTGCTGGAAAATATTGGGTAGCGTAATGAATACCAGGGATTCCCCTTCTGCCGGATTGATGTTGAATGCAAAAACGGCCGGGAATATGGCTATGCCTGCCAGGATGGCAATAAATGTATCGGCGGCCGTTACTGAAATGGCTGTGTTGTTCAGGTTGTCCTTTTTGCCAATGTAGGAGCCATAGGTGATAAGCGTACCCATACCGATGCTCAGGGAAAAGAAGGCCTGGCCGAGGGCTTCCAGGATGATCTTGGGGGTTATTTTGGAAAAATCCGGCCTGAACAGGAAATTCAATCCGTCGACAGCCCCCGGCAATGTGACCGACCGGATGCAAATAATGATGATCAGCACAAGCAGCAGGGGCATGAGTATTTTGGCGTATTTTTCAATTCCATTGCGAACCCCCCGGTAAATGATGAAGGCGGTGAAGAACATGAAGATCACCTGCCATATTACCGGCCATATGCCACTTGCCTGGAAGGAATTGAACATGGCGGTGAGTTCTTCCGGACTTTTCCCGCTAAAACCATTGGCAATGGATTGGTAAAGGTATTCCAGCGTCCATCCGGCGATGGTGCTGTAGAAGGCAAGGATGAAAAAAGCGGCTGCAATGCCCATTAAACCAATGAGGTACCACGGCTGCCCCGGTTTCAGCAGGCGGAAAGCCCCGAATGGGTTTCGCTGGGCCCTTCGTCCGATGGTAAATTCGGAAAGCATTACCGGTATCCCGATGACGATGATGAAGGCGAGATAGATCACCAAAAAGGCTCCACCACCGTTTTCACCGGCAACATAAGGAAAGCGCCAGATGTTGCCCAGGCCTATTGCTGAGCCGGCAGCGGCAGCAATGATGCCTATTTTGGAACCAAAACTGTCGCGGTTGGAAAAGTCGAATTTTGCCATGGGGACTCATTTGGTTTGTTGCATGTATGATCATGCAATAATAAGAAAAAATTATTGACATTGCTATTGCAGGAAAGTGTCGAAATGACGCTGCAGCGGGTTGATGGATGATGCGGCTTTGCCGGGGCACTGGCGGGCGGCCGATCGAAGGGAAGACCGGGAGCTGTTTGCTAATTCTTTTTGATCTCTTTGCTTTTCAGTCGTTCCCGGTAATTTTTCAGGTCCCGTTTTACTTCCGGGGCCAGGATGATCAGTCCGATCACATTGGGGAAGGCCATGCACAATACCATCATATCGGAAAAATCCATGACAGTCAGTAGATTGGATGAGGCCCCGATGACGATACATGAAAGGAACATGAGGCGGTAAATCGTATCCGTGACCTTTCTCGTTCCAAACAGCTTTTCACTGATCCCTCCGAATAAATAATCAAATCCTTTTTGTCCGTAGTACGACCAGGATATCATGGTGGAAAAGGCAAAAAGGGAAACAGCAACCAGCAGCAGGTAAGGGAACCAGTCAAACACCGACCCGAAGGCGGCGGATGTTAGCTGAACCCCCTCAAGCCCTGTTGATCCGTCGTGCAGGCCGGTAAAAATGATCACCAGGGCCGTCATGGTACATACAACGATGGTATCCACGAAAGGTTCCAGCAATGCAACAATGCCTTCACTTACAGGCTCATTGGTCCGGGCTGCGGCATGTGCTATAGAAGCGGAACCCACGCCCGCTTCGTTAGAGAAGGCACCCCTCTGGAACCCGAATACGAGGACCCCCAAAAATCCGCCCTTCATAGCGTCCGGGGTAAAGGCCCCGCGTATGATCAGCATAAAGGCCTCGCCGGTATATGAAATGTTCATCAGGATGATGACCATAGCGGTGGCGACATACAATAAAGCCATAAAAGGCACGATGCGGGATGTAACCTTTGCGATGCTCCGGATGCCCCCGATGATCACCATTCCCACAAAAGTGGCCATCACAAGTCCGTACCAGAATCCGTGATCGCTGGTCTTTGGGAAAAAAGTTGCAAATTGCCCGAAGGCCTGGTTTGCCTGCAGCATATTACCCCCACCGAAGGATCCACCTATGACGAGCACAGCAAAGAGTGCCGCCAGCAGGTAGCCGGGCAGCGCCAGCTTTCTTTTTTTGAGCCCGTCCCTGAGGTAATACATAGCGCCGCCCGAAACACGGCCTTTTTTGTCTATTTTCCGGTATTTGACGCCCAGGACGCATTCGGTGAATTTAGAAGACATGCCCAGGAAGCCTGCAAGGATCATCCATAAGGTAGCGCCCGGTCCTCCAATTGAAATAGCCAGGGCCACCCCCGCAATATTTCCCAGTCCGACCGTAGCCGAGAGCGCTGTGGTAAGGGCTTGAAAATGTGAAATTTCACCACCGCTTCCTTTTTTATCATATTTTCCCCGGATAAGGGCAATGGAATGCCCGAACCCGCGTATGTTAATGAACCGCATAAAAACCGTAAAGAAAAGTCCGCCAACGATCAGCCAGATCACGATCAGTTTCAGGGGTGCCTGCACCGGTTCGCCTTCTTCGTTAAGGACCGGCTGATCATCTTCACCGTACACGGCCGGATCATACAGGCCCGATGCGGAGAAAGGGTCCCAGAACAATATTTTTCCCAGTACGTCTACAAAAGGGGTGAAGACCTCATCAATATGTTGACTGATGGTTTTTTCTTCCTGCGGGCCTGTGGGTATGGTATCGGGGGCATCCTGCTGTGCAACGGCGCAGGGGGTTGCTGCCCGGGCAAAAACAACGGGGGCAAGGATCAGCATCCATACGATGAGAAATATCCCGGGTTGGGCCCGCATTTGGATCACCGTTTTTTAAGTTTGTGCATTTCGGAAAAATACATTCGTGTTTCGCGGACGACGACAGGTGTGAGCAGTATCAGGGCGATGAGGTTGGGAATGGTCATGAAGGTGATGACCATGTCAACGAAATGCCAGACCAGGTCGATGCCCCAGATACAACCCAGAAAAACGAAAAGCGAATACAGGTACCGGTAAGGTTTGATGTATTTCTCACCCAGGAGATAATTGGCTGCCCGGGTGCCATAATATGACCAGCTTATAATTGTTGAAAAGGCAAACATCATCAGTCCCAGGGCAATGATGTGTTGCCCCATCCAATGTATGCCAAACCTGGACAGTCCGACCTCCATGGCATATACAGTCATTCCGACGCCCTTGATACCGGTTTTCCAGGCACCCGTCAGGATGATCATCAACGCCGTGAGGGTGCATATGATCAGCGTGTCAACCAGGGGTTCCAGGGAGGCGACCAGCCCCTCCCGTGCCGGATATTCTGTTCTGGCTGCTGCGTGTGCGATCGGTGCCGAACCCTGTCCCGCTTCATTGGAGAAAAGCCCCCGCCTGATACCCCAGATCATGGTGATGAAAAAGGTTGAACCTACGAATCCTCCTGCGGCGGCCGTTCCCGTGAAGGCGTCCGTAACGATCATGGCGAAGGCATCCGGGATCTGATCATGCATCGTGATGATCACCGCCAGGGCACTGATAAAATAAACGACGGCCATAAAGGGCACAAGTCTGGAGGTCACTTCAGCAATGCGTTTGATACCGCCTACAATGACCATCAGCACCAGGGATGTAATGATGATACCGGATAACCAGACTGGAATGTGGTAGCTCGTGTTCAGGGCATCTGTCATGGAGTTAGACTGGGCCATGTTGCCGGTACCCAGACTGCATAATACCGTGGCTATGGCAAAGACCACTGCCAGGATTTTGGCATATTTGCCCAGTTTTTTTTTCAGTCCATGTTCCATGTAATACATGGGCCCTCCCGAAACCGATCCGTCCGAGTTAAACTTTCTGTATTTGTGGGAAAGGGTACATTCCGTATATTTCAGGATCATACCCAGGAAACCGGTGATCCACATCCAGAAAACAGCACCCGGTCCACCGAGGTAAATGGCAAGCGCCACTCCTACGATATTTCCTGTGCCGACCGTGGCTGAAAGAGCAGTTGTGAGGGCCTTGAAATGGTTTACATCCCCTTTGTCACCTGCTTTATCAAATTTGCCCGCAACAATGCGAATGGAATGCCCCAACCGTGTGACGTTGAGAAATTTGAGCTTGATGATAAAGTATATTCCGGTAGGTATCAGAAAGAGCAGAACCGCATAACCACCGACATAATTATTATAGGTCAGGATCATCCGGTCAACGAATTCAAGGACTGGGTGCATGGTATCCGCTTAGTTGATCATGTTTTCCTTTGTGCTGTCATTAAACTCATCCCCGCTCAGGGAGCTAATGACCGTCAGATCATAATCCGTATCCGAAACATCATATTTCCGGTGCTTCATGAATAGTTCATACTTACTCCAGCGATTCGAAAGTACGACAATAAAAGGGTTGGATTTTTTCATACGAAGCAAATTTGATAAAAAAAATTACATTTTCAAACCATCCCTCAAAAAAAAATATTTTTTTTTGTAACTTGTAAAATGAAAATAATGAATAAAAAGCGCAAATGACCGTACTCAGCATTTCCTTCGACTTTGATTATTTTCCGTTGCTCATTGTTATTGCTATCGCCTGGTTCGTTCCACTGCTGATGTCTTCTGCGGGGTTGCAACGCATCCCTTCGGTCATTATCGAGATCATTGCAGGGTATATTGCGGGGCATTTTTTTCTGGAGGCTGCATCTTCTGAAACTGTTCGCATTCTGGATTTCCTTGCTTTTACCGGATTTGTGTTCCTTATGTTTCTCAGCGGACTGGAGATTGATGTTGACAAAATTATGTTTGCCATTCCCAGGAGAAGGATCAGCTTCGTGCATTTTCTCAGCAATCCTTTGTTGGTAGGGGGGGCGTATTTTATGCTAACCCTGGGACTTTCCTGCCTGGGCGCTGTTGCTGTGGATGCGATCGTGGATCTGCAGGATGTTTGGTATTTCTCATTGATCATGGTCACGACCTCTGTGGGCATCATCTTTCCGGTGTTGAAATCGCGGAGTGAAACCACGACACAGTTCGGACAAATGCTCATCATGGCTGCGGCGATTGCGGATATTGTAAGCATCATACTATTCACTTTCACAGCTTTTATCATCAAGAATGGGTTCCGGATCGAGATAATGTTCATTATTGGTCTTTTCCTGGCTTTTTATGTTTTTTATCTTGCCGGAAGGAGGTTGAATTTTCTGTTTTTCCGCCGGATATCCTTTCAGTTGGCCCATGCGGCTTCACAGATCAGTACCCGCGGCACCCTGCTGCTGATCCTGATCTTTGTGGTGATCTCTCAATACCTGGGCAAGGAAGTGGTCTTGCTCGGTGCCTTCCTGAGTGGTTTGCTGCTCTCGTTTTTCCTCCATAAAGACCGTTCCCTGCTTATGATCAAGCTGGACAGCATGGGTTTTGGTTTTTTCATTCCGGTCTTTTTTATCATGGTGGGGGTTAAGTTTGATGCATCGGCTTTTGCAGAATTCGACCGTTCCCTGATGCCTTTTTTATTGGTTTTGTTGCTTGTCATGTTTGCCGTCAAGGTGTTGCCATCCATTTTATGGGCCAGGCTTTTCGGTGTCAGGAAAGCCATAGCGGGTGGTTTCCTGATGTCATCCCGCCTGAGCCTGATTATTGCTGCTGCGGCCATAGGTTTGGAGTTGGGTGTGATCAGCCCGGGCATCAATGCCAGCTTTATTCTGTTGGCTGTGGTAACCTGTCTGTTTTCCCCCTTGTTATACAGCAGCATTAAACCCGATCAGCCTTACGCGGGTGAAAAAACGATTATTGTGGGGGGCAGCAGCACCGGCGTTCTTCTGGCCCGCCGGTTAAAAATGCAGGGCAGAAATGCAGTGATCATAGAAAAAGAACCGGCCCGTTTTCAGGAAATGAAAGGGAAAGGGCTTCCGGTTCTGAAGGGGGATGGAATGGATGCCGGGATATACAGGAAATTGCGATTGAAACCCTCAGATTATGTGGTGGTGGAAACCGGATCCGATCGCTTAAATGTTGAAATTTGCCGGTTGTTGCGACAGGAATGCCAGCACGACCGGATCATTTCCAAGTCCGGGGATTCATCGGCTGAACGTATGTTAAGAAACCTGGACGTAGAGGTTATGGATGCACGGCGGGTCCTGGCTTCCACAGTGGAAAGCCTTATCATCCGCCCGAAAACGTATCGTGCTTTGGTGGATTCTTTTGATAATTACAGCGTGGAAGATATTGTTGTATCAAAAAAGGAGGTGGATGGCCTGCAGATCAGGGATATTCCTTTCCATGAGAACTGTACCATCATCCTGGTGGAACGAGATCACGACAAGTATATTCCGCATGGAACCACGCATATCAGGGTGGGCGACCATTTTACCGTTTTTGGAACAGATGCGGCGATCGATGATACACGAAAAAAACTGATGGGTTGATTTCCGGGCCTCCTGCTGATGATCTTAAGCGGGAGGTTGAGGGCCCTGACGGTCTGGGCAGCATAAAGACTGCCCGATGGGACAGTCCAGGCATTTTTTCTGATCGCAAAATTCTGATTTAAGATACAGCAAACCCTGTGATCCTGAAGCATTGCCAACCCTGACCCCGGCCTCCTCAAATTTCCGCGTTATGTTGTTTTTTTCCGGTGGAAGTCCGGCCAGCAATATCCGGCTTTGGGTTATGCATTCGTGGACATTTTTTAATTTACCATAGGCATAAAGTATTGGGATGATGGTATTGATGGTGAGCAGTTCAATACTTTGCCTGCCCATTTTTTTGTTTTTTTTTCGGGAGGGGGCATCGAACATATAGTGCGATTCCCAATAAGGGGAACATTGAATATCCAGGAACCTGTGTATCTCTTTCGTATTTGTAATACGGAGTATTTCCTTATGTAAGGATTTTGCCTGAACGATCAGATTTGCAAATTGAGATAGCCGGATTGTTGGGAAATTGGAAGGCCTTAATCTGAGAAAATTCCATAAATGTCCCCGGATGGGATGCAGATTATAGGATCGCTTTAAATGAAGGTATTCTTTTTTCAGCATGTTCGGGTAGCTTTCCCTGAAGGTCCCCGACAACAGGCCTGCCTGTCCGAATAGCAGGGCCTCGGTTTGCTCCGGATCGTTTTTATGTCTTTTCAGGTAATGGCAGGGCAGGGATTTTGCGAGCAACTCGAAGGGCAATGTATTGAGCTTAAAGCCAAATCCGGAAGCGACCAATTGGTAGGTAGCCTGCTCCCAGTCCTGATTGTTCAGGACCAGGGTTTTTTCAATGCGGGCAGCTTTTTTGCGCATTCTTTTCTCTGCCAGTTCGCCAAGCCAATCTGAAATGACGGTGGTGTCAACCCTGTTTATCAGGTTGGCACAGGGGATCCACCCCCGGCTTTTCAGGAAGGCGGCATATTTCTGATACACCTCCTTGTTTATATGTGTTAAGAGTTCCAGGGTGGGAATGGGCTCACCGCTGCTACGGTATATTTCCTCATCATTTTGATAAACAACATGCAGGATAATGTTGTCATACTTTTCATCAAACTGATGTCCGTGCTTATACCAGTCGGAAGAACATACATGGATTTCCACAAAACCTGCCCATATCGTGCTGCCAATCCTGACCCGGCTGTTGATGAAATCCGGCCCGGCATCGTGATTGACTTCTCCGGGCCTGATGATGACCAGCGGATCGCCGTGTGTTGTCAGTAAAAATTCGTTAAAAACCATATTTTTCCACAGGAAATGGAGGAATTCTTCTTTCATCTCATGGCATTGTTTTTTATATTTATACCCAAATCCCTGAAATGTCCCCGGAACCCACGGGTTTTATTCTAAAAAAAATGATATGTGATGAATTGTTTGGAAAACACTTCATTTTTATTAAATTTGTAAATTCTATATCAAACGTATGTTGATTACCTATGAATTCGAACAGTGAGTTGATTTCTTCCATTGAAGAGAAGGCTGGTAAGCTCATTGAGAAGCTTCAGAAGGTAAAAAAAGAGAATTCAGATTTAACCGGCCGGGTTGGCGGGCTTAACAGAATCATCGCCGACCAGGAAAAAGAGATCAACGAATTAAAAAACAGAATAAAATTATTGAGCATCGCCAAAGCAGTGGAAAATACAGATGAAAAAGCGGAGGCGAGACGGAAGATTGACGGGATTTTGCGGGACATTGACCGGTGTATAGGAGTATTGAACAGATAAGATCTCGGGCCAAACATAAACCCAATGGACCAATTAACCATATCAGTTCAAATAGCGGGGAGGAGTTTCCGGATGAACATTAAGCCGGAGGAAGAGGAAAGGGTGAGAAAAGCGGCCAAATTAATAAATGAAAAGATTAAAGATTATTCAAAAAAGTATGCATACAAGGACATACAGGATCTGTTGTCTATGGTAGCCCTGCGCTTTGCAACCGGCTCGGTTAAATACCAGGAAGCGCTGGATATGCGCAACGAACAGGTATACCATAGGTTGAAAAGCATTGATGAGATTTTATCAGAAACGATTCTTTAAAACACCGGCACGTTCTTTGAAAAATATTTACAACATACCCGCATTAATTCAAACAGTTTAAAAACTCAACATTATAATCATTAGGGCGACTAGCTCATAAGTCGCTAGAGCAGGCCTCAACCCCGGTTTTCCGGGGTTTCGCCGCAAGGCGGACAGTGGAAGTTCGAACGGCTTGGCGGCCCTATCCATGTAATCTAGGGGTTTTTTCAAAACTCCTGAATCTAATGCGGGTTTTTTTATTTCCACTGCTGCTGGCCACACGAAAAATGTCAAACCAAAAAACTACGTACCATGTCGTATACACTGATTGTTGTGATCGTTGGCATCGGAGCCCTGTTGCTTGGCATCTTGCTGGCATCTACAATATTAAGGAAGGCCATCGAAAAAAAGAGCGGGGTTGTCCTGAAAGAGGCCCGGGAAAAAGCAGAAGTCATTAAAAAAGATAAAATACTGCAGGCCAAAGAGAAATTTTTACAACTAAAAGCGGAGCATGAAAAAGTTATCAACGAACGCAACAGTGCCCTGCAAAAAAATGAAAGCCGGCTGAAACAAAAAGAAGCCGGGATCTCCCAGAAACTTGAGGACATACAGCGGAAACAGAAAGAGGTGGATTCCATCCGGGAGAATTTGGGTTCCCAGCTGGAAATTGTGGAGAAAAAACAAGCGGAGCTCGAAAACAGTCGCAAGAAGCAGATCGAGCAACTGGAGAAAATATCCGGTCTTTCATCCGAAGAGGCCAAAGAGCAATTGATGGAATCAATGAAAGAAGAAGCGAAATCCGAGGCCATGTTCTTTGTAAAGGATATCGTGGAGGAAGCGAAAATGTCGGCCAATATGGAAGCCAAGAAAATTGTCATTCAGACGCTTCAAAGGACCGCTGCCGAGCATGCCATAGAAAATACCGTGTCGGTGTTTCACCTGGATAACGATGAGATCAAAGGGAGGATCATAGGCCGGGAAGGAAGAAATATCCGGGCGCTGGAATCGCTTACCGGCATAGAGATCATTATCGACGATTCACCGGAAGCTATTATCTTATCCGGATTTGATCCCATCCGGCGGGAAATTGCCCGGCTTTCCCTGCATAAGCTGGTTACCGACGGACGCATTCATCCTGCCCGCATTGAGGAGGTGGTTGCCAAAACCAGGAAACAGGTTGACCAGGAGATCATTGAAACCGGAAAAAGGACGGTTATTGACCTGGGCATTCACAATATGCATCATGAGTTGATACGACTGATCGGAAGAATGAGGTATCGTTCTTCGTATGGCCAAAACCTTTTGCAGCACAGTATTGAGGTGGCGAACCTCTCTGCCACGATGTCTGCCGAACTCGGCCTGAGTACAAAAAAGGCAAAGCGGGCAGGGTTGCTGCATGATATTGGAAAGGTTGCAGATAATGATCCCGAGAGCCCTCATGCGCTGGTAGGGATGAAGCTGGCAGAAAAATATAAGGAAATACCGGAAATATGCAATGCTATTGGTGCCCACCACGATGAAGCAGAGATGGAATCCCTGATCGCCCCCATTGTGCAGGTTTGTGATGCCATTTCCGGTGCCCGTCCGGGCGCCCGCAGGGAGGTTGCGGAAGCCTACATTCAGCGATTGAATAAGCTGGAGGAACTGGCGCTTACCTACCCGGGCGTTGTTAAAACATACGCAGTGCAGGCCGGAAGGGAATTGCGGGTGATCGTGGGGGCGGAAAAAGTTACCGACGAGGAGGCCAATGCCATTTCCTATGATCTCTCGAAGAAAATCCAGGATGAAATGACCTATCCCGGGCAGATCAAGATAACTGTCATCAGGGAGACCCGGGCCATCAGCTATGCCAAATGATCGTGTGAAATTGCCGGGAATATCAGCGCTGTTTGCATAAATGACCACAGGCCGGCTGTATTGTCCTGATCTTAAGGCAGCCGCTTCTTTTTTTATTCAGCGCTTTCCTGCGTGTCCATTTTTTCTTCGAATTCTTTGATGAGCTCTTCGGGTGATTTGCCTAAGTTGCGGATGGAGATCTCTGCATCGTCGGCAAAATCATTATCGGGATATTTTTCAATGAATTCCGTGTAAATGGCCCTGGCCTTTTCCAGGTCGTTCATGTAGTTTTCATATACATATCCTTTCAGGAAAAGGCATTCCGGTGCTTTCCGGAAGTCCGGATAGTCCTCCCTGATCAGGCTGTAAAGTTCTACGGCCTTCACCGGCCTGTTCATGTTCATGGAGATATCTGCTGCCTTGAAAAGGTATTCCACGGCCAGTGAATCCTCCGGATAGGTTTCTGAAAAGTCAACATACATCGTCACGATATCATCGGCTTTTTCCCTGCTGACAATGCCGCCCTTGTCGTTAAAAAGGGCATCTTCAAAATCTTTGATCTCTGCCACTGCTTTGTCCCTGCCGGAACCGCAAGAGGCCATAAGGCCAGCAGACAGTAAAAGAAAAAGGATGTTTCTTGTTTTCATGGTACGGTACATTAATTGATTTATGCGTTGGATAATTTTTTACGCCTGGGGGCAAAGATCATTTTATAATCTGTGTTGACCTTTCCCTTTGTGATGTCATGTAATTTCTTTCGAATAAGGGTTTTACGCAGGGAGCTGATTTTGTCGGTGAACAATATGCCCTCAAGATGATCGTATTCGTGTTGTATGATCCGTGCAACGATGCCGCCATATTGCTCTTCATGGAACGCCCAGTGTTCATCGTAATATTTGATCCTGACTTTTTCCTGGCGGGTTACGTCTTCACGTATGTGCGGAATGCTCAGGCAACCCTCATCAATGGAGTGTTCTTCACCGCTTTCTTCAAGTATCTCAGGGTTTATGAATACCTTTTTGAAACCGGCTGCTTCCGGTATTTTATCCCCGTATGCAGAGGCATCTACAATGAAAAGGCGTATGGAACGGTTGACCTGCGGGGCGGCAAGGCCAACCCCAACGGATTCGTACATGGTTTCGAACATGTTATGGATCAAATCCTGGAGACCGGGATGGTCCCGGCCGATTTCCCGGGATATTTTCCTTAATACCGGGTGTCCGTATGCAACGATGGGTAACATCTTTTTTCCTCCTGCCTTAGTTTTTGTTCTGTTTCCGTGACTCCATATATGATTGCAAGATGATGACCGCGCTTATTTTATCAATGGCCGCTTTATCACGCCTGGCTTTCCTTCCAATGCCCGCATCGATCATCGCCTGCATTGCCATTTTGGATGTAAACCGCTCATCAAACCTGTCTACCGGTATATCCGGAAAGACTTTTTTCAACTTTTTAACAAACGGATCAATAAAACGGACAGATTCAGACGCCGTATTGTTCATTTGCCTGGGCTCTCCTACCACGATCATTTCAACGGTCTCTTCGGTGATATATTGCTTTAAAAAATCAAAGACATCTTTTGCATGGACCGTTGTGAGTGCATTGGCAATGATCTGCAACTCATCTGTGACCGCGATGCCTGCTCTTTTGCGCCCGTAATCGATGGCCATTATCCTGCCCATGGTCCTTGATTGATCAATATTTCAGTACAACAAAATTATAAAGAAGTTTGAACATCTTGCAATATTTTATCTAATTTTGGTTCAGAAGCGCGTACAATGGATTTAAAACAAAGGATAGAAGTCATCTGGCGAGATAAAAACCTGCAAATAGGAGCATCAGGCAGGGAAGCCATCCGTGAAACGATCGGCTTGCTGGATAAAGGGAAATTGCGGGTGGCAGAGCCGGGTAAAGATGGCTGGAAGGTCAATACATGGGTGAAAAAGGCCGTTATCCTTTATTTCCCCATGCAGCCAATGAAGATCACGAGCATAGGGCCCTTTGAGTTCCATGACAAGATCGGGCTTAAAACCGGATACGATAAGATCGGCGCCCGTGTCGTGCCGCATGCGATAGCCCGGTATGGCTCCTATATTGCCCCGGGGGTGATCATGATGCCATCGTATATTAACATCGGGGCCTATGTGGACAGCGGCACCATGGTGGATACCTGGGCAACGGTGGGTTCCTGCGCCCAGATCGGGCGGAACGTTCACCTGAGCGGCGGGACCGGTGTGGGGGGTGTGCTGGAACCCTTGCAGGCACGGCCGGTGATCATTGAAGACGATTGTTTTATCGGGTCCCGGTGCATACTCGTGGAAGGCGCACATATTGAAAAAGAAGCCGTTTTGGGTGCCAATGTCGTAATAACCATGTCGACCAGGATTATTGATGTGACCGGGGAAAATCCTGTGGAATACAAGGGGCGGGTCCCGGAACGCTCGGTCGTCATTCCCGGGACGGTTAAAAAGCAGTTCCCCGCAGGGGCTTATGATGTCAATTGTGCCCTGATCATCGGCAAACGAAAAGAATCTACCGATAAAAAAACTTCATTGAACGATGCCCTGAGAGAACATCAGGTATCCGCATGAAAATATTGCATAATCGTCATTTATGTAAATGTTGAAATTTCTCGTTATACAGACCGCAAGCATTGGGGATGTTATTCTTGCTACCCCTGTCCTGGAAAAACTGAATGGATATTATCCCGGCGCTCAAATCGATATTTTGGTAAAAAAGGGGAATGAAGCCCTGTTTCAGGGCCATCCTTTCGTTTGTCGCACACTGGTATGGGATAAAACTTCCGGGAAGTACCGTAATCTGTATGCCCTTTTGCTGGATGTCAGGAAAGAGCGGTACGATTATGTGATCAATGTTCAGCGTTATGGGGGAACCGGATTGCTGACGGCCATGTCAGGCGCAACTTATAAAACCGGCTTTGATAAAAACCCTTTTTCTTTGTTTTTTAACCGCCGGATAAAGCATGTATTCCATGATCCGGGCTTGCATGAAACCGAAAGGAACCACAGGCTTATTGCTGGCATCACCGACAATCAAAAAGGGCCGGTCAGGTTGTACCCCGGTAAAAAAGATTTTGATGCGGTCAAAAAGTACAGGTCAAGCGATTATATATGCATTGCGCCTGCATCTTTGTGGTTTACCAAACAGTATCCTGTTGAAAAATGGGTGGAATTTGTAAAAGCCGTACCTCCCGGTATTACAGTTATTTTTACCGGATCAGGCAAGGATGAAAAAATTTGCAGGGACATCATACAACATTCCGGGCATCCGGATTGTCTTACCCTTGCCGGACAATTAAGTCTGTTGCAAACGGCGGCCCTCATGGCCGGTGCAAAAATGAATTTTGTGAATGATTCAGCGCCCCAGCATTTGGCCTCAGCCATGAACGCGCCGGTAACGGCAATCTTTTGCTCTACGGTGCCGTCTTTTGGATTTGGGCCATTATCAGATGATGCCCGGGTGATTGAAACCGATGTTCCGCTGGATTGCAGGCCCTGTGGTTTGCATGGACACAGTGAATGCCCGGAGGGCCATTTTAAATGTGCGATGACCATTTCAAATGAAAAATTGTTGAAACGCTTATAATACATGCAGGAAGAAGTCAAACGAACGGCAGGATTTTTATCCCGGGGCAAAACCATTCTCTACCCTACCGATACCATCTGGGGAATAGGTTGCGATGCTACGAGCAGCAAGGCTGTGCAACGTGTTTTTAAGATCAAGCGCCGGATAGAGAAAAAAAGCATGATCATTCTGGTTGATTCTTTTGATAAAATTGAACAGTACGTCACCCATGTTCCTGAGATTGCCTGTGATTTGATCGAAAGCATCGATACCCCCCTGACCATCATTTATCCCAAGGCAAGAAATCTTGCAAAGAGTCTTGTTGCTGCGGATAACACCATTGCCATCCGGGTCGTAAAAGATGAATTTTGTCAGCAGGTGATCCGGACATTTGGCAAACCGATCGTATCAACATCGGCGAACATATCCGGAGAGCCTAATCCTGTGGTTTACAGCGATATTTCCAATATAATCAAAAATGAAGTAGATTACATTGTCCCGCTTTACCGGAACCGGGTGAAGTTATTTAAGCCCAGCAAGATCATCAAACTGGAGCAGGGCGGGGAATTTAACGTGATAAGACAATGAAAGAACTTGTGCTCAGGGTTGGGTTTTTGCAATTCACTCCTACTTTTGGTGATCCCACCGGGTCCATGCGGACCATCCGGGATGCAATACAGGATAAACACCAGTTTGACCTGCTGGTCCTTCCTGAACTTGCCGGTTCAGGGTATAATTTTTCATCCATGGAAGAAGCCTATGCCTGCTCGGAAATTCCCGGAGAAAGCGATTATATCGAATTTATCAGGGAACTTGCGGCGGAGAAAAACGCTGCGATCGTTACCGGGTTCAATGAGCGGGATGGGAACCGCTTGTTCAACACTGCCTTCCTGATTGATCCAGGGGGGATTGTTGGAAAATACCGGAAAAGCCACCTGTTTATGAATGAAAAGGATTATTTTCAACCCGGGGATACGGGTTTTCAGGTTTTTGAGTGGAAAGGGGCCCGCATTGGCATATTGATATGTTTTGATTATGTTTTTCCGGAAACATGGAGGGTGTTGGGACTGAAAAAGGCTGATGTTGTTGCCCATCCCTCTAATCTGGTCATGCAGTATGCTCAAAAGGTGGTTCCGGCTCAGGGAATAAGCAACAGGTTTTATATTGTAACCGCCAACCGTACTGGCCGGGAAAAAGACCTGGAATTTACCGGCCGGTCGTTCATCAGTGACCCGGAAGGCGATATCCTGGCCAGGGCCGGAGAGAAGGGAACGGAAATACAGATTTCCTCCTTACATATTGACCGGTCAAGAAATAAATTTATAACTTCCCGCAATCATGTGTTCCGGGACAGAAGGCCTGAACAATACAAATTAATGGATTGTTAAGTAGATGGCAGGCGCCAAAGACACATGACGGAACTTTGGTGCTTTTGCCGATTTTTTTATTCTTTGAGGAAAAATGGTTGACGGGCCGCTGGCGGAACATGGTGGGGACATCCTGTGTGAATGGCCGGATCTTCCGTTTTCCGGTTATTGAACCTGTGAACCCATCACAGGACAAAGCATGGGATTTTTAATTGATTTATTCGAATGATGTACCGAAACAAACGTTTAAAGATCAGGAAAGAAGACAAGGTATACCGGTTAAAGGAGATAGACAGGGATGTGCTCAAAAAATGGTATTATCTTCTGACCCTGGGCAGGAAACTTGATAATAAAGCCCCAAATTATTTAAAACAGGCATTGGGATGGTCGTATCATGCCCCATATGCAGGCCATGATGGTATCCAGCTGGCCATCGGCCAGGTTTTTGAAAAGGGAAAGGACCATTTGTTCCCGTACTACCGAGATATGCTTACCGCCATATCTGCAGGCCTGACCGCTGAGGAGATCATTCTCAATGGTTTATCCAAGAAAGGGGATATCGCCAGCGGTGGCCGGCATATGTCGAACCATTTTGCCAAGCCGGAATGGAACATCCATAACGTATCTTCCTGTACGGGGAACCATGCACTGCATGCTGCCGGTGTAGCCCGCGCAATCAACTATTACGGCGAGGATGCCGTAGCCATTTCTTCCCAGGGAGAGTCTTCCACATCGGAAGGTTATGTATATGAAGCCATTAACGGAGCTTCCACCGAAAGGCTCCCGGTGATCTTCGTATTGCAGGATAACGATTATGGCATTTCTGTCCACAAGAAGGATCAGACTGCCAACCCCAGGGCAGCGACGAATTTCGAGGGGATGAAAAACCTGGATATTATTTATTGTAATGGCCTGGATGTCATTAATTCCATGAATGCCATGACCCTGGCAAAAAAACGTGTCAAAGAGGAGGGCATTCCGGTGATCGTCCATGCCAATTGTGTTCGGATAGGTGCTCATTCCAACTCGGACCGCCAGGATCTGTACAGGGATATGAACGAATTGCTGAGTGTTCAGGGACAGGACCCCTTGAAAAAGTTCAGGCAACGGCTTATTTACTCAGAGCGGTTTACGGAAGATGAACTGAAGGAGATCGATGCTGACGTCAGCAAAGACATTTCAAACGCCCACAAGAAAGTCATAAAAATGGAGGATCCGGATCCGGCATCCATCTATGATTTCGTTATACCGGATGCATATGTGACGGAAAAGTACCCGGAGGGGATACCGGCCGGGGATTCCGGTGATAAAATGCGTTTGATCCAGGCGCTGAATACAACCTTAAAATCGGAATTCAGGCACAATGAAGATACCTTCATCTGGGGTCAGGATGTTGCAAACAAGGAAAAGGGCGGAATATTCAATGTGACCAAGGGTATGCAGCAGGAATTCGGTGCGAAGCGGGTGTTCAATGCGCCCATTGCTGAGGATTATATTGTTGGTACCGCCAATGGCATGAGCCGTTTTAACAGGAAGATCCGGATCGTTATTGAAGGGGCCGAATTTGCCGATTATTTCTGGCCGGCCATGGAGCAGTTGATTGAAATGTCGCACGATTACTGGAGGTCCAATGGTCAATTTGCCCCCAATGTAACCATCAGGCTGGCCTCGGGCGGTTATATCGGCGGAGGACTTTACCACTCGCAAACCATTGAAGGGGTCCTGACAACGCTTCCGGGGCTGCGGGTCGTTTATCCGTCTTTTGCGGACGATGCTGCCGGTCTTTTGAGAACAAGCATGCGTTCAGAGGGGCCAACCCTTTTCCTGGAGCCAAAAGCCCTGTATAATGCTCCTGCTGCGGAGGCACATGTTCCGGAAGATTTTGAAGTGCCTTTTGGTTCGGCCCGGAAACGCAGGGAAGGAAACGATATGACCATTCTGACCTATGGCAATGCCACGCACTTGTCGTTGCGTGCCGCAGAAAAAATAGCCTCTGAAAAAGAAAAAGAGATCGAAGTGATCGACCTCCGTTCTCTTATCCCGTTGGATAAAGCATCCATCCTGGCATCGGTAAGAAAGACAAGCCGGGTACTGATCGTCCACGAAGATAAGGTTTTTGGGGGTTTTGGTGGGGAGCTGGCCGGCATTGTTTCAGATGAACTTTTTGAATATCTTGATGCACCGGTCAAACGGGTGGGATCTGAATTCACGCCCGTTGGCTTTAATCCAATACTGGAGCAAGCGATACTTCCTGACGAAAACAAAGTTAATCAAGCGGCCATGGAGCTTTTATCTTATTAGCCCGGAGGTCTTTAAATAATTGCACAACAGCAAACAAAAAACCTGATGAAACATTTATTAAAAAGTGCCCTGCTGACCGCCATGTTCGGTTGTCTTTTCCTGTCATCCTTTTCACAGTCAAAAGAAACCAGGGAGAACATACAAAAACTGGCAACGGTTATGCAATTGATCGACTATGCCTATGTCGATCCTGTAGAGATACAAGATGTGGTGGATAATGCCATTGCTGAAACCCTGAAGGATCTTGACCCCCATTCGGCATATATACCGAAGAAAGAACTGGAGCGGTCCGAAGAGCAACTTGAAGGCAGCTTCGAAGGGATTGGCGTCACATTTCAGATTTTCAGGGATACCATTCTGGTTATCTCACCCGTACCGGGAGGTCCTTCGGAAAAACTTGGCATCATGGCAGGAGACAAGATCGTAAGGATCAATGGTGAAAAAGCCCATGGTCCCGATATTACCAATAAATTTGTTATGGATAAATTGCGGGGCGAGAAAGGTTCAAAGGTGGATGTCAGTATTTACCGCCAGGGCCGGAAGGAACTGATCGAATATACCATTGTCCGGGATGAAATACCCATTCACAGTATCGATGCCACATTCATGCTGACTCCGGAGATCGGTTATATTAAGCTAAACCGCTTTTCAAAAAACGCAATGGAAGAATTCAGGGATGGGATAAGCAGTCTTAAACAGCAGGGAATGGAGAAACTCATTCTTGATTTGCGTGGTAATTCCGGAGGTTATCTGGGCATTGCTGTTGAACTTGCGGATGAATTTTTGCCGGAGGGGCGCATGATCGTTTATACGAAGGGCCACAAGAGTCCCAGGGAAGAATTTGACGCTACCCAAAAAGGCAGCTTTGAGCAGGGACCGCTGGTGATAATGATCGATGAAGGCTCTGCTTCCGCGAGTGAAATTGTATCCGGTGCTGTTCAGGATTGGGACAGGGGATTGATCCTGGGCCGCAGGTCTTTTGGAAAGGGATTGGTTCAGCGACCGTTCCCCTTGACCGATGGTTCGGTACTGCGGCTTACCACGGCCCGCTACCACACCCCTACGGGCCGGAGCATTCAGCGGCCCTACAATAAGGGATATGAAGAATATTACAAGGATTTCCTGGAACGGTGGGAAATGGGGGAGATGGTTCATGCAGACAGCATCCATTTTCCCGACTCTCTCAAATACTATACCCCGGGTAACCGGGTAGTATACGGCGGTGGGGGCATTATGCCGGATATTTTTATTCCCTGGGATTCTACATGGATCTCGGATTATTATATTGATCTCCGGAAAAATGGGGTCTTAAATCAGTTCACCGTAAAATATGTCAACGATAACCGCACGGAAATCCTGGATAAATATCCGGAATTTGAGGATTATAAGCAAGATTTCAATGTTAGCGATGAGATCCTTCAGGAATTTTTTGAGATCGCTGAAAAAGAAGGCGTGGAATATGATGAGGAAGGGTTTGAAAAATCCGGGCGGGTTCTGCGTTCCCAGATAAAAGCATGGATGGCCCGGAACCTTTGGGATGTCGGTGCTTCCTATGCTGTGTTTTCTGAGACCGATGATGCACTTCAAAAGGCCATTGAAATACTCAGTGACGGATCCTTATTCCTGGAATTGAAAATTCATCCCTGACGGCAGGGTTTTTCGGGATTAATTCCATAAATTTGTATGGTCTATAAACATTGAAAAAATCAGGCTTTATGGTGAATTTATCAACCAAATATATGGGGTTGGAATTAAAAAATCCAATTATTGCAGGCAGTTCCGGGCTTACGAATTCCCTGGAAAATATAAAGGCCATTGAAGAGAATGGCGGTGCTGCTGTGGTATTGAAATCCTTGTTTGAAGAACAGATCAATTACCAGGCCGATCAGGCATTCAGCCAGGGTGATGAGCATTATCCCTATCCTGAGGCCCAGGATTACATTGGCCATTATTCCCGGCAAAATGAAGTGGAACAATATTTGAACCTGATACGGGATGCCAAATCCGGGGTTTCCATCCCGGTGATTGCAAGCATAAACTGTGTTTCTGCGCAGGAGTGGACATCTTTTGCGAAAAAGATACAGGAAGCTGGTGCCGATGGACTGGAACTCAATGTTTTCATATTGCCATCTGATCCCCGCAGAAGTGGTGAGGAAAATGAAGCCGTATATTTTGACATTGTCGATAATGTCCGGCGGATCGTATCCATACCCATCAGTTTAAAAATCAGCCATTATTTCAGTGGTCTTGCAAAAACTGCATTGAAGCTTTCCTGGACAGGTATTTCGGGGATGGTATTGTTCAACCGGTTTTTTTCACCGGATATTGATATAGACAAGATGACGATCACGGCAAGCCATGTTTTCAGCACTCCCGAGGAATTGTCCATGTCCTTGCGATGGGTAGCCCTGCTTTCAGATCGCCTGCATTGTGACATTGCTGCTTCCACCGGTGTTCACGATGGCCGTGCATTGATCAAACAGCTGCTCGCCGGTGCGAAAGCCGTTCAGATCAGCTCGGTTTTATACAATAAAGGATTTGAACAGATCCCCGTTATGCTCAAAGAGATGGAAGAATGGATGGAGAAACATCATTTTTCATCTGTCCCGGATTTCAACGGAAAAATGAGCATCAAAGGAACCGATAATCCTGCAGGGTACATGAGGGTGCAGTTTATGAAGCATTTTTCGGGGATTGATTAGGTGCCCGGCATGGGGTTCCCGCTGCTTTGGATCTTTCGGAACGGTGAGGTTTCTCTGTTTTTGTAGCCATGGTAACCCACATAAATGAACAGGATGACTGAGGCAAGAATGGCTGCGAAACTGATGTGTATGTGATGTTCCCATTGCCTCATCGCTATGGCAATAAAGGCCCAGATCCCCACAAGGGCCGCCTCTCTCATATTTCTGAAGTATATTAACAATATGTATATCAGCGCTGCCAGAATGATCAGCGCAATGGCGCGGGTTTCTTCGGTAAGGAAAAAGGTTTGGTTGGTGCTTTTCAAATAAACCGCGATGTTGGCTGCGCTTGCAACCACGATCCATCCAAGATATATGCAAACCGGCCACCAGACGAAGGCTATGATGCGTAAGGGGGCATCCGGGATTTCCAATCTGAGCCTGACCACAAGAATGGCCAGGGATAAAAGCAGCAGGATTATCAAAAGGACAGACCAGCCAATGCTGTCGCCGGTCCAGGCCCATATCCACAACCCGTTCGCAATATTTCCAATGGCAAACCAAACCCCTGTTCGCCTGAGATCCTGATCGTCTTTTTTTCTGTACCATGCATACCATTGATGGATTACGAAAGCGATCAAAAATATATATATGATCCCCCATATAGCAAAAGCATATCCCGCAGGGGTGAATAGTGTTTCGTACCGCTTGCTGATATCGCTTACCGTGTTTCCGTTCAATTTGCCCAATCCGCTCAGGTAGTTCATGACAAGCGCTGCAGCTAACGTGATGCTGTTTAATAAAAGCAATCCTGCCTGTTTCATGGTTCTGTGGTCTTAAATTTTCCAGGGGAAGATACAACATATTCCCGGTTTTTTCCTCCTCGTGGCGCATTACCATACAGCATGGTCCGGCCTGTGCAATAATAAAATAAATGTTCTCCGCTGTTAACTCCTTGTGCTTAAATGCTTAAATTTGCTGCGCAATGTCAGATCCTGCCGGAAAATACAGGAAAATATGGGTGGCTCTTCCCTTGATGGATGAGCTGGAGAACCTGACCCTGATCCATGATTGCCTGCTGGGTCAGAAATGCGTGGATTTTCGGCTGGTTGTATGCGTGAACCAACCGGAGGCCTGGTGGCAGGATGTTTCCAAAAAGGGTGTTTGTGAGCGTAACCAGGAAACCATAGGATCTTTGAAAGCGTTGTTTGGCGATGAAATGATCCTTCTGGACAGAAGCTCGCCCGGCAAGGGATGGTTGCACAGAAGCCAGGGGGTGGGCCGGGCAAGAAAAGTGATCATGGACTCCATCCGGGATCTGGCCAGGGAGGAGGATGTCATTATCAGTCTGGACGGCGACACACAATACGGTCCGGAGTATTTTTCTTCCATCCTGGCAAACCTGAATCGATTTCCCGGCGCCATGGGCATTTCGGTACCCTACTATCACCGGGTTACCGGTAACGGTCTGATAGACCGTGCGATGCTCAGGTATGAAATATACATGCGCAACTATGCGCTGAACCTTTGGAATATCCGTTGCCCATATTCCTTCACCGCATTGGGATCGGCAATTGCGTTGCCTGTTCGGGCATACCAAAAGATTGGCGGGATGTCGCCCAGAAAAAGCGGGGAAGATTTCTATTTCCTTCAGAAAATGAGGAAGGCCGGGGACCTGATCGTTTGGAACCCGGAAAGGGTGTTTCCCGGGACACGGTTTTCCGACCGGGTTTTTTTTGGTACCGGACCGGCCCTCATTAAGGGTAGCCGGGGTGACTGGTCCAGCTACCCGGTATATCATCATATGCTTTTTCAAAACATCCGGGCAACATACGATCTGTTCCCTGAATTGTTTGGCGGGTGCCGGACAACGCCCATGGATGATTTTTTCAGGGATGTTTTCGGAACTGCGGATATATGGCAGGCCTTGCGCCGCAATAGCCGCGAATCCCGCCGTTTTGTCCGCGCATGCCATGAAAAAGTAGATGCATTGCGCATCCTGCAATATCTTAAAACGGAACAAAAAAAACTGAACATACCCGGAGAACAGTGCCTGAGAGAAAATTTAACGCATCTGTTCCCCGGGGGGATCCGGGATGCCTTGCTGGAAGAAGACCTGAACCGCTTGAATTTCAAAACAACATCCATAGAGATCCTGAACAGGATCCGGGATTTTATGATGGAGCAGGAGTGGAACATACAACAAAAATCGGTATATACACCGGCACATGAATAACGAACAGAAACATGCAGTCATGGTTGTTATCCTGGGCCCAACTGCGACGGGTAAGACGCAGCTGGCCGCCCATGTTGCCGCCCTTCATCATGGCGAGGTCATCAGTGCGGATTCCAGGCAGGTTTACAAAGGAATGGACCTGGGTACAGGTAAGGATTATGAGGACTATACCGTGGATGGGAAAGCTGTTCCGTATCACCTGATCGATATCGCGGAACCCGGACAGGAATACAATGTTTTCAAATATCAGCAGGATTTCCTGCGTACATTCCGCGATATTACAGGCAGGGATAAGCTGCCAGTGTTATGTGGCGGCACCGGATTATACATTGAAGCGGCCCTGGGCAAGACCCTTTATCCGGAAGTGCCTGAAAACCCGGTTAAGAGAAAGCAGTGGGCGCATATGCCCATGGAGGAACTCACCGGGCGGTTGCGGTCTTTCAGGAGATTGCATAATGTTACCGATACCGGATCCAGGGAACGGTTGATCCGTGCCCTGGAGATCCAGGAATTCATGAAGGATCATCCACGGCGGGATTTTCCCCGGATCAATCCCCTGATCATGGGTATTCGTTATGACCGGAATACAATACGTAAGCGGATCACGGAGCGTCTTGCCAAACGGATGTCATGCGGAATGATCGATGAGGTGAGGTCATTGCTCCGGGAAGGGGTGGATCCCGGAATGCTCAAGTGCTACGGATTGGAATACAGGATGATCACATGGTTCCTGGAAGGGGAATTAACCCATGCCGGCCTCTTCCAAAAGCTCAACACGGCCATACATCAGTTTGCCAAGCGCCAAATGACCTGGTTCCGGAGAATGGAACGGCGGGGCTTCTATATTTGTTGGCTCGATGGCGATATGGACCTGCATGATAAAGTGAAGGTCGTTTCGGAACGGTTGAAATCCGGGGTTTGAAGATCCGCCCCAACAGGGGGAAAAATACCACCCCCAACCCGGGGGGTGGTATTTTTCATAAAATGCCGTGAAATCTATTTCTGCACTTTTACATCGATGTTGATGATGTCGCCGCGGGGGTTTATGGCGTTGACCTTTATGAAGCCAAGTTTGAAATCTATGGTGCTGAAATAAATGATGTCATTGTCTGCAAGTTGTGTTACCAGGTCGTCCGAACCGGAAAAAGCAGGGAAATCATAAGTATCACCGATCTGATCAAATTCCGTGGCATCTATGGGCGCCGGACTGACAAATACCGTTTGGTTAAAAGTCGTCCAGGCATTGGGCGCCTGATCCAGATCAAACACATCGATAACGGTGTTGTTGGACGGGGCCCCCAGGGATGCACCGCTTGTTGTTCCCAGGAAAAATGCGACATCGATCAGGTCCTGGTTTTGAAAGGCCTCATCTATGAAATATACCTGACCGTTGGAAGCAGAGAAGAAACTGCCAAAATTCTGTTCATTGAAAGATCCCAGGGTAACGTCTGTGTATGAAACCACGGAATCCCCGATCATGATGGTAGTGATCTTCAAACTGATCATTGCTTTCTTGCCGGCATTGTCGACAGCTTCGAATTCAATGTTCTCCTCCCCGGCGTATGGCAGGGATGTGAAATCGACCTGCAGTGTTATTTCCGGCTGGCCCACGTCAAAGGTTGTATCTGCAATGGTTTGGTCATTATGTATCCTGCGTACATTAATGTGGTCGATGTTTTTCTTGGTTGTGGGGTTTTCCCGGGCTAACACCTTGACCTTAAATGGCTGGTCTGTGTTCAGGGTCGCATCCGAAGAAATATACCCCTGCTCTACAAGAAAATTGATGGTTGGATTTTCATTGATGGGTTTGTCATCATCGTCATCATCCTTGCTGCAGGACGACAAGATCATGGACCCGGCCAGAATGAAAAATGCAAAGCGTTTAATCGTTTTTTTCATGGCAAAACTCTTTTATGTGAACAATATGATTTGTTTTCAACTGCATAATTTATGCCAAAGGTACAAAAACATACAAGCATATTTGTCATAAAGGCTGTTCCGGATATATGGTTCAGTCGTTTGCAGTATTGGAGAGCATTGGAACAAAACGGAAGGTACCGTGATGCTGTATTTCATATTCTTCCGGTCCGGATTTGCAAATGGACTGCATAACCTGAATGTTTTCACTTCCAACAGGGGCAACCAGCGTGCCGCCGGTATTCAGCTGGCTTAAAAGGGCTTGTGGAATTTTTGATACGGATGCTGTGATGAGGATCTTGTCAAAAGGGGCAAAGGTGGGCAGGCCGGCATACCCATCGCCATAAAAGAGCTTTGGCCGGTAGCCGATCCCGGGGAGAAGTCTGGAGGCTTTGTCGAATAGTTTTTTTTGACGCTCCACAGAATATACCCTGGCGCCTGTTTCCAATAAAACGCATGCCTGATAACCCGATCCGGTACCGATTTCCAGTACCTTTTCGTTTTCGTTTGGCTTAAGGAGTTCTGTCTGGAAAGCAACGGTATAAGGTTGTGAAATGGTTTGTCCGGAGCCGATCGGGAATGCCTTGTCCTGGTATGCAAACTCCAGGAATGAGGAATCCATGAATAAATGCCTCGGTACCTTGCCGATGGCTTCCAGTACTTTCGGGTTTTTTATGCCTTTGGCCTTAATTTCCTCCACCAGTTTCTTGCGCAGCCCTTTATGTCTGAAGGTATCCTGCATCATTCGCTTAATTGGATCTTGTTTTCAAAGTGGTGCGAAAGTACGAAATTCGGCTGGGATGTTTGAGGAAATGGTTTACTTTTGCAAAAATTTGAAAACATGCTGAAAATCGGAGTGCTTGGCGCTGGTCATTTGGGGAAAATCCACCTCAAATGCATTCAATTGATAAAAGAATATCAATTGATGGGTTTTTACGATCCCGATGAAGAAAAAGCCAGGCAAGTCAGACAGGAATTTGATATTCCCGGTTACGAAACGATCGAACAACTGATCGATGATGTGGACGTTGTGGATATCGTAACCCCCACGGTTTCTCACTTTGACTGCGCTTCCATGGCCCTGAGGAAATTCAAACATGTTTTCATTGAAAAGCCCGTTGTTGCCTCCATCCCGGAAGCCAAAAAACTGATTGAGCTGGCCGAGGAAGCGGATATCAAAGTACAGGTGGGACATGTTGAACGGTTCAACCCGGCTTTTTTGACGGCCCGGCCATACGTTACCTCCCCCATGTTTATTGAAACCCACAGGCTTGCGCAATTCAACCCCCGTGGTACCGACGTACCGGTTGTACTCGATCTGATGATCCATGATATTGACATTGTGTTAAGCACGGTGGATTCGGGGATCAAACGCATCAGTGCCAGTGGTGTTCCTGTGGTCAGCGATACCCCCGACATTGCCAACGCCCGCATCGAGTTTGATAATGGTTGTGTGGCCAATCTGACCGCTTCCAGGATCTCCATGAAGAACATGAGAAAAACCCGGTTTTTTCAAAAGGATGCGTACATATCTATAGATTTCCTGGAGAAAAAGGTGGAAATTATTCGGATAAAGGATGTTGATAAATCCGGGCCCGATCCTTTTGCAATGATACTGGACCCTGGCGGGGGCAAGGGTGAAAAACAAGTTTTTTTTGACAAACCGGAAGTCAGGCCCGTGAATGCCATTCAAAAGGAACTGGAAAGTTTTTACGATGCCATACAAAAGGATGTGTCCCCGCCGGTGACCATTTTTGATGGGCATTATGCCCTGGAAGTGGCTCATAAGATCATGGAAAAGTTCCATAACCTGCCCGGTAATTTATAATGCCATCCTTCTGATGATACCAGGATTGTATAACAATATTCAGGATGCTTGTACGTTTCAATTTTGTAAGCGCCCTAACACAAAAGTTATTTACATGATAATATCTGCCCGGTTATCCTGCGTATTGGCGTTACTGTTTATTTTTTTGATTTTTTCTTCATGCAGGAAATTTGATGGTGACCAGGATGTTCCGGCCTATGTATCGGTCGATTCCCTTTCCGTGCAAACAGAATATTCCCAGATGGGATCCACTTCCCACAAGATAACGACCCTTTGGTTTTATGTGGATGGTCAGCTTGCAGGCATTTATGAGCTGCCGGTTTTTGCACCGGTTCTTTTTGAAGGCAATCATGAGCTGAGGATTGATCCCGGGATCTATATGAGCGGCATCAAAGCCCTCCGGGTCCCTTATCCTTTCTATGAACCCATAATACTGGAAGAAGAATTCATACCAGGCCAGTCCATCGATCTTAAAGACACCCTGACAACCACCTACAAGGAAGCATGTGATTTTGTCTGGATGGTGGATTTCGAGGATCCCAGTGTGTCCCTGGATAGCATAGGGCAAAGCAAGGTGGATGTTCACAGAACCCATCCCGAGGATAACCCGGAAGCCTTTCTGAGCGAAAACTCCCGTTATTCAGGTGTTGTCCGGCTGACCCCGGAAAAAGATTTCTTTCTGCTGGCTACGAATGCAGGTTCGGAAGAAGGGTTTGATCTGCCGCAGGGGGATAACAACCCTGTTTTCCTGGAGTTCAATTTCAAATGCAACAACGGATTTACGGTTGGCGTTTACATAAATGGTATTTCACAGATCGTTCAGCGTTCTGTTGTGAACGTTAATCCGTCCGAAGAATGGAATAAAATATATGTCAACCTGAAACCTGTGGTCAATGCTGCCGTTGGAGCTGTGGACTTCAATATTTTCTTTGAAGGTCATTTGAATACCGGTGTGAATGAAGCATATATATACCTGGATAATATCAAGTTAATACATTTTAAGTAATTCCGGATGAATAAAAACTTACAGGTTCTTAAGTACGTCATACTGGATTTTCTGGCTGCCGCCATTGCGTGGAGTTTGTTTTTCATTTACAGGAAGTACGTGATTGAACCGAATTTTCTGGAACATATTGATGAAGTTTTCCGGGACGACAACCTTTATCTGGGCATCACTTTTATACCTCTTTTCTGGCTTGTATTATACACATTGGTTGGGACCTACAGGAAAATATACCGGAAATCCAGGCTCAGGGAATTGGGGCAGACCCTGCTGATCACGTTGATCGGTACGGTGGCGATCTTTTTTGCCCTTATCCTGGACGATATCATTACATCTTACAGATCCTATTACCAGTCGTTTATCGTATTATTCGGATTGCATTTCTTTTTCACGTATTCGTTCCGGTTGATCCTGACCACCATCACCGTAAGAAAGATCCACAAAAAGAAGCTTGGCTTTAATACCGTCATTGTTGGAAGTAACGGGAATGCCCTTGCCATTTATCGTGAGATCGAACAACAGGAAAGGTCGTCTGGGAACAGATTTGTTGGATTTGTCAATGTTTTTGATTACGATACCTATAAAATTAAGCAATACATACCTCATCTCGGGAATTACCGTGACCTCAAGAGGATCATCCGCGAGCACAATGTGGAAGAAGTGATCATAGCCATAGAACGTTCGGAAAGAAAAACCATTGAAGAGATCATCACCCTTTTGGAAGACACGAATGTCCTTATAAAAGTCATTCCGGACATGCAGGATATTCTGCTGGGCAGCGTGAAAATGTCGTCCGTTTTTCACACCCCTCTTATTCAGGTTTCACCCGAGCTGATGCCTCCATGGCAGTATTCCATCAAGCGCATCATTGATGTGATCGCTTCCATCATCGCAATGATCCTGCTCATACCCGTGTATTTATTTGTTGCTGTTGGCATTATCCTGACTTCCCGGGGACCGGTCATTTATTCCCAGGAGCGGATCGGATTGAACGGGGCCCCGTTCAAGATGCATAAGTTCCGGTCAATGTATGCGGATGCAGAAAAGAACGGGCCACAGCTTTCTTCTGACAATGATCCGAGGATCACGCCTTTTGGCCGCTTCCTGAGAAAGGTTCGGCTGGATGAGATCCCCCAGTTCTATACCGTGCTGAAAGGGGATATGTCGTTGGTGGGCCCCCGTCCGGAAAGACGGTATTTTATTGAGCGTATCGTGCAGAAGGCGCCCCATTACCGTCTGCTTCATAAGGTGAAGCCAGGGATCACCAGCTGGGGGCAGGTTAAATATGGCTATGCTTCTACGGTGGAGGAAATGATCGAGCGGTTGAAATACGATCTGCTGTATATTGAGAACATGTCCCTGGCCATGGATTTTAAGATTTTGATCTACACGGCGCTGATCGTTGTGCAGGGCAGGGGTAAGTGACCATGTCTCAGATCTGGCCGTTTTCGATCATCCTTACAATGGTTTCAATGTCTTTATCCTTGCCTTCCGGATCATAGTTGATCTTTAAATCGTAGCCAAATACCCGGGCAAATGCCTGCCAGAAAAAGGCAATGAATTTTCCCCTCAGTTCCGATACCAGGGCATAGGATGTGTTGCCGGTTTCACGGTCGATGAGTTTGATCAGGATCTTGCCCTGAGAAAAGTTCAGTTTTTTGAGGTCGTTGCCGTATTTTTCCTTGATCTCCGCTTCGGCCTGCTTCATGATCTGACGCCTTTCTTTATCCGTTGAGGCCTGCATCAGCCGGTTTTCGTATTCCTTTAGTTTGATGCCGGCCAACTTGGCGAAGGGGTAGACTTTCTTCACATTCCGGATCAGTTTGCTCAACCTCCGTGCCTGACGTTTGCTTTTGATGATCTTAAAAGCGTATATGTTTATTTCTTTCAGCGGGACAATGGGAATTGTATCACCATTCACTACTTCGGCGCGAACGACGATCCTTTCCTGTTCCTGCGCCTGAAGCCCCAGAAAGAGGAATGGTAAAATTACCGGAATCAGTATATGGCTTTTCATACCGTAAGCAGTGTATACCAATTTCATGCCTGATCAAAGCGCAGCTTCAAAAAAAAATGTTTTTTGTTACGCCACCTTTAATTTGGATATGCCGGCCATGTCAAATTTTTTCCTTGCATAATCCAGTGTCACCCTGAATTTTTTCGTTCTGGATTTTGAGGGCAGCTCATACATGGCATCGGTAAGGATGGCTTCCAGTATGGACCGTAGCCCGCGGGCCCCGAGTTTGAATTCGGTGGATTTTTCCACGATGAAATCCAGGACTTCATCGTCGAAGGAAAGTTCAATGTTGTCCATATCGAACAGCTTGACAAACTGCTTAATGAGCGAATTCCTGGGTTCCAGAAGTATCTTTTTCAGGATATCCGGGCTCAGAGGGTTCAGGTGCGTGGTAACGGGGAATCTCCCGACAATTTCCGGGATCAGTCCAAATTTTTTCAGGTCGGTCGGGGATATATACTGAAGCAGGTTTTCCTTGTCAATGCGTTGTTTCTCCTTATCGAAATTGTATCCGATAATATTGGTGCTCAGTCTTGAAGCAATGATCTTATCAATGGAGTTGAATGCACCTCCGGATATGAACAATATGTTTTGCGTATTGATGGCGATCATTTTTTGTTCCGGATGCTTGCGGCCGCCCTGCGGGGGTACGTTTACAGTGGTGCCTTCAAGAAGTTTCAGCAATGCCTGCTGTACGCCTTCTCCGGACACATCCCTGGTTATCGAGGGATTGTCGCTTTTCCTGGCTATTTTATCGATCTCATCGATGAAAACAATGCCCATTTCGGCAGCTTTTACGTTATAATCCGCTGCCTGCAATAACCTGGATAATATGCTTTCGACATCTTCTCCGACGTATCCTGCTTCGGTCAGTACCGTTGCATCGGCAATGCAAAAAGGTACGTGGAGCATCCTGGCTATCGTCCTGGCCAGCAGGGTTTTTCCCGTACCGGTCTCGCCCAGTATGATGATGTTGGATTTTTCAATTTCAACATCATCGTTGCTCTGTGGCTGCATGACCCTTTTATAATGATTGTACACTGCAACCGAAAGCACTTTTTTGGCTGTTTCCTGGCCGATGACATACTGGTCCAGGTAAAATTTGATCTGTGGTGGTTTTTTGAGCTCAATGTTTTCCAGTTTTGCCTGATGCCTGGAAGCCAGCTCTTCCTGGAGAATTGACTGGGCCTGGGCAACGCAGCCATCACAGATATGTGCGTCAATACCTGAGATGAGCAGTTTTACCTGAGATTTCTCTCTGCCACAGAAGGAGCATTTTTGCTGCATTTTTGCCATAGCGAACTTTATCCTTTTCTACGTATCTTATTTATTTTGGTTCTTTTCCAACACTTCATCCAGCATTCCATAGTCCCGTGCTTCTTCGGCTGTCATCCAGTAATCACGGTCCGAATCCTTCCAGATCTTTTTATAGGTTTGTCCGCTGTGTTTGGCAATGATCTCATAGAGTTCCTTTTTGATCTTCATGATCTCCCTGGCCGTGATCTCAATGTCGGATGCCTGACCGGTCGCTCCCCCCATCGGTTGATGGATGAGTATGCGGGAATGCTTCAGGGCTGTCCGCTTGTTCTTTTCACCGGCACAGAGCAATACCGCGCCCATGGATGCGGCCACCCCTGTACAAATGGTTGCTACGTCAGGGACAATGTACTGCATGGTATCGTAAATCCCTAATCCGGCATATACAGCACCGCCGGGTGTATTCAGATAGATCTGGATGTCCTTTTTGGCGTCCACGGATTCCAGAAAGAGCAACTGGGCCTGGATGATGTTGGCGACATAATCATTGATGGGTACTCCCAGAAAAATAATGCGGTCCATCATAAGCCTGGAAAAAACGTCCATGGTGGCTATATTCATTTGTCTTTCCTCTATGATGGTGGGAGAGATGTAATTCGAGTGTACGGATGCGTATGCGTCCAGGGTCAGTGAACTGATGCCCATGTGCTTTGTGGCGTATTTCCTGAATTCGTTGTCGTTCATATGTTGTTATTTTTTTGTAGCTAATTTAATAAAATCATCATGGCTGATCTTTTTATTTTTTAGCTTGATTTTTTCTTTTATTTCATTTTTGACTTTTTCATTCAAAAGCTGTTCATAGACTTTATCCACTTCTTCTTTGTTTTGCATCACCGAGTCTATGATGCTTTCCATTCTCTGATCTGCTTCCGGGTCATCGGGCAGGGCACCCATTTGTCCGATGAAGTAATTCCGGATATAGGCCCTGACCTCATCGTCACCGACCTGCAGGTTGTAATCTTTTGCGATCTTATTTTCCAGCAGTTGCCAGCGCATGGCTTTGGAATAATCGCTGTATTCTTTTTCAACCTGTTCTTTCGTGATCTTATTTTCATTGCTTTCCAGCAACCAGCGTTTCAGGAACTCATCCGGCAAATCCATACCGGATTCTTCAATCAGCTTATCTATGGCATCCTTCATGAATTGCTGGTCGCTCTGGTTTTGAAAATTACGGGCCATTTCTTCTGCGATCTTTTCCCTGAATGCTTCTTCTGTTTGAATGCCTTGTTGAGGAAAGGTCTTATCGAAGAGCTCCTGGTTCATTTCCGCCGGTATGATCCTGACGATCTCATTGACCGTAAACCGGAAATCCTGATCCGTATTTATTTCTTCCCCCGCCTTATTCCCGGCGATATAACCGGCTTCTGCTTCATTTCCTGTAGCCTTCAGGGGATTGAAAACCACCTGTTCACCTTTTTTTGCCCCGATAAATTTCGATTGTTGCTTTTTATCCTTGATGTGGGGTAAGGAAATGGTTGTTTCTTTGGGTTCGTCATCCGATGATCCGGTTCCCGGATCATCGGCCGGGACGATCTGCCCCCTCAGGATGTCTTCCGGGCCTGCTTCTTCCGGTGTTTCACTTTGGCCATGCCGTTTCTTCACATCAGATATTTGCTTGTCAATGGTTTTGTCATCGATCTGTATGTCGTAATAAGGTATTTTGATTTTTTCGGATAATTCAATATCGGGATCGGGCGATAAGCCAATGTCGAAATAGAAAACCATATCCTCATCCGATTCAAAGTCGACCGTGGGGGATTTTTCTTTGCTCGGCAATGGATGCCCCAGGATCTTTACATTGTTGTCCACGATATAATTTTGCAGGGATTCTGAAATGATCTTGTTCACTTCATCGGCGACGATCGATTTACCAAACATCTTTCTGATCATTCCCATCGGGACTTTGCCCGGCCGGAACCCGGGCATATTGGATTTTTTCTGATGATCTTTCAGGATTTGGTCTACCTTTTGCTGATAATCTTTCTTCTCAAGTTCTACCTTAAGGGTTGCGGTCAGATTGCCTGTGTTTTCTTGTGTAATGTTCATCGAATTCAATAAATTATGATTTGATTTCAGGGCTGCAAATATACACATTAATTGGGAACCCGGGGATGGTGGGCGCATGTATTGTGAAACCTGGCTGATTTTCCCGGGTGTTGCGGGTCAATGCGCGGGAATCTCAACGTAAAAGGTTGATCCTTTGCCTGTTTCAGATTCAAGCCATATCTTCCCGCCCATCAGTTTGAGCAATTCACGGGAGATGGAAAGGCCAAGGCCTGTGCCCCCATATTGCCTGGTTGAAGAATGGTCGAGTTGACGGAATTTATCGAATATGATCCCGAACTTGTCTTTTGGTATACCAATTCCGCTGTCGCTGACTGAAAACCGGATGTTTCCGTGTTCATTCCAGCACGACAGCACTACCCGGCCTTCGTTTGTATATTTGAAGGCATTATAGATCAGGTTTTGTAAAATTTGTTTCAACCTGCCGGCATCTGTGTTGATGTATTTATATTCCATGTCCACGTCCATCTTTAGCTGAAAGTCAATATGTGTTTTGTTCAGGTTTGCCCGTTCGGCCCGGGCTTCCTCACAGACTTCCTTTATCATGGATTGCAGGTCGGTTTTGGTTTTATGAATGCTGATCTGGCCGGTTTCAATGGAAGAAATATCGATGATGTTGTTGATCAGGTTGAGCAATTGCTGAGTATTGGAATAAATGCCGGCGAGGTACTCTTTTTTTTCTTCAGGGGATGTTTTGTTTTTTTCAAGGATGTTGGAGAAGCCAACAATTCCATTGATGGGCGTCCGGATCTCATGCGAAAGGTTCACCAGGAAAGCGGATTTCAGCTGGTCCGATTCTTCCGCTTTTTCTTTGGCTATGATCAGCTCCTCCCGTTTTCTTTTGATTTCCCTATGTTGTTTTTCAAGATTTTCCAGGGCTGACTTTTTCTGCCTGTATTGTTTGAACAAGAGCAGGCTGAGCAGGGTGAACAAAGCAAAGGCCGCGATGAACCCGATGCCGATAAGGTGTTGTCTTTTCAACTGTTGCTGTTTGATCTGTAGCTGAAGTTCCTTTTTGTCTTTTTCCTGGTTCAGCAATTCAATTTCCTGTTCCCTGCTTTTTATTTCATACCCGGTTTGCAGCATGTTCAGTTTTCTGGCCATGGATTCGTTGAACAGGGAGTCGTTAATATCATAATACTGCAAATGGTATTCATAGGCTTTTTTATAATTTCCAAGGTTCGCATACGACTCCGAAATGCCTTTATAGTTTTCCGCCATGTTCAGAATTAGCTTCTGGGGCCGGATGATCTCATTGCTTTTAAAGTAATAATCCAGGGCTTGTCGGTAATCTCCCATCTTTTTATACAAGTCCCCCAGCATAGAATACGATGCCCCGACGCTGATCATGTTGCCCATTTCCTCATCCAGCCGGATAGAGCGTTTGTGGCTTTTCAGGGCCTTGTCGAATTCCCCGGTCTGTACATAGTAGTCACCCATGTTGCTGAGGGCAATGGCGAGGCTTACCTTATCGTTTAATTCTTCTGCCATTTCGATGGAGCGCCGGTAATGTTCGTAAGCCTTCTCATATTCATCCTTGTCGGCATATATAATTCCTATGTTGATCAGCGATTGCGCTATGCCGCGTTTGTTCTCCAGTATTTTCTCTATTTCCAGTCCTTTTTCGTAATATTCAAGTGCCTTGTCGTACTGTCCCCAGTCGTGATAAACGATGCCGATGTTGTTATTGATCACGGCAATGCCTCTTTGATCGTCCAGCGCTTCATAGATGGACAGTGATTCCAGGTAGTAATCCAGTGATCTCTCGTAATTGTTCCAATTGTAATAAATATTTCCGAGATTGTTCAGCATATTGCCAAGGCCTTCTTTATCATTGGTTTCCCTGAGTAATTTCATGGCCTGGTTATAATAGGCAAGGGCTTTATCGTAATCCCCGGTATATTCATAGACCATCCCGATATCGGATAGTCTGCTGATCATATCCTCTTTGCTGCTGATCTCTTTTTCAATATTGAATGAGCGGTTTTGGTATTTGAGGGCGTTCGTAAAATCGGATTTCTCAAAATACGTATACCCCAGATAATTGTATATATTGAACAGCCTGGTGCTGTCCTTTCTTTCTTCAAATACGGGCAAGGCTTGCAGCAGGTAGTGGAGGGCACGGTCCAGGCTGTCTTTGTGATAATATAATTTTCCGAGCTGGAACCGGGCCAGTGCCAATTGATCCTCTGATCCGATGGAATCAGCCATTTCCAGGGCTCTCATGCCGAATTTTTGCGAGGAATCCTCATTGGTATGTATGTGAAGGTCGGAAAGCTCGATATATATGTTGATCTTGTTTTGAATGTTCTCATCGGGCAAGGCGTTCAGCAGGCTGTCGACTTTGCCGGCTTGTCCGTAACCTAAATGGAATATGAAAACAAGCAGAAGTACATGTATGCATTTCGGCATTCCTGGCATAAAACACGAATGGATTATAAGGGCTCCCCCTTGTTGCTTTTTAATAACCGGTTGTTCTCCGTCCGGCAATCTGGTCATAAGATTTGGCCTGTGCGGATGGAGGGACTCGAACCCCCACGCCGTGAGGCACCAGATCCTAAGTCTGGCGCGGCTACCAATTACGCCACATCCGCCCGGATTTATCCCTGCAAAGATATATAAAATCCTCATTTATTCCTAAAAATTCTGGGTATGTGGGTGGGGACGGCATTTTTCCGGAAAATGATGCTTGGGGGTTTCGGAATATAATATTTCCGGGTTTTTCCAGTTATTCTTTCTGTAAGATGTTGCCGCCGGGTAATTATGATGAATAAAAAATTTGATTCTATACAGCGATACTGCTACGATTGTTTAAATTTGTGCCTTTGTTTAAAAACCTGGCAAAAAACCCGGCTTTAATCAATGATTGATCGACGAGCATCAAAATTATTTTCTGTATATCTGTCCTTAATTTTGATGGGGCTGACGGTAACATCCGGAGCTCAGGAAATGTGGGGAACAGTCAATAGTAATTATTCCGGTTCTGCAGGCATCGCCATAAATCCCTCCTCCCTTGTCAATTCCAAATTATATATGGACGTGAATCTCCTTACCGGGGATATTTTTGCGGAAAACAATTATCTGCACATTCACAAAGAGGATTATGGGCTGTTTAAGATACTGGGCCCGGATGGACATATTCCTGCATATGGCGATGATGAGAATTTGTTTGACCGGTACCGCAATAAAGACCTGAAGCATGCCTATATGAACATACGCATGCAGGGGCCGTCTTTCATGATCGTCGTGGGTGACCATGCCTTTGGCCTGCATACGGCATTGAGGTCCAATATGTCGATGTACCGCATGCCGTACGACGTTGCCAATTTTTTGTATGAGGGACTGGAATACGCGCCACAGCATAACATTAATTACAACGATCATGATGCCTATCTTTCCAACCTGGAATGGGGGGAGATCGGATTGACTTATTCCGGTGTTCTGTATAAATATGGGATGGACCGCATTACCGGGGGGATTACGCTGAAGTACCTGAGCGGGGTTGCCAGCGGTTATCTTGATCTGGATCATGTGGATTATATTGTATTGAACGACAGCACCATTAATATTTTAAACCTTGATGCCCGTGCCGGATATTCCCTGCCGCTGAATTACGATAACAACGACATTCCTGACGATGGTCCCTTATTCAAGGGCCGGGGGATCGGGGCAGATGTTGGTGTGACGTATTCCCGGACGAAGAGGCAAGCCCAGAAAAGCCGCTTTGATCATCTGTGTGAACAACGGTACCCGGATTATTTCTACCGGGTCGGATTTTCCTTACTGGACATTGGAAGCATCAATTTTACCGAAAATGCCCGGGCTTATGCATACGACAATGTGAATACCTATTGGGAGGATTTGAAAACGATCAATTATTCCGACTTGAACCAGATGATGGATATCATCAACAACCGGTTTTACAACGACCCGGACGCGGCTGAAACCGGCGAAAAGTTCAAAATGATCCTGCCCTCGGCCTTTTCAGTCCAGCTTGACTATCAGTTCAGGCCGGATTGGTATGTGAATGCCACAGGGATCATGCCCCTGAAACTGGGTCAGAATTATATCCGGAGGCCAATGCAATTGTCCTTTACACCCCGCTATGAAAATCGCTTGTATGAAATTGCCCTGCCCGTCTCTCTCTATGAAATGCGATATCCCAGGATCGGCCTTGCGGCGAGGCTGGCTTTTTTGACGGTTGGGACAGATAAACTTGGTGGATTTCTGGGTTTAAGCGATTTTGAAGGCATGGACATTTATTTTTCCATTAAGATCAATTTCAGCAAGGGAATATGTCCTTTTCTCCGGAGTCCCGACGAGTGCCTGAACCAGGAGTACGGGCGTTATCGCAGGTAAATCAGCCGGCCAGGTCCGGGCATCGGTTCCCGGAGGTCTGGCCAATCAATCCATGACCTTATACATCGTCACTTTTTCCATGCCTGCCCCGGGTTTGTGCTGCCGGCGGCTTTATCCCGGCAATTTCTTCGAGCATAGCGGTTGTCAGTGATTTTGGCCTTTCCAGCGGATACAGAAGGGCCCTGTCCCAGATGACATTGGCCGCGATACCGATGGCCCTGCCTATTCCGAAAAGGACCGTGTAAAAATCGTATTCCCTGACCCCGTAATGCCACTGGATCACTCCGGATTGAGCATCGACATTGGGCCAGGGATTTTTGGCCTTGCCTTGTTCCATCAGAATGGGGGGCACGATTTTATAAAGCATGTCCACGTATTTAAAAATGGGATCTTCCGGAAGGTGCTTAAGGCTGAATTCCCTCTGGATCAGATACCGTGGGTCTGTTTTCCGGAGCACTGCGTGTCCATAACCCGGAACCACCAGTCCGGAGTTCAGGGTATCCCATACATATTGTTTCAGTTCGGCTTCGGTTGGCTCAGCGCCGCCCATGCGGTCTATGAGCTCACGTAGCCAGCGGAGTACTTCCTGGTTGGCCAGGCCGTGCAATGGACCGGCCAGTCCGTTGATCATGGCAGATGTGCTGAGGTAAATATCGGACAGTGAGCTGGCCACAAGATGCCCGGTGTGGGCGCTGACATTTCCGCTTTCGTGGTCGCTGTGTAATATGAAATGCAAGCGGGACACATCATCGTAAGGCTTATCTTTCCCCATCATGAATGCAAAGTTGCCGCCCATATCCAGGGATGGGTTGGATTGTATCTCTTTTCCATCCATGTATAATTTTGCATAGATATATGAGGCGATTTCAGGTAATTTGGCCAAAAGGTTCAGGGAATCTTCAAACATGGGTTCCCAATAATCGAGCTTGTTGATGCCTGCATGGTATTTTTTATTGAAAAAGGATTCCCGGTGCATGGTCAGGATGGCCGAGGAGAAGATGGTCATGGGGTGACTGCAACAAGGGAAAGCATCAATTACTTCATAAACATACCTGGGCAGGATCCTGCGTTTGCTGAATTCATCCACCACATCGGATACATCGCTTTCGGAGGGTATGTCTCCCGTAAGCAAAAGGTATAAAAGTCCTTCGACATAAGGTATTTCAGCATTCGCAGGCCTGGGGAGCTTTTGGAATACTTCATGCAGGGTATATCCCCGGTACCGTATGCCTTCATTGGGGTCCAGGTATGAAATGTCGGTGACCAGGCATTTCAATCCGCGCATGCCGCCAAGGATCTTGGAGATGGTTACTTTATCCACTTCAATATCCGCGTATTCCTGCATAAGCCTTTTGGTCCTGGGCCTCCATTCTTCTATTTTGTCATGTAATGTCGATTTGAGTGTTGCCATAGGATAATAAATATGTTATGGTTGGTGATTTTCTTTATCAAAGCATGTTTTTAATAATGGCATCCCCGAATTCAGAACACTTGAGCAAGGTCGCGCCATCCATCATCCGGTGGTAATCGTATGTTACCTTTTTCCGGGCTACCGCTTTTTCTGTTCCCTGCCAAATGAGATCATGTGCCTCATCCCATCCCATATACTTGAACATCAGGGCGCCGGAAAGGATGACGGAGCTGGGATTGACCTTGTCGAGACCGGCATATTTTGGTGCCGTACCATGTGTGGCTTCAAAGATGGCATGGCCGGTATCGTAATTGATGTTGGCTCCGGGGGCAATGCCAATGCCGCCTACCTGGGCGGCCAGGGCATCGGACAAATAATCCCCGTTCAGGTTCATGGTAGCTACCACATCGAAATCATCGGCGCGTGTGAGTACTTGTTGCAAAGCAATATCTGCAATGGCGTCCCGGATCAGGAGTTTTTCTTTCCATTTTCCATTTCCATGGGTGGGTAGGAGCGTTAGGGCCTGTTCAACCTCTGCGCGTATTTCTTTCTGCTGGTCTGGGGTCATGCGTTCATAACCGGGCTCCAGTTTCGCTGCGTTCTCTTCTGTTGAAATGCCGGGATTGTCTTCATAATTGCCAATTATCCAGCTTTCCCGCTGTGTAACGATCCGGTCCCTGAATTCTTTTGCGGCAAGTTCATAGCCCCAGTTTTTAAAGGCGCCTTCCGTATATTTCATGATGTTGCCTTTGTGAACAAGGGTGACGGATCTTTTCCCCTCTTTCAGGGCGAATTTTATGGCTGCGCGGACCAGGCGCACGCTGCCTTCCCTGGAAATAGGCTTGATCCCAATGCCGGAAGTCTCCGGAAAGCGGATCTTCCGGATACCCATTTCGTTTTCTATGAAATTAATGACTTTCCGGACTTCCCGGCTGCCTTCCTTCCATTCAATGCCGGCATAGATGTCTTCCGTATTTTCCCTGAAAATGGTTATGTCCACATCCCAGGGCTTCTTTACCGGTGAAGGTACGCCCCTGATATATTTAACCGGGCGAAGGCATACATATAGATCCAGGATTTGCCTGAGGGCAACATTCAGGGAACGAATGCCACCGCCGACCGGTGTGGTCAGGGGGCCTTTAATGCCTACGAGATATTCCCGGAAGGCATCAATGGTTTCCCCGGGCAGCCATTCGCCGCTGCGGTTGAATGAAGTTTCCCCGGCAAATACTTCTTTCCAGCTTATCCGCCTTTTTCCTTTGTATGCTTTGTCCACGGCGGCATCAAAAACTTTCCGGGAAGCATTCCATATATCGGGACCGGTCCCGTCGCCCCGGATAAAAGGGATGACCGGATTGTCCGGTACGATAAGCTGCGTTCCTGATTTGGTGATTTTATGTTCCATATATCAAACGGTTGTTCTGCAGAAATTCACCGAACATATCTCTTACTCTCTGTTGGCGCCTGATGCGCAAACAATACATGGTAAATATATAAAGAAAATGCGATATGAAGACCATTGCGTATTTACGAATGATCACTAAACAAACAAATGGTTTTTATTTTTGTTTGTAGAATAAAAGTGTATGCCGGATATGGTCCCTGATAAGTTGCTTTTGTATGATGGGGTTTGCAATTTATGTAATGGGCTTGTTGCCTTTGTGTTCAGAAATGACAGGAGGGGACGTGTCCATTTTGCCCCCCTGGAGTCACATTTTGCAGCCCGCATCACAGGCGGGAGATCACGGAATATAGATACGGCGGTCTATATTCGCGGAGGGGATATGTATTTGAGATCCGATGCTGTGTTGCATCTTCTCAGGGATATGGGCGGGGGCTTTCGTCTATTTTACCTGCTCAGGTTCCTCCCGGCCGGATTCAGGAATTGGGTATACGACCGGGTTGCCGCCAACCGGTATCAATGGTTCGGCCGGAAGGAAGAATGTCCGTTGCCACCCCGGGGATGGGAAAAACGTTTTCACGGATTTGACCAACGCGTGTAGATCTTTTTTGCTTTTGATTATATTTGTTAAAACTTTTCATTATGGCAAATCAATCCGGATTATACCGAAGCAGGTTCAACAGCATTTTTGGAGGGGTGGCAGGCGGGATCGCTGAATATCTGAACATTGATCCGCTCATCATCCGACTATTATTTGTGTTGATGGCACTCTGGGGAGGTGGCATCCTGCTGTATATTATTTTATGGATTGTCTTACCCCTGGAGGAATTTTCACCCGAAAAACTTAAATATATGGAAAATGAACAGAAGAATTTTACGGAGGGGAAACCCGAAAAGGAGCATCCCCAAAAGCCCTGGGAAAAATCCAGGAATGACGGAAATCTTATTGCCGGACTGATCCTGATCGCACTGGGCATAATTTTTCTGATCATCAGGTTTGTTCCCCGGATAGAGTTCGGCGACCTCTGGCCCGTCATATTGTTGGTGGCTGGTATTGCCCTGATCTGGTCAAGCATTACAAAAAGTAAAAAACACTGACGCCATGAACTATAAAAATATTTTTTGGGGATTGATCCTCGTTGTCCTGGGTGTCCTCCTTTTTCTTAAAAACCTGGATGTCCTTTATTTCAGCTGGCGTGATTTGTGGCAGCTATGGCCGCTGCTTCTGATTTTATGGGGCCTGTCGATCCTTCCGGTGAAATCGGTTTGGAAACTAATCCTGTCTGCCCTGGCCATTATCATAACCCTTTGGATGGTGGGCGGGGATTCCTGGCACTGGAATGACCGATATTCCTGTGACCGTGATGAATATTCCCACATGGAAGAAGGCGATGCGCATTGGTCCGATCAATTTGTTACAGAACCTTATGATCCTGCCGTCAGATTTGTGGACCTGAACCTGGAGGCTGCTGCCGGTACCTTTCGCATAAAAAATTCAACGGAAGACCTGTTTTCTTTTGATCATAAAGGGAATATAGGGCCATATGCCATGAAAATATCCGGAACAGAAGAAAGGAAAAGCATTACCCTCGGCCTGGAAAATTCAGTCTCCGGTATCGCGCGGGTGCGCAATACGACCGAAATGATGCTGCATACAGATCCGGTATGGACCATCGATATTGATGCCGGCGCTGCAAAAATTGATCTTGATCTGAGCCCGTATAAGATAAAAGCATTGGAGCTCGAAGGGGGCGCTGCTTCCATTGATATTACGTTTGGTGAGGCATTTGATGATACAGAGGTTACCATCGATGCCGGTGCGACTGCGCTTACCTTAAGAATTCCTGAGTCGGTTGCTTGCGAGGTGCGTTCTGAATCATTTCTGACAAGCCGTAACTTCAGGGGGTTTGAGAAAATCGAACGCGGTTTGTACCGTACCGGGAACTTTCATGATGACGGAAAAAAGATGAAAGTTACCCTGGAATCCGCAATTTCCAGCGTCAGTATCGTTCGGTATTAACAGCATTTATGGGTTGTCAGGAACAAAATCGCATCCATCTTTTTTAATCCGCCTTCGCGTTCGCTGTGGCGGACGAGAAAATATGGTTTAATTCCCCGATGCTCTGCATCGGAAAAAATGGGTCCAGGGTTCTACCTTGGGGTTAAATACCGTTTATTCATAAATCAGGATGGTATGGAAAGTACAGGGATATTCAGGGGCAAAAAGGTCCGGTACCGGATAAAGGGCAAAGGCAGGACCATTGTATTGCTTCATGGTTTTCTGGAATCCATGGACATTTGGAATGTGTTCTCGGATGATCTGTCGGATCATTTTTCTGTGGTATGCATTGATCTTCCCGGATTCGGTAAAAGTGAGGTTTTTGAATCCATACATACCATGGATCTTATGGCAGACATTGTGAATAAGGTGCTGAATGCCCTGGAAGTGAAGAAATGTGTTATGGTGGGACATTCCCTTGGCGGATATGTGGCGCTGTCATTTGCCGAAAAATATGCCGGCAAACTAAAAGGATTGGTTTTGTTTCATTCCCACGCCCTTGCGGATACCCCTGAAGGGAAAATGAACCGCGACCGGCTGATCAATATCGTGGAAAGCGGTCATACGGACTTTATAAAAGAGTTTATACCCGGACTTTTTGCCCCGGAAAACAGGGAAAAGTTTGCAAAGAAGATCGGGAAACTGCGATCTGCTGCTTCCAAAACCCCCGTGGAAGGTATTACCGCCGCCCTGGAAGGCATGAAGCGGCGGACTGACAAGCGGGATGTATTGGAAAATGCTGGTTTCCCTGTTTTATTCATTGCCGGTAAAAAGGACAGCAGGATACCCCTGGATCTTCTTCTCGACCAGGTGGTCAAGCCAGGGCATGCGGAAATGCTTTTGCTTGCAAATGTTGGACATATGGGTTTTATTGAGTCAAGAAAGCATACCCTGAAGGCAATAAAAGGATTCGCCGGCAGAATATGGTGAATATTCCTATTTTTGTGTGCTCAGTTCTGTATACAATCGTTTAATTGAAATCCTGACAGCGTTAACCTATGGCAAACAACATTAAGAAACGCAACTGGTTATTTTATGCCATTTTGTTCATCATCACTTTTGCTTTGTACGGCAATACCATGTTTAATGATTATTCCCTGGACGACCATCACATTTCACCGGATGATGCGTTCATACAGCAAGGCATAAATGGCATACCGGAGATATTTACAAACTTGTATTCCACAGGTGAGGAGAACAACCTGAGCTATGGCTACCGGCCTGTAATGAGCATGACCTATGCGATCGAATACGAATTTACCAAAGGGGATCCAATGGTCAGCCACCTGATCAATGTATTGTTTTATTTTCTCTCCGGATTGTTCCTGTTTAAGCTGTTGAGGCGTTTGCTGAATAATTATACGGTGTATCTTCCTTTCTTTATCACCCTTCTGTTCATTGCCCACCCCATCCATACGGAAGTGGTTGCCAGTCTGAAAAACCGGGATGAGATCATGGCTTTTGGCTTTTTTGTTCTTTCCCTGCATTCCATGATCCGTTATGCAGATCTGCGTAGAAACATCCATATTTTCTGGGGCGTATTGTTTTATTTGCTTGCGTTGATGTCCAAAGTTTCCGTCATTACAACCTTGCTGGTTTTCCCCCTTGCCTTTTACTTCTTCACGGAATTAAAACCGCGAAAGATCCTGTATTTGTCTCTTTTCATTATTCTTGCCGTTGTTTTGTCAAGGGTCGCTTACTTGTTATGGTTGCCGGATCTTAACCGGAGCTACCAGTACATAGAAAACCCCTTGGTTTATGAAGGGGAATTCTGGACAATCCTCGGGACCGGGTTTTATGTATTGCTTTATTACTTGCGCTTATTGATTTTCCCCCATCCCCTGGTGTACTATTATGGTTATGACACCGTCCCCATCATGGGTATGGATAATATATGGCCGGTCCTGTCTCTGCTGATCCATGGCGGATTATTTGCGGTGGCTGTATGGAAATTCAAAAGCCGGCATATTCTGTCTTTTGCTATTCTGTATTACCTTACGACCATCGCAGCGTATTCGAATATACTGAAATTTGTGCCGGGCATTATCGGCGAACGTTTTCTTTTTATTCCTTCCCTGGGATTTGTTATTGCGTTGGTTTACGGAATTTTCCGGTTGTTCGGTGCCGGGAAAGAACAGGAAGTGCCGGTGTCCCGGTTCAGTTTGGCGGGGATCCTGGTGGCCATCATTTTAATATTGATCCCGTATTCGGTAAAAACATACAGCAGGAACAAAGCATGGAGGACAAGTTACACATTGTATAAAACGGACATTCGTCATTTGGGGAATTCTGTGAAAGCTCATGACCTGTTGGCTGATGAACTCATGAAAAGGGTTTACCGGGAACTCAGCAAGCCGGTGGACGTTACGAAATTTGTCCGGCCTTCGGTGGAAAAAGCCATGCGGCATTGGGAAAAAGCTGTTGAGATCTATCCGGGACATTATTCATCCTGGACCAATATGGGCATTGTGCATGCCCGTGTCTTTAAAGCGTATGAAAAAGCTGCCCGGGACTACCGTAAGGCTATTCGGATAAAGCCGGATCATGGCAAGGCCCTTTTCAATTACGGGGTTACCCTGGAGCAGTTGGGTAAGACAGATTCTGCCATTCTGCTTTATGAAAAATGCATAGAACTGGACCCGGACATTATCAATCCGAGGTCCAGACTGGCCAATGCCCTGTTTTTGAAAGGGTACTTCCAGAAAGCCATCCGGCTGAATGAAGAGATCATGGAGCTGGACCCTGATGAGCCATTGCCGTATTTAAATTTCGGCAATTATTATATGAGTATGGGAGATACCCTTAAGGGGATCAGGTTTTATGAACAGGCTGTGGAATTGGATGCCCCCATGCAGGTCAGCATGTTCCTGAGCAAATTTTTCCGTGAACGCGGCAACGAGTCCAAAGCAGAATTTTACCGGAAAAAGGTGACCAAAGAAGCAGGCAGGCCGCAGAAATAGTGTTGCCTGATCGGTATTGTGTATGGAGGTTTTGATACGACAAAACATCTCATATCACATATTTCCCTTACTTTTGATGCTGTCAAGACAACTGCGATGAAAATTCCGTTCAATAAGCCACATTTTACAAATAACGAGATAAAGCATATCATCCAGGCAGCGATGACCGGCCAGATATCTGGCAATGGCCACTTTACAAGGAAATGCCATCGTTTCCTTGAGAAAAAGTACGGTTTTGGCAAGGCATTTCTCACAAGTTCCTGTACCGATGCCCTGGAAATGGCTGCGGTACTGCTTGATCTTAAACCCGGCGACGAAGTGATCTGCCCTTCCTACACCTTTGTCTCCACCGCCGCTTCTTTTGTACTGCATGGTGCTGCCATCCGGTTTGCGGACAGCCGTCCGGAGCACCCAAATGTTGATGCATCGAAGATCGAGGGACTGATCACTCCCCGGACCCGGGCCATTATTGCCATGCATTACGGAGGCATGGCCTGTGATATGGATAGGATCACAGATATTGCTTCCAGGCATAACCTGATCGTCATAGAGGATGCCGCCCTGGCTATCGATGCGTATTATAAAAGGCGGGCTCTTGGAAGCATCGGACATTTGGCGGGTTTTTCCTATCACGAAACCAAGAACCTCATTACCGGAGAAGGGGGGATGCTGGCTGTTAATGATAGCGCACTGGAGGAAAGGGCGGAGATCATATGGGAAAAGGGGACCAACCGGGCAGCTTTCAAGAGAGGGGATGTCCGGAAATACGAATGGGTGGATGTGGGGTCCTCCTATTTGCCTTCCGAGATCACGGCTGCCGGATTATATGCCCAGCTGGGCAGCCTGGAAGATATTCAGAAGCGCCGGGTGCAGATCTGGCATCATTATTATGCGCAGCTGAGATCCCTGGATGAAAAAGGGCTCATACACCTGCCGGTTATTCCGGAGCATGCGACCATTAACGGCAGCATGTTTTTCTTTACCGTGGATAACCGAAAGCAACGGGATGAACTTCTTTCTTATTTAAATAAGCAGGGGATCCAGGCCGTATTTCATTACCTGCCCTTGCATATAAGCCCTTTTTATAAGAAACGGCATGATGGCCGGGAGCTGCCCAATGCTGTCCGATTTTCAGAAACGATTGTCCGGCTTCCATTTTATTATGACCTCACGCTTTCTGATGTGGAACATGTCGCCGGGAAAGTCAGGGAATTTTTCTTGTAATCCATCCGGTACTCAAGGCATAAGATCCGGCGGCATGTTTATGGGGATGGTCCGGACAGCCTGGTTTTGAACCATATCTCTGTTTTCGTGCTGCCCTGCGAAGAAGGCATACGTGTTTGGTTTCCTGCCCTGTGCGAAACGCTTCCGGGCTGCATCCCGGAGCGGTTATAACTTCGGTTCACGGAAGACGGGTTTCCTCTGTGATCCACCCCGTTCATGCTCGCCGGTTGAGAGAGGCCGGCAATGGAAATGGCAACCGAAAATTCCGGTATGGTGTCGTGTCCGCCATTTAAAAAATACCGGATGGGAATTCCGGCGGAATAATCCATAAAGCCCGTGGAATCCAGGGAGATGGAACAGATGAAGTTGGTTTTGTCAATTTGCAGGTCCATAAAGTATTCCCTTTCGCCCGATACCCAAACTGCCTGGCTGGGCATGGAAATGGTCATATTGCGCCCGGCAACCGTTGCTCCTTCGCGGTTTCCCCGTATGCCAGGCTTGCCCCGGTCGGTTTCCGATGCATGCGGATATTCCAGGTATACGCTTTTTTTCTTTTTGTTCGTGGTGTCCAGGTATATCCGGACACCGTTCAGGAAAACATTCCGGTGTATATGTTTTTTACTGGTTTGAAATGTGATGAACAGGTGGGTGCTGTCATTGGTTGCGAGCCATTGTATGCCGGATTGCTTATCGTAGCCCGGGGAAACATTTTCCTGTTGGTTCAGGGTGCCTTTCCAGCAGGACTTATGAAGGGGTGTTTTTTTACATCCCGTCGTGATGAGTATCCCGGCCACGGCGAAGACGACCGAAAAGAGGCGCAAATGGTCTTTTTTATTCAGGCAGTTCTGCATTTCCTTTAAAGTTCCTAATCCTAAACAGCCATCTTCTTAGAAGGTGGCTTTCACATTAAACCCAATGCAAAAGTAAGCATAAAATATTTTTCAGCACTTCTGTCTGGCTGCCTTCTGTATGCGATCCCGGAACGGAGTTGCTGTATTCCGTTCGCATAACCGGCTGGTTGGAATGCGTTTTGTTTGCTTACCTGTAAAAAAGCATTTCCTGGATGTGTTCCCAAACTTTCGCCGGGAGCATATAACTGACATCCTTTCCTTTCGCCAATGCCTTCCGGATAAAACTGGCCGATAGTTCAATCTGGGGGGCATTAAAAAACCGTATGGCCGGATGGCATGAATACTCACCCGGATGATATCCCGGACGATTGTAAATGTACAGTGTGTAATTGTTCAGGATTTCCTGGTGATTTTTCCATTTGTGGAAGGAAGGCAATATATCCGACCCCCCGATCAATACAAACTTCTTGTGTGGATATTTTTCCGAGAGGTAGGTGAGGGTGTCGATGGTATAGGATGGTTTGGGCATGCCGAATTCGATATTGCAGGATCGTAGCCGCGGGTCGTCTTCCACGGCAATATTGACCATATAAAGCCTGTGGTTGTCGTCCAAAAGGGTTTTCTTTTCCTTGAGAGGATTATGGGGGGATACCACGAACCATACTTCGTCCAGATCGGTAAATTCGTTAAAGTATTGTCCGATGATCATATGTCCGATATGGATCGGGTTGAACGATCCGAAGAAGAGTCCGGTTTTAATTCTTTTTTTCATGTTGCAGGTCCCGGTTTTTCCGGGCTGTATTTTTTCGGGAAATGTCTGACAACATACCCGGAGCTAGTCCCCTTGCTGAAGAAAGCTCCTGATCGCATGCTGTGTATCCCGTATTGCTTTTGAAAGTGTGTCGTTTACAACCACCGCATCAAACTTTTTGGCCAGGCTGATCTCCTCCTTTGCCTTTTCTACACGGGTCTTTATGTTCTCCGGATTGTCGGTCGACCGTTTGATTAGTCTGGTTTTCAGGGCTTCGATCGAAGGGGGCATGATGAAAAGGCTCAGCGACCGTTCGGGGAAATGCGATTTGATATTCATTCCGCCGTATACATCGGCTTCTACCAGGACATGTTTGCCTTTATCCCAGATCCGTTGGATCTCCGACTTCAGTGTACCGTAATAATGATCTTTGTATACTTCTTCCCATTCCAGGAATTCATCTTTTTCAATCTTGTGCTTAAAATCATCCGGCGAAAGGAACCAGTAATCCTTTCCGTTAACTTCACCTTTTCTTTTGGGACGGCTGCATGCAGAAACACTGAATTCCAAATTCAGTCCGGAGTTCAGTATTTCCCTGATAATGCTCGTTTTACCAGCACCCGAAGGTGCTGATATGATGATCACTTTTCCTTTCATGATGTTTTCAAAATAAAGGCGCCGTTCTGTCTTTTGGTGCCCTTTATCCCTTACAGCACATTGTACAGTTGCTCCTTGATCTTTTCCAGTTCATCCTTCATGAGGATGACCTTTTTTTGTATCCCGGCATCGTTGGCTTTGGAACCTATGGTATTGATCTCCCTTCCTATCTCCTGAGATATGAAGGATAATTTGCGACCGGAAGATTCCGGGGTGTCGAGCGTATGCAAAAAATAGTCGCAATGCTTTTGCAAACGCACCCGCTCCTCGGTAATATCCATTCTTTCCAGGTAATAGATCAGCTCCTGTTCGAAACGGTTTTCATCCATCTGATTGTTGTCGGCCACTTCTTTCATCCGGACAAGGATCTTTTCCTTTATGTGTTCTTCCCGGGATTTTTCCAATGGCTCAATGTGTTGGTGATGGCCGTTGATCAGTCCTATCCTTTTCTGAAAATCTTTGAACAATGCCTGGCCCTCTTCTTCACGGAACTGGTCAACCTGCTGCATGGCTTTTTCCAGTCCTGCCCGTACTTTTGTCCATTCCTTGTCTTCCAGCATTTCTATTTTAGAGGTCAGAACTTCCGGAAGCTTAATGATCAAAGGGAGCAGTTCCGGGTTCCCGTTTTTGTCCAGGGAACGCGAAAGTTCCCTGAGCTCCTCACCATACCTGGCGGCCAGGGCCTTATTGATCGAATAATTTGTGCTTTCCCCGGTGTTCTCCACCGTTATGGTCAATTCAATTTTCCCCCTGACCAGCAACTTTGAGGCAATTTGCCTGATCTCCGATTCTTTTTCCTTGTAAAGGTTGGGGATACGCAGGTGTATGTCAAGTTGTTTTCCGTTCAGGGATCGGATTTCAATGACAACATGCTTGTCGGGTAAGTCAATAACATGCTTACCAAAACCGGTCATGGACTTTATCATTACGGATATTTTGCACAAATATACGAATGTACAATAGTTAAACAAAGGTTTTGTTCAGGTGTGAAATCGGGGTATATTTAGGGGGCTTTTTTTGATGCTTTGTTTTATTGATGTATATTTACGCCAGAAAAGGTTTGGTTATGCATTCTGGTATTTTTTGTAAAAGCACAGAATATGTGCTTGTGGTATTGTTGTGCCTGTTTTTCGGGGTTCAGTCCTATTCACGGGAAATTTACCATCCGGATATTTCTGTTCAGAATGGCCTTCCCATTCATTCCACCCTTGGTGCCGGTGTATATTTCGCACCTTCCCTTACAGAGACCCCCGCTTTTTACCTGCTTGTTATCCTGGGTGTTGTTGTAGCGTTAATACTGCTTGTCCGCGGCCTGATCATGTATTTTCGCAAAAGGGAGGAAAAAAGAAAAGACCTGATCAAGCTGGAACAAAAGTATTTTAGATCCCAGCTTAATCCGCATTTTATTTTTAATTCACTGCTCGCCATACAAGGCTTTATTTTTAAGAAAAAAAACCATGAAGCGGTGAAATACCTGACGGTGTTTTCTAAAATGATGCGGTATTTGTTTTCTATTTCCCAGGAAGAATATGTTCCGCTCGACAAGGAACTGGTTTTTATTCGTAATTATCTTGACATGCAGAAGTTGCGGCTTGATGATAAGTTTGCGTATGCATTGGACGTTGAAGAGGGGATCGATCCGGGAAAGATCCTGATCCCGCCAATGATGACACAGCCTTTCATTGAAAACGCAATTGAGCATGGGGTTCAGCATAAGGAAGGCCGGGGTCACATTGCCGTAAACATTAGCATGATACGCAATTTTCTGAAGGTGGCCATAAGCGATGATGGCATTGGCAGGATGAAATCGGCCGGGGTATATAAAAAACAATTATTGCAACACCGGTCATACGGAACAAAGATCATGATGGAAAGAATTGAATTGTTGAACCAGCTTCTTGAAGACAACATCGAGTTGCGCATCCATGACCTGCATGATGAAATGAAGCAAGCTTCCGGTACCCTGGTGGAAATCCTGATCCCTGTGAAAGAGGCCGGATCCTGAGATTGTGCAACCCCCTGATCAACCTTCCGGCATAAATTAATGGCATTTAATTAGAATATTATGTCAATAACTGCTATATTTATCCCATCAAAGAACGGATGCTATGTTAAGAACTGTTGTTGTTGATGATGAAGTTATGGCCCGGGAAACGATCATTGATATGCTCAATCTGTTTTGCGGGGATGTTGAGGTTATCGGTGAAGCCTCAGGTGTTAATACAGGATATGAGATCATAAATCACCATAAGCCGGACCTGGTCCTTCTGGATATCAAAATGGGTGACGGAACCGGGTTTGACTTGTTAAATAAATTTGAGACCATAAACTTCCATGTAATTTTTATCACCGCCTTCGAGGAATATGCCATTCAAGCTTTTAAGTTCAGTGCACTCGATTATTTGCTGAAGCCGATCGACCCCGAAGAACTCACTGCAGCCATCCAAAAGGCAAAAACACTCATCGGTCAGAACAACCTTGAGCTCCGGATAAACACACTTTTTGACAATCTCCGGAATATCAATCAGGATAAACGGAAAAAGCTGGTGCTGAAAACAACCGGAAATGTCCACGTAGTTGATCTTGCAAATGTGATCCGTTGTCAGTCCGATAAGAATTACACGCATTTTTTTACAAGCGATGGCGAGCACATCGTGGTTTCCAAAACCTTAAAGGAATTTGATGAGTTATTAAGCGAATTTGACTTTTTCCGCGTACACCAGTCTCACCTTATCAACCTGGATTACATTAAGCGTTACGATAAATCTGATGGCGGTTTTCTTGTTATGAAAGATGATACCAGGGTTCCGGTTTCTTTCAGGAAGAAGGACGAACTGATGAAAGTCTTCAAAAAACTATAATTCCCAGGCACGCCAATGCAGCATCCCGGATCATCATACTCCCTCAGCAGTGATCCCTGGCAGTTTCTCAATGCCATGCTGGAAGATATCGAGAAAGCCCAAAAATATGTTTACATTGAAATCTATAAATTTGATCATGGAAGCATCGGGGAGCGCTTCAGGAACAGTCTGGCAAAAAAGGCCGGGGAGGGGATTGATGTCAGACTGCTGATCGATTCCTGGGGATCGTATGTTTCCGGGGCCTTTTTCAGGGAGCTGACCGAGGCCGGGGGAGAGGTAAGGTTTTTCAAGAAGATCAAGTTTTTCCTGGATTTTTTCACAAAAAATCACCGGCGGAATCATCGCAAGTTACTGATCATTGATGACCGGATAGGGTATATAGGTTCCGCGAATATCACCGGTTATTCCATGAACTGGCGGGAGTCCATGCTTCGTGTAGAAGGTAGGTTGGCCAGGGCATTCAAGAAAGTTTTCCTTGATGATTATCAGAATTACAGCAATTACGTTTTCAACCAGCCCGTCCATTACAGCTCGATCCGGTCCGGGGAATTTGAAATATTAAGGGATGTACCGAGCATAACCAAACAAAGGATAAAGAACCGTTATGAATGGCTTTTTAAACGGTCCACTTCATCGGTTTACATAGAATCCCCCTATTTCCTTCCGGGATATATGCTGCGGAAGATCATGGCCAATGCATCCAAACGCGGGGTCAATGTCAATGTCATTTTTCCGTTGCGTTCAGATATCGGGTTGGTTGATGTGATACGGAACCGCTATTTGGGTAGTCTGCATAAAAGCGGGATCAGTATCTGGTATTATATCCCGGGCAACCTGCATTCGAAACTTGTACTTGTTGATGAAAAAATCTTTTGCATTGGTTCCTCCAATTTTGATTATCGGAGTTTCAGGTACCAGCATGAGATTATGCTCCAGGGGACACGAAAAGAGATAATCCGGCAGGTGAAAGAACATATCCAAGAAACCCTGTCTCACTGCGAACCTTTTGATTACGAGGATTGGCGAAAGAGACCGTTTATCCAGCGGCTCATCGAGTGGATATTCCTTCCGTTCCGCCATCTATTCTGAATTGTATAGAATCCGTCCGGCAAAGTTGTCTTAATTATTATATCTTTGTGTAGTTGGAACCCACAAAAACGTTGATTTTATGAGAACAGAAGAAATGATTGAAAAGATGACATCTAAAATGGCCATAGAACTGGAAGACCAATACGGGGCACATAATTATCATCCCTTGCCGGTCGTGCTTTCACGTGGCGAAGGTGTCCATGTATGGGATGTTGAAGGAAAAAAATATTTTGACTTCCTCTCTGCGTATTCAGCGATCAACCAGGGGCATTGCCATCCCCGCATCATTGACACAATGGTCCGGCAGGCCAAGACCCTGACGCTTACATCCAGGGCATTTCACAGCGACGCCCTGGGCGTGTATGAAAAGTTTGTGACGGAATATTTTGGGTATGATAAGGTACTTCCCATGAATACGGGTGCAGAAGCCGTTGAAACGGCCATGAAACTCGCCCGCCGGTGGGGGTATGATAAAAAAGGCATACCGGCAGACAAGGCTAAAATCATTGTCTGCGAGAGCAATTTTCACGGGCGTACCATCACCATCATTTCCATGTCCACCGATCCGGATGCCAAAGGGGGGTTTGGGCCGTATACACCGGGATTTATTACCATTCCTTACAACGATCTGGATGCGCTGGAGAAAGCGCTCAATGAGCCTGATGTGGCCGGATTTATGGTGGAGCCCATACAGGGTGAGGCCGGTGTGTTCGTTCCGGACGATGGATATGTTGCCAGGGCGTATGAAATGTGTAAATCGAAAGATATCCTTTTCATTGCCGATGAAGTCCAAACGGGAATAGCACGCACAGGTAAATTGCTTGCCTGTGATCATGAAAATGTGCATCCGGATGTATTGATCCTTGGAAAGGCATTGTCGGGGGGTGTTTATCCGGTTTCTGCAGTGCTCGCTGATGACGACATCATGCTAACCATCAAACCGGGACAGCACGGATCTACCTTTGGCGGGAATCCTATAGCTGCAAGGGTTGCCATTACTGCACTGGAAGTTATTAAAGATGAAAACCTGGCCGAAAATGCCATGAAACTTGGGGAAATATTCAGGAAGGAATTGGAGGCTATCAAATCTGACCGCATTGAGCTGGTCAGGGGTAAAGGGTTGTTGAATGCCATTGTGATCAAGCCCAGGGAAGGAAAGACCGCCTGGGATGTGTGTGTGACCATGAAAGACAACGGGCTTCTTGCCAAACCCACGCATGATCACATCATCCGTCTGGCTCCCCCGCTGGTTATTAACCGGGAGCAGATCATGGAAGCCATGGAAATTATCCGGAAATCTGTCTTGTCTTTCGAATAGGTATGTTTCCAAACGTCCAGTGCCAGGACAGGTATTCCCTTGGGTTCAGATGCATCCATTAAGGGATTATCCTGGGTGGGCATGGAGAATGTCTTCAGTTCATCGATCCTTTGTGAATCGGAAACAGGTATTGGAAAGGGTTGTTATATCCCTGCAAAGATCATCTGTGGAGGGTGTGGGTCAGAATGATGCCATCAGTTTGACATTCAGCTGGCGTGGCGTTAAATAGTTGGGGATGCCGTATTGACGTCCATTTACATCCTTGATCCACAGGTAGGAAATGGTGTTCCGTATTTGAAACAGGTTCAGGACTTCCAGGTTGATCCAAAGTTCCTTGAAATATTTCAGCGGATTTTTGGATTTGAAGGATGATGCTTCGCTGATGATCTGCTTGGAAAATCCAATATCGACCCGTTTATAGGAAGGGAAGCGGTTGTCGTCGGAAAAACTGCCGCCGCCGGGCTGTGCAAACGGAAGTCCGGTACCATACAAAAGCTTGAGGTACATGGAATAGCTTGGGTTGTTCGGGATATAGTCCTGGAAGAACAGGGCGAAGTTCAGAAGCTGGTCGGTAGGCCTGGGCGTGTAACCTTCCCGGCTTCCCTCGATTTTTTCTGCTGTCCTCAGCAGGGAAAGGCTTGCCCAGGATTCCACTCCGTTGATAAATTCTCCGTTCAGTTTCATATCCAGTCCGTAAGCAAATCCCTGCGCACTGTTGTCAGCCAGATACCTGATGCGCACATTATCAATGATATAAGGGATCAGGTCGTCCATGTATTTATAATACGCTTCTGTGATGAATTTAAAGGGGCGGTCCCACATCTTAAGGTTCCAATCCAAGCCGGCAACGAAGTGGATGGATTTCTGTGCTTTGATGTTTTTGTTAATATTGCCCTGCAAATCACGCATTTCCTTATAGAATGGTGGCTGGTAATAGTATCCGGCAGAGACCCGGAACAGGACATCGCTTTCCCACATGGGTTTGTATGAGATCGACCCCCGGGGGCTGACCAAAAATTGGCCGTTCATGTCCCAGTAATTATACCGTAAGCCCAGTGTTGTATTTAGCCGCCCTTTTTCAGCCGGAAAAAAACGCCATGCATTTTGCACAAAGCCGGTGAATCTGCTGGAGGATATGTTGATGTCATCGGATTTCAGGCTATAGAACAAGTCAAATTCAGGATTCCGGGGATTCGGGCTTCCAACCGAGAAGGGAACGGAGGGAATGGAAAACCCGGCCGAATCAATAAGCTCCCATTCGCTGAGTTGATCGTTGATCACTTCATATTGGTATTTGACCCCCCATTGGAGGTATTGATTGTCCCTTTCACGGGCCCCTTTGTGTTGAAAGGTAAAAACACTTGCCTGCAATGAATTCCTGGCATGATCCAAATAACTTCCGACCCCCTGTACTTCCACCACGTCACCGAATTGTTCTTCACCCATCCCGGTTTCCAGCCTGCCGATCCAATACTGGCCCAGCAAGTCGTAGGTTTCGGTTTCGTAAGTTTGGAAAGCAGAAGTGATAAATTTCAGGTTCAGATCTTTCATGGGCCTGTAATTAACGGACAAGGCACCCATCATGGTTTCATAGCGGTCTATCTCCTGACCTTCAAAAAAGATCTTAAGCCGGTATGCCTCATTGATCGTCCCGAAATTGGTTTCCCGGTCTTCAGGCACCAATTTGTATGAATTCAAGGAATAATTTCCCAGGAAAGAAATTTTCAATTTGGGATTGACATCATAGAGAAACAGGGTTTGTACATCCCCGAAATTGGGTTCGTATGCCCCTTTGGTCTGAAGTCCTTTCAGGATATACTTATTGGTTTTGTACCGTGCCCCGACCAAATATCCGAACCGTTTATTTCCCGGGGAACCCTCCACATGGGCCTGAGCACCGAGCAAACTAAGATTGACCGATGCACCAAAGCTTACGGGCCTTTTATATTGTATATCCAGGACCGATGACATTTTATCTCCGTATTTGGCTTCGAATCCTCCTGCTGAGAACAGGATGGAAGAAACCAGTGCGGAATTCACGAAACTGAGCCCTTCCTGCTGGCTGGCCCGTATGAGGAAAGGGCGGTAGATCTCGATATCGTTGACGTAAACCAGGTTTTCATCATAGTTTCCGCCCCGTACGGAGTATTGTGAACTCAATTCATTGGTAGAAGATACGCCGGGCATGGTCTTGAGCATTTCTTCAATGCCCCCGGAAATGGTAGGTATTTTTGTCGCTATTTTAGGATCCAGTCTTATCAGGTTGGTATTTCTGACCTGCCGGTCTATAATTTCAACATTCTCCAGCTCTGTTGCCACCTGCTGAAGGATCAGGTTGATTTCCCGGGTTTCCCCGGGTGTCAGTTTCATGGATAGGGATTCCCGTCGATAACCGATGAAAGAAACGGTAAGGATGAATCGCTTGCCGGAGGGTACCGCAAGACGGAAATTTCCTTTGGAATCTGAAATGGTGCCTCCGGGGTATCCCAGCACCGATATGTTTGCAAACTCAATGGGCTGGTTTATTGCATTGAGGATCTTTCCCGTCACTTTGGCTTTTTCCTGGCCTGAAAGAAAAAGGGAAGAAATACATATACTTGCTGTTAAAAGTGTGCGAAGCAATATCCTCATGTATGTTCAGATTGTATTAGTCCTGTTTCTTGAATTTACCCTCCTTCCAGGCCTGTATGAATTTCGCCCATGCGAATGGATTCAGAATGGTTATGGGCTGGGTTTGCCCGTTGTAGTATAGTTTATCTACATAGTCGTTATACATGAATTTATACGTCATGCTGCCGTCGGTTTTCATATGTTCTGCACGCCGTGACAGTTCTTTCTGGTCAAGGTTTTTGCGCGCAAGCTCCAGGTCATCGTCCGGAATATCCAGCATCAGAAAAGCTTCCCTGAATTGCTCCCTGGTTGGCCAGGGATAGATGACGGTTTCCGATAGATAGACCGTATCGGTGGCCATGACCTGGATCATAGAATAACGGTTGTTCAGGATGGTATCGGGGATGATGAAAATTTCATCTTTAAAGCCAACGGCAGTAATTTTAATGGAATCCTTCTTTTTGGCAACAAAGGAGAAATACCCGTTATAATCGCTGACCGTCCCCCGGTGGTCGTTGAGAACGACGATATGGGCAAAGGGGATGGGATTGAGGCTGTCGGAGGTAATGATCACCCCGGAGAATTGGATCAGGTCCTTGTTGCTGTATGTGCGGCGTTCGCTTGTATCTTGCGACATGACAGGGGCAGCGCAGGTTATGAATGCCATGAGTATGGATGCAGCTCTATTCCTCATAAAGTTTTCTGTTCTGCCATAAAGTTACCCAAAGAATCAAAACGTTGTGCGGTCAACTTTATTTTTGTAAGGGAGCGATAAAAAAAAGTGCTGTTACCCTTTCGGATAACAGCACCTGTATCATATATCCACACATGTTATTCCTGGTAAAATCCTTTATCTTTTGCTCTTTTGAGCGCCGCTGAAATACCGAGCTTGTTTATCAGGCGGATGCCATCCGCCGATACCCGGAGCGTGATCCATTTATTTTTTTCAGGGATATAAAATTTCTTCACCTGAAGATTGGGATAAAACCTACGTTTATTCTTCACATTGGAGTGGGATACTGAATGTCCCACCATGGCCTTTTTGCCTGTTACTTCACATGTTTTTGCCATTTCCCTGTTCTTTAACGGTTCTTCTCCAAAAATGGAGTGCAAAGAACGGAATTTTTTTGGAATTATTCAAATTTTCGCAAAATAAAATTTATGTGCGGGCCGGAGAGCTAAGTGGTTCATCCGGCAAGTTCCCAGCGCAGCATTTGCAGGGATGTCAGTGCGGCCTTACGTATGTTTCTCATGCGGTGTTCTCCGAAGAGAAACTTCCGGGTGCGGATTTGGCCGGGCCCAGCTATGGCGATCCAGGTCGTTCCTACCGGTTTGTCCGGGGTTGACCCTGTTGGGCCGGCGATGCCGGATACGGCAATGGCATAAGCGGTGTTAAAACGTTTTTTAATGCCCCGGGCCATTTCCCTCACCGTTGCTTCGCTCACCGCGCCTTCAGATCTCAGTGTATGTTGGCTCACTCCGAGTTCCGATGCTTTTATACGGTTGGCATAAGCCACCACGGAGCCGGCAAAATAATCCGAGCTCCCCGGTATGGAAGTCAGCAGGTGGGCAATGTATCCGCCCGTGCAACTTTCAGCCGTCGATACGGTTGCTCCGTTCTTGTTCAGAAGGGACCCGACAACTTCTTCCAGGGTATCGTGGTTATAGCCAAAAATAATGTTTGGGATGAAGGAATGCAATTTCAATATTTGCCTTTCGACCTGTGTTTTTAGATTTTCCCTGTCATCACCCACGGCTGTGATCCTGAGACGGACGATCCCAGGCTGGGGCAAATAGGCCAGACTGATATTGCCGGGCAACGCGCTTTCCCATTCTGAAATTGCATCGGCAATGGATGATTCGCCCATTCCTTGTGTCAGAACGGTTTTTTGATAAATCCTATGGAGGTCAAACCTTTCCGACAATCGCGGTATTACATACCCTGTGATCATGGGCTTGAGCTCGTAGGGCACACCGGGCAGGGAAACGATGATCTTTCCATTGTTTTCAAACCACATACCGGGGGCCGTCCCATGCTCGTTGGGGATCGGAGTGCAGGCTTCCGGTATTTCGGCCTGCTTACGGTTTCTTTCCATGACTTTGCGACCTCTGGCACCCAAAAGCCGTACAATATTGCCGTAAGTTTCCGGGTGAAAAACCAAAGTGCTCTCAAAATGATCACACAGGGTTTGTTTGGTGATATCGTCCTTTGTAGGGCCCAGACCGCCGGTTAAAATTATGATGTCTGCTCTTTTCCGGGCTTCCGTGAGGGCCTGGATGATCTGTTCGCGATCATCCCGGATCATATTCGAGCGCAACACGGCTATGCCGGTTGCGGTGAGTTCCTCACCCAACCATGCGGCATTGGTATTGACCACCTGTCCGATGAGCAGCTCATCCCCAATATTTATGATTTCCGCAAGCATTCAGGACATGATCGAAATGAAACCCAGTTGTTTTGGGATTATGGACATCACGGGTACTTTGGCTTTGCTGATGATCTCCTGGGCAGATGAGCCGATGAACAGTTCGAACAATCCGCTTTCCTGTTGGGTCATGATCATGATCAGATCAACATCCTTCCGGTCTTTCGCGTATTCAACGATCATGGGTGCAGGAGATTTAATGTGGGCGGGTTTTTCGATCAGTTCGGCTTCTACCCTGATGTCGTTTTTGGATATGAAATTGCTGACCTGTTCCAGCTGTCTTCGCAACATGCTTTCTATTTCCTTGTTCCTTGGATCCGTATTGATAGAAATTACCTTGATGGTGGATCCAAACAGCCTGGCCAGTTCAATGGCATTGGTAACTTTTTGACGGGTTTCGTGGGTCAAATCGAGCGGGAGTAAGATGCTGCGGCATCCGTCATGGTCATGCTTATGGTTGATGGTTATGACGGGACAATTGGCTTTGCGGATGATCCGGGCCGTATTGGATCCTATATAATCTTTGTTGTCTTCAAAGGGTTCTCCGTTGACACCCATTACGATAAACCTTGATTCCAGCAGTTGCGAGGCTTTAAGGATCTTGTCGTATTCTTTACCCCGGGATATGATGGCATTGACCTGAACGCCGCTTCTATCCGCTGCATCCTGAGCGATTTTGGACATTTTATTCCGGAACTGATCTTCATATTCCTTTTTAAGCTTGTCGGACTGAATGGGATCGAACAGGGAAAAGATGTTGTGGCCTGTATCCCTGATGACATGCATCAGTGTGATGTTGAGCCCGGTGAGCTTGGCAAGATTATGGGATTCTTCCAGTGCTGCCAGTGATTTGTCGGAAAAGTCCGTAGGCACAAGAATGGTATGGAAATTTCTTTTCATAATTTGAGTAAGTTTGTATTGCGCAAAGATATTATTTATTGATGAAAAATTTACGTCCTTCGGAATTAATACTGAACTCAGACGGCAACATTTACCACTTGAATGCCGCAGCAGGTGAAATGGCGGAAACCATCATCCTGGTGGGCGATCCGGGCCGGGTTCCGCTGATTTCCAAACGGTTTCACAAAACGGAAATCCGAAGAGAAAACCGTGAGATCCATTTCCACACAGGGATCTTTAATGGTCGGCGATTGTCAGTCGTTTCGACAGGCATGGGAACGGATAATATTGATATTGTTTTGAACGAACTGGATGCATTGTTCAATATTGATTTGAAAACACGCACACGCAAGGAAAAACGTACCAGTCTGAGGCTTATACGCATAGGCACTTCCGGAGCCTTGCAGCCGGATGTGAAACCGGGTACGGGCATTGCATCTTCTTACGGATTGGGACTGGACAGCTTGTTGTATTTTTATAAGGGGGGTGGGCAATTCCGGGACAAGATCATCAGTGAGGTTTTTGCCGATTTTTTGCCCGGTTTACCCGAGCCATATATTGTCAGGGCACCGGGACGGTTTCTGTCAGCGTTTGAACAAGCATTTATGACCGGCATTACCGTGACCGCCCCTGGATTTTATGCCCCGCAGGGCCGTTTTCTTTCCATGGAACCATTGTACGGTGAACTGATAAAGGTACTGAGCGATATTGAGATGGACTGGTACAAGGTATTGAATATGGAAATGGAAACATCCGCCCTTTACGGCCTGGCTACTTTGCTGAACCACGAGGCCATCGTCGTTTGCACTGTGCTGGCCAACCGCATAACGGGGGAATATATCCAGGATCCACGGCGGGTTATCGATGAGGTTATTGACCAGGTCCTGGCACTGGTCTAATCCCTGGCCTCTGTCAGCAGGGCCGGTATATCTTCCGGCAGGTATTCATCGATTATTTTGTGGATCAGGGTTATATATTTGTCCCCTATTTGTGCGTAATGTTCAAGTCCGGTGGCCAGTTTTTCCGGTTCAAGCGGCTCGTTGTTCCTTCTCATTTCCGCACGGAGTTTGCGAAGTTTCTTGTAAGCATATCCTGTATTCAGGATATGCAGGTACGTGGATATGGCTTCATCCGGAGTGTCGAATACCTTTACTTCGAAGGTTGCTTCGGGTACATCCGAGGGCTTCATTCCGCAACCTTCCTTATAGCAATGAATGCCGAAATAATTATTTCCTTTCCGGGCAAAACGGGATGTTCCCCAGGCAGACTCAATAATTGCCTGGGCCATGACAAGCTTGACGGGAATGACATCAACATTGGCCTTCAGATCTATCAGCCGGTTATGGACCGTTGAGTCCGGCGGTCCATCTTCCCACACGAAAGGTTGTTTGTCGTAATTCCTGAGCAATGCGTTGATCTTGCGTTTTTCTTTATCATCTGGTGATTTGCCGTTTTGCAGTTCCTGGATAAGATCCAATAATTGGCTTCGCTGGAGGCGAATACAATCGTTTTCATATGTAATCCTGGGGATGAAATCCGCCAGGAATTGTTTTTGTTTGTCGCTAATGGGTTTGTGTGTGCTGATCTTGTCCGCTTCAATAACATAGCGGACAGGTTCGGATGTTTTCCTGCAGGAATTCAGGGGGAAAAGGATCACTGTGATGATCAGCATGACCATTGCACCACAAATACAGTGGCCAGCATTTTGCGGAAGGAATTTGTTCAACCGTTGCACGCCGTAAAAATATAAAAATTCTATGGCCGGATACAATCTTTAGGGTTATCTTTGATCTTACCGGATAAAAGATGATGAACGCAAATAAGGAAAATAAAGAACTAAATGCCCTCATACGGTTGATGGATGAACCCGATAAGGATATTTTCAAAAAGGTGCGGCAGAAAATATATTCTTTTGGGATCAATGCTGTTCCGTTATTGGAAGATGCATGGGAAAATTCTTTTGATGACCGTGTTCAGCAGCGTATTGAGGATATTATTCATGAAATCCAGTTGAAGGATCTCTATGCTGCCTTGCACAGCTGGGCCTATTTTAACGATAATGACCTCTTAAAAGGATTCATACTCCTGACAAAATATCAATACCCTGACCTGGATGAAACCTACGTGATCAGGAAAATAGGGAGCATATCACAGGATATCTGGCTGGAGTTGAACAGCCGGCTGACCGCGTTGGAAAAAATAAAGGTGATCAATCATATTCTTTTTGATGTGTATGAATTCACTGGTAATAAGTTGGATATCAACGCCCCTGAGCATTACTACCTGAACAATATGCTGGATACGGGCAAAGGGAATCCCTTATCCATTGGATCCCTTTACATAATTGTTGCTCAGAGTCTTAAGATCCCCGTTTTCGGCATTGACCTGCCCGGGCATTTTATTCTTGCCTATGTGGATGAGCTTATGGATAAAGGTCAGCAGGTTACACACACGGATCAGGTTTTGTTTTACATCAATCCTTTCAATAAAGGGGCCCTGTTCACCCGAAACGAAATTGAACTCTATTTAAAACAGCTTTCCTTGTCCAACGACAAAAAAAATTATCTGCCCTGCGACAATGTCAGCATCATTGCCCGGATGCTTGATGAGCTCATCCTGACGCATGGCAAAGCCGGCAATTCAAAGAAAGTGACCGAGCTCAAGCTGTTGAAAAGGGCACTCAGATAAGCAAAAAGGCCGGATCCGTCACCCTTTACCGCAGGATCTTTCCCAGGGTGATCAGAACAATGCGAAGATCTGTAAGGGCATTCCTGTTCCGGATATATTCGAGGTTGAGCTTCAGTTTGTCCGGCATGATCTTTTCGATATAGGTCTTTTCCGGGTCCTTGCTTTCCGCAAGCAATTCATTTTCGTTGATGTACTGAATGGAGGCAAGATCTGTAAGGCCCGGACGGACCGTAAGGACTTCCTTTTGTTCGCCGGTGTACATTTCCACATACTTCCTGACTTCCGGCCGTGGCCCCACAAAACTCATGTCTCCGGCAAGAATGTTGATCAGCTGGGGAAGTTCGTCGAGCTTATGTTTCCTCAGCCACCGACCTGTGGCAGTGACCCGGGGGTCCTGCCGGCCTATGGTCAGCAATCCTTTCTTATCGGAATCCCTTTTCATGGTCCGGAATTTGAGCAGGGAAAAGTCTTTGTTATGCTTCCCCACACGTTTCTGACGATAAAACACCCCGCCGGGGGAGCTGAGCGATATCACAAGGGAAATGGCCAGGAAAGCAGGCAGCAGGATGGCCAGTGCCAACAGGGATAGCATAATATCAAACAAGCGCCTGCACATCACGGCAAGATCTCTTCGACGGCGCCGGTCACGGTTTCAGCAACCAGGGCTGCCTGTTCATCTGTCAGGTCGTAATATACCGGCAGGCTGATCTCCCGGGAATAGCAGTCGTAGCTGACCGGAAATCCATGAATGTCATAACCCTGATCACGGTAATGGCTGAGCATGGGCAGGGGTATAAAATGGACATTGACCGAAACCCCTTTCTCAAAAACCGATTGTATGATCATGTCCCGTTGTTTTTCCGTCACTCCATGGATCCGGAGCAGGTAAGCATGGAAAGAGCTCCGTTTCATGGCAGTTTCACAGACCGGGATTTCTGCCCAGGGACAGGATGAAAAATGCCGGTCATAGATTTCAAAGATCTTTTTTCTCCGGGGGATCATATCCTCATCGTAGCGTTCCAGCTCAACCAGTCCCATGGCCGCCTGTATATCGGTCATGTTATATTTGAATCCGGCTTCGGTGACATCGTAGCGCCAGTTCCCCACCTGCGATTTGGAAAGTGCATCCTTGGTTTGTCCGTGAAGGCTTTTAATGCAAAGGGATTTGTACAGGGCTTCATGATCGAATGGTTCTGGCAGATTCAGGCAAACCGCCCCACCTTCCGCGGTGGTAAGGTTTTTTACGGCATGAAAAGAAAAGACGCTGATATCGGTCAGGCTTCCGCTTTTTTTACCCTTGTAAATTGCTCCGATCGAATGTGCTGCATCGGCCAGCACAAGTATCCGTCCAAGTTTTTTTTGGGCTGTGGTGGCAGGGTTGAACAGGTCCCTGATTTTTTCTTCCCTGACCAGGGCATTGATGGCATTGTAATCGCAAGGGAAGCCAGCCAGGTCGACCGGTATGATGACCTTGGTCTTTTCCGTTATGGCATTACGTATGGCCGGCAGGGATATGTTGAAGTCATTTTCTATATCAACCATTTGAACGCGGGCCCCGCAATGTTCTACTACATTGGCTGTTGCCGAATAGGTATATGCCGGTACGATCACCTCATCGCCTTCACGCACCCCAAACCAGCGCAACATCAGCTCAAGTCCGGCAGAACCCGAGCTTGTGCAAAGGGTTGCTTTGTTTCCTGCATATCCGGTTAATTTTTTTTCAAACCGCTTGGTCTTCGGACCTGTGGTTATCCAGCCGGACTTCAATGTGTCGGTGACCTCATCAATGATCTTCTGATCGATTCTTGGGGGACTAAAAGGGATCAACGGAAATGATTTTTGGCATGATTAATTTATGAAAAATATTGCTTCAGGAATTCGTTGATGTTGTGCTCCACCCTTTCTGAAACATTTGATATATCGGCTTTTTCGAATGCTTCGCCCGTGATCTTTTCATATAGTTCAATATATCTTTCCGAAACCGAAGCAATGAATTCCTCCGGCAAGTCGGGGATTTTTTGACCTTCTTTCCCCTGGAAGTCTTTTTCCATAAGCCATTCTCTTACAAATTCCTTGGAAAGCTGGCGCTGGGCCTGATCGTTTTGGAACCTCTCCTCATAGCCATCCTTATAAAAATACCGTGAGGAATCCGGTGTGTGAATTTCATCGATCAGGAATATCTTCTTACCGACCCTGCCGAATTCATACTTGGTATCTACCAGAATAAGCCCGTGCTGGCCGGCAATTGTGCTCCCCCGCTTAAAAAGCTCACGGGTATAGCGTTCCAGGTGCATGTATTCATCTTCTGGGACCAGGTTCTGGCGGATGATCTCTTCCCTTGAAATATCTTCATCGTGTCCTTCCTGTGCCTTGGTGGTAGGGGTCAGAATGGGTTGATCAAACTTTTGATGTTCCCGCATACCGTTGGGTATGGATACGCCGCATATTTCGCGATGGCCTTTTTTGTATGTCCTCCAGGAGCTTCCGGTCAGATAGCCCCGGATGATCATCTCAACCGGATAGGGTTCGCAATATTTTCCGATCATGACCATGGGGTCGGGTGTGGCCATTTTCCAATTCGGCACAATATCCCGGGTGGCGTCCAGAAACTTGGATGCGATCTGGTTCAGCACCTGACCTTTGTATGGGATGCCTTCAGGCAATACAACATCAAAAGCAGAGATCCTGTCGGTGACTACCATGACCAGGAGTTCATTGTTTATGGTATAAACATCCCTTACCTTGCCTTTGTAAACGCTTGTTTGCTTCGGGAAATTAAAAGCGGTTTTGGTCAGTGCCTGCATAACGGTTGTGTTTTTCTGTCTGAGGGAACAAAAATAAGGAATATTTCCTTACTTTTTTATGCCGGATTCCGAACATTTCAGGTTTTATCCTGTTTTTTCCGGGTTTTTTGAGGTTCCTGATTTCCCGCTCTGGTCGTATGCTTTTATGATGGAGCTGACCAGTTTGTGACGGATGATGTCCTTTTCATCCAGGAAAATGATGTCGATCCCTGCCGTGTCTTTTAAAATGTTCATCCCATGGATCAGTCCGGAGGTTTGCCTCGGCGGCAGATCGATCTGTGTAATATCCCCGGTCACAATGAATTTAGCTGATCTTCCCATGCGGGTCAGAAACATTTTGATCTGTGGGATGGTGGCATTCTGGGCCTCGTCCAGGATCGCAAAAGCATGGTCCAGTGTCCGCCCTCTCATAAAGGCCAGGGGGGCCACTTCAATGGTCCCGTCTTCAAGGTAGGACAGTAGTTTTTGCGTGGGCAGCATATCGCGCAGGGCATCGTAAAGGGGCTGAAGATAAGGGTCGAGCTTGTCTTTGAGATCGCCGGGAAGGAATCCCAAATTTTCACCTGCTTCTACGGCAGGCCTGGTCAATATGATCCGCTTTACGGTTTTGTTTTTCAGGGCCCTGACTGCCAATGCCACGGCGGTATATGTTTTCCCGGTCCCTGCCGGCCCTATGGCAAAGACCAGGTCGGTTTTATCTACGCAGGATGCCAGTTTTCGCTGGTTCTTTGTTCTGGCTTTTATGATCATTCCTTCGCGCCCGTGTACAAGTACATCCTGCCCGGGTTTTCCCACGTCCGGTTCGGATATTTCCTTTTCATCTGCCTGCATGATTTGCCGTATATCGTGCTCGCTTATTTTGCCAAAGCGGTCATAGCTCAGTAAAAGCAGGGCGAACTTTCGCTCGAAATCGTTCAGATCTTTTTCGTTGCCTATGGCTTTGATCATATCTCCGCGGGCGATGATCCTGAGTTTCGGGAAAATGCTTTTGATCAGATCCAGATATACATCGTTGACTCCGTATAATTCAAGGGGGCTGTAACTTTCAATGGAAATTTTCCTTTCTCCCATAGTGTATTTTTTTTGACATCCTGCTTTTGTGATGATTTACAAATTGCCACGGCAATGCATTGATTTCCCGGGACCCGTCACCCATTTGCAACAGCCAAAATTATGAAAAATTATCCATGTGGGAATAAATATTAGTACCTTTGAAACCGGCTTAACAGTAATGTTTTTAATAATTACCGCGTGACAGGGATACGATGCCTTTGATAACACTGACAAGCGATTGGGGAACCAGGGATCATTACCTGGCATCGGTGAAAGGAAAGATCCTAAGCCTGATGCCGGAGGCAAACATTGTTGATATTTCTCATGATATCCCGCCTTTCAGCCTGAAAGAAGCTGCGTTTGTTTTCAGGAACAGCTACACTTTTTTCCCTAAAGATACGGTGCACATATTGGGTATTGAAACTGAAGAATCCGGAGAGCATCCACATATTGCCGTTCTGAAGGATGGGCATTATTTCATTGGTTCCGATAATGGTATTTTCTGCCTTATATTTGATGATCCCCCGGAGAAAATAATCGAGTTAACGATCCCCCAGGATACAGATTATTTCACGTTCTCCACCCGTGACCGTTTTATCCGGGCGGCTGTGCATCTTGCAGGGAATGATCCCATCGAAGCGCTCGGTACCGGGAGGGAGGAGTTGACACAAATGATCCATTTTGAACCCGTGGTGGATCAGGATACCATAAAAGGGATGGTCATTTATGTGGATAATTATGAAAATGCCATTACGAACATCAGCCGGGAGCTTTTTGATAGGATCCGGAATGGAAGGAAATACAGGATCGTTTTCAGGGGGGAAGAAATAAAAAGCCTCAGCGATTCATATGCTGATGTTAATGTAAGTTACATTGTTGCCTTATTCGGTTCAAACGGGCTCATGGAAATTGCCATCAATAAGGGAAATGCCAGTGGATTGGTCGGATTGTACGTAGATGCTCCCATCCGGGTTGAATTTTATTAATTGCACACTATTGGGGGATCCGGTTTCGTTTCCATAAAAAAATTAATTTTGCAGCCATACAGATCTGGTGAAACAATCTTCATTCAGCAGCATGTCTTTTTATCTTTTGATCGTTGGCATTTTGTTAAAGTTTTATATATTGTTCTATGTGGTCATTGTTGAAAAAAGAAGTTAGCGGGTTTTTAAGCTCATTGATAGGGTACATCGTGATCATTGTATTTCTTTTGGTGAACGGGCTGTTCCTGTGGGTCCTCCCCCTCGATTCCAATGTCCTGTATTTTGGGTATGCCAACATCGATGGTTTGTTCACCATTGCCCCTTTTGTATTTCTTTTTTTGATCCCGGCCATAACCATGCGTATGTTTGCCGAGGAAAAGCGGTCCGGTACGATCGAGCAATTGTTGACCCAACCTTTGTCGGATATGCAGATCATTGGTGCTAAATACCTTGCCGGGGTGTTTCTGGTGGTTTTTTCCCTCCTCCCCACATTGGTGTATTATTATTCTGTATACCAGCTGGGCTTGCCTGAGGGAAACATGGACCAGGGGGCAATGTGGGGGTCTTACCTGGGATTGTTGTTCCTGGGTGCTGCTTTTGTTTCCATCGGTTTGTTCGCATCTTCACTCACGGATAATCAGATCATTTCCTTTATTCTGGCTGTCATACTGAGTGGATTTATATATATCGGATTTGAGTTTGTCTGGTCACTGGACTGGTTTGGTGAATGGGACCTGCTGATCCGTTCCCTGGGCATTAGTTCCCATTACTCTTCCATCAGCCGGGGGGTGATAGATACCAGGGATCTTCTGTACTTTTTCAGCATCATCGCCCTTTTCCTGCTGCTTACACGATTCGTGCTTATAAGCAGGAAATGGGATTGAGGCCGGTCCGGAAGATATCTTATACATGTAAAAGCTTCGTTAATTGCATCTATGTCGGAAAAAACAAGAAATATAAAACAATCCAGCCTGGTTCAACTGATGCTGGGCGTGCTGATCATCATCCTGGTGAACATTATAGGCGCTTATATATTTACCCGGATCGACCTGACGGCAGAAAAGAGATATTCATTGTCGGATCAGACGAAGCAGATCCTCATGGAACTGGATGATATCGTATATTTTCAGGTATATCTCGAAGGGGATTTTCCGGCCGGTTTCAAAAGGCTCAGAAATGCCACCAGGGAGATGCTGGATGAATTCAGGGCTTACAGCAGCAATATTGAGTATAAATTCATAAACCCTTCGGGAAGCGAAGATCCCGAAGAAAACAACCGGACCTATAATTTGTTGGTGGAAAGAGGATTGAGTCCAACTGATCTGCAGGTAAAGACCAGTGAAGGTGTTTCAAAAAAAATTATTTTCCCGGGTGCCATAGCTTCATACAGAGGCGAAGAGAAAGCGGTTGAATTGCTGCGCTCACAAATGGGGATCTCTTCGGAGGAAGTCCTGAACAATTCCATCCAGGCCCTGGAGTTCAACCTGGCCAACACGATCAAGCAATTGACCACAGAAAAAAGAAAACGTGTGGCCTTTATTGAAGGGCATGGCGAATTAAGTGCGGTTGAGACCGCAGACATCAGCCGTGCCCTGAAAGAATATTATTCGGTCGACAGGCTTGAATTAAACCAGCAATTAAACAGCCTGACCGAAAGAAATCCCATTGATTCGATGAAGACAGCCATCCGGAATAAATACGATGCCATTATCATTGCCAAACCTGTCGGGGCGTTCAGCGAGAAAGACAAGTTCATCATAGACCAGTTTATCATGAGGGGAGGCAAGGTCCTGTGGTTGCTGGATCCCATAACCACCAGCATGGACAGCCTGCAGAACAGCGGCGCTACCATTGGCGTGACCAAGGATATGAACCTGGAAGATATGTTGTTCAAGTACGGTGTGCGGTTGAACCACAACCTGGTCCAGGATCTCAATGCAATGCCGATCCCCCTTACCACGGGATCCATTGCCGGCCAGCCTCAGGTTGAATTTTACCCCTGGTATTATTTCCCTGTAATTACCCCGACATCGGATCATCCCATTGTAAAAAACCTGAACGCCATCAAAACGGAATTCATCAGCAGTCTGGATACCATTGGCATACCTACTGTCCGAAAGACAATCCTGCTCAAGACCTCTCCCTATTCACGGACGGTCAATGCTCCGGTATATATTAACCTCAATATGCTGCAAAAGGAACCGGATGAAAGGCTTTACAACAAACCGCCCCAACCAGTGGCTGTTTTACTGGAAGGCATGTTCCCGTCTTTATTTGCGCGGCGAATACCCCCGGAAATACAAACAAGCAAAGATATCGGCTTTCTGACGCAAACCGAAAAGGAAAACCGCATGATCATCATGTCTGATGGCGATATAATCCGGAATCAGCTGCATTATTCCCAGGGGTATCCCTTGCCTTTGGGGTATGATCAATATACCCGGGAAACTTTTGGCAATAAAGAGTTGATTTTAAATTCCATGAATTATCTGACGGATGGGCCCGGATTGATTTCAATCCGTTCCAGGGACATAAAGCTGCGTTTGTTGGATATGAACAAAGTGAATGAAAATAAATTGTTCTGGCAACTTTTGAATGTGATGGCCCCCATTCTATTGATCCTGATTTCCGGGATCCTGATCCTGTGGTTCAGAAAAAGGAAGTATACCCGTAATCATACCAAATAATCCGGCAAAACCATGAAAAAAAATCGCACAGCCCTCATTATAACCATCATACTTATCATCATCGCTGGCATACTGGTGGTTTCAAACCGTAACTCATCGCTGCGGAAGGAAGTTTCCCAGTTTGCCCTGCAAGACACAAGCTCGGTTACCAAAGTATTTTTGGTTGATAAGAATAATAACCGTGTGTTGCTGGAAAGGGGGGAACAGGGGTGGACATTGAACAAAAAGCATCATGCGCATCCCTTTCATACCCGCGATCTGTTAAAGACCATGTCTGATTTGGAAGTCCGGTCACCCGTACCCAAAGCAGCAAGGAACAATGTGCTTTCCCGGCTTGCTTCAACCGGGGTTAAGGTGGAGGTATACCAGGAAGTCCCGCGGATTGATTTTTTTGGCCTGTTTGAACTTTTTCCCAGGGAAAAGCGCACCAAGGTCTATTATGTGGGCGGTCCCACCCAGGATAACCTCGGGACATATATGCTCATGGAAGGCGAGGATGAGCCTATGATCGTCTTTATCCCCAGTTTCCGTGGATTTGTGTCCGCACGCTATTCAACGAAGGCGGATGACTGGCGTGACCATACGGTATTCAATACACCGCTGGAGGATATCCGGTCGATAAGTATTGCCTTTAAAGAAAACCCCCGGGAATCCTATACCGTTGTCAATGCAGGGAACGAAGAATTCAGGCTTCTTGCGGGTTTGGACCGGCAGGAACAGCCTTACGACACTTTGCGTATGCTCAATTTCATTACTTCCTTCAGCAAACTGAACTACGAAGCCATCCTGAACAATTCCCTGCCCCGGGAATATATTGATTCCGTCACATCCCTCCCTCCTGCGCACATCATTACCCTGGTCGACAAGACCGGCGATACAACCGAAATGGTTACCTTCCGTAAAAAAGGGTTCAGTGAACTGTATGATGAGGAAAAGGGCATACAGCTCGTGCCTTTTGACCTTGACCGGTTGTATGCGTTGATCAATGGCCGGCAGGATTTTGTGCTGATCCAGTACTTTGTTTTTGACGACGTGCTGAGAACGGCCTCTTATCTTAAAGGACTGGAGGAGGAAAGGCCGCATGCTATTTTTGATGAAAAGTAATGATGAGCAAACGCTTTAAATCCGAGTTTCTGAGGAATGTTGTTACGCTGATGACCGGAACGGCAATAGCACAGGCCATCCCATTCTTGATATCACCGGTTCTCAGCCGTTTGTATTCTCCCGAAGACTTTGCGGTGCTGGCATCCTTTATGTCCATAGCGGCTGTTTTAGGCGTAGTTTCAACCGGCCGCTACGAACTGGCCATCATGTTGCCCCGCCACGACCGCGATGCCCGCGAGATCATTGTTCTATCCCTGCTGATCACGACTTCCGTTTCCCTGGCATCCCTTCTGCTCATCGCAGTTTTCAAGAATGGCATCGTATTATTTTTTGATGCCCCGGAGCTGGATCCATGGATCTTCCTCATACCTGTGATGGTTTTTTCGATGGGACTCTACCAAACCTTTAATTACTGGTCTACCCGGAACAAAACCTTTGGTAAGAACGCTGTGAGCCGGGTTTCTCAATCCGGAGCCTTGTCGGCCACGCAGCTTCTCGCCGGTGCCTTTCGCCTGACCCCACTGGGCCTGATCCTTGGTCAGATCCTTGGCCAGTTGACTGCCGGGATCATATTGTCATGGAAAGCACTGAGGCATTTCAGGGATTTTAGCCGTGATGTTACCTGGACAGGGATAAAAAAAAATGGGCGGGACTATCGCAATTTTCCCCGGATAAACACACCCCATGCATTCATGGATACGCTGAAAGACCATGGAATTGTGATGGTTATTATTTATTTTTTCACGAAAACCATACTGGGGTCTTTTAGTTTTGCCTTCCGCATATTAAAAGCGCCTGTGGGACTCATTGGGAATGCCCTGTATCAGGTTTTTTATCAGCGGGCTTCCCGTGCCGTGGAGGAGGGAACGAACCTGAGGCCCATGGTGCTTCGGATTTACCGCGACCTCTTTCTGATCGGCCTGCCGCTGTTCGGGATGCTCTTTATTTTTACGCCGGATATTTTCGCTTTTGTTTTTGGTGACGATTACCGGGTGTCGGGGGAAATTGCTCAAATCATCATTCCCTGGATATTTCTTAACTTTATTGCCGCCCCCGCTTCCTGCCTTACGGTTGTGATGAACCGGCAGAAGGAGGCAATGCTCATCACCATCGTGGATGTTGTTCTCAGAATGGTCTCCTTGGGAATAGGTGGCATTACCGGGGATTATAAACTGGCATTCATACTCATGAGCGTTTCCTGCGGCAGTGTTATGATCTTTGCCATCTATTGGTATTATAGTATTGCAGGACAGGGAGTCCGAAATGCATATAAATAAAAATATACCCACATGCTTGCTCGTATCTGGAGAAAAATATACAACCGTGCCTGTGATCTGCGGAACAGAAAAATCCGGATCATGATGGTCCGGGGATACAGAAACCCTGACGGGACGCTGAGAAAAAATACCCGCATCAGTAATACGGTGTTTATTGACCATCCGGAGGGCCTCAGTCTGGGCGACCATGTCTTTATCGGGCATTACAATTTCATAGAGGCCAGTCAGGGTGTTTTTATCGGAGAGGGATGCCAGGTCACGAATTTCATAAGTCTTACCACACATTCAAGCCATAATTCCATCCGTGTTTATGGCAGGCGTTATATAGAAACCAAAGAACATAAGGGATATGTCCGGGGAAAAATTCGCATTGGAAAATACTCTTTTATCGGGCCGCATTCCCTGATCATGCCAAACACAAATATCGGAAAAGGATCCATCGTTGCGGCTTACAGTAATGTGGCCGGAGACTTTCCTGATTTTTCCATAATACGCGGGAACCCCGCCAAAGTCATTGGCGATACACGCAGCATTGATGAAAACCTGCTCAGGGATTATCCGGATCTTCAGGGATCGTATGATGCATGGAGTATTGATGATTCCTGAACCCTTGTAAAAGTGCAGATTTCCCGTATATTTGCAGGAGCAGTAAAATTCCGGTATCCGAAGCATATATGAACAACTATGGTTCTTAACGCATGCGCTAAAAAGTTTTCTTTTGAAAAAGGATTGTTTTATGTGATCCTGTTTTCCCTGTTTATGTTGCCCCCATTCCGCCTCTTTCCCGATTATTTTTTGTTTCGCCTTGAGGATGTTTTGTTTCCGCTGGCTTTGCTGGTAGTGCTGGATAATAAAAAGAACAATGTAAATCCTTATTCAGCATTGCTGGGCGCGATTTCCATATACGTGTTGTTCACCATACTGATAAATCATCCGTATTCAACATATCGTGATTTTTTTGAAATATATAAAGTATTTAAATACATTGTATTTTTCCTTTTCTTTTATCACATGATCCGGAAATATGAATTCAAGGAGTACCTCCGATATCTGTTTTATGTTGTGCTGGCATTCAACTGCTTTCATTATTTTAACATCCTTGGGTTCAATGACATCATTGAACCTTTTTATGTGCCGGATGAACGCTTGATGTTCTTTGGGAAAAATTCTGCCGGGGATCCGGCCACCAAGCGAATGATGGGAACCATGAGCAATCCGAACAATAACGGAATATTGTTCTTGTTTTTTGCTGCGATTTTTGCTCCTTCAAAGCAGACCTTCCGTAAATATGATGTTGTTTATTTTCTTTCTTTTCTGGGTTTGCTGCTGACACAATCCCGTACGGGCATGGTTGCCTTTGTGGTGCTGACCCTGCTTAACATAATTTTGAACCGCTTGACTTACAGAAAAATATTCGCCCAACTCATTTGTTTTGTTGTAATTTTCATTGGCATCAATATGGTAGAGTTTGCGGATATACGCCTGCAGAAAGAATTAAGTCCCGGAGACAAGAAAGCGCTGACCAAAAAAAGTAGTGAAATGGACAGGGAGGATTATATCCCGGCTTCTCAGTATCTTACGAATGTGGTGGAAGATGACATCTCGGAACGTTTCTTCAGCGGAAGGATCGAAACCTGGAAAATGCTGTGGGATATGGTTCTGGACAAACCGGTTTTTGGCCATGGCCCATGGAAAGAATATTATTATGGCCATAAGATATACTCTGAAAACGAGTACATCCTGATATTGTGGAGGTACGGGTTTGCCGGGTTGGTCCTTTACCTGTTGATGATCGTTTTTCCACTGATCTATTATTTCAACCGGATGGATATACGAAGGTCTGCCCCGTATGTTTTGTTCGTGGCGGTTATTTTGATAACGGCCCTTATGAACAATCCGATCAATGACCAGCGCATACTTTTGATGTTTGCATTTATGAACGGCCTGTTTTTTACGGATGTTTTATCTTTGAATGATCATGAAAAAACTGCTCCTGATAGGGAATAATACCATACATACAGCCGGTTTCCTGGAGATGGCTGGCTCTTTGGTGGATGAGGTGATGGTGCTGACAAACAGGGAAACGGGCCATATACGATGGGAAAAGATGCAAACGGTGGATCTTTCTGTCAGGAAAATACATTCGATTCCTTCCTCGATCCGGAAAATCCGTTCCGTCATTAAGGCTTTCGATCCCGATGTAATACATGTCCAGCAGGCAGGCACAGAAGCATGGCTTGCTGTAAAAGCAAATAATGGAATGAAGCCGCTGGTGGTTTCGGCCCTGGGCAGTGATATTCTGCTAACCCCTGGGAAAGGCAGGCTTTTCCGCAAGATGACCAAAGAGATCCTGAAGAAAGCCGAAGTGATTATCTGTGATTCGGCCTATGTCGCATACGTGATCCATTCCCTGGCCGGGGATGGGTGCTGTCCACGTGTTGAGATCATACACCCGGGAACGGAACTTCCGAAAGATCTTCCGGAAAAGGAAAAAATGATCTACAGCAACCGGATGCATCATGACTTGTACCGGATAGATCAAATAATCCGGGCTTTTGCTGATTTTTGCAAAGCAAGGGAAAAGGAAAGCTGGAAACTGGTCATTGCCGGAAGCGGACCACAAACCGTGACATTAAAGGGCCTGACGGACAAATTAAAAATGGATGGAAAGGTGGAATTTACCGGGTGGGTTGACCGGCAAAAAAACATGGATTTTTATCGCAGGGCCATGATCTATGTTTCCAATCCCGTTTCTGATGCCACTTCCGTTGGTTTGCTCGAAGCCATGGCCGCTGGGTGTGTTCCGGTTTTGTCAAACCTGCCGGCCAACCATGAATGGGTGATCGACGGATACAACGGAGTGATCTGCGAACATATATGCGGAACTTCTTTCAGAAAGGCCCTTTCGCTGGATGGACGTAAAATTTCCCGGATAAACAGGGAAATACTGGCAGGTAAAGCGGATAAGCATAAGAACAGGGAGAAATACCTTGCAATATACCGGGCCTTATGAAAAAGCAAAACGTGAAGGTCTGTCATCTGACTACCGTACATAAACCAAATGATGTCCGGATCTACCAGAAGGAATGCCTCTCTCTGGCAGCATGTGGATATGAGGTTTCGCTGATCGCTCCGTATGAAAAGAATTTTTCGTCCGGGGAGATCACATACATTCCCATACGGAAGCGTGTGAAAAGGATACCCAGGATGTTGGCAGGATCCATGGAATTATTGCGAAAGGCCCGAAAAATAAAAGCCGACATATATCATTTCCATGATCCGGAACTTATTTCCATAGGTATTTTCCTGCGTTTGTCGGGGAAAAAGGTAATTTATGATGTGCATGAGGATTATCCCGGCCAGATCCGTACGAAAACATGGCTTGGCCCCCTGATAATACGCCGGTGTATGGCTGCAATAATGACTTTTGCCGAATGGCTTGGCGCATCCCTGTTCACCGGGATGATTGCCGTAACCGCTGAGATCGCAGCGCGTTTTCCGGCTGATAAGACCGTGGTGGTGAGCAATTATCCGGTTTTGGGACTGATTGACCGTTTTCCGGAAGAAAAGGTGACAAAAGAACATCCGGTGGTTTTGTTTGCAGGCGGACTGGACCGGATCCGGGGGATCAGGGAGATTATCATGGCCATAGGCAGCGTGCGGAACAATGCCGAATTGTGGCTTCTGGGGCCCTGGGAAGATGAAAGGTTCCGGAAGGAATGCATGGAACTTGATGGATGGGAGAAAACCCGTTACCTGGGGAATGTGCCTTTCGGGAAGCACTATTCATGGATGAAAGCTGCCGATATTGGAGTCATCAATTTTTATGCGGTGGACAACCATATTTTTGCCATGCCGAACAAACCTTTTGAATATATGGCTTGTGGATTGCCCATGGTCATGAGCAATTTTGAAAAATGGAAAGCATATTTCAGCCCGGTGGCCTTATTTGCCGATCCGGAAAGACCGGAGGAGATAGCTGCTGCGTTGGATGAACTCCTGGAGCATGAAGGCAACAGGCAACGGATGAGCTTGAAAGCCCGGGAAATGGTACAAAGCGAATTTTCCTGGGAAAAGGAAAAGGAGGTATTGTCCTCTTTTTATGAAAAACTTGTTTGATCTGAAATATCCACCGGAGGAATGGTTAAAGCGCCCGTTCTGATCCGGCATTCAATCATTGCGCCAAGGAAGGCCCTATCGGGAAAAACAATGAGCAAAACGCCCATGCGTATACTGATCCTTACCCAGTATTATCCTCCGGAAACCGGGGCAGCACAGAACCGCTTGCATGATCTTGCCCTTCGTTTCCACAAGCAGGGTGTTCAGGTGAGCGTGGTCACCGCCATGCCGAATTATCCGGCAATGAAAGTGCATCCGGAATACCGGCGCAAATGTTTTGCCAGGGAATCCCCGGACGGTTTTCCGGTTTACCGGTCATGGATTTTTATAAGCAAAAGCAGATCTGTATTTTTGAGGCTCCTCAATTATTTTTCTTTTGTTTTTACTTCCATGATGTCCGGTTTGTTCATGGCAGGGCGGCAGGATTATATTCTTTGTGAGTCCCCTCCGCTTTTTTTGGGCATTTCAGCCTGGGTCCTGAAGGCATTCAAGAGGGCGAAGCTGATCTTCAATGTATCAGACCTCTGGCCTGAAAGTGCTGAGAGACTGGGCCTGGTGCGGTCGCGTTTCCTCCTGGGGATTTCTTATAAGCTGGAAGCCTTCCTGTACCGCAGGTCCTTCCTGGTGACCGGCCAGACCATGGGCATAGTGAACAACATCAAAGGGCGTTTTCCGCAGGCGGATGTCTTCTGGTTCAGGAACGGCATAGATCCTGGTGCGTTTCATCCGGAGATGGAAAAAACGGGATGGAGAAAGCGGCTTGGTTTGTCAGAGAGCGATTTTGTCCTGTTGTATGCCGGGATACTGGGACATGCACAGGGCATTGAAATTTTGCTGGAAGCTGCCGGCAGGCTTAAGGGGTACCGGAACATCCATTTTGTGATCCTGGGAAGCGGTCCCTTAAAGAGGGATCTTGTGGAATTGAAAGAAAAAATGGGCCTGCAGAATGTTTGTTTCCCGGAACCGGTATCAAAAAAAGAAATCCCGGCTGTTTTGCGGGAATGCGATGCATCCGTTGTACCTTTGAAAAAACTGGACCTGTTCAGGGGGGCCATCCCGTCAAAGATATTTGAGGTGCTGGCTATGGAAAAGCCGGTTATTCTGGGTGTTGAGGGTGAAGCCGAAAAGCTCTTCATCCGGGAAGGACAGGCCGGCCTATCCTTCGAACCCGGCAATGCAGATGCGCTGAAAGACAAGATCCTGGAATTGTATTCGAACCCTTCCCTGTTGCGAAGCCTGGGTAAAAACGGCAGGACTTACGTTGAACGGTATTTCGACCGGCAGAAGATCGCAGATGAACTGCTTGGCCATATTATGTCAAAGGCTTCAGAAAAACCGCTAATTTAGAGAACTGAAAAACCCGCAGCATTGTTCCGCAGGAATATACATAATAGGATCCTTTATTTTTTATTACTGGGGCTTGCCTTTGCAATCCCTCTTTTCAGGATCATTTCTTCCTATATCATTGTCCTGGTTTTTTTAAACTGGTTGCTTGAAGGCAGGTTCCTGCAGAAATTTCAGGACATCCGGCATTCCCATCACCGGTTGGATACCTTGCTTTTTTCCGGGTTATTTTTTGTATATCTGGCCGGACTCATGTATACGGATAATATGCAGGAAGGCCTGTTCAGTCTGCAGGTAAAGCTGCCCATGTTTATTTTCCCGTTGGTGTTCTCTACTTTGCAGTATGATTACTGGAAGGGCAACCGGACGGTCTGCATCCTGCTTGCATTTGTGGCCGGAAATGTTCTGGCTTCCCTGTTAAACCTTGTTTGGGCCGCCATACAATATGCCTCGACGCATATTCCGGAATCTTTTTATTACATCCGTTTGTCCATGTTTCATCATCCCAGCTATTCCGCCATGTTCCTGTGTTTGGCCGAGGCCATCCTGATCTGGTTGCTGATCCGGGATGGCCGGAGGATTAAAACCGGCGGGAAGATCCTGGTCCTGGCCCTGATCCTTTTCTTCAGCATCATGGTGATCCTGCTCAGCTCAAAGGCCGGCATCATTTCCCTGATTTTGATCTTTTTCCTGACCGTCAGCTACATTATATTCATACGT